>JAIESQ010000179.1 GCA_019745975.1 Pirellulales bacterium
AATCGTCCATCGTTCGGACCTCCTTGGGGAACCATTATCCGGTTCCCGCCGGTGTCCGAAACTCCTGGGCTATCGCATCCACTCGATGCGCAGCCAGCGCGGCTGGCCGGCCAAGAGCAGCCGTGCCGCCTTGCGATGCGGTCCGCTGCGATCCCAGACCAAGGTGATCAGCGTCCCGAGATGGCGATGCAACTGCCGGACGAACGCAACGAGATCTTCGGCCGAGACGTTGCCCTCTTGCCAGCGGAAGTAGAGCGAGAGGCGGCGCCGGCGCGGAGAGATCGTAAGGGCGCAGGTCGCCGAGAGGCGATCGCGACGGTCCCACGCCCGCAGGATCGGCGTGCGGCCGCGCGGAGCCCAAGAGCGACGCCGCACCGGCTGCAGCATGAAGCCGCTTTCGTCCTCCAAGACGATGCTAGCTTGGCGTTCGAGGCTCTTTTTTTATCCGCGGCCAATCCCGCGTCCGCCAGCCATCGATGGCCGCTTCGTCCCGTTCGCGGGCACGCAGCTCGGGCTTCTGGCAAGACCAGCCGAGGCCCTGCAGAATCCGCCACACATGATCCGGGTGGTAGGTCACGTCGAACCGGCGGCGAATCGTCTCGGCGACTCGACCGCACGTCCAGAGGTCGCTGGAAAAGCCCGCCGCGCGCGGGCCGCGTAAGAGAATGCGTTCGAGGTTCCGTTTCTGGGCAGTCGTCAATCGCGGCTTGCGACCGGGGTGAGGCTTGGCGGCGATGGCTTCGACGCCTCCTTTCTTCCACGCCGCCTTCCAGCGCTTTACCGACGAAAGATTTGCGCCCACAAGTTTGGACACCTCGCTGGCGGTCTTGCCTTGCGATAGCATGCGCACCGCCAGACGACGACGGACTTCCAACTCCGCCGCAGTTCCTTTCGGTCTCACAAATCATTGTACGCATCAAACCCTCGCGGGTTCGTTAGAAATACAGACGTCAATAGACGGGAAATGATGGTGAAGTAATTGCGCCTCGATTTCGTTAGTCCGCGCCGGGCACAGGCAGCGGTCCGGGGGCATCGACCATGTAGTCGCGTTCCAGGGCCGCGCGCACCCGCTGCCGACTTTCGGTCGGCTTGATGCCGGCAAGCTGTTCAATTTCGGCGACGGCCGCGGCCAGGTCGTCATCTTTGATCGCTTCGCGAAACCAGGTCGAATAGTCGCCTTGCCGCAAATGATGCTCCCACGTCGCGTCGTCGACTCCTTCGGCCAACTGCACAAAAACCTTCATGTTCTGTGCTCGCAGATTGAGTTTCTGGTCGCGGCCGCGGAAGTAAAAGCTGCGGTCTGGCGGCAGCTCTCCCTCGACGTACTTGCGGCGATGGCGGCGGCGTTCGGTGCGGCATATGTGGACGCGCATTTTCACTGGCGGCGAGTCGCCGCGACACGACCACATCAAGAGCTCGCCCGGCTCGAGCTCCGGAACAGCGTAGCTGGGTACGTCGGCGCCCGCGGCCTCGCAGAAGCTCTTGAGCGTGCCGGCGGTGTTGGCACCCACGATCAGTAGCGTATCGATACGCCCCAGAAGCGCCGGCGACAGCAGGTCGGGATGCACCGTAATCAACAGCAGGTTGTGCAACTGCTCGGGCAGCACTCCGGCGGGGGGGCCCCAGTCGGCTGGCATTAAATGGTGGGCTTCGTCGAGCACCAGCCAGTGCGGACGGCCCGTGTGCGTGCGGAGTTGAAACAACGGCCCCAGCAAACTGAGGAAGAAGGGAGGGCGATCGGGGATCTTCATGCCGGTCAGGTTGACGATCGCGCTGGAGCCAGGCTTGCCGAGCAGCTCGAGGACTTTGTCGGGCGAGGGAGGCAAATTGGGACTGCCGAGCACGAGCGCCTCGTCGAATGTCTCATAGTCACCCTCGGGATCGATCAAACAGAACTGATATTTGAGGTCGACGAGCGACTCCACCAGACGCGTCACCGCGGTCGACTTGCCGCTCCCCGAAGGACCGCAGATTAGCACCGTCGGTCCGAACGCCGCCAGGCATACGTCGTCGCCGTCGCGCTGCCCCAAGAGCAAGTTGTGGCGCACTAGTCGCTCGGCATAGCTTGCCAGGTCGTCGAGCACGAGCCGCTCGACGAGCTCGCGCACGCCAGCGCCGTGGTCGGCCTCGGTCGTCAGGTCGGCGGTTTCCTTCACTGCTGGCAAGGCGTTCTCTACCGCAACCGAAAACTCGCACAGCTTCAGTAGCGCGTGATCGTTTTCCGCGTCGCCGATCCCCACGACGTTGTGCGACGACAGGCTCATGGCATCGAGCGCCGCGGCCAGGCCGGTCGCCTTGGTGACGCCCGAGGGGAGCACCATCACGGCCCCCTTGTTGAAAATCACTTGCAGGTCGAGCCCCAGGTCGCGGATCGTCTCGAGCACGGCGTTTTCGTGCGGCTCCCAAGTGGCCACGATCGAATGCCCCACCGAGATCCGCTCGACTCCGCGGCGGCGCAATTCATCGACGAACTCTGGGTTTGGTGGCTCGGCAAGCGGCTTCGACTCCTTGGTCGCCGGTCGGTAAAGCAGGGCACCGTTTTCGGCGACCACCAGTTCGAAGAGGTCGAGCCGTGGAAAGACGGACTGCAACTCATCCAGTTCGCGACCGGTCACCAAGATCAACCGGCGTCCGGTCGCCAACAACCGCTCGAGCGACTCGATGGTGGTCTCGTCGACCTGCCCGTGTAAGGCCAGCGTGCCGTCGTAGTCAGTGGCCAGAGCTAAGTAGCGCATGTGCGACGCTTAAGGATGTCTCGGCATCATCGCAGGTGAGAAGCTGCCACGCGAGACATGCACAAGTCGGACCACGGCGGTACTGGCTGTCAGTAAGCCGAACAGAGCCAACAGCGATGCACACCGTCGCGCCGCATTGGTCACCGTGCGCTCAGTTGTCGTGATTCTAGGCCAAGCATTGCCTGCGGCCAAAAACGTGGCTACGAGCAGCCCGCTCTCGATTTACGACTGTGTCCGCGCGTTCGAGATGCTCTACTCAGACATCGGCAAACTGTATTCGAGCGACTCATCCGTGGCGCCATCGGGCACACTGATCACGGGATCGATCGAAATCCTCAGCAGGCGGATCTTGTTCCGCAGGCAGCCGCGCGTCACGCCCAGAATGCGGGCCGCATGCGACTGGTTGCCAGCGGTGTGCTGCAGCACGCGCGTTAAGAGTGCTCGCTCCACGAGCGCGAGCGTTTCGGCATACAGGTCTTTCGAATCGTGCAAGCGTTCTTCGATGAACGAATCGAGTTGTACTGCTTGGCCGTTGGTTCGCGCCGAGCCACTCACGGAATTGGCCTGGCGCACTTCGGCGGGCAGGAAGTCGGCCAGCACGACTGGTCCAGTCGCCTGCAAAATGGCCTGCTTGAGCACGCTCTGCAACTCGCGCACGTTCCCCGGCCAGCGATAGCGAAGCAGTACGTCGAGCGCTTCGGGAGCGATATCGTGGACCGACTTGTCGAGCTCTTTGGCAAATAGTCGCAAGAAATGTTCGATCAGTATCGGGATATCCGCGGTACGCTCGCGCAACGGTGGCAGCTTGATGGTGTAGCCATTCAGGCGGTAATAAAGATCAGCCCGAAAGGTGCCATTGGCGACCATCTGCTCTAAATCGCGATTCGTGGCCGCGATGATCCGTACATCGGTTTTGATCGTTTCGTTGCCGCCGACGCGTTCGAACTTCTGTTCTTGCAGTGCCCGCAGCACCTTGCTTTGGACGAGTGGGCTCATGTCGCCCACCTCGTCCAAGAACAACGTACCGCCCGAGCATTGCTCGAACTTGCCGATGCGTTTCAGTTCGGCGCCGGTGAACGATCCCTTCTCGTGGCCGAACAACTCGCTTTCAAGTAGCGCCTCGGGAATGGCGGCGCAGTTGACCGCCAAGAAACGTCCCGACGCCCGCGGACCATGCTGATAGATCGCCCGCGCGACGAGTTCCTTGCCCGTGCCGCTCTCGCCGCAGATCAGGACGGTGACATTTTGCGACGCGACGCGACCAATGGCCTTGTAGACCTCTTGCATCGCCGGACAGGAGCCGACAAGTGAGTCGGTTGATCCCTGGCCGTTGCCGGAGATCACTCCGACGGGCACGTGCATGAAACGGCGGATTTCGAGTGCCCTCGCAACCAGACGCCGAATTTGCTCTGCCTCCAATGGCTTGATGAGATAGTCGACGGCGCCGAGCTTCATGGCCTCGATCGCCGTGTCGCTCGTGTTGCTGGCGGTGATAAACACCACCGGCACCTTGGGATCGGCTTGGACGAGTCGCTGGAATGTCTCCAGGCCCGATTCATCGGGGAGCATGACGTCAAGCATGACCACGTCGGGCGAGTGCTCGCGCAGTTGAACCAGCCCCTCGGCCGCGGTGCCAGCACCGAGGACCGTCATGCCAGTATCCGCCAATACATGCTTGAAGGTCTGCAAGACCGAACGATCATCGTCAATGACAAGAATGGAACTCATCTTTGGGCCTCCGCTGCGCTGAACCCCATCGGCCACGAATGAGCACGCTGCCCGCCACTTGTCAGAGGATCATGGCCGCCAAAACAGATTCCATCGACTTCGACGAAATGCTTGCTTCAAGCATCTGCCATGCCGGTTCCGTGCAATCATGCCTGAGCACTGCCATCGTCTCCCAAATCTGGCTGTCAAATCCGGTCGCATCAATTCTTATTGCTGTCATAGCCGTTCTAGCGCTCGACAAGGACCTTCAACAAGGGAACGCCTGGGGATCGAGCGCCCCGAACCACGTTGGTCGCGCAGCGACCAGATCGATCGTTGAATGAGCAGTCCATCGCCATCCGACAAGCTCCTAATTTCATTTTAGGTCGGAGATTTCGAAGCCGAAACAGGCGAGCGGTATGGTCGCCGAGAAGTCAGATGGAACCAAGCGACGTTCGAGAAAACACCCATACTTGGGGGTCAGACGCCAGGTACCCCTGACAATGGGTCACTTAGCAGCCAGAGGGCCCCATCAGTGCTGAAGCACTACGATCCGGTCGGCCGGATGACAGGATCGACCGAAACGTAGTGGCATGAAAATGGCTTGCCTCCCCCGCGGACATGAAAGTGCGGGAGATCGGCAAGGATTGCCCGGCGAGGCTCTCAAAGTCAGAGACCGCGGAGCCCTCGCCGTCAGAAACTGCAAATCAGCACATTAGCGAGACGGGCCGGGCGCGGATCGGAGGCGGCAGCTCCGGGCACCCGGCATTCACTGGCCAGCTTAACACCGGTCTGTCGCACCTGCAGATCCCCACCTGCTAGGTGTGCGTTGACGTAATCGGACTCTGCGCAGATGGAAGTTGCTCTTGATCCACTCCGGATTCTCGTTGCCGACGATACAGCCACGAACGCGCGATTGGCAGCCCAGGTTTTTCGGGAGCGCGGCCACCAGGTCGGCATCGTGCCCGACGGGCGCGATGCTGTGACGAGCGTCGCGGCGCAACCGTGCGACGTCGTCTTGATGGATATTCACATGCCGGACCTCGACGGACCAGCAGCGACAACTGCTATCCGAACGTCGGGACACGGGCAGGCAATGCGAATTCCGATCGTCGGTATCTCGGCCTTCACTACCTTGGGAGATCGTCGGCGCTATCTGCTCTCGGGAATGGATGCGTTCCTGTTGCGGCCGGTCGAGGTCGATCATTTAGTGCAAGTGGTTGAAGGAATGGGGATGGCATTGCGCAGTCGTAGCGACGGTACGGGGAGGGGAGAGGCTTCCGCGACAAAAGCACATCCGACGAGTACCGCCGATGTGATGGGCGCGGATGGGCCGGTTGCCCTGCTGAGGTGCGGCGGCGACTGTGATTTGTTCCGTCAAATGGTCGCCGCCTTTGAGCAGCGTGCGGACTCGCTGCTAGCAGAGATTCGCGACGGGATCGTGGCTCAGCAGCCAGCGACGGTACGTGCCGCCACGCTAACTCTCGCGCGGCTGGCTGCAACTTCCGCCGCGGATGGGCTGCTTGAGAAATGTCATGGCCTGGTCGCCGCGACCGAAGCTGCGAGCCTGCGTGGATTAGCGAAGCACTCGTCGGGTTTGTCGGGCGAAATCGCGCATGCAGCGCGAGAACTTGGCTGCTTTAGCGCGACGCTCTCGTCCGATTCAATCTCGGCGCCGCTCTAGAGGGCTCTCGCCTCTTAACGTCCGTTCGAATCGGGACTGCGAACAGATATCGCCTAATCGAGACTGGGGCGGCGATCGCTTCCCAAGCCCAAGTCGGATACTCGGACCTGCGGCGGCACCCAACGCCCGCTCTTGCGCACGGCCCGCCTGGCTCGTTCCTTGGGAGTCCACGTGGCCTGAATCTGTTGGCACATCGAGGCCACTTGCCGAGGCGAGGGGAGATAGCGGGCGGTCGACTCATGGCGATTCATGACGGTCTCCAGTTCCGAAAGGATTGGCCCGGGCGCTTTCAGCACGGTACGCCAGGGTGTGCCGATGCGAGGTTCTCGTGGACCCGAACTTCAGCCGCCTCTCCCGCCAAGTCGAGCCATGTCATCAGGGGTCAGGCTGCCGACAGCCCACACGGCGTCGTCGTCGCACTCCGGTTCCAGGATGCTGGCGATGAACCAGGCCGCGCGATGGTGGCCGAGTTTTTCCCGTCGGCGGCGCTCCTGGCCGCTCCAGCATTGTTGAATCCCAAACACGCGTTGGCGGAATTCAGTCGTACTCATAAAGTGAGCCTCTCCTGGTGTTCTAATCGCTCGCATTGAGCGAAAGCCGCTTCCGTTGTCGTCCGGGGAAGAGCAAAGAGCGCGCCAAGCCTCGCCCCGGTGTCGATCGCCGCTAAAACCGATGGCGATCGAGGAGGCTACCGCAATGGCGATGTGCGCGGCCTGACGCGGACGCGTTCAGTCCGCGTACCGAGCGACCAGCCGATCGCCCGCGCGGCATGCCGAAATCGTTAGCGCACCATCGACTCTCAAGGTGTGCGATTCCCAGCATTGCCCAGCAATGGGCTCAGCATTAGATTCGAGTTTATCTTCGCGGGCATGGCCTCGATCCGAGGCGTTGGCCACGTCCCCAGAGCGGTGTTGCAGTTGGGCTAGCGCGACGTATCGGCAACAAAGGTCTAGCGGGGCGGTTTGAATATGCCTTATCGCACCATCATGCAGCGCTCTGGCGTGGCTGTCGCAACTGCGACCGCACTGGTGGCCTTCTTGGTCGTCAACCTCGTCGTTTCGTATGAAAGTCTGCAGGAGATCGCGACGAGCCAGGCCGGCGTGCGGCGGGCGACCGAGAACTTGAATGCGATCCAAGCCGTCTTTTCCGCACTGCAAGATGCCGAGACCGGACAGCGCGGTTACTTACTGACCGGCGACAAGCACTACCTCGCACCGTTTGAGTCGGCAGTGGCCAGGCTTCCCGACGCGCGCGCGCAATTGGCAAAGCTGCTGGGCGACGATCCGCGGCAACGTCAACGACTTCAAGAACTCGATAGTGCCATACAGGACAAGCTGGAAACCGCGCAAGCAGCGATCAATTCGCGTCGGGAGCAGGGTTTCGATGCCGCGCTTGCTTTGGTGCGGCAGCCGGCCGGCAAGCACGCCATGGATCGTATCCGCGAAATCATTGCCGACTTGAGCCAGGCCGAGGACAATCGCCGCGCGCGACTGCTGGCTGAAGCGGCCGAGTGCGCCCGACGATCCATCATGCTGTTGAGCCTTTCGGCCCTGCTTGGCGCAGGAGTGGTGGCAGTCGGCTTTTATTTGATTTTTCGAGAAATGGCCTCGCGGCTGCGACTCGCCGAAGAGTTAAAGGCAGCCGATCGGAATAAAAACGAGTTTCTGGCCTTGCTCGGCCACGAGCTGCGCAATCCTCTCGCGGCCGTGAGCAACGCCGTCGATGTGATGGAGTTGCTGGGCCCGTTGCCGGATGCGGTCGATGAGATGCGGGCGATCATCGATCGACAGTCGCGCACCATGAGCCGGCTGGTCGACGACTTGCACGATGCGAGCCGGATCGCCCATGGCAAGCTGGAGCTGCAGAAGTCGCACCTTGATTTGCACGAGCTGCTGGACCGCGCCGTGGCCGATGCCCGCAGTGCCACGCAATCGAGCGGCGTGCAGATCGACCTCGAGACGCCGGACAGTGGACCGATTTGGGTTTGGGGCGACGCAACGCGGCTCAACCAGGTGATTGCCAATCTGATCTATAACGGGGTGAAATTCTCACCGCGCGGCGAGCGCGTGTTGGTGCGATTGGCGGCGCCGCGCGACGGCGCGGTCGAATTTGCGGTAATCGACAGCGGTCTTGGCATCAGCCGTGATGCCGTGAAACACATCTTCGAACCCTTTTCGCAAGCCCATGGCGCACGCGGCAATCCACGCGGAGGTCTCGGGCTCGGGCTGGCCTTAGCCCGAGGACTTGTCGCGCTGCATGGCGGCGAGATTCGCGCTGACAGCGCGGGGCGCGATCGTGGGGCGACTTTCACAGTGCGACTGCCCCTGGCCAGCGCGCCGGCGGCCAGCCCGGAACCGTGCGTCGAGCCGCCAGGTACTCCCGGCAACTGCCGCATCGTGATCATCGATGATCGCCGCGACAGCTCCTATCCTCTGCAGCGGATGCTCGAGCTCGCCGGCCACGAGGTGCATATCGCCACCGACGGACCCTGCGGAATCGCGCTCGCATTGGAATTGCACCCTGATCTGGTGCTGTGCGATATCGGGCTCCCCGGCGGTATCAGCGGATACGATGTTGCCCGTGAGCTACGCCGTCGCACCGAGACGGCTTCGTTGCTGTTGGTGGCCATCACTGGCTACGGCGGAGACGATGACCGAGCGGACGCCGCCGCCGCCGGGTTCGATCGACATCTGACAAAGCCGATCTCCTTGGCGATGCTGCAAGAGATTCTGCGTCTGGTTCCTTGCACGGCTCAGGGACAAGCGTCTGTCGCCAAGACGTGACCATCGGCGCGACGCGAGCGTGTGCAAGGCCATGCCAGCATGGTTCCTCGGAGGTCACTTGGCAGGCAAGCAGAAACGCATTTTTTGGCGACGGTGCTAATCTCTTTTCGGTCAAGCGCTTAACTCAAGAGCGAACGGCCGATTTGCTCTGCCGGCGCGGCTTGGCCCAGCGAATGCGTTAGCTAAGCGGCGGCGTGCTTCAAATGCCCGCCCCGCAACCCTCCTGTTGGCTTCGATGCCGACAGTTGCTCATCCCTGGAACCGAGGCTTGGCAACCATGAACGGCATACAACGACTTCGCGCGCGCTGGATGATCTTGGCGTGCTGCGGCATCGGCTGGTTTATCTGCTTGTTCAACCCCACGACGTCGGCACGCGGCGACGATGCAGCCGCCAACTGGACCACAACCGAACTGGGGGTCACGATCAAGCACGATCAGATACTCGACGCGATCGATCGGTGTGCCGAGTTCTGGCCTCAAGTGTGCCGCCACATCGAAAAACACGGCGACTCGATGGCCGAGCCGGGTGCCCGCGCGGCGGTCGTGGCGGTGATTCGCCGGACGCAGTTTGAACTGCACAAGCAGTTCTTTGCGTCGGACGAGCTGGCTCGGGATGCCATTGACTACACGAGTTGGGGATTGCGCCGCGCGGCCCTTTATCACCGCGTGGACGAGCTACTGAACGATCGCGACGTACTCATTCGAGTGCGCGCGGCGTGGCAGAATGCCCTGACTGACGTGCGGAGTCTCGACGATCTGCCGACGGAGATCGCTCGTCGAACCACGGAGACGGCCGCCGAGCTGCGACTCGATTTGGCCAGGACACAGCAGCTGGTCCAAACCAGTGGCGAGATCGCGCACTGCATGATGGCGATGGAATCCACTAGCACCGCGAAGCTGCTCCGGCAGGCCGAGCGACTCACCAATAACCCGCAAGCGCGCAACCTCCTGCACGACGTCATTGACGCCGCAGATTGGGCTCATCTCACCGATTCGGGCGAAGGGCGCTTCGGTGCCGCCCAGTTCCGGGCCGCCTGGAACGACCTGACAGCAATGCGGCGGCAGACGACGGTCGCCGCACTGGAATGAGTTTAAGGGTGCCAGCGCGTCCAACCTTAGGCACGACAAATGCACAGTGTTCGACGCCCTGTGCGATCTCGGAGCGATTCTGACCGCGTTTGCGACTCAATCGAACGCAACAGGAGCCAGTAGTGGTTAAACCGATGACCAGCCGTGATGCATCGGTGGTTATCAGGCAACCAGGTCGCTCAACATCGCCCCGGTGACGAGCATCGCGTGAAAGGAAACGAAGATGGGAACCATTTTGTTAATCGTGCTGATCCTGCTCCTGCTCGGGGCGCTCCCCGCCTGGCCGTACAGTTCGAATTGGGGCTATTACCCTAGCAGCGGACTTGGGCTCGTGCTCTTGGTCGTCTTGTTGCTGGTGCTCTTCGGCAGAATCTGACGCGTACCCCACCAGGGTGATGCGCGGCCGGAAACACAATCGGGACTTCGGCGTAGGAATTTCTAGAACCAACAATGGACACGACAAGGAGATTGGGGATGAAACGCTTGATGACTTTTGCGATGAGCTTGCTGCTCGCCCTGCCGCTGGCCATCGGCTGTAGCCAGGAGTCGAGCACCGAAACGACGAGAACGGTCGAAACACCGCAGGGCGAAACTACGGTGCGGACCGAAACGACGGTCGAGCAGAGCGGCGAGAACCCGCCGCCGGCAAATCCTTAAACATTCCCACGCGGTCGCGGGTCGCGGCCACGTGGTGTGATCCGGCCCGACGGCACGTTTGCTGAGTATCTGCCCCACTCACAAGCGTGTTCGCCGGGCCGCCTTTATGCGCGGGGGCCTGCTCAAAGATCTCACGATGAGGAGGTCGAATGGCAACCGAGGATCGCATTTCCTGGCACGCGAAATGCTCGATTGATTAGCGATCTGCGGACGCGTAGTCCGCGAAGCGCATCGCCGATAGAGACCGTTGCGCGATTGCCGGCGGTTGCCGTATGGACCTTACCCTGCAGGGAGACAATCATGTTGTACTGGTCGCTTATGTTCCTGGTGATTGCGATCATCGCTGGCGTATTGGGCTTCACGAGTGTGTACGTGGCCGCCGCCTCGGTCGCCAAGATCCTGTTCTTCGTATTCCTGGTGCTGTTTATCCTCAGCCTCATCGGCGGCGGCTTTGCTCGACGTCCACTCCCTTAGCGCGGCCCGTGGGGCCGGGACAGAGGGCCGCGGAAGTGGTGGGAGCGGACGGTCTTAGAGAGGCCGCCCGCTCCATTCTTTTGAGACCTACAGGACGTCCGGCCGCGGCCCCGTTGCTCAGCCTGCGTGGAAGATCGCGGAGTCGTCGGTACATAGGGTGAGTCCCGCAGTGCCGAGGACTTCCGCAACCCTGGGCCTGCTTCTTGCCGACGCTTCGCGGATCCGACTACGAACGGCGCCGCAGGAAGAAAACTCCTAACACGAACCCCACGACGGACGCGATGCACACGCTGCGAAGCGGGCGTTCCTGGATGCGGCTCTCGATCGATCCGCCGACCTGACGTGCGCGAGCCTGTCCGTCTGCCAAGGCGGCAGTGGCCCGCTCTCGAAGATGCTCAGCGCTCTGGCTGGCAAAGTCGACTGCCGCGTGTCTGAGGTCAGACAAGCCATGAGCGAGATCACTGATGCGATCCTCCGCGGCGGCGGCCATACTGCCAGCAACCGCGCTCAAACTTTCGCCTGCGGCCTCGCCTTGCCGCGTGGCTTTGCGCATTCCCGTTCCGATCTCTTGGGCGCCGTCGCGCGCGTGACTACGGGCATTGCGTAGATGGTTTCTGGTCGAATTCGGCATGACGATTACTCCGTAAAAAAACTCCGTGCGCACTCGCACTGTTTGAACAAGGCGCCATGGCGCGCCGTTGTATTCCGTCAGTGGAAGTCGCACGTCGTGTGCCAACTACGCTGGCATTGACGGATTCCTGCTTCGCCCAGGGTCGCGGCGACTTTGATGGCAAGAGGCTGCCGGCTTCGAGATGACTCTTCGCGGGTTCGACGTCCAAGAGGGGGCTGGCCGCGGGGCGACCAAGCTGAGCCTTATCGAAGCAGATGCCGATTCACGGTAACCGGCGAAGATTTTGCGCGGCGCCCACCTGCAAGGCATTTGCGACACTCGCATAGCCATGTCCGCTGTCAGGATGGCCGCATTGGGATCAGTTCGTTTCTCCGTCCGTCCAAGGCACGCTCTTTGCCCCCAAGTCTTGGGGGCCGGTTCGTGGGAGGCAATCTCGCCGTGGCGCATTAGTACGGCGCCGGCAAAACATGCGGGCAAATTGGAAAGGAAGAGTGAGCGATGCGAACTGCCAAACTATTGCTGGGTGCAACGGCCCTTTCGATGATCGCCGGACTCTGGCTGCAAGCCGCGGAACCGGCGCCCACGCCGCGCGAACCGCGCGCCCCGGCTGCCGCGGCAACGCGCACCGATCAGGTTACGACCGCCAGACACTACCGCCTGAGCACGTTAACCGGCATGCAGGTCCGTAACCCCAATGGCGAAGAGCTAGGCAAGATCGAGGACTACGTCGTCGACATGGAGACTGGTCGAATCTCGTACGTGGCGTTGTCGTTCGGCGGCTTCCTCGGCATCGGTGATAAGTTGTTCGCGATGCCGTTCAGTGCGTTGACATTGCAGCGCGACGCCGACGAGAACTATTTCTTCGTGCTAGCCCTTTCGAAGCAGAGCCTCGAGAAGGCGCCCGGATTCGACAAGGAGCATTGGCCGAACGTGGCCGATCCGAAGTGGTCGGCGGAGATCGATCAGTACTACCGAGAGCATCTGCCACGGAAGGTCAGCCAACGCCCGGCGGAGCCGCGGCGATAACGGGACATGGCTAACCGCAAGCAGCACAACCTTGCCAAGTGCCAACTCCTTGACGGACGCCAGGCTGTGTGCCCGAGCGGTTGCTAAACAACGGTCCGCCGACTCCCGCAAGTTGGCGGACCGTTGCTGTTGCGCGTTTTGTTCGACCCGTCTCCGCGGCTTTCACTTCGCGGGATGTGCACTTGGCTAGGCGCGGGGCTGATCAAATGAGATTGCCAGCGCCCGGCTCAAGTTCTCGACGCTGGTGACCGCGTCTGGCCATAACCGGGAAGCAGCCTCTAAGTTCCCTGCTCGTCCGTGTTCTTCGAGTTGTGCCATGGTCGAGGCGCAGCTTAGCGCTTCGAAGTTCGCAGCCAGCCCTCGAAGTGAGTGCGCTGCGATTTGCACTTGCCGAGCGTTTCCGCACGCCAGACCATCCTCGATCTGCTTCAGCAATTTTGGAGCATCTTCGCGAAAGAACGAGATGAGCTCGCGCAGCAGCTTGCGGTTGCCGCCAAGCCGGTTCAAGGCGATTCCTAAATTGCAGACGGCGGACACGTCGTCCTCCAACGCACCTGGATTGTGTGATTCGTCCTCGCCCCCATCGCTCGAGCCGCTTGCGCGCGCGACGATCAAATGGGTCGCAGATTCGCCAATACTCCCGAACGGTCAGCAACTGCTCTAGTCGGAAATCAACGGATCTCAAGCCGACGCTCGCGGCATCGCTTTTGCGTTCCTCATGATAGCAGCGGGCGAGCAACTGGCGTTGCCCGCCAGGATTTTCGTGCGCCCGATCGCGCCTTAAGGGGGGTGTGCTGCCACTGGCAGTACGCTGCCTGAAGTCCGAGTCGGCCGTAGTTTTCGGCACAAGGAGAGTTCGCATGAATTGGGATACGATCCAGGGCAAATGGAAGGAAATGAAGGGCCAGGTCAAGCAGCGCTGGGGTAAGTTGACCGACGATGACTTCGACGTCATCGACGGCAAGCGAGAGGAGCTCGCCGGCCGAATTCAGCAGCGCTACGGAGTCGCCCGCGACGAAGCGGACCGGCAGGTCAACGAGTTCGAGCGGTCGTGCCGCAACGTCTAGGCGGCCGACGATTGAGAGCACCTACCAAAGCGAGCGGCCAGCACTCGATTCCTATCGGGTGCCGGCCGAACCTCTTTGACGGGCCCCTTCGATGAGCGAGCGTTGTCCCCTACGTCGACTTGGCCCCCTTCTTGGCCGCCGAGGCCCGGTGGCGGGCGCGCGTGCGGGCGGCCTTTTTGGCGCTCTTCACGCGCTCGGCTTTCGGTCGCGCGGCGGAAGCAGCGCCCCCCAGCTTGCCACCTTTTTTCGCTGGCGCCTTGTTGATTTTCTTGCCTCGGCCTGATCCCGACAATTTTCCACCGTGGTCCATCTTGTTGACAGTGGCCCAGGCGCGGCGCTCGGCCTCGTCTTCAGAAACGCCGCGCTCCTCGTAGCCTTCTTCGATGTGCTCGGCTCGGCGCTTTTGCTTCTCGGTGTATTTCGATTTGTCGCCGCGTGGCATGGTCAGTTCCTCCTTCAAGAGTTTTTCAGGGCTGGCGAGTCCCAGCGATCGACACTTGCCAGGACTGTCCGATGAAAAGCCGAAGCGTGCAAAGTTCGCGCCGTCGAGTGCCTCTACGTGCCCTAGCGCGGAATGCTTGGCCTCTCTGCGACTGACAATGGGCGTGGACCCTGGCCAGCCAGTACTCCGCGCTACGCCATCAAGGCGATCGCGTGACAGTCGACCTTGCTTATCTCACCGACGGCCGGGCGAGGGCGCAACCTCCGCCCGCTCGCGCCGCTTGCTCAGCCGTGCAAAATCGTCGCGCAATTCCTGCAACTCCTCGTCGCTCAAATCTTCCAGGTCGATCAACCGATTGCGTGCCGAGTCGACCGCGCGGATCAACTCGTCGAGCTTCAACTGCACCGCGTTGGCGTCGCGGTTCTGCATGTTTTGAATCAGGAAGACCATCAAAAAAGTAATGATCGTCGTGGCCGTGTTCACGACCAGTTGCCAGGTATCGGAATAGCCAGTCCAAGGGCCAAGACACGCCCAAACGATGATCGCAGCAACCGCCAGGACGAATGCGGCAGGGCTGCCAGCGGCCTCGGACGCCAGATGAGCAAATCGTCGGAAGGCATTTCGCATCGCGCAACCTGCTTGGAACATTTCACGGCGATCGCCGCCGAGGCCGTTTTCATCGCCCGCCGCGCTATGAGTCCAGGTGGGGAGCAAATCGCGCACCAGAGCACTTCCGGCATGGTGTTCGCACCGTCCAACCAACACGCCGTAGAAGACAGGCAGGAGCACAACTTCACCGAGGAGTCGATCGCGATGAAAACCCAAGCAGGTCTCGTTAGTCTCGGCTTCTTGTTGCTTGGGGCCGGGATAGCCAGTGCGTTGGCTTTCCAACAACCACCGCGACGCAGGCCGTCGGCGCCGCCCCCGGCGCCGGCCGCAGCGCCCGATGCCGTGCAAGCC
>JAIESQ010000176.1 GCA_019745975.1 Pirellulales bacterium
CGGCGTTCCAGGGCGAGAAATGGGCCGGCACAAAAATCACCGAGAAGATGATTAAAGGGCGCGCGTTGGAGCTGGCCGTGCCGCCCTGTGCCAGCGCCGAACAACTTCAGGCGCTTGCTCAACTCAAACTGTATGGGATCAAGAAGGGCGTAGAAGTGACCATTAAGGTGGTTGAATGAGAAGGTCAGGACTATACCGCCACGCCGACGGCCATTTCTACATTCATGCCGACTCCCAAACAACGGTGGGACTTTGGACTGCAGTGCACCCCTTCCTTAAGATTGGAGTTGGAGAACCGGCCGCCAGACTTGGCGAGGCAGTGCATGAGGCGCTGGCAGCCTCGCGCACCGGCATCCCTCACCCCACGGACTGGGACGCCGTTGAATTCCCGCTGCCCGCGATGGCCGGTGTGAGATCCTGGGAACAGTTCGCCAAACGCGCTAAATGTGTCGCCGTCGAGGACGAGAACGGCACGCTCAGGATTATTCCTTATAAGAAGAAGGACCATAAAGGCAGCTTCGAACAGCTCAAGACCGCTGTTACCGTGCGCAACGACGTCACGCCGGCTGAAATTGGTGAAGCAGTAATCAAGGCGTTCGAAATGTGCGAGTGAGTTGTCCGTGTCAAAAACTCGATCCGGGGGAATTGGATAGCTTGGAGAGTTCGCCAGCGGAAGCGGTCGAGGGAACGGTGCCACGAGCGAGCGACGAAGCGAAACACCTCGGCGGCGGCAAAGTCGCCGTAGAAGGCCCAGCTTTCAGTCAAGTGCGGAGTGTGAGCGAGACCGGCGACGAGTTGCCGCGGCGACTTTGCTCACGCCGCGCGGCGCGCGTAGCGATGATGCGAGCCGCCGACCAGCGGCGTGCTCACCACTCGCCGTCGCGGCCGGGACGCAAACTGCCCGGCGGGACGCAACCGGGACGCAAGCTTTTCAGATTTGCGTCCCGGTGCAAGTTGTTCACAGATAGGAGTTTAACTGCATATAACAGCACGCCGGGACGGTAGGGACGCAAATTCCCGGCCAATCTTATTCTGGGGGGGGCCGAAACCCGCTTCACCGCCGGCAGCGTCTTGGCCTCGGCCCACTATCAGTACCACTACGACGCGGCGGGCCGGCTCGATAAGTCCTTGAGTACGCTCGCGGGGCTCACCAGCAATCAGGCCGTCTTGCAAACGCACACGCGCGACACGCTCGGCCGCCGCACGGGCCTGGCCACCACCCTCGGCGGCACGTTCAGCGCGTCGACGTTCTCCGTCTCCGGCGGCACCGCCGATCTGGCCAACACCTACACCTACGACAAGCAGAGCCGGCTCACCCGCGTCGTGCAGACCAGCCCCGGCAACGACCCGGTCGCCACGCTCAAGTGCCGGGTGCCACTGCTGGCCAGCAGCCGCAGGCAGTTGCCGCCAGCAGTGCTGATGGTGCTCTCGGTTCGGGCGAGGTGCTGTTTGATTTTTTTGACAGCAACACGTCGGACTCAACTCCGCCGGTGCTCTATCGCCGTTACCTGACGGCCCTCGACCACGTCTTCGCCCAGGGAAATAAAGGGTGTCAGGAACCAAATCAGTGCTTCTGCGCAAGAAAGGTTCCTGACACCGTTTTCCCACTCGTTTTCCCACTTTGTGGGCGCAGGATTTCGCAGATAACCCTGGCTCGCAGGCTAAGGCGTTTGCCGCGATGCTCGAGGCCTCGCGCGAGTTCGATGTCAAGCACGGCACAAACATCACTCACGATGTCTGGAACAACATCGTGGCTGGGAACTTCGAGGCGCACCCATGACGACCACGAAGACCTACGTTGCCATTATTACCTTGACAATGAATCCTTGCTCGCAGACCAAGGTGAGTCGAGCCAACACGGATCGCACGTGGCGCTGTACCGGTTGGGGAAATAAAGGGTGTCAGGAACCAAATCAGTGCTTCTGCGCAAGAAAGGTTCCTGACACCGTTTTCCCACTCGAGAATGGTTCGTCAAGCTGGATTGTCGGTTTGGTCGGCACACAAAATCCGGATTAAAGATGGATGGCTGGAGATTCAAGTTGCACGGAATCGGTGCTCGACTGCGAGAGAATGCCCGAGCGTTTACACGCGACGGTTGAAGCTTCGCGGGGTTCGCAAACTGACGTGCGAAGCAGGGCTGCGCGCATAAGCCGACACGGACTGTGTACGTCCGACGCGGTGGCGGCCAGTGCCCGGTTGACAGAGCAATCAAGGAATAGCAATCGTGTCCATCGAGCCAGTCTTCGCGATCAACGGACGTCCTTATCCCGTCGATGACCTTTACACCGAGGAGAAGCAGCTATTCTTTGCCGGTTACCGCGAGATCCCGAATCTGCGGTGTGGCCCGATCCAAGAGCGACTGCGGGGCGGAAGCCCGCCGGGAAAACGGATGCACTTTAATTACTTTCTGTTTTGCGCATTCGAAATCGCGCCGCTGGCTTTTGTCCTCGACTCATTTTCCTCGCTGGCTGCCAGCAATGACGGCAACGCGTTTACAGACGAGATGATGTACTATCAGTTCTGGATTCAACCTACGTCAAGTTGATCGAGTCTCGAGAGTTCGGCCACGTGGCAATATGATCCAAGTGATCGCGTCTGGGATCTACGTCGATCCATCTAAACCCGATAGGTGGCAGATTTCCTCTAACGGAAAGCAGCGTCATCGACCGAGATCTGAGAAGGAGCTGCGTTGCCCCTCGGCAACCGATCCGGTGCAGCCAATAGCGTCCCAATCGCCAAAACTCCCCATCCCGGGGAGTTATTTGACTTGACCATGGGTGCCCGCGATGATTACTGATGTAATTTTGCGAAAGCGAGGAAATCGCGTGCACTCGTGGATGTCGGTCATCACCGCTGGCTTGCTGGCATTCCATGCCGCAGTGGGCTGTTGCGCCCACCACGCTCACGATTGTCAAGGTGATGCCCGGCATTCTCAGCACGCGCAGCTTGGTCATGGCTTAGCCAGCCATTGCCACCACGATCACGGCGATCAGCATGGTTGTCCAACGGACTCAAACGACCAGGATGCGCCCGACGATCACGGATGTGATGGCGTGCGTTGCGTCTTTCTGTCGTCCGGTGGTTCGCAGCAAGTTCAGGCACTCGTGGCGACGGCTTGGATTTTTGCGCCGCTTGTCCAGCCAGATCAATGCCTGCTGCCCACTCAGTTCACTCGCGATAGCGTCGCACAATTCTCGCCCGCAGCCACGCGCTCTGTCAGGCTGCATCTGCTGCACGAACTGTTCTTGATCTGAACAGCTAGCATGCATTGCCGGCAATCGCCAGCCATGTGTCTCATTTCATAGTTGTCAGATCTGGCGCTTCATTGCGCGCTCTTGGTCGCTGTTCGTTCCACCTAAGGTAGCCAGCCATGGCAAACATCGAATCCGCGCAAGCGCGTGCGCCTGCGCCAAAGTTGAGTTTGGCGAATCGCTTGGTCCGTTATGTCGCCATTGTCTTGCTCGCAGTCGGCGCATTCCTCGCTGGCACACGTTGGCAAGCCTGGAAAGCTGACGGCGGCGCAGCAACGCAACAAGTCGAGGAGGGCGCGAAGGCGTCAGACGCCGAGCATGGACATGGTCATTCTCATGAGCATGCAAACGACGGGCACGATCACTCCCACGAAGACGACCTGTCGCTGGTCGAACTGTCAAAGCAGGCCCGTGGCAACATCGGACTCAAGGTCGGGGAGATCGCCTTTTCGAGCTTTACGCGGAGCATCACTGTTCCGGCCATTGTCGCCGAACGACCTGGTCAAACCCAGTTTGCTGCGGTCGCTCCACTCTCCGGGGTGGTGACCAAGATTTACATCGTCCCCGGACAAACCGTCGATCCCGGCCAGCCGCTTTTCGATATGCGATTGACGCACGAAGAATTGGTGCAGGGACAAAGTGACTTCCTCAGCACGCTCGAGCAAGTCGACGTCGTCAACAAGGAAATTGCCCGACTGGAAGCCATCGCTCGAGATGGGGCGATTCCGGGCAAAGTCGTGCTCGAACGCCAATATGAACGCCAGAAGCTCGAGGCGATCGAACGTGCCCAAGAACAATCACTTTTGTTGCATGGATTGTCAGCGGATCAAGTTGCGAATATTCGCGCCGACCGCAAACTTCTCGGCACGCTGACGGTGAAGGCCCCTACACCGGCGGCGCCGACCGATGGAAGCACTCCTCACCTTCTTCAAGTCGAAGAACTCAATGCCGAGCTAGGCCAGAATGTCACTGCGGGGGACCCGCTCTGTAAGTTGGCAGATCATTCTCAGCTCTATGTCGAAGGCAAAGCGTTTCAACAAGATGCCGATCTGCTGAATCGCGCCGCTAAGGAAGGCGCCGCAGTTTGCGCGCTGGTCGACACGGGTGACTCCAAGCCTGAGGAGGTCTGCAATCTGCGCATTCTCTATCTGTCAAATACAGTCGATGTCGCCTCACGGCTGTTTCCGTTCTACGCGCTCTTGCCCAATGAGCTGGTCCGCGACGACCGCGCGCCGGATGGTCGGCGTTACATGGGCTGGCGATTTCGGCCGGGCGAACGCTTGCAGCTCAAGGTACCCGTTGAGACCTGGAAAGAGCGCATTGTGTTGCCGGCGGAAGCAGTGGTCGAAGATGGCCCCGAGTCGTACGTGTTCCGCGAGGATGGCGACCACTTTCATCGCTGCCCAGTGCACGTCGAGTATCGCGATCAATTCAATGTGGTGCTGGGCGAGGGCAACGATATCTGGCCCGGCGACCGTGTGGCGATGAATAGTGCTCAGCAGTTGCAAGTGGCGCTCAAGAACAAGTCGGGCGGTGGCATCGATCCCCACGCCGGTCACAACCATTAAGCGCACACCGCCGCCGAAAGTTATCCATGTTGAACGCCGTCATCAGATTATCGCTGCGTTACCGCCTGGTAACCATTACCGGTGCGCTGGTCGTGCTGGTTTATGGCGGCTGGACGCTGTGGAATTTGCCGATCGATGTTTTTCCGGACCTCAATCGGCCGCGTGTCACAATCATGACCGAAGCGCCTGGTCTGGCGCCGGAGGAAGTGGAGACGCTGATTACGTTTCCACTCGAAACGGTGCTCAATGGCGCCACGGGCGTGCAGGCCGTACGCAGTTCGTCGGGCATCGGCCTGTCAGTCATCTATGTCGAGTTCGCCTGGGGAACTGACATTTTCGTCGATCGCCAGATTGTCAACGAAAAGATCGCCCTGGTCAGTAGCCGACTGCCAGTCGGTGTCAGCCCACAATTGGCGCCGATTTCCTCGATCATGGGTCAGGTCTTGCAGGTCGGCATGTACAGCGAGGGTGGAAAGACTAATCCCATTGAGCTGCGCACACTAGCCGACTGGGTTGTGCGGCAGCGGCTGCTCACGATTCCCGGCGTGGCTCAAGTGATCACCATGGGCGGCGGCCGCAAACAGTACCAGGTGTTGGTGGATGCGGAGAATCTGCTCAAGTTCGATTTGACCCTAGAAGATGTTGAGAAAGCTGTAGGCGCTAGCAACGCGAACGCCACGGGGGGCTATCTCGACCAAGGCGGCAACGAGCTGCTCGTGCGCTCGCTGGGGCGAATTCAGAGCATTCGCGAACTCGAGAACGTGGTCATCAAGGCCTCGACCGACCGACCGGTGTTGCTCAGCCAGGTCGCGAGGGTCGTCGAACGCGAGCAGATCAAGCGCGGCGATGCCGCGGTCGACGGGTCTCCGGCGGTGATGCTGACGATCTCCAAACAACCCGGGTCAGACACACGGCTGCTGACAGACAATATTATCGCCGCACTAAACGCCTTGAAGCCGACGCTGCCGGCCGATGTTCGGCTGAATACCGAGGTCTATCAGCAAAAGGAGTTCATCGACCTCAGCATCGAAAACGTCATTGAAGCGCTCCGAGATGGAGGCATTCTAGTTGTAATCATTCTGTTCTTGTTCCTGCTTAACTTTCGCACGACTTTCATCACGCTCACGGCCATTCCGCTCTCGATCGTGGCCACCGGCCTGGTTTTCAAATGGTTTGGCATGTCGATCAACACGATGACGCTCGGCGGCCTTGCCGTGGCAATTGGCGAACTGGTCGACGACGCCATCGTGGACGTCGAGAATATCTTCCGACGGCTGCGCGAAAACGTGCATGCCGAGCACCCTAAGTCAGCCCTGCGCGTGGTCTACGAAGCCAGCAGCGAGGTGCGCAATTCGATCGTCTTCAGCACCATTCTCGTAGTGCTTGTGTTTGTGCCGCTGTTTGCCATGAGGGGCATGGAGGGTCGGCTGTTCTCGCCCCTGGGCGTGGCCTACATCGTTTCGATTCTCGCCTCGTTGGGCGTTTCGTTGACGGTGACACCGGTTTTGTCGTACTGGCTGTTGCCGCAAGCCCGCTTCATGGCGCACGACAAGGATGGCCGCTTATTGCGCTTCCTCAAGTGGATCGCCGGTTTCGCCATTCGTTTGAGCGTTCGTCACCCCTGGCCAATTCTGGGCGCGGTCGCTGCCGCGTTGGTGCTGAGTGTGGTGACGGTTACCCAGCTAGGACGCGACTTCTTGCCGCCATTCAACGAAGGAACAGTGCAAGTCAACGTGCTGCTGCCCCCCGGCACTTCACTGGCTGCTTCGAATCGAATTGCTTCGATGGTCGACCAGCGCGTCAAGACAGTGCCTGGCGTGGTGGCGTTTGGCCGCCGCACCGGACGCGCGGAGCTCGATGAACACGCCGAAGGCGTGAATGTCTCCGAAATCATCATCAGCTTCGATCCCAACTCGGGTCGCTCTCGTGAAGAGATACTTGCCGAACTACGAGAAGAACTGACCCAAGTTCCCGGCGTGATGATTACCGCGGAACAACCACTGGCGCATCTCATCTCCCACATGCTCTCCGGCGTGAAGGCGCAGGTCGGGATCAAGCTCTATGGCGACGACCTGACGGTCTTGCGGAACAAAGCCAACGAAATCAAAACAGCCATCGCAGGCGTCTCCGGTGTCCGCGATCTGCTCGTCGAACAACAGACCGAAATTCCGCAATTGCAAATCAAGCTGAACCGCCAGCGCTTGGCGCAATACGGCCTGACTTCGGACTTAGTCAACGAGTACATCCAGACGGCGATGTACGGTCGCGTCGTCTCCGAGGTTCTGGAGGGGCAGCGCAAATTCGATCTCCTGGTGCGACTAGATGACGAATTTCGCGAGAATCCTGCGAAGCTGCGGCGGTTGGCGATCAATCTTCCCGACGGCGGGCGCGTGCCGCTGGAATCGGTCGCGGAAATCGTGGAGTCCAGTGGACCTAATACGATCAACCGCGAGAATGTGCGTCGCCGCATCATCATTCAATGCAACACGGCCGGCCGCGATCTCAACAGCGTCGTCACCGACATTCAGGAGCGGATTGCTCCCATTCAGGCGTCATTACCGGTTGGATACTTCCTGGAATACGGCGGTCAGTTTGAGAGTCAACGCACGGCCACACGGATGATTGGCGTGCTGAGCTTGTTCTCCTTGGCGGGCATGTTCCTGGCCCTGTACACGCTATTTCGCTCCGTAAATATGTCGCTGCAAGTGTTGTCGGCCTTGCCGATGGCGGCGATTGGCGCTGTGGCCGCACTCGTGATTACACGGCAATCGCTGACCGTGGCCAGCATGGTCGGCTTCATTTCGCTGGCGGGCATTGCCTCGCGAAATGGGATCCTACTTATCGCCCATTACCTGCACCTCGTGCACTACGAAGGCGAACAGTTCACGCCGCAGATGATCGAACGGGCAGGCAAAGAGCGGCTGGCGCCCATGCTCATGACCGCGTTGACAGCGGGTATTGCGCTGGTGCCGTTGGTGCTCGCGGCAGGAGAGCCGGGAAAAGAAATCCTCTATCCGGTTGCCACGGTCATTCTCGGTGGCCTGATCAGCTCCACGCTGCTGGACTTCTTTGTTCACCCAGCTTTGTTCTGGTGCTTCGGTCGCAAGGACGCCGAACGGCTCGCTGCGGATCACGAAGACGACCTCTTGAATCCAGACCTAGCGTGGGAACAGTCCCCATCGCCGAAAGGCGAAACGGTGCCACCTCCGCCGATGCCGCTTGAGACACGTACAGACTTTCCGGCGCCGGTGGGAATCTCCTGACTTCCACAATCGACAAAAAGGAAATTGAAAATGTGCGACTGCCTGCCAATGAATTCATTACTCCTGATGCTCGATGTCATCACGATGGTGAGCTGCGTCGTCACGCTGGTGCTGTTACCGGCGACAGCGTCTCGGTCCCTATCACATTCATCCACATCGGAGCCAAGTGCTGAGGCACCGATGTCGCGGCGTTGGATGTAGCTGCCTACCAATGGATTGCGAAAGTAGACGATAGCGTCTGTCGTGTTGGCTATCGCTCTGAAGCAATTTCTAAACCGAAAAAGGTGACTTTGATGCGTACGCTCATTTTTCGACTTGGATTGTTCGTGGTCCTGGGATGGAGCATCGCAGCGTTTGTGGGTTGCAACTCCCAACCTGCTAAAGGCCCACCAGCGGACGAACACCACCAGGGCGACGGCCACGACCACGGCACAAGCAGCGCAGCCCACGTTGATCACGGCCATACCAATCACGAGCACGAGCACTTGACGGAAGCCGACCTGGATCTGCCGAAGGATTTTGCTGGTGCCGTCGCTCGCATCAAAACTTGTAGCGCCAGCGTGGCCGACGCGTTAAAGAAGGGGGACGCGCACGATGCTCACAAGCCCGCTGACGAGTTGGTGATCCTGGCGGGCAAGCTAATGCCGCTGGCTCGAGACGGCGGAGTACCTAAAGCACGCTGGAAGGAGATCAATCTGCTCGCCAAGGAACTCGAGAGCCAGCTTGGCAAACTGCACGATGCGGTCGACGCCGACAAGGCCGCCGGCAACGAAGCGATCCTAGCGGCCATTGACGCAACGATCGGAGAACTTGTAAAGGTGGCGGCAAGCCTGCAGTAAAGTCTTGAGGTCGGACACTGCCATAGACCTGCAACCACAGATCGATAGCTCGGGAAAGCAAACAATCGGCTCATTGTCTGCCCGACGGATCGGGCAAGCACGTTTTGTACGGTTTAGATGAAAGGAGTCACCATGAAACGGTCTTGGGTTCTACTCGCGATTGCACTTCTGGGGAATGTAAGCACGGCCTTTGCTGCTGAAGACGCTGCTTCGGCGATCTCGGCCCAGCAAGTGCTCACCTCTAGTGCAGCGGACAACAAGTTCACCTTCATTGTCTTCTACAAGCAAGACGACGCCGCGACTCGGGCGCTGGTGAAAACCGTCGAGAACGGACTCGCCGGGCATGAGGACGAATCGGCGCTGGCCTATGCGCAGACAACCAATCTGGCGGATCAAGCTCTCGTTAAGAAGTTCGGCATGGAACGGGCGCCGCTGCCAATGGTTTTGGCGGTTGCACCGAACGGGGCGATCACGGGCGTGTTCAACCGCAAGGTCACCCCCGAGCTTATCTCGGAGGCATTCGTGACGCCAACCATGGCACGCTGCATGAGGTCAATGCAAGAATCTAAAGTTGTGTTGGTCTGCTTGCACCGCGCAGCCAAGCCGTCGATTCCGGCCGGCGTGCGCGATCTTGAGAAGGACCCGCTCTTTACTGATCGCGTCTCGATCATCCCACTGCATCTGAGTGAGCCCGGCGAAGAATCGTTCCTGGAACAGATGCAGATCGAGCCAACCACCGCTCAAGATCTGGTCGTCATGATGGCGCCGCCGGGAGTGCTGGTTGGAAAGTTCACTACTTCGACCACCAAGGATGAAATGGCCGAAGCGCTCCACATGGCCGGCAAATGCTGTGACGATCCGAACTGCAAACACGGCAAGCCAAGCTCGGCCGCAAAGACAACACCCAAAAAGATCAACCGCTAAGTCAAGGATGACACCGATGAACCTGAGAATATTGGTTTGGAAAGAGATTCGCGAGCGGCCGGCCGCGCTCGTTACCACCGGCGCGGCCATCGTGCTAGGGGTCGCTGCCCTAGTCGCCATGCGACATATCACGTTCTTTTCAGAACGTGAAGTTGGCCGCCAGCTTTCGGCGCTGGGTGCCAACGTACTCGTCCTGCCAAGCGAGGCGCTCCTGCAGAACTATTACGCGGCCGATCAAGCCGCGGGCACGATTCCCGAGGAGTACGCTGCGCAAATCCTGTTGGCGAATCTACCCGGTGTCGAACGACTCTCGCCCAAACTCTCGATGCCGATCACGATCAGCGATTGTCAGGTCACGTTGACGGGTATTCTGCCGCAGAGCGAGTTTGAGGCGAAGTCTGCCTGGCAAACCGCCACAATGTTCAAAAAGCAGCACGTGGGCTGCAAGCGAGCCGCGTGCGGTCCCAAGACCGAAATCGCGGGTCCTGAAGCGATTGCCACGCAGCGAACGATCGACAAACTGGCAGACTTCGATGTCATTGCCGGGGTCGACGCGGCTGAAGCATTGCAACTCGAAGCCGGCGATTCAGTAAAGCTCTTGGGCGAATCGTTCAACGTCGTCGCCGTGCTGCCATCCACGGGCACGATCGACGACGGCAGGCTGTTCGCTCATCTTCACACTGTTCAGCGGTTAGCCAAAGCAGGCGAGGTCGTTAGTGCGATCGAAGTAATGGGCTGCTGCGAGGACGCTGCCGGCGATCTTGTCCCCGAACTCCGCAAGTTGCTTCCCGATACCAAGGTCGTTACCGTTTCCCAAGTTGTCGAGACTCAAGTAGGCGTTAATCGTTTGCTGAGTCGGCTTTCACTTCTGGTGGTCGGGGTCTTCATGCTTGTGGGAGGCGCCAGCGTTGCCGGCACGATCACGGCCAACGTGCGAGAGCGCCGCCGCGAGATTGGCACATTGATGGCGTTGGGCGCGTCGCCTGGGCTGGTCGCGCGGCTGTTTCTTTTGAAAGCCCTCTGGTTAGGCCTCACCGGGTCAATCGCAGGCGCTTTGGCCGGCATGCTTCTGGCGCTGGTGCTGGGTCCACGCTGGGCCGGCGTTAGCGTAGGGCCGCTGTACGGCCTGATCGCTCTGGCGATCGCGATCACCATTGTACTCACGGTCGTGGCCGCCTATTGGCCGGCACGTCAAGCGGCAAAACTCGATCCCTGTCTCTGCTTTCGGGAGAGCTGAACAATGTACACCGTGCAAAATGTAACCATGACTTATCGACGACGCGGTCAGGAGCTGACGGCATTACGGCTGCCAGCGCTAACCATCGCGAAGGGTGAATACGCAGCGATCGTCGGGCCGAGCGGCAGCGGAAAAACTACGCTGCTTTCCCTCTTAGGTGGAATGCTCTCGCCCACAACGGGCCACGTCATGCTCGACGATGTCTCTCTTTACGATTTGTCGCCAGCAGACCGAGCAAAGGCACGACGTGACAAACTCGGCTTCGTGTTTCAAACCTTTAACCTAGTCCCCTATTTAAGCGCCTTGGAGAACGTGCAGTTGGCGCTCTACCTGGCTGGCGTTCCAACCGCCGAACAACGAAAACAGGCATCGAGTTTGCTCGATCGTATGGGCTTGGCAGATCGCCTACATCACAAGCCGAGCGAACTAAGCGTCGGACAGCAGCAGCGTGTCGCATTGGCTCGAACGGTTGCCAATCAGCCAGCCATCATTCTGGCGGACGAACCAACGGGCAACCTGGACCCCGATAGTCGCCGCGTAGTGTTGGATTTCTTCGACGAACTGCATCGCGATGGTTGTACGATCGTCATGGTCACGCACGATGCAGTGGCCGCTCAGCGGGCAAGCAAATGGCTGCACCTCCGTGACGGCGCAATAACACCGGCTGCGGCAGCGCTTTCTGCGGAGGCGGCTTAGCTGGATGGGGTGCTTCTATACTTTGCCAGAGTGAATGCGAGCAATGCAGCAAGCTGAATTCAAAATACGAGGCATGGACTGCGCCGAAGAAGTATCGATGCTCAGGTCGGAGCTCACGCCGATTGCCGGCGTTGAAGACCTGAAGTTTGACATTCTCAGCGGCAAGATGACTGTCGTGTACTCGGAGTCCGCAGTTTCACCCGAAACATTTCGCGCCGCAGTCGCCAAGACAGGGATGCAGGCCGAACCTTGGAAGGAGTCTGACGTCTCGAAATCCACCGGCTGGGCGCTTTGGGGTCGCACGGTGATGACAACCGTGAGTGGCTTTTTGCTGCTATTGGGACTTGCCATACATCTGGCGGCAGGTGGTTGGCAAGCGATTTTTGGGAGCGACGAAGGACTCGCAACACCATGGGCGGCGCGAGTTTGCTACTTCGGAGCGGCGGTCTGCGGTGCGTGGTACGTTGCGCCGAAAGGCTGGCGAGCACTGCTCCGTCTGAGACCCGACATGAACCTACTCATGATCGTTGCTATCACCGGAGCCTTTCCGATCGATGAGTTCCTCGAGGCGGCCACCGTGGCGTTCTTGTTTGCCGTTTCGCTTGCGTTGGAGTCGTGGAGTGTCGGTCGCGCCCGACGCGCCATTGCCGCTCTCATGTCCATCAGTCCGAACACGGCACGCGTTGTTCAGTCTGACGGAAAAGAGGCAGTGGTCGACGTCAAAGACATTTTAGTTGGCACGATCATCGTGGCGCGTCCCGGGGAAAGGTTTCCGCTCGACGGCAAGATCGTGAAGGGTGAAACCAAGGTAAACCAGGCTCCGATTACGGGTGAGTCAGCGCCGGTTGCTAAGGTGGCCGGCGACGACGTCTTCGCCGGTACCATCAACGGTGACGGCGCCGTGGAATTGGTCACCACCAAGCCAGCCGAGGACACCACGCTCAGCCGCATTATTCGCATGGTTGGTGATGCTCAAAGTAAACGCTCGCCAAGTGAGCAATGGGTCGAGCAATTCGCACGATACTATACTCCGGCCGTCATGCTTCTGGCGCTCGCCGTAATTGTGCTTCCTCCCTTGATGACAGGTGGTTCGTGGTCCCGCTGGTTTTATGAAGGGCTTGTACTTCTAGTAATCGCTTGCCCATGTGCCCTGGTGATATCCACGCCAGTGACCATCGTAGCGGCGCTGGCAGCGTCGGCGCGACGCGGAGTTCTTGTCAAAGGTGGGCTGTACATGGAGGTTCCAGGCAAGCTCAAGGCAATCGCTATGGACAAGACTGGCACATTAACTGAGGGGCATCCTGAAGTACGCGAAGTGGTCCCTCTTTCTGGTCATACGGAAGCTGAGGTTTTAGCGATTGCTGCCGCGGTGGAGGCGCGATCCGAACATCCCCTTGCCCGGGCTATCCTCCGGGCCTCGGCGGACCAAGGTGTCCACCCCGTAGCAGCCGAAGGTTTCCAGGCGATCAAGGGAAAAGGGGCTACAGCCTCGATCAACGGGAAGCTTATCTGGTTGGGATCGCATCGGATGCTCGAAGAGCGCGGACAAGAAACTCCACAGATGCACGAGCGATTAACGCGTATGGAAGCCGACGGTTCCAGTGTCGTCGTCATCGGCAAGGACGAACATGTCTGTGGGTTCATTGCCCTGGCCGATCGCATCAGGCCGGATGCGAAAAAGGCCATCGAGCAAATCCGTGCTGCCGGCATCCAGCATATTGTCATGCTCACCGGCGACAATCGCGGCACGGCGAACGCGATTGCCCGCGAATCGGGCGTCGACGACGTGCGAGCAGAGCTGCTACCGGAAGACAAGCTAGTTGCGATTGAGGAGCTTGTGCGACAGTTTGGCCAGATTGCAATGGTCGGCGACGGTGTGAACGATGCACCAGCGATGGCGCGCGCCACGTTGGGCATCGCCATGGGTGCCGCCGGCACCGATGCAGCACTGGAAACTGCCGACATCGCGCTGATGGGGGACGACCTGATGGGCGTGCCCTGGTTGATCGACCACAGCCGTCGTTGCATGCGGGTCATTGGCCAGAATATTGCCCTGTCGCTGGGCGTTAAGGTGGCATTCGTCGTTTTGACGTTAATGGGCTCAGCGAGCCTCTGGGCGGCCATTGCCGCAGACACTGGCGCGTCACTCGTCGTTGTCTTCAATGGGTTGCGGATGCTAAATGCTGGAAAAGTCGGCGAAGATGTTAGCGGCAAGGAAGCCGCGGTCGCCTCGTGATTGTGAGGCGGGTTGGCCAAGGAGGGCCGAGCCATGAGATTTAGCGGAACACACTTCAGTTGCCTGGTTTTGGCTGTCGCTGCGCTATCGGCAGGGCCGTCGACTTTACAAGCACAGGTGCAACTCGTTGACGACATCATTTTGCTCTCGCAAGGGCAGCGCAAACTCGAGCGCTCGCGCACAGACGTCCATCTGGGCAGCGGTGCTGCCCAGTCTGATTCTGCGCTCGGCCCCAGCCCAGGTTCTGGAGAAACAGTTTGGGGAGTAGCGCCATCCCCGAACAGGGCCCCGGCTTCGCTGTCGATGCCAGCTCGCGACGTGCTCTCAGCGGCCAGCGCGCCACCCGGTCGAGCTGTTAGCAACAGCTCAAGATTGGCCCAACTTCCAATGGCATTGCCGCCCACGGAGGCGCTGCCAATTTACGGTCCGCTCGAAATCCCAGCACTCGACGAAATGGGACCAGTCAACGGCTGGACGCTAGATGCCGCCATCAATCAGCTCACCTCGGCGAACTACGATCTGCGGGCCAAGTTTCGCGAGATCCCCAAGGCTCAGGCTGACGTGCTTTCAGCTGGTCTACGCAACAACCCGCTTGTTTTTGCGGCTGTAGACAGCGTTCCCTATGGCAGCTATTCCGTTGCGCGCCCAGGCGACACGAGTTACTCGGCAACCGTAATTCAGCCCTTCGACCTCAATCACAAGCGACGTGCCCGAGTCGCCGTCGCCACGCGTGCCAAACAAGTCGTCGAAGCGCAATACCAAGATGCGGTGCGACTCGAAATCGATGCTCTGTATTCGGCCTTTGTGGATTTGTTGGCGGCGCGAGAATCGTTGCGCTATGGTCAGGCCGGCCTGGCTGGCTTCGACGCTGTGGTAGCAACCGCGCAAAAACTGGTCCAAGGTCAGGAAGAAGCGTCGACGGAGCTCGACCGACTGACGGCACAGCGAGAAGCCGCGGCGATTGCGCTCGAACAGGCACACATGGCATTCGCTCAAGCGCAACAAAGCCTCGCCGCGCTGATGAGCATTCCTGACGAGGCCTCACCGCAACTGCAAATTCAAGGATCGATCCGAGAGTCGGCCGTTACCGTCCCCCCGGTCGAGGAGCTCGTCGGGCTGGGAATGCAACTGCGCCCCGACCTGGCTGCCTTTCGTCTTGGAGTCAGTCGCGCCCAGGCTGACGTGACGTTGGCAAGGCGCGAAGCGATTCCGGATGTCTTCGTGCTCTACACTCCCTATAGTCAGCGAATCAACACCCCTCTGGGCGCCCAGAATTCAAGCGGCTGGGGGATCGGCGCCTTCACGAGCGTGCCGCTGTTGAATCGAAACCAAGGCAACATCGCCCGCGCACAGCAGACCGTCTCCCAGACGCGCATTGAGTCCCAAGGAATAGAGCGGCGAATCGCCGCGGAAATTCGTCGCGCTCATCTCGATTACATGAACGCCAAGTCCGCGGCGGAGCGCTTGGAATCCGCCGTGCTTCCCAAAGTTCGACGTGTCCGCGATGCCAAGTACCGGCTGTTGACACTCGGCCAGGAGCAGGTTCTGGTCTTCCTTGATGCTCAGCGCGAGTACAACGGGATCGTGCGGCAGTACCGCGATTCCTTGATTCGACGCCGACGTGCAATCTTGCGGCTGAACACCGCAGTGGGCCAGCGTTTGTTTCCCTAGTTGGTTCAGCCCAGGGGTTTCGCCCAGGTGAACAAATCCGGCAACTCAGCACTTGTCACGCCGATGGAGAAGCGCTGTCTGCGGGCGATCATCACCCTCGACGACGATCGAGTGAAGCATCCCCGGCTGATGGGCGAGATTGCCGCCGAGCTAGGCATCGCTGGCTCTGCGGTAACCAGAATGTTGAAGAAACTCAGCGATGCCAAGCTAATCACATACCAACCACATCGTAGCGTGCAGTTGACTGCAACTGGACACCGAATCGCTGCCTCCGAATTGAGACGTGTTCGACTGTTGAAGTCCTTCCTCATGACGATGTTCGACGCCCAGGAGTTTCGGACACCGGCGGGAACCGGATAATGGTTCCCCAAGGAGGTCCGAACGATGGACGATTCACAGTC
>JAIESQ010000103.1 GCA_019745975.1 Pirellulales bacterium
CGCGCGGTCGCCGGGGCGGGGCGACCTTTCGTCGCCGGCCCTGTCGCGGCCCCGGCCGGCGAACCTGCCCGCGGCGCTGCCGCCGCCGTCGGTTCGACGCTCGGGTCGAGCGACACGTTCGGGCGGCCGCGCTCAGGCGCCTGCGTCGTGCCGGCCAGATAGTTGTCGATCTGCGCGCCCTCGCGAATCTGGTCGAACTGCTTGCTCATTAGCACCTTGAGCTTCTTCTGGTGCACGTCGGCGTAGATCTCGTCGTGAACTTCCTCAACCGAGATCTTCATGCCGTCGGTGTACCCTTCGCACCACAGCATCACGAAGTTGTCGCCGACCTGAATCACGCTCGACATTTCGCCGGGCTTGAGGCTGAATGCTTCTTGTTGCAGGACGGGCTCGCCGCACCATTTCTGGATCGGCGGAATCTCGCCACGCAGCGATCGGCTCGTCGGCTCGATCGAGTACTGCTCGGCCAGCGAGCTGAAATACTCGACGGTCGGGTTATCGCTGGCCATCTCCCAGACTTCCTGGGCGCGCCGCAGGTTGTTCATCACGATCGCCCGGCAGCGCACCCGCGGCCCGTAGTTGGCCTCGAACCCGCGCTCGATGTCGGTTTCGCTCACTTCGACCTGCGGCGCCACCATCTTGCGCAGCGCCAACGTCGGCCAGATAACGTCGTAGACGTACAACTCCTTCGAGAGCCCTTCGCTGGCCAGGTACTGGTAGAACGCCGGCAGATCGGCTTCGCCGGTATTGATGTCGGCTTTACCAAGTGCGACGGCGGCGTCGCGCACTTCGGCGTCGATCTCGGCCGGCGTCACCTGGATTTTCTTGCCGCGGCAAGCCTGTTCGACGAGGCGCCGATTGATGTGCGCGTCGAGTACGTCCTCGCCATAGCGTTCGATGCACTCGTCGGTCAACTGGCCGACGGTGATGGTCGTTTGATCGACCTTGGCGGCGATCCCCGGCGATGCCGCCCGCTTCTGCGGATCGGAGTAGACCACGTCCACAACCGACTTGGCCTGCAGCGCATGGAGCAGTTCGTCGGCCGCGTCGCGGAGTTTCTTGTCGCGGATCGCTTCGGTCAAGAGTTGCTGCACCTGCTCCATCTTGACGTCGCGTGGCGGGTAGCGCCCTTCGCACTTGAGGATCACGAATTGATTCTGCACCTGAATCACTTCGGAAATCTGCCCCTCCTGCAAGCTGAACGCCACGCGCTCCAGCTCCTTGTCGCCCAGATGTTTGCGGATCGGCTGAATCAGCCCCTTGATGCTCGCGCTGCCGCGATCTTCCGAGTACTGCTTGGCCAGGTTGCCGAAGTCGTCGGGCTTCTGCATCGCCAGCTCGCGCACCTTGTCGGCTTTGCGGCGGTCGCTGCACGAAATCAAGCGGGCCTGGATCGTCTCGCCGTACTGCGTCTCCCAGGCTTCCTGCAAGTCTTGCTGGGTGACGGTCAGCTTCGACGACGCGATGTGCTGCAGCGCCAGCGTCGGCCAGATGATGTCCTTGGCGTACTGCGTCGGTTTGATGTGCCGCTCTTCTTCCAGCATCTTGAGCCACTGGGGAGTCGAGAAGCCGAACCGCTGCGCCATGCGGTCGATCTCGGCGTCGACATCCTTTTGCGTGATCGTGATCTGCTGCCGGCGGCATTCAGCTTCGATGATGCGGCGATTGACCATGCTCTCCAGCACGTCTTTGCCGTAGCGCCACAAGCACTGTTTGCCGAGCTCGTCGCGCGACACCGGCTCCTGGTTGATCACGGCCACGATCTGCAGCTTCTCGCGGCCCGCTCCCGGCAAATGCGGCAGCTCGGCCGTGCGACTGGCGACCCGCGCCGCAGGCTGCCCGCTGGCTGCAGGCGCCGCTGGACCTTCCGCCTGCGCGGTCCCGGTTTGCCACATCAAGCGAATCGCCACGCAGATGCTCAGCACGGCCGCCGATAGCAACACGAGCTTACCGGCGCGACGCCAACGCGCCTTGCCGACAGCAGACAAATGCGAAACAGAATCGGCCATACCGGTTTCTCCATAAACCATGCGGCGGCGACCCGGGGCTGCCATGCCCCGGGGCCGAGGATTCGCGGGGCGGAGTATAGGAACCCGCATCCGCCAGGGTCAAGGTCGCTTGTCGCGCTTGAGCGGCTTTGACTTACAGCGACGCATCTTCACAGCGATCATCCCTTTCGCGCGACTAAGCAAGCTGGCGGAAGCCAAGATCGCACGTGCTGCCGCGAATCTAAATCGAGAGTCTCTTGTCGATCGCGTAAAAGCCGTAGACCACGGAGTTTGCCAGCCGATTGCGAGTCTTGCCGCTAGCGAATAGGATGGGTCGTGTGCCCGCCAACCCGACGGCGCAAGCGTTCCGGCTCCCGATTTGCGAACCGGCGGCCCGCGTCGCTCGTCCTAGATTGCGAAGTTATTCCTCGATTCTGCTAGCTGGCTGCTCGACCCCGAGCTGCCGCTCCGACGCCCCGCGCCATGGCCGAAATGACCGCCGAACAAATCGCCCAGCGGATCGTCGAGCTCAACCTGTTGGACGATCGCCAGATGCAGTCGGCCTGGGGCGAATTCGGCCAGGCGACCGCCCCGGCGGGTGAGTTTCTCCAGTTTCTCATGCGCCGCGAGCAGTTGACCAACTATCAGGTCACCCGGCTACAGAACGGCGAGCGCGCCGGTTTCTTCTACGGCCCCTACAAGGTGCTGTACCTGGTCTCGGCCGGCTCGTTCGCCCGCGTCTACCGTGCCGTCGACAGCCGCAATGGTCGGGTGGTCGCGGTCAAGGTGTTGCGCAAGCGATTCTCCGAAGACCTCAATCACTGCGACCAATTCATCCGCGAGGGGGAAATGGGGCGTTCTCTGCGCCACCCCAACATCGTGCCGATCCACGAGGCCTGCTCGCACGGCAAGTCGCACTTTCTGGTGATGGAGTTTGTCGAGGGAAACAACCTCCGCGAGTTTCTCAAGACGCGTAAGAAGCTTGCGCCGGAGGAAGCCACGCGCATCTTGATCGACATTGCCAATGGCCTGCACTACGCCGCCGGCCGCGGCGTCTGCCATCGCGACCTCAAGCTCACGAATGTCCTGATGTCGAGCCGCGGGCAGGCCCGGCTCGTCGACTTCGGCCTGGCCGGCGCCGACGAGCGCATCGGTGACGAAGCTCTGGAGAGCCAGGCCAATCCGCGCACCATCGACTATGCCGGCCTGGAGCGCGCCACCGGCGTCCGCAAGGACGACCAGCGCAGCGACGTCTATTTCATGGGCTGCATCTACTATCACTTGCTCACCGGCAAGTCGCCCCTGCAAGAAACCAAGGACCGCATCCAGCGCTTGAGCAAGCAGCGCTTTTTGGACGTCGTGCCGATCCACCAGGCCGACCCCGAGCTGCCACGCGTCGTCACCTTGATCGTCAACAAGGCGATGGAGTTCGACCCCGACAAGCGCTATCAATCCCCCGGTCAGATGCTCATCGACCTGAATCTCGCCGCCAAACGGTTGGCCGAACCCGACGCCGGGCACGATGCCGAGCCTGGCGCCGACGGCGACGCCCCTCCGCTGGGGACCGACGCCGAACGCAATCGCCTCGAGGCGATGCTCATTCCCAACGCCCAGCGCAAGGCGCTGATGTTCGTCGAATCGAACTTGCGGATGCAGGACATCTTTCGCGATGGTCTGAAGCGCTGCGGCTATCGCGTGCTGTTGACCAGCGATCCGCAGCGCGCCTTGGCCCGCTTCGAGGACGAAGACAAGCCGGCCGATTGCGTGGTCTTTTCCACCGGCGACCTGGGCGAGTCGGCGCTCGAGGCCTTTAACGCCTTCGGCGACGGCGAAAAAACCCGCCACGTTCCGGCCGTACTTCTCTTGGGCGACACGCAGCGCGCTTGGAAGAAGCAGGCCAAGCTGGCCAAGCACCGCGTGGCGGTCTCGATGCCGCTCAAGCTGCGTCAGCTCCGCCGCGTGTTGGCCGAACTGGTCCCCCCGCTGCCCTGATGCCGGGGACTGTCCCATTTTTCGGTGTTCGACTGCGAGCCAGCGAACTCGCACGGACCGAAAACATGGGACTGTCCCCCTCGGTACCGCGGTCGACTCGGCTACACCGTCCGCTTTTGCCTTGCAGGTCGCTTAGATCGCGCGCGGGCCCGAGCCTAGATTGCGGCGACGACATTTCCCGCCGCAGGGTGACGGGTACGGCTGGTCTGTTAGATCGCCTCGCCGCCGCGCTCGCCCGTGCGGATGCGAAGGCAGTCTTCCAGCGGCAGCACGAAGATTTTGCCGTCGCCGATCTCCCCTTTTTCGCCGCTGCGCCCCCCCTTGATGATGGCGTTGATCGTCGGCTCCACGAAATCCTCGTTGACCGCGATCTGCAACTGCACCTTGCGCAGCAGGTTCACCGTGAACTCGTGGCCGCGGTAGATTTCGGTTTGCCCTTTCTGGCGGCCGAACCCCTGGCAATCCATGACCGTCAGGCGGAACACTTCGACTTCGGTCAAAGCCGCTTTGACTGCTTCCAGCCGGCTCGGCTGGATGATGGCGATGATCAGCTTCATCGACGCGCGCACTCCGGGGTAATGGGCGACTTCATCGTAACCCGCCCGACGCGCAGCCTCAAGGGAGCCGGTCCGCGCTCCGTCGAGCGTTGGCGGTGAGGCCCTGTAGGGTGTGCGAAGCACACCATCGATTCAGTCATGGATCCGTACGCGTGCCGCGCTCGACATCTGGTGCGTTTCACGCACCCTACGATTCGTCCACCACCGCATCGGCCTCGATCTCCACAAGCATCTCGTGGTTGATCAGCCGCGCGACCTCGACCATCGACGTCGCCGGGCGGATGTCGCCGAAGACCGCGCCGTGTGCTCGGCCGATCGCTTCCCAATCGTCGATGTCGGCGACAAAGATGCGCGTGCGGACGATGTGCCTGAGGTCGGCCCCCACTGCCTTTAGTGCCGCCGCGATGTTCGCCAGCGCCTGCTCGGTCTGCCGGCCGGCGTCCCCCGGTCCGACGATGTTGCCCGACGAGTCGGTGGCCGTGGTCCCCGAGACGTAGACGAACTGCCCGACGCGCACGGCCCGCGAGTAGCCGACGACGGGCTCCCACGGCGTGCCGGTGGCGTAGTTCTGACGAGGCAACGAGAAATGCTCTTTCGTGGATCGTCGAATCTCAGGCCCGCGAGATTGCCCGCAGGTGCTGCCGCAATTCTGATTCGACGTCTTTCTTACCAGCGATGGAATCCTTGTAGACGATCGCTCGATAACCACGAACATCGAACGGCAACTTTGGCAGGTAATCATCCCGCACGAGAAGAATCGTTGGTTTGCCTATCGCGTGGGCATGACCGAGTTCATAAAAGACGTTCGGGTTCCACTCGCTGATTTCCGCGACGACAAGATGGGATTCATCAATCTGTCGACGGATGTCATCTAAAATCAAGCCCGGGCCCTTGATGTCATCCGCACGGAGTACTTCAACGTCGTCCGCGGCATCTGCAACCGGTTTGATCACGTCACGGTATAAAGAATCAAACGGTTCCTTGAACGGCATGATGACAAATGCTCGCAACCGATCTCGCTTAACGCGCACGTTGCGATACGTCACGTTTCCAGGGCCGTACGCATAGAGCCCGAATCCTGCATGGACGATCGGACTAGGCAACGTGGTTTGCAGAACCAGGACATCGTCGACACTGAACTCCACACGCTGACCAGCAATGCGGACGGCGAGGTGATAAGTGCTTGCCGCGTCGAGGTTATTTGCCATCCCCGCCAGCTCGACCGACCTCCATCCTACTTCGGGAAGGAATTGACCGATCGAATAGGCACGATCCCATCCACCAAGTGTGATAATCGTATAGGGTGAATGAATCGACTCGAAGCCCAAAACTACTCCGCCGGCCATCTCAAGTCGATCTGAAAGCCGAACATCGAGTAAGATAGCTCCGTCACGTACGCGATGTGAGCTGAGCGCGATACCGAATGGATTGCCAGATCGTTCATCGTGCGACCCATTCGCTGAGAAGACTCCGCCGGCGCCATCGAACGTCCAATGTCCTGCGATTGCGGCCCATTGCGTCGCGTCTTTCCATTGAGGAACGTCGGTTCCGCCGTTGCCATTCATAGGTGAGTTCGACATAAACTGCCCCGTTGCCGGTGATTGATTGGCCGATTTCCTCAATCGCTATTGTAGAGGGCCACGACCGTAAAGTCTCGCCCGCTACCGCTTCTCCACCGCCACAAACTTCTTCGCCTCCGGGCCCGTGTAACGCGCCCGCGGGCGGATCAAGCGGTTGTTGTCTGACTGTTCGATAACGTGCGCGCTCCAGCCCACCACGCGGCTCACCACGAACAGCGGCGTGTATAGATCGACCGGCAGCTTGAGGTAGTGATAGAGCCGAGCGCTCGGCCAATCCAAATTCGGCGGTAGCTTCTTCTCGCCGACGACGATGCTCTCAATCACGTCGGCCATCCGTTCCATGTCCTGATGACCGGTTTCGACCGCCAGTTCGGCGCACAGGGTTTTCAAATAAGTCGCCCGCGGATCGCCGTGCTTGTACACGCGGTGGCCGAAGCCCATGATGCGCCGCTTGGCGGCCAAGGCATCGCGAATCCACTTCTCCGCCTTGTCGGCCGAGCCGACCTCGGCCAGCACGTCCATCACCGCCTCGTTCGCGCCGCCGTGCAGCGGGCCCTTGAGCGCGCCGATCGCCCCGGTCACCGCCGAGTGCAGGTCGGACATCGTCGAGGCGATCACCCGGGCCGTGAAAGTCGAGGCATTGTATTCGTGCTCTGCGTACAGAATCAGTGACACGTCCATCGCCCGCTCGGCCCGGTCGGTCGGCGGCTCGTTCCAGAGCATCCACAACAGATTGCCCGAGAGCGAACGCTTGGCGTCGGGCGCGACCGGCTGCTGACCGCTGCGCAAGCGGTGCCGCGCGGCCAGCACCGTGGGCATCTGCGCCAAGAGCCGCTCGGCCTTGCGCAGGTTGGCTTCGTGGCTGTTATCGCCGGCGTCGGGATCAAAGTGGGCCAAGAAGCTTGCCCCGGAGCGCATCACGTCCATGAACGACGCCTTGGGCGGAATCAATCGCAGCGCGTCGATCACTTGCGGCGCCACGGTCGCCGCGGCGCCCAGCCGCTTGTTGAAGGCGTCGAGCTCGCCGCGCTTCGGCAGGTCGCCGTAGAGAATCAAGTAAGCGACTTCCTCGAACGTCGCGTGCGCGGCCAGGTCTTCGATCGAATAGCCGCGATACGACAGGCCCCCCGTGATCGTGCTGATGGCGGTCTCGCCGGCGATCACCCCTTCGAGCCCCGGGCTGTAAACTTCGTTGGTCATGTGGATGCCTCTGGGCGGAAATAGGCGCGATCGCGCGCCTCGTAATCGGTGTACCCCAACAAGTCGTACAATTCTTGCCGCGTTTGCATCTTCGGCAACAAAGCCCGCTGGTCGCCGTCGGACTTGAGCGCGGCCAGTCCTTCTTCGACCGCCTTCATCGCCAGGCGGAGCAGCGTCACCGGATAGAGCACACCGGCATAACCTAGCTCGGCGAACTGGCCGATCGGCACCAGCGCCGACTTGCCGAACTCCGTCATGTTGGCCACCAGCGGCACGGGCACCTCGCGGGCAAAGCGGGCAAACTCGTCACGGTTCTCGAGCGCCTCGGGAAAGACCCAGTCGGCGCCCGCGGCCACATACTGCCGCGCCCGCCGCACCGCATCGTCGAAGTCGTACACGCCCCGGGCGTCGGTCCGCGCCAGAATCACCAGGCTCGGGTCGCGCCGCGCCGCGGCGGCCGCGCGGATTTTCGCGCACATTTCGTCGCAATCGACCAGGCTCTTGCCGCTCAGGTGGCCGCAACGCTTGGGCAATTGTTGATCTTCGAGTTGAATGGCCGCCGCGCCGGCTGCTTCCAGCTCGCGCACGGTCCGTTCGACATTGACAGCCGCGCCGAACCCCGTGTCGGCGTCGACGATCACCGGCAGCTCGGTCCGCCGAGTGATGAAAGCCGTTTGCGTGGCCAGCTCGGTGAGCGTGAACAGCCCGATGTCGGGCAAGGCCAGCACGCCCGCCGAGAACGCCGCCCCCGACAAGTACATCGCCCGAAAGCCCGCCTGCTCGATCAGCCGGGCCGTGGCGGCGTTGAACGCCCCGGGAATTTGCAGCGTGCCGGCCGCCGCGGCCGCGCGCAGCCGGGCGCCGGGGCTCTGCGAAACGGCTTGAGCGGGTGTCGCCACGGGCGTACCAGAAATCCCACGAAACACGAGGTGCAGCGTCGAATATAGAGGTGCCGCCCACCGCTTGCAAACGCACCGCGTGCGGTCCGTCTAGCCGCCGAGCTGATCGAGTCCGCGGCGAATCTTCGTGAGCACTTCCTCACGCAAGCCGGCATCGGTGACCTTCTCGGCCAGCGCCTGCGCCTCGGCAAACAGCGGCCGCGCCTGTATCGCGCGCTTGGCCGCGGCCAACTTGTCGGCGATGGCCGCCAGCGCATGGGCGCGCTTGTAGTCGTCTTCAGCCGCCAGCGCCGTCTGACGAGCCGTGTCGAGCGTGGCCGCCGCGCCGGCGGTGTCGTCGGCCGAAAGTTGCGTCACCGCCACGTCGGCCAAGGCTTCGGCCTTGCGGCGCGCATCGTCCAGCTCGCTGGCTTTCGCCTTCGCCAAGTCGAGCAGCCGCTGGAAATCGTCGGGCTTCCCCAGCGCGTGGTACGACGTCGCGATCCGGCTGTCGATGCCAACCTGTCCGACCGGATCGCTGACAGTCGTCGCCGCCGCTTCCGCCTGGATCAGATACTTGGCCGCGTCGTCGTTGAGTTTGGCTGCCGCGCACGAATTGGCCAGCCGCACCAACACGTCGGCCTTGCTCTCGGCGTCTTTGACCAATTCGACTTCGTGGCCGGCGTTTGATAGCAACTTACGCAACTCGAGCGTCTCATCGATCGCCAGATAGGCGCGGGCCAGCCGCGCCGCTGCCCGAATCCGCTCGGCCGGATCTTCGATCGCGCGCACCGCTTTGGCCGCGTCGGCCAGCGTCGAGCGAGCGCCTCCCAGGTCGCGCGCCTGACCCTGCTGGTAGCCGATCGCCGTGAGCCGGCGGGCGCGCGAATCGGGATCAGGATCGGCCGCCGCCGTCTGAGCCTGTTCCGCATAAGTCACTTGTCCGGCGGCGCCGCCCGATTTCGACGAGCCGCAGCCGCTCGTTACGTATGCCAGGAACGTTCCCAGCGCCAGCGCTCGTACGAAATTGGGTGCCACTGCTGGCTTGTCCAGCAGTGCCGAGTTCTTCGGCTCTGCACTGCGTAACTCAGCTTTAGAACGCGCCACGCAGCAAAATGTATCACGCCACTCCATCGCCTCGATTCCCTGCTTCTCTGTTGCCGTCCATTGAGTTCCGTTTCGATGAATCCTGTTCTAGTGCATTCCGACCGCTTAGCCGAACACCGGGCGGATCTGCTTTAAGCGCCGCGCGGTCTCGGCCATCAGCTCATCTTCGGCCGCCTCGGTCGGCGCCTCGTACGTGACCGAGAACCGCAAGTACGCGCCCGCGTCATCCCACGGCACCGTGCAGATCGAATGCTCGCCGATCAGGTACTGGCTGGCCGCTTCGGCGTTGGCAAAGGTTGGGCCCCCGTCGATGCCGCGCGGCGCCGGCGTGTATAAGAAATACGTCCCGCCCGGCATCCGGCAATCGAAGCCCACCCCCTTGAGCGTCGCCACCAGCTTTTCGAGCCGCCGCTTGTACTTGGCCCTCGTCGCTAGCGGAATCGCAGCGTCGTCGAGCGCGGCCGCCGCCGCCTTCTGAATGGCAATGAACTGCCCCGAGTCGCAATTGTCCTTCACGTCGGCAAACGCTTGCACGATCTTCGGGTGCCCACACACCCAGCCGATCCGCCAGCCGATCATGTGAAAACCCTTGGAGAGCGAATGCACTTCGACACCCACTTCCTTGCCTCCCGGCACGCTCAAGAAGCTCAGCGGTTTGCCTTCGTATGTCAGCATCGTGTGCGCGGCGTCTTGCACCACCACGATCTTGTTGCGCCGCGCGAAGTCGACCACGCGCTCGTAGAACGCGCGCGTCGCCACCCGCCCCGTCGGGCTGTTCGGGTAGTTGAGCACCAGCAGCTTGGCATGCGAGAGCACGTCGGATGGGATCGACTCGAAGTCGGGAAAGAAATCGTTCTCGGCTTTCAAGGGCAGGGTATAAACCCGCCCACCGTAGTACTTGGTGTGCGTGCCGGCGACCGGATAGCCCGGCACCGTCATCAATGTCACATCGCCGGGATCGATGAAACAGGCCGGCAGCATGGCCAGCGCCGGCTTCGAGCCGATCGAATGATTCACTTCCGTCGCCGGATCGAGCGTCACGCCAAACTCGCGCTGCATGAACCGCGCGGCCGCTTCCTTGAACTCGGCGATCCCGTTGTCGGCGTAGCCCCGGTTCTCGGGCCGATTGATCTCGGCCCCCATGCGGGCCCGCACTTGCTCGGGGGCCATCTCGTCGTTTTCGCCGATGCCAAAATCGATCAACCGCCGCTCGGGGTGCTCGGCCAGGGCCTTGCGCTTGGCGCGCTTGATCTTCTCGAACTTGTAGATCTCGGTCCCTTTACCGTAGCCGGCCCCGCCGATCCGCTGGGCAAAACGTTCCTGAAAATAAGGGTCGCTCATGGGGCCTTGCTGATGGGTTTCGAGAATGCGATCGCGTCGCCGGGGACTGTCCCGTTTTTCGGAGCACGATTTCGCGCAAGTTGATAAGCGCCGGCCGAAAACACGGGGCTGTCCCCCTCCGCACTTTCACTGCGGCGGCACACGGTAGCGGGGAAGCGCTAGCCTACCGAAGTGCCCCCGCAGCGACAAGGAGCCGCGCACCGACCTTCGCAACGGAATTCAACCAGTCTCGAGCCGATCGCTCGGCGGATTCAACCGCCAGATGCGATAGAACAACGGCACGTCGTAACCCACCACCCAGGCGAAATAAACCAGGTGCGCCCAGGCGGCCAGCGCGTCGTAGACGAACAGCGCCACTTGCAGCAGCACGAGCGGCGCCAAGAATGCCAACAGCCCCAGCCAGCCAACGAGCGTGTTGCGCGTCGCGAACAGCGCGTAGTTCCACAGCGCGTTGAACACCATCACGACGACCAGCGCCGTCAGACCAATCGTGCGGCTCCCCGGCAACGTGGCGCACGCCCACAGACGATACGCCACGAATCCGTCGATCAGATAGACCACGAAGGCGACCGCGACGAAGGCGGCAAACGGCAAGTTCCACCACGGCTTGTTGAGCGTCGGATACCAGGTCTTGACGGCATCCGGCGTGATCGCTCCCTCGAGCGCCGCCACCGCGACACAAAGGCTCACGGCGACCGCTAAGGCGATCCAATCAAACTCCATTGGTTCCGCCGTCGTTGACGTACCCGCTGGCCGACAGCTCGCAGCGCGCTACTATCCGAACAGCTCCATGATCGGTTCGCCCGAGCTAACGGGGCGTGTAAAGCCGTCCTTGCCCAGTCGCAGATCAAGGGGAACGCCCAAGGCATGGTAGATGGTGGCGCCGAGATCTTGAGGGCGCACCGGTTTGCTCTGCACGAATGCCCCGATCTTGTCGGATTCTCCATAAACCATGCCAGCGCGAATGCCGCCCCCGGCAACGATCGCCGAGTAGCACGACGGCCAATGTTGACGCCCGGGATTGGCGCCAGATTCATTAATGCGCGGCGTGCGGCCAAACTCACCCGTGACGACGACGAGGGTGCTTTCGAGCAATCCGCGATCGTTGAGATCGATGAGCAATGCGGAGAGGGCCTCATCGAGACGCGGTAAGCACCAGCCCATGCCATACGAACCGTTGCCAAAGGCATTGCCCATGCCCATTTCCCCGCCGTGCATATCCCAGCTCGAGCTGGGAGGTCCTCCTCCGACGACGCCCGGCGCCGGGCCCGTCCAACCATTGACGGTGACGAAGCCCACTCCAGCCTCGACAAGCCGGCGCGCCAAGAGCAGGTTCTGTCCCAAGGGATGCATGCCGTAGCGCTCGCGCACGGTCACAGGCTCTTGCTGCAGGTCGAACGCCTGGCGTCCGCTGGGTCCATCGGTCAACTCGAAGGCCCTGCCGTGCAAGTCCTGCCAGTCGCTCAACGCTCGATTCGCCACGCCGGCGCGTTCGGCGGGATTCAGGGCCTCCAGCAATCGGCGGCGCTCCTGCAGCCGCTCGCGCGGCACTGCCGGAAGCAACTCGTCGGGCGGTTTAAACTCGGGCATGGCGGGATGGTTGGTTGCCGAACCGACGAACAACGGGCTGTAGGTAACGCCGAGGTGTCCCCCGGTGCCAATATTCGGGGCGCAGAAGACCGGATCGCCAACGCACTTGATGAGCCAGATGTACGAGGCGAAGTTCCGCTCGTTCGGGCGAACCTTGGCTAGGATGGAGCCAATGTACGGCGAGTCGGCCGGCGCATCGGCCTGTCCGCTCAGGCAGTGGTGCATCGCATCAAAATGGTTGCTGATATTGCCGACGTGGGTCATCGAGCGGATCAGGCTGAAATGCCGCGTTAACGTGGCCAGGCGCGGATGAAGTTCCGAGATCCGCATGCCGGGCACGGCTGTGGCGATGGGGTTGTATGGGCCGCGAATTTCCGCCGGAGCCCCGGGCTTCAGATCCCACGTATCGAGATGGCTAGGCCCGCCACACAACAAGATGAAGATGCATGACTTCTCCGCGGCGCCGCTGCCCAGCCCTCGACGACCATCAACTCCCGCGGCAACGACACCCGGTAAGCCTAGAGTCAAGGCGCCGATGCTGCCGGCCTGGAGAAGTTCGCGACGCGAAAGCAACGCTGACGATGGTCGGTTGGCGGCGCGTGGGCGTGTCATGGCCGATTCCCAGGAAGGTGCGTGGGGGTTGTCGCACGCCAAGCCAATAATCTCGCCGTTTTACGAGTTCGTAACAAGCTTCCCTGCGGTCTTTTGCAAATTGAGCGCCACGCGCCCTTGATGAAAGCTCGCCAGCGACTGCCCTGCGGCGACGATCATTCGCCCGAGGGACGAAACGGTGCCAGGCCAGCCATGTTCGCGGCCGGAAGCAGAACCAGCGGCGTTTCGGCTTCTCGACCATACCCACCATTCTACCTGGGACGCACGAAAGACCCGCGCGGTGAGCCAACAGGTGGCAGTCAGACGTTGGATCATGCCTCCGCATTCCGCCGCGACGCGGCGAAATCACTTAGCCGTGGGCGCGCAGCCCACGGTATCGGTCGCAATCAAGCCGCCGAGCCGCGACGCGGCGACATCGCGCCGGGGACTGGTACATTTTTCGGTGCGCGATGTTGTTCGAACCAGCCCGCGCCGGCCGAAAACATGTACCTGTCCCCCTCCGCAGCGCGTGTGATGCCGCACCAGTCGTATCGCGGCCTGAAAGGCCGCTTCACACCAGCCCAGGCCGTCAGGCCTGGGACGCGGGGCAACATCCACACATCTCTTCAATAGACCACATCCGGCCCTGCAGCGGCCGCTCATTCGGGCTGAGCGCCGCGGCGTCGACGCTCGACTACCGTCCACGCGGCTTTCCAGACGAGGAAGGCGGCCAAGGAGAGGGCGGGCAATGTGAGGTGTGGGTTCGGATAGCGTGATTCACGAAACCAGAGCCAGGTCACACCATCGCCGACACCTTTCCAACCTTGTGAGCCATCCAAGCGTGGGTCCGTTGCGAGCGTCGATTGCTCTTCGACATACGTCACGAACCAAGGCCGCGTCGCCATCACCCACGCCGCGATCGCGGTCAGAATCAGGACCGTCGAGAGCCGGAAGCGGAACCAGCGGCCTTTCGGCTTCTCGACCATACCCACCATTCTACCTGGGACGCACGAAAGGCCCGCGCGGTGAGCTAGCAGGTGGCAGTCAGACGTTGGATCATGCGCCTCCGCATTGAGCTGCGACGCGGCGAAATCACTTAGCCGTGGGCGCGCAGCCCACGGTATCGGTCGCAATCAAGCCGCCGAGCCGCGCCGCGGCGACATCGCGCCGGGGACTGGTACATTTTTCGGTGCGCGATGTTGTGCGAACCAGCCCGCGCCGGCCGAAAACATGTACCTGTCCCCCTCCGCAGCGCGTGTGATGCCGCACCAGTCGTATCGCGGCCTGAAAGGCCGCTTCACACCAGCCCAGGCCGTCAGGCCTGGGACGCGGGGCAACATCCACACATCTCTTCAATAGACCACATCCGGCCCTGCAGGGGCCGCTCATTCGGGTCGCGCCTCGTGGCGTCGAACGATTCGCGGACCAATCGTCCACGCGGCTTTCCAGGCGAGGAACGCGGCCAGGGCGATGGCGGGCCACTGGACGCCGTCGGGGATATTCACCGTAAGAGACCACGCTTTGTCCCCTTGTGGCTTGAATCCCTGACGTGCGAACGAAACCCGGAGTTGCCAACGGAATGGATATCGTACGAAGCCCCAGGCGTGTCCTTCAGAAGTACTGTAGTGCAAGTCAAGGCTTGGCCGCGTTGCCATTCCCCACGCCACGATCGCAGTCAGAATCAGGACCGTCGAAAGCCGGAAGCGGAACCAGCGGCCTGTCGGCTTCTCGTCCATCGCGGTCTTTTCTGCCTCGGCGAATGAGACACCGGTCGTTCCCAATCCACGCTGTGGCGCGACATCGCCCTACTTCACAATTCAATTGGCTCCATCGTTAGAAACTCAAAGAGAATCCTGGCGGTGGTCGCGAGAACAGCCAGATTGGCTGTTCGCGCGAATGTCCGGTTGTCGTTATAGGGAAAAAGATTCCGTGCCAACAGCAGGATTGTTGAGCATCCCAATAGAGCAACTTCCAAGCCGGTAAAAGCTAACAGGATTTCAAGTCTTGCAATTCGAACCAGGTGAGTGAAGGCGAGAAGTGCTGAAAATGCCGCAAGTTGGATCAGCACAAGAAAGCCGGCCAACAAAGCGAGAAGGTCCTTGTTGCGCCCCTTGGCACTGAAGACTCCTTCGCGGACAACGCCGACTGCGAACACTGCGAATAGGCAAAGCGATGTTACGAAAAAATGTGGCAACGGAGTCATCGCGCACGCCAGAATCGCCACCAGCACTAACCACGTGCTCAGTCGAAATTGCAACCCGCGGCGCGAGGGCTTCTCTTCCATGTGTTCATTCTGCCGCGCGGATGCATCGCTTTCTGCATGCCCCGATTTTCCACACAATGGAAGCAGCCCCAAACATTACGCCGAGCCCTGTTAGACGACTTAGGTCAGAAAGCGGACGGCGCAATACGAGTCGCCAGTTGTCGTCACTCAACAACTCTAAGCGCCGCCAAGTCGGGCCTCTGTCGTCCCACACACGCCAGTCCTTCCAGGCAGCTCGCTCGGCTAGTGCGAATGCAAACAGCATGGAGACTAAGGTCAAAGCAACCAACGTTGCGCGCAGCCCAAAGCGTCGACTCGCTTGGTTGCGATACCAATGCACGACCGCGGAGTGTGCGGCAATTACGAGGCTAGCGCCCACCGCAACGTCGCACACCAACGCAAGACCGCTAAAACGAGGAAAATAGTCGGGAGCGGTGTTGTCGGCGCGAAAGATAAATGGCCAGCCCCAAAATATAGGCCTGCCATACATCGCCCAGTCTCTCATGGGACTTTGTTCGTTAAGAACCGAGATGGCCACAAGTACGGCGACCACAGTAGCTGCTCGCGACGTCTGGAACCTAAATCCGCATGCGAGTGGCTGCTCGTCCATGGTTTCATTCTGCCGCGACGGACTGGCGGCGTCGAATTACCGAACGGCTGAGGGCTTAGGTGAACGGCCCGGCCCTCATGTTAATTGTATCGCTTCGGTATTGGGTGCCACTGCTGGCTTGTCCAGCAGTGCTGGATTCTGACCGACGCAACGCGTCGAACCCCACTCGACTAATCGAAGAAATGCGGCGGTAATCGTTGCAATTTGGGCAGCCGCGGATCGGCGGCCGCTTCCGGGTCGAGAAACCAGCGCGCACTCGACCACAGCCAGTCTTCGGCTCGGCCGCTGAGGCGGCGTCGCGTCGGGTTCTGATGGACATAGTCGATCGCTTGGAGCACAGCGTCTCCGCTGGACAGATTGCGATCGTAGCCCGGACCTTCCTGCCAAAAGCGAAACACACTGACGCCCGGGCGTTGTTGAATTATCAACTTCCTCAGCAGGGGACTCTGGCGCTCGATGAGCTGTTGCTTGATGCGGTAGGAAACCGGCCGCTTGATCGCGCGCAGCACGGCTTGCATCGGGGCGGCATTGGCTTCGGGCCAGACGATCAAATGAACATGCTCGGGCATGTAGACGAACGCCGCCAGGTGATAGCAGTGCCTGGCCAGAGCGCGGTCGACGCTCTGAGACAACAGAGTTCGCCAGGCGTCGTTCGTGAGCAACGGTTGCCGGTCGAAGCACGAAAACGTCAACTCGCGCACGTCGGCGCGCGTGTCGAAGTGCTTCACTTGTTTGCGACGCGGACCGTCGAGCTGCATGACGCCGAACGTAATGCGATAGGCACTGCTGGACAAGCCAGCAGTGGCACCCAGGGGAGTCGAATCAATACGCTAGGACCCACGGGAGGCCGATTCACGCGGACGGTAGGGCCCATGAACGGACCTGACAGGTCCGAGATACGCTGGGGCACCGTACCGAGGCCTGACGGCCTCGGCTGATCGA
>JAIESQ010000142.1 GCA_019745975.1 Pirellulales bacterium
TGACGGCCCGACGCCCGAGACGCTGATCACGGCCGGCTCCCCCAGCGGCCAGACCATCCTCGCCGCCACCCCGGTTGAATGCGAATCGGCACACCAGGCACCAAGCATCCAAAGCCTGACGATACCCACCGCGCCTCTCACCCAGAGAGAGCGGAAGACACCGATCGCCCACGACATGCCGACCGGATTCGAGCAGAAGCTCATTCGCTATCTGAAGCGAGAGTTCATGCGAGTCTTCCGACTGGAAGAAGAGGACTTCGACAGCGCAACGAATTTCATGGACTTGGGCTTCGATTCAATCCTCGCCCTGCAAATCCGTAAGGTGCTAGGCGACGCCAGCGGAGTTGAGCTGGAGAGTACCGTCTTGTTCCGGTACCCGTCTGTAGCGGAGCTTGCCAACTACTTAGCTAGCAGCCAGGAGAGTGCGGAGGCATTCGCCAGGTTGATCGGCGATAAAGAATCGCACGAGTCCGACGTGTCAGCGACGATTGACGGATCAACTTCGGCGCCATTGCCGCCGAGCGAAGAGCGAGCCTCCGCTGGCGAGACGAAGCGTGCTGTCGTAGCAAAGGCCCCAAGGTGCTTGGGTGCGGTGCGGACTCTTGGAATTGAGCAATCGGCCGAGGTGGCGACGACAGACACCGATGCGATTGCCGTTATCAGCATGGCCTGTCGCTTCCCTGGCGCGGCAAGCGTCGAGGAGTTCTGGGAGAATCTGCGAAAGGGAGTCGATTCCGTTCGAGAAGTTCCGCTATCACGTTGGGATTGGCGCACAATCTACGACCCCAGTGGCCAGAGCGAAGGATCTTCGCGAAGCAAATGGGGCGGATTCATCGAAGGCATCGAGGAGTTCGACCCTGGCTTTTTCCACATCTCGCCGCACGAAGCACGCTTGATGGATCCACAGCAGAGATTGTTCCTGGAGGTATCTTGGGAAACGTTCGAGCGTGCGGGATACCGTCCGGACCGCTTGACGGAACGCTGTGGGGTGTTCGTCGGAGTGAATGGCAGCGACTACGCAACATTGCTGCACCAAAGCGGTGAAGCGACCGATCCGCACTTACAATCAGGCAATGCCGTCTCGATGGTCGCCACGAGATTGTCGTATCTGCTGAATCTACGTGGCCCCAGCCTGACGGTCGACACGGCCTGCAGCAGCGCGCTGGTGGCAGTGCACCTAGCGTGCCAGAGCCTCAAATCGGGAGACGCCGAGCTCGCCATTGCAGGTGGCGTAAATCTGATTCTGAACGAGGCCGGCATGGTACTGGTGAGCCAATACGGCATGCTGGCTGGCGACGGGCGCTGCAAGGCGTTCGACGAAAGGGCCGATGGCTTCGTGCGTGGCGAAGGAGCAGCGGCCGTGCTACTAAAACCGTTGGCGAAGGCCCTGGTCGACGGCGACCAAATCCTTGGCGTGCTGCGCGGCACCGCCATCAACAACGACGGACATTCGAAGGCTGGGCTCGCTGCGCCGAACCCAAAGGCCCAAGAAGAAGTCGTCCTCGATGCACATCGTGCTGCCGGGATTGATCCGGAATCCATCTGCTATCTGGAGGCACACGGCACGGGGACGGCGCTGGGCGATCCGATCGAACTCGATGGGCTGACGCACGCTTTTGGTCGCCGCACCAGCGCGAGGGGTTATTGCGCCATTGGTTCGGTCAAGAGCAATGTGGGCCACCTCGAGGCGGCGGCAGGAATCGCTGGGCTTATAAAAGCGGTTCTCGTCGTGCAGCATGGAGAGTTGCCGCCGACGTTGCACGTGCGGCAGCCGAATCGCCGCATTCGATTTGAAGCAAGTCCCTTCTTCGTGAACGACCAGCTTCGACCTTGGCCAGTCGAACGTCCTGAAGGTAGCCGGGACGGAACGGACCTGGCATCGGCAAAGTCAGCGCCGTGTCGCATGGGCACACCGCGACGAGCCGGCGTCAGCGCTTTCGGTTTTGGCGGTACTAACGTGCATGCGATCATCGAGCAGCCGCCACGGCGAGAGCCACCGACTGTCGACACACGAGCAGCCCACGTGCTGGTGCTCTCGGCCACAAGCACGGCCGCCCTGCGTCGCTTGAGCGAATCGTACGAGACTCAATTGACCTCGAGCAATGACTGGTCACTGGGCGAAGTTTGCAGGACGGCGAATGGTGGGCGTAGGCCGTGCAATGTTCGTCTGGCGATCGTCTTGCGATATCAAGAACAGCTCGCTGACAAACTAGAACTGTTCAGGCTAGCCAACGACGAATGCCGGCTGGAGCGATCAGGGGTCTTTACAGGTATCGCGTCGGCAGATCCTACTCAGGTTCCGATTCCCAAACGACGGATCGTTCAGGAGATCGAGCTGCTAAGCGATACGGCTTTGAGCTTAATTGCTCGAACTTGCCGCGGCGCAGTCGTTGAAGAGTTGATAGAACCGTGGCTGCGCACTCGCGCGCTTTACGATTTTAGTCAGGGGATACCGGAAAGCTCCAAACGCTGTGCCGACGTTTGGGATGAACTACCCAAAGACCAGCAAGTGCTGCTGGCGTCGCTGCTGGCCCGGCTATTCGTACTGGGCGTGGAGACCGACTGGGAACAGTTGTACCAGCGCGAAGGTGGGCGACATGTTTTACTGCCGACGTATCCCTTTGAGCGCCGCCGCTACTGGGTGACAGCCAATCGATCGTGGAGCGACACCTCGACTACGGTCTCGCGAGAAGACCAGTCCAATACTCGGCAACTATCTGCCACGGGTGAGTGGTCGCCGGTTGGATCAACCGCGTCGACGAAGTCTGGGACCGTTTCGGTTAGTACCGCTCGGGAGCTAGATGGCCTCCTCTATCAGCCAATCTGGCGCCAAAAACCTTGGCCAATTCCGTCAGCAAATCCGACGCTATTCGGGCAGAGTTCTTTCGGCTCATTGGCGAGTCCAAGCGGCACAGCTTGGCTGATCGTCGGCGAAGGCGATGAGCTCTCTGGCGGCATTCGCAGCTTCTTGCGATCGTGCGATCACCGCGTGATTGAGGTCCGAATTGGATCCAAGTTTGGTGTCAACAGTGACGGCGTCATCTCGATCGAACCATCACGTCGCAAGCACTGGCGACGGTTGCTGGCGACTCTGGCGGAGTGGCACGTAAGTATCCAGCATTTCGTAGCTCTGTGGCCTGCGCAAATGAATGGAGGCGTGAGCGCATCTGACGTTGCAGAGGCAGCGGATTGGCATGCTGTGCGATTGTTGCGTTTGGTTCAAGCGATGCTACAGGTAACCACCGGACGATCGACTTACTTGCATCTCGTAACGCGTGGAAGCCAACGCGTTGCGAGGAACGAATGCGTCACGTCGCCGATGGCCGCATCCTTGTGGGGTTTTGCCCGAAGTCTCGAGCTCGAGCGTCCCTCGGTGAAGGCTCAATGCACAGATCTGGAACCCTTGAAGTCAGCCACAACGGAAGTTGAACAGTTGATTCGCGAATGGTCTTGCGAACGAGACGATCGACAAGTCGCCTTTCGAGATGGTCAGCGTTTCGTGCTAGAAATACAGCGACAGGACCTACTGTCGGTTGAGCGGGCATCGTCGCCGCTGCGGCGAGGCGGAATATACCTGATCACTGGCGGCCTGGGCGGCATCGGATTGGCGGTCGCCCGCTGGCTCGCTGAAAAGTACCGCGCGAACCTAGTGCTCGCAGGACGGACCATCCCACCACCGATTGGCGAGCGGTCGGCATGGCTGGCAGCGCATAAAGAGCGTGCAGCGTGGCGGCGCAAACTGGAGTGGCTTGCATCGATCGAAGCCGCTGCAAAGAGCGTCTGGCTGAAAGCGTCCGACGTGGGTAATGCCGAGGCGTTAAAGGGCCTGATAACAGAAACTCGAGAGCGATTTGGAAGTATTGACGCGGTGTTCCACACGGCAGGAGTGTTTGATGATGGCACCATCGAGACCTTATCTCCCAATCCGCTAAAGGAAGTGTTGCGTCCCAAGCTTCTCGGCGCTAGCGTTCTGGACAACGCCTTGGCGGACATGCCCGAGGTACCAAGAATCTATTTCTCGTCGGTCGCGGGCTTGCTAGGAAGTCCAAGACAGAGCAGTTATGCGGCCGCCAACCGCGGGCTCGACGCGCTAGCAAGTTGGCAATGCGGGCTCGGGCGTCGCGCGGTGAGCATCGATTGGGGACTGTGGGGAGAGGTCGGAAGGGGGGTTCCATTCGTCGATCGCGTGCAGCAGTCGGGTGTGCTCGAGCCTCTTGCATCCGAAGAAGCGCTCGCGGCACTCGAGCGCGTATTGTCGCTCGATTTGAATCAAGTGATCGTAGCGAGATGGGGCAACGTCGGCTGGGCAGGCTCGCTTCGTGGGGCAAGCCAAGGACCGCCGACCCGATCTGCGGAAAGCGGGGGCACTAAGGTCAACGGCGAAGCCTCTCAAAATGTCACTGCGTCGACGAAGTTCTCCGCAGTTGAGATGGAGCGATTGCTCAAAGCTCGCCTAGCAAAACTTCTGGAATTGGATGAGAGCTCCATAGCGCGCCATCAGACGTTTGCCGAACTGGGCCTGGATTCGATTCTCGTTGTGCAACTCTTGCGCGAGCTAGAAGGCTGGCTGGGGCGCACGTTTGCGCCAACCTTGTTGCGCGACTATCCCAACGTCGCGGCATTGGCCAAGTTCCTCGCCCGCGAGTAACTTATCGGCGACCAGCTCGGCTAGTTCCAAAGCGCCCTCGCGCGTGAAATGGTAATCATCGTAGAAGCACGTAGCGCGGCCGCTAAGAACTGCGGCGGCGTCGACATAAGAGATTCCTTCTTGTAAGGCCACCTCGGTTAGTGCAACGTTGAACTGGTCGATGGCGCGCCGTAGATTCTCAGGCGTCAGATACTTCCAAGTTGGGGGCTTGGGAAAACTCCTGGCGATCGCCAATCGCGACAGCGCTTGTCCCGACAATTCATTCTGCCAGAGCACTGGCTGGGTCACGAACACGAGGTTCAATCGACGTCGGCGTGCCACCGCGATAAGCTCCCGCAGTCGCTGCCGGTAAGCGGAGACTGCCTGCTCGTAGGTGGGAAACGTGGGCCAGGCCGGAAAAACAAGTCCGTGTCGCTTGTGGGCATACGCGCTCCCCGTGGAGTCAACGGCTAGGCCGTGCGCAAGCCGGGCGTTCCAAACGTTCGCGATCAATTGGGAGGTACACGTACGAAGTACCCGGGGGGGTGGAACGTCCCCGGCATCAAATTGCATCAAGTGTCGCATCAAGTCTTCGACTCCGACGAGTATCACGACCGCCGCCGTATGCTCGACGAGCGGAGAGTCGGCAACGAACCGCAGATGATGACCGCTGGCGTAGCCAGAGCGACCGGCGCTGCCGACCCAGTAGCGGCCACGGCCCGCGCCATTGAGCCGGCTCATGAGCCGCCCCGTCCAGGAATCAGCATTGTCAAGGAACAGGCACTCTGTGGTGCTGCCTCCAAGGCATATCACGCGTCGCGCTTCGGCGAGCGGAGGCATTTCGGGGGCGCGTAGGCCCTGTGCGTTGTGTGTATTCCGCGCTACGGCAGAAACTTGCACGTAGGCACGAGTATCCGGGCGAAACTCGAATACTGAGTGTGGTGGCCGCAAGTGAAACGCGGCACAGATGCCACTCGAGCCAAGCAAAATCTCGATTACTAGCACGCCAATCAGGAAGGCCACGGTCGCGATGGCAATGCGGGTGCAGACTTGCTGCAACAAACCCATTCTTGCCGCGACCAACAACAAAGAGATGGCGAACAAGAGCCAGCTCCAGCCACCAATCGCTGGCATACGATCCAGCAGTGGAGCTTCAGGCTGCCAGCCGTCGCTGCAAGCGCGATAGTAATCAAGGAGCACCACTGCCGGTGGCACGAGCAGGATCGCGACGCCTAGTACGCGGCGAACAAGTTGCGACGATCTGGCCCTTCCAATCATTCGCTAACCCGAGGCAGAAAATCGACGGGCGCGTCCAGTGAGCCTTACCGCTGCAATTGCGGCGACAATCAACAGCAACGACTCCGCGAGGATTCGCAACGCAGGAGGCGACTGCCCCGCGCTCGCAATCGCTCGTCGCGGCGGCGAACTGTGTTTCAGCGTCCTGAACGATCGTGTCGGCTCGCGAATCGCGCGCTTCCTGGAATTGGGTACTTCCGGCCAGGCGATATGCAGGTAGCCGATCATCATTTCGTCCCAGGTCTGGTCACCCCACCGCACGGTAGCGTTGGGAGCGGGATTCAGCGGATTGGCCTCTGAGTTGTCGAAATGTGCCAAACAACATATCCGCGTTCCTTCAGGCATGTACTTTGGCTCGGCGAGGCGATACTCGTACTGCCAGCCGAATTCGAAGCGAGGGATGTCCAACAAGACCTCGGCCTCGCCATTAGGATAAACCGCCTCGAAGCGAAATGACCGGCCCCGCAAGTGCATGTGCGGATGCATCGCGAACAACAACGCCGGTCGTTGGAACTCGTACCACGCCACGACACGCGTATCGGGCGCGTGCGGAGGCAACGTAAAGGTGTTGTTGACGGCCAGCGCGATCTCCACCGGCTGCCGCACGTTGGCGGGCTCGGCGTAGCGAACGGCCAACTGGCTCCGATCCTTCTGCGCCTTGCCAACAGCCGTGTAGTGCATTTGAAAGACCAGCTTCGTGCCGGCTGCAACGCGCCGGGCCATTCCAGGAGGAAGCACGAGCGGACGCACTCCCGGTGCCCACGCCCAGAGTAGATGGTTCGTCAACTGATCTCGTTCGAACGGCTCACCGATCTCAGGGGGTAACAAGAACACATTGATGTGGTGCACGACTGCCGGATTGCTCGGGCGACATTCGACGGCCGTAATCCAGCGATCTTCGCGAAACTCGGGATCGACGACGAAGTATTGATACTCGAGGACGCCATTGGCAGGCACAGTAAATGGCTTAGCAGCCATTGCGAATACATCGTCGGAATTGCCAATCTGCCAATCCTCGCTAAACTGTCGCGGCGGCGGCAAGTCGCCACGATTGCCCTCCGGAGCGCCGGCGCGGATCCAGTTCAGAATCGCTTCACGCGCCTCGACTGGTAGCTGCAGGTCGCTCTCGAATCGTCCGAACTCGGGGCTGGCATGCCAGGGGGGCATGCGCCTCTGGTCGACGACTTCGGCGATCATGTCCTCCCAGCCTGCAACGTCAGCAAACGTCTGCAAGGGAAACGGCCCGATCTGCCCTGGCCGATGACACTCCTCGCAATGCTGCTGAAAGATGCGGCTAATGTCGCGCGACCAGGTGGGAGTCGAGTCATCAAGCATTCGACCATTCCCCCCGGTACTGTCCATCTGCATCTTGCGAATGCGCCCAATCAAACAGCCGGATAGCGGCGTGCTGGGTCGCGCCACATCGCGGGCTGCCAAGATTGCCTCGATGGCGTCGACTAAATCGTGGCTCGTCGCTTGTGGTCGTTGCAACCCTGCGGCGAATTGATCATCGATACGGCCATGGTAGCGGACAACACGATTGGAGTCATAAACGAACACTTCCGGCGTGCGCGTCGCGCCGCACGCGTCGGCAATGCAATTGTCGCGGTCGATCAGCAAGGGAAATGTCAGAGCGAACTCGCGAGCGAACGCGGCTACCTCAGTCCCGGCGTCCTGCCGATTGGCATCCAGCGCGATTAACTCGACCCCCTGCTGCGCATAACGCTTGGCGATCTCGGCAAGACATGGCAGGTAGAGCCGGACGAGAGGGCATTCGATTCCCACAAAGACCACCACGAGCACCGGCCGTTCGGACCATTCCGACAATCGGTGCTCTGCGCCGCTAGGATCGTAACACGGCAACTCGGGAAGCCGTTGCCCCAGCGCGAGATCATTTGTTGTGGGCGGGTGATTCGTAACAAAGGCGGATGCGCGGGTTGTAAGAGCTTGGTTCTGTGCTGTCGTCGTACCACCGCACGGGAGTGCAACGACCAGTGCCGCAAGAATCCCAAGGTGGAGGTAACGCATGCTTGCGACCGTCGCGATTAGGCAGCCGCTGCCGATGCAGCCCGATGACCAAGCTGGCGCCAGGCGAGGCCGATTGACCCGCCCGCCAGCGCGACTCCGATCGCTGCCAACACCAACCAGCCCCAAGTCGGAAATCGACGCAGCCCGAGGCTGGGATCGACCAGTCGGGGTGGCACACCAATGCCGCCCGCTATGTCTTGATGAGCCGGCGCGATCGCGATCGAACCGATCATCATTTCCTCCCAGGTCTGATCCCCCCAGCGGACGGTCGCATTTGGATCCGGATTCGCCAGGTTGTCGGGAGAGTTGTCGAAGCGCGCGTTACACAGTATTCGCGTTCCCTTGGGTAGCAGCTTCCAATCGCGAAACTGGTAGTTATGCTGCCAATTGAAATCAAACCGCGGAACGCTGAGGAGCGTCTCTCGCAGCCCACCAGGATAGAGCGCCTCATAGCGAAAAGACTTGCCGCGCAAGTGCATGTGCGGACTGAGGCTGATTAATAGCGAATCCTCATCGACCGTGTACTCCGACTTGACTTCGTAATCAGGATCATGTGGCGGAATTGCGAACTCATCGTTGGCGACCAACACGCAGTTCACTTGTTTGTGAACCTCCTCGCGCTTGGCGAAGAGCAACCCGACCGAGCTGCGATCCTGTTCAACCTTGCCAGTCGATGTATAGTGCAATTCGAACAATAACTTGGTTCCCGCCGGCAGATAGAAGGCGATCCCCGCGTCCGGCGCGTTCACGGCCGTCTTGCCGGGCGCAAAGCCAGTCAGCAAATTGATCCGCTTACGCAAGTTTAGGTTGTAGGTGCTTGCCCCCGGCGGCTTGTAATACACCGTCACATGGTGGACGACCGCGCGGTTGTCTGGCCGCGCTTCCGCTGCCTTGACCCACTTGTCTTCAGTGAACCCGGGATCGACTTCGAACCATTGGTATTCGACGGGACCCGTCGCCGGCACCGTGAATGGGCGCTCGCTGATAAAGACAATCTGATCGGGTTGCGCGGCAATGTGCCATCCCGAAGCGAACTCCATCGGTGGTGGAGCTCTTGCGGGATCGCCCTCAGGGGCGCCCTGCTCGATCCAGTCAAAGATCAGCCGCTTCTCCGCGTCCGATAGCCTCACATCGTTCACGAACTCGCCGTAGTGTGGATCGGCGCCCCAGGGGGGCATACGTTCCTGCTCCACGACTTCGCGAATCATTGCTTCCCAACCCTGCACATCGCTATACGTTAGAAATGGAAACGGCGCGATCTGGCCGGGGCGATGGCAGTCTTGGCAATGACGTTGAAAGATCGAAGCGATCTGCTCGCTCCAGGTTATCGGAGCCTCCGCTGTTGTCGTTTGAGCTAGGACTCGGCCGATGCGGCAGCCCGGAGCCGTCGTTCGTGGGGCCGCGAGCTGACCCCCAGCCAGCAACGTATCTAACGCACATTGCAAGTCCTGGTGTTGAGCGACCGCGCGCTGGACACCGATATCGAACTGGTCGTCGATGCGCCCTCGATATCGCACTCGACGTTCCGAATCGAGCACGAACGCTTCCGGCGTTCGTTCCGCGGCAAACTGATCCGCCACGCGGTTGCCCACGTCCTTAAGAACCGGGAATTCGATGCCGTGCACACGAGCGAAGTGCAGTATCTCAGTCAATGAATCTTGGCGGTTCGAGTCGATTCCTAGGAACGCAACGCCGCGCGGACCATATTGCTCAGCCAGTTGGTTCAAGCGACTGGCGTAGAGTTTGGCCAACGGGCAGTCGGTGCTTAAGAACACGACTACCACGAGCCGGTGGTCCGCTAATTCGGACAGCGCCCACTTGCGGCCGCGGTAGTCGCGCAATGCAAAGTCGGCGATAAGCTGGGCGTCAGGTGTGTCTTCCGCCGATGTCGAAGCACTTCTTGGCAATTGATCGGACGCGATCGCCAACCGACCGATCGCGCACAGCGTCACGCCAACGATTGCCGCCAGTTCCCCGATCGATCGCCAGCGATTCTTCACGAGAGGTTTCCCAAGTCCACGGCCGACCAGGCTCCACCGAACGACGGCCTTCGAAAAGTCGTCACCAGCAGTCCAGTCGATTCTAACGTCCAAATTGCAGCCCGCTCAATCGGCCAGGCGGACTTAATGTGCTCAGTTATCATCGCCCGACCCTACGGACTCGGCTTAGCGTCGGTGCCTGAACTCGCATCGGCAGTGTTCGAGCCGACGGCTGGAGCTGGTGCTGCAAACAACTCCGACCCATCGACGTCGGTAACCGCCAGATAAGGTCCTTCCTGTCCGACTTGCAGCACCGCACGAAGGCGTCCGGCATCGTCAAAGAACGTCAGCCCGGGCCCGGCACTCGTGACATCAAGGCTTGCCCTGGGGCGCTCATTGGCATCCAGCAATTGCAAGCCAACTCCGTCGGTCGCGCAAGCAAGCTTGGCGCGGGTGACTCCTTGTTCGTCCAAAACCAGAATTCGCTGCACCGACAATAGTTGTTTGGCAGCTCCACGATCGAACCAAGCCTTTACCAGCGACGGTCCGCGATCACCATCCGGCCAGCGCCGCAAGATACCATAGGTAGTTAATGCGTTAATTGGCGCAAGCAACACCAGCACAGCGACTGCGAGCCTGAGCCGACGGAGTCGGCGCTCCAAACGGTCATAACGAGCGTCAGCTTCCATCGCGAGTGTCCTCTATCACGAGCTGAGGCAGAGCAGAATTCCTCATCAAGCCACTCGGGCTCGATCGAGCTGGAAATACCGCCGTCGCCGCCGCCGGAGTACTACAAGTGTCACGATCGCACCCGCTGCCGCCAGGCCCACGACCGCGTAACGGGCAATCGGGGCGTCAATCCAGGCCGAATGCGTCGGCACGAACGGCAGCGCCTGAACCGGTGTGGCAAACGCAAGGGCTCCAATCATCATCTCTTCCCAGGTCTGATCGCCCCAGCGCACCGTGGCCGTGGGATCGGGATTCGCTGGATTTTCGGCCGAGTTATCGAAGCGCGCCACGCAGTGAATCTTCGTTCCTGTCGGCAACCGCTTCGGCTCGCGCAACACGTATACGGACTGCCAATTGAAGTCATACCGAGGAACGTTCAGTAGCGTTTCGGTCTTGCCGTTTGGATAGCTCGCCTCGTAGCGAAACGACTTACCTCGCAGGTGCATGTGCGGATTGAGGAAAACTAGCTTGCCCTCCTCGGGGAGCGTATACCACGACTCGACGACGTGTTCGGTAGCACCAGGTGGGATGGCAAATTCGGTGTTGGCCGCCAACACGTAGTGCAGTTGCTCCTTGACAATTGCGCGGTCGGCGAATGTCAAGGCGATGCAACTGCGATCGAATTCGACCATGCCCACCGGCGTGTAATGAATCTCGAACACCAACTGCGAACCGGCCGGGACGAAGATGCACGGAGGCTCCTCAATGCCGCGGGCTGGTCGTTGACCTGGCGTGTAGCCCCCCACCAAGTTAATGCGGTCCCCAAGCTTCAACTCCCAATGCCGACCTGGCGGCTTGAAATACACCGTGATGTGATGCACCACGCGCGGATTGCCGGGTCGGCATTCGGTTGCCCGGAGCCACTTTTCTTCGCGGAAACCGGGATCGACGTAAAACCACTGGTAGGCGACCACCCCTTCAGCGGGAATTTCGAACGGCCGCGAGCTCATGAAGACGATTTGGTCGGGCTTAGGGATATGCCAGCCCTGCGGAAACTCCGCCGGCGGGCGTGTTAACGCAGGATCGCCTGCCGGCGCGCCGGCGTCCAGCCAGGCTATGATCTGCGACCGCTCGTCTTCGGTCAGTCGATTGTCGTTGATAAAATCCCCGAACTTGGGATCGGCCCCCCAAGGGGGCATACGACGCTGCTCGAGCACCTCTCGAATGGTCTCCTCCCAGCCCTGCACATCGACATAGGTCAACAGCGAAAAGGGAGCGACTTCGCCGGGTCTGTGACATTCTTGGCAACGGCGTTCGAAGATTGCCGCGATCTGTCCAGACCACGTTGGCGATATATCAGTTTTTGGTAATTCGCGCGCCAGCGGTACGCGACCGATCAGGCAACCTGGCACCTGAGTAGTCGCGTTCGTCACCTCGCTACCACTCAACAGCTCATCGATTGCTCGGGCGAGATCGCTGTTACGCGGAGCCGCACGCTGCACCCCGACGTCGTATTGGTCATCGATGCGTCCTCGATAGCGCACTCGTCGTTCCGCATCAAGAACGAAGACCTCCGGCGTACGCTCGGCACCGAATTGATCCGCCACCTGGTTGCCGACATCTTTAAGAAACGGAAACGTGAGGCCAAGCGTGCGAGCTGCATGCAGGATTTCAGTCAACGAATCTTGACGGTTCGAGTCGATCGCCAAGAACTTCACACCTCGGCTCTCGTAGCGGTTCGCGAGTTCGACGAGGCGAGGCGCGTATAACCGGGCCAACGGGCACTCCGTGCCAAGGAACGCCACGACAATCAGCTTCGCATCAGCGTAGTCGGAGAGCGCGACCGTGTGCCCTCGATAGTCGGCCAATTCGAAATTACCAACGAGCGGCCCCCACGCCGCGGCAAACGGCGCTACCACGATCGCCAGCAGAATGACGATTGATCGATACGTTAACTGCATGCACCGAACCGCGAGCGTCCGTAACACTAAACAACGCGATCGAAGAAGCAATCGAAAGCTGCCCTGCTCAATCGATTCTAGCCGGCAACAGCTAAGACTGAAACCAGCCCATGAGGGCGCTTTTTGTCAGCATTTGCTGCATTTTTGCGGAGCCAACCGTTTAGCCGTTGCGCACCGGTAGGTAGACTGAATCTGACGCCATTTGCTTGTCCAGGTTGACTCCTTAGCGATTCGCAATACTCGTGTCGCCGCGATGCAGTCTGCCGTTCTCGTTGGTTTGCGCGTTCGCGTCTTTGAGCACCCACGCGCAGGCCATCGATCGGACAGATGCTGCGCCTGCCAATGCCAGTATCGCGCTAGCCTCGGCCGACGAGTTGTTCGAGCGCCGAATACGACCGGTACTGGTGGCCAATTGCTATCGATGTCACGCCCAGGGTGCGAAGAACAAGGGTGGACTAGACCTGACAATACGCGAAGGGCTTATCAAGGGTGGCAGCCGCGGGCCAGCGGTTGTGCCGGGCGACCCCGATTCAAGCTTGCTTGTCAAGGCGATCCGCCGACTGCCTGATGCCGCGGTGAAGATGCCCCCGGGCAAAGCGCTGCCCGAGGCCGCGGTCAACGATTTCGCCGCTTGGATCGCGGACGGTGCCGCGTGGCCCGAGACGCCAAAGGTGGCCCTCAGCGACGACGCGTTACCCGGCGATTGGGCACTGCAGCCCATTCGCGATCCGCCGGTTCCAACGGTTAGTGACAAGGCCTGGCCACGACACGGCCTCGACCTCTTCGTGCTCGCACGGCTGGAGCATGCTGGCCTGACCCCGTCAGCGCCGATCGACAAGCGCGGCTTCATCCGCCGCGTGACCTTTGATTTGATCGGATTGCCGCCAACCGCCGAGGAAATCGAAACCTATCTGTCGGACGACTCCGACGAAGCCGAACTTCGACTCGTCAATCGACTCTTGGCCAGCCCCCACTACGGCGAGCGTTGGGCACGCCACTGGCTCGACGTGGTGCGCTATGCCGAGACGGACGGCCACGAGTTCGACGTCGACAAGCCAAACGCGTATCGCTATCGCGACTATGTAATCGAGGCCTTCAATCGCGACCTGCCGTTCGATCAGTTTGTCCGCGAGCAGATCGCGGGCGATCTAATCCCACTCGATGAACTGCGCACGAGCTCCGACGGCGCGACGCGACTCGCGCCGATCGGCACCGGGTTCTGGTACTTAGGTGAAGTGCAAAACACTCCCGTCGACGAACGGCAAGATCGCGCCAACCAGGTCGAGAATCAGCTCGATGTCTTCGGCAAGGCATTTCTCGGTCTGACATTGGGCTGCGCGCGCTGCCACGATCACAAGTTCGATCCGATTCCCACAACTGACTACTACGCGCTCGCTGGGTTTCTTTACAGTTCGCAAAAAGTACAACAATGTGTCGACGGCGTTGCCCGGCAGTCGGAACTTGAGAAGGCCTGTGCCGACGTCATCGCGTGCGATCAGCAGCTTGTCGAACTCACTGCCGCTGTCGACCTCGATCGGCGCATTGCCGGTGCCGAGCGACTCGCGCCGCTACTCTTGGCAGCGCGCGAGGTATTGCAGGCTCCCTCGCCAAACCGATCAACTCGTTGCCAGCAGATCGCCCTGCAATACTCGCTCGACCCGCGCCAGCTCGGGGCTTTTGCACAGCTCGTCGATGCAGCCGCTGACGCTCCCAACAATTATCTCTGGTTGTGGCGACACTTAGTTTCTGTCGCGGACAGTCGAATCGCACGCCAAGTGGCTGCAATCGCGCGTGATCCATCGAGCGCGGCGCCCGCCCCACAAGTCGCCCCGAGTGCACTGGCCACGAAGTCTCCACCAACGAAGTTTGCCGACTTTGACGGAGCCGATTTTTCCGGCTGGGTCGCTACCGGCGCCGCATTTGGCGCTACTCCGACACCGACGAACGAGGGCGCCTGCACGGCTGCGTCGGGACCAGGAATGGCATCGACTGCTCGAGTCAGCGGTTCTCTAACTGGTCGGCTCACAAGCCCGCGGTTTACCATCACGCGACCTTTTATTTGGTTTCGGATCGGCGGTGCGAACGATATTGCGAACTGCCGTATCAGCCTGGTTGTAAACGGTCAGCCCTTGGGCCTATTAACGCAAACCGGTCGAGGGGATCGTCACCTCGAGCGTCGGTTTTTTGATGTTCATGAGTTGCTAGACCGTGAGGTTTTTCTGGAAATCGTCGATGAGTCGGACGCTGCCGACGCCTCGATTTCCGTCGACGACATCTGCTTTGCCGACGAGCCGCCGGCGCTTTCCGGAAAGCCCGCTTGGTTGAATCTGGTGAGCGGATCGATACCGTCGAAGGAAATGTTGGCCGCCGCCTACCAGGATTTGGTGGTCCGCGAGCTCACGGCTTATCGCGACTCGCTCGCTAGGGGCGAGGCGAAGAATCCCACCGAGGTATTACGTTGGGCGCTTCGCACCGACGTTCCCCTGGTAGCCAGCGCCGACCAGGACGACCTTGGCAATCTTCCGCCGGAAACTCGCGAGCGGGTGGTGTCGCTGCGCGAGCACCGTGCAGCCAGCTTGCTGAAACTCGGTCCATCGACGATTGCCCTCGTGGCGACCGATGCTCAGCCACGCGACGTGGCCGTGCAACAGCGCGGCGACGCCTCGCAGACGGGCCACGTGGTTCCGCGCGGCTTCTTGAGCTGCGTCGAGGCGCTCGATCATCGGCCGGCACGTCTCGAAGGCAGCGGACGGCTCGAGCTTGCCGACTGGGTCGTGTCGAGGCTCAATCCGCTCACCGCGCGGGTGATCGTCAATCGCATTTGGCAATATCATTTTGGCAGCGGCCTGGTGCCGACGCCGGACAATTTTGGCGAGACCGGACAACGACCAACCCATCCGGAGCTGCTCGACTATCTGGCCTGTCGGTTCATGGAATCGGGTTGGTCGATCAAGTCGTTGCAGCGAATGATTCTCTCGTCGGCGGCGTATCGACAAGGAAACCAACAAACGCCCGATGCGCTTTCGCGCGATCCTGAGAATCGCTTGCTCCATCGCGTGCCGCCACGACGGCTCGACGCCGAATGCCTGCGCGATGCCATGTTGGCGGTGGCGGGCAATCTCGATTCACGTTTGTACGGGCCGAGCGTGAAGCTCCACCTGACGCCCTATATGGACGGACATGACCTGCCGAAGTCCTCGGGGCCCCTGGATGGAGACGGCCGGCGCAGCATCTATCTTGAAGTGCGCCGCAATCACCTCACGCCGCTGCTGGCGACATTCGGTTTTCCCAGGCCGCAAAACACCGCGGGGCACCGCAACCAGGCGGTTTTGCCGGCCCAAGCACTGTCCTTGATGAACAATCCGTTCGTCGTTCATCAAGCCCAGGTCTGGGGGAGCCGCCTCGCGACCGCGCCGGGCAGCGCTGCCGACAAGGTGACGCACCTGTTTGTCGTCGCACTCGGCCGCGAACCCGACGAGATCGAGCGTCGCGAAGCACTCGAATTCCTCGATACGCGTCGCGCCGACGGCGGCGCGAACGGCGGCGATCCGAGCGAAGCCGCTTGGGCCGCTCTGGCGCACGTCGTGTTCACGCTGCCCGAGTTTCAGTTTGTGCGCTAGCGCCAAAGGAAATCCGTGCCGGTGAAGTCCAGCCGGAACGGCCCTGCCAGCCTGGGGGCCCCAGAATAAGATTGCCCGGGAATTTGCGTCCGGGTGCGTCCGGGTGGCTTGCCATTGCACCCGAACTCAAATGGGGCGCACAACTTGGGGCACGTGTAACACCGCACATTTTGCGTCCGGGTGATCGTCCGGTTTGCGTCCGGCGCGGCGATTTGCGTCCGGGTGGGGCGACCGGGCACGATGGCCGTGCCACGGCTCGGCGCGCACCGCTCTCCGCCGAGGACTCTGACCTGTGCTGACGGTCTGCCATGGCCACGCAGGTCATCCGCGCGTGGCGATGCGATCGCCAGCATGCCCACGATGAGCGTGGGCATGGCACCCGTGGCTTGGCCGCGGCGAGCCAACCCATTCCAGCAACTGCGGACCATTTGTCAACCATTATTACGACTATATCTATGGTCTTTGTGCTAGCCCTCAATCAAGCATAGTCGGGCGGCTTGGGAAGGCAGCGGGCGCAAAAAAACTCGAAATCCTTCGGCGTTT
>JAIESQ010000156.1 GCA_019745975.1 Pirellulales bacterium
CTGGGTCTCTGGGCGTGAAAATCCCCCCGGCCAATCATGACCCACCATGCCTCACGCGCAAAGTGCAGGATGCACCCACCCGCATCGCCCCAGCGAACTTGGCCTTGTAACATGAAAAGGAAACCCCTATCTATGCCGGCGCAAAGTTCGGCCCACCCAACGACTCCGCGAGGCCAGGCCGAGTGCGCCCGCAAACCCTTCGCTTGAAGTTTAAAGTTCAGGACCGTGCGGATGAACGCTCCCCGCCGAGCGGCTGCTTTCCTCGACCGCGACGGCGTCGTGGTTGACGAGGTCGGCTATTTGTCGCGGGCCGCCGACGTGCGGCTCTCGACGGGCGCGGCGGCGGCCATCCGCCGGCTCAACGAGCGCGAAGTGCCGGTCGTCGTGGTCACCAACCAGGCGGGCGTGGCGCGGGGCAAGTTTGCCGAAGCGGCGATCGCCGAAGTGCACGCGACCATCGACCGGCTGCTGGCCGCGGCGTGCGCGAGAATCGACCGCTACTACTACTGCCCGCATCACCCCGAGGCCTCGGTCGAGCGCTATCGGATCGCATGCGCGTGCCGCAAACCAATGCCCGGCATGCTCGAACAGGCGGCGCGCGAGCTCGAGCTCGACCTGCCCCGGTCGTGGCTCGTGGGAGACAAACTTTCGGACCTGGAGGCCGCCGCGCAGGCAGGCGCTCAAGCCATCCTGGTGCGCTCGGGTTATGGGCGCGAGACCGAACGTGCGCTCGAACCAGCGCGAGCGCTCGCTCGGGCGGTGGCCGACGATTTGCCCGCGGCCGTCGAGATCATGTTCGCCGATTGGTTCTCGGCACAACCACCGATCGCAGCAGGGCGCGCCGGGCGCGATTGACGACCACTGGCGGGCGTAGGGAGACCGTGGCATGGAAGCCGCACTTCGTTGGAGCCTGTGGGGGCGGCCGCTTTATCGCCTCCTGCACTTATTGGCTGACGCGCCGGAGTCGTACGAGAACCAACTCGCGCGTCAGGCGCCAGTCGCGAGCCACCAGCCGGCGCGGCCAGTCACGTGGCTCGTGCTGTTGCTCTTGTGCCTGCTGCCGCGGCTGTGGATGGCCGCCAAAATCGACACCGTCTGTCCCGACGCCGTGCTCTACCTGCGCTTGGCCGAAGCACTCGACAGCGGCAACTGGACTGCGGGGCTCGAACAGATCAGCCTGAACACCTTCACGCTGATCCTGATGCTGCTGCATCGACTGGGTGCCGACCTGACCGTCGCAGGCCAGTGGTGGAGCGTGGCGGCGTCGACCGCGGCGGTGCTTCCGATCTACGGCTTCGCGCGGCGGCAGTTCGACGAACGCGTCGCCGTACTGGCGGCCTTCTTCTACGCGGTCCATCCGGCGATCATCGAGCGCACGCCCGAGGTGGTCCGCGATCCGACGTACTGGCTGCTGTTGACCCTCTCGTTGTACCTGGCATGGCGCGCGATCACCGAGCTCCGCTGGCACTGGTTCGCCGCGGCCGGCGTGTGCGTGGCGCTGACATCGCTGACGCGGTTCGAGGGATTGTTTCTGGCGATCCCCTTGGCCGGCTGGATGATCGTGCGGGCGTGGCACTACCGCGCGGCGCGATGGCGACTGGCCCTCGGCGGACTGATCATCGTCTTGTCGTTTCCCGTCACCGTGTACGGGATTCGGGCGTTGTGGTTCGCAGACGCGCCGGTGGCGAAGCTCGTCCGCACCGATCCCTTGGATCGGGTGAAATACTGGCTCGGCACCTGGGCGCTGCCTCAGAAAGATACTCCGGAGGAAGGGGCCGGTGCGGCTGCATCGTCGACAGCACCGCTCACGGCCGTGACAACGGAGGCCGCGACTGCGCCGGCCGTTGCCGCGACATCTCCCGCCGAAACCGCGCCGCCGACTGTCGGCAGCCGGATGTCGACTGCCGAGGCGCTGCACTTTTTCGCGCAAAAGGGGATCGAAGGATTCAATCCATTCGCCCTGCTGGCGGCCGCCGTGAGCGTGCTGGCCTGGTGGCCGCTGGCCCGGCGGAGCGATCAGTTGCCTCTGGTGGCGCTGGCCGCCACGATTCTCTTGAGCAGTTGGATTCACTTGCGTTTCAGCGGCGAGCTGAGCTCGCGGTATTTCATCTCGGCGTTCCTGGTCGTGGCTCCGTGGTCGGGATTGGGAATGATGTGGCCTCCCAGTCGGCGGCTGCACGGCTTGCAGCAGTGGGCGCACGACGATTGGCGCCCCGGCGCGGTGGCCACCGTGCTGCTCGTGGCGCTGGCGGTCGGCAGTTGGTCGCATGCCTTCAGAACGTCGTTCGCCAGCCGGCGGCAATTGGCCGAAGCGGCCCGCTGGACCTGCCACCGCTTTGGCACCGACGCCGAGGTGTGGGCGGCGCGCGATCACGCGGCACTGTTCGGGTTTTATGCGCAGACCGAATGCCGGTTGTTGGAAGCCGACCGGATCGACGCGCTGGTCGACGCGGTGGCCACGTCGCAGGCCGACGTGGTCGTGGTCCCGCCCGGCAAGAAGCAACTCGCGGCGGCGCTCGCGGCGGCGCAACCGCGGTTGGGGCTCAAGCGCGTCGTGGTGCGTGACGGCGACGAGCGCGCCAAGGGGCTGGTGCTGTTGGTGCGCGCCGGCAGCGATGAAGCGGCCCGCATGTCGCGCACGCAAAACTCGCCGAGCGATCCGCTCAAATAATGCGGTTCGTACGCTTTCGCCGCGGCGAGCAGCCGAATTGAACACGTCGACAAAAGGTCGACAAAAGGGGACATTCAACTTTTTCCCGTCGGCGCTCGATGGCGCTTGGCCGAATCCGCGAAAAAGTAGCATGTCCCCTTTTGCGGGCCCGTGCGCATCGCGGCGCGCTGCGCCGGGCTGATCGCCACCAGCTTCGTCGCTGTCGGTTTGCCTTCGACCGCCGTGACGATTTCCAACAGCGTGATCCTGCGGGCCAACAAAAGGGGACATTCTACTTTTTCATAGTGGCGACGCGGCGTCGGCGAAGTGTGTAGAAAAGTAGAATGTCCCCTTTTGAGGACTAGGTTTTCGCCTTTCGCGGGCGGCCGCGCGGGCGCAACGTCGCTTCTAAACCCAGTCGCGTGGCTGCCATCCGCGTCCACGTTTCGGACCCAAACGGCGTGCCACGCGCAATACTTCGCCGCAAGGCCAATTGTTCCGCGTCGCTTTGCGGTTCATCGATCCAGCGCGGCCATTCCGCTGGCAACGAAACCGGAAGTTCGCATAGCCAGCGAGGGCGCGCCGCGCGCGGCAAGCGGCTACGAAGGCTCGACCACGGCCAATCGCGACTTCGCGCTACGAGCCCAGCGCGCAACGGATTGCGCTCCACGTAGCGCAGGACGGTGCGCAAGTGATCGTCCTGCTGGATTGGAAACGCCTTGAAGCGCCCCTGCCAGACATGCCCGCTCCCGCCATGGTGGCGATGGTATCGGCGCACATGACTGGTGAGCAGCCACTGCATCCAACGTCCCAGATCTCCATCGCCGCGCGGCCAGAGCAGGAGGTGAAAATGATTGGGCATCAAGCACCACCCCAACACTCGCATCGGTACCCGCTCACAAGCGCTGTCGATCAGATTGAGGAACGCCAGGTAGTCTCCGTCCTTATGATAGACTTGCTGCTGTGCGTTGCCGCGATTCAGGACGTGGTAACACCAGTTGGCGCGAGACGCTCGAGCAGTGCGTGGCATGCCGAAGAGCGTACCCAGGCAAAAGGGGACATTCAACTTTTTCCCATCGGCGCTCGATGGCGCTTGGCCGAATCCGCGAAAAAGTAGAATGTCCCCTTTTGCGGGCATCAGGTGGCCAAGGCTCACTTCGCGGCGCGCTTCGTCGATGCGCGTTTGCGGCGTCCTGCTCGGCCACCGCGCGCTAGTTTGGCCAATGTCACGCCGGCCAGATCCTGACGAAACCGCTTCGCCGCCTGTTCGCTGATGCGATTGATCGTGCGCATCGCGGCGCGCTGCGCCGGGCTGATCGCCGCCAGCTTCGTCGCCGTCGGTTTGCCTTCGACCGCCGTGACGATTTCCAACAGCGTGATCCTGCGCGCGGGCCGCGCGAGTGAGTAGCCCCCCCCGGGGCCCGATGTGCCGGTGAGCAGGCCGGCATCGACCAGCCTGCGCAAAATGCGGTAGAGGAACCGCGGTGGATACTTGCCCGAGCGGGCGATGGTAGCCGCTGGCACCGGGCCGTCCCCTCGGGCCTGCAGCACTCCCTGCAGCACTCCAACCGCGTAGCTGACTGACCGCGTGAGCTTCATGGGGCGGCGGACCTCCTGCGGCGACGGATCAGCTCGCTGACCGCCGTCCCACTTCGAATCGATGGCTACTCCGCCTATCGGCTGGCGAACCTCGCTAGCAACTGCTGTGATTCTGCCGGAAGCAGGGCAATTCTGGCAAGCGATTGTTGGCCATGAACTAGGCCGTGCTCACCCGCGCACCGGGAAATTCCCGTCGACTCTCAACCGCGCGCAACTGCTTGCGGCATAATGATCCGGCGGGCTTCGGCGGCTCGTGCCACATTGACGTGTGTTACAGGGGGCACGTGCACCCGAAAGGTACGTGAAAGTACGCGCGCAGCCGTAACATTTTGACGCATCGTGGAGCATGTCATGGACGCGCTGAGGAATTATTCTGTCACAGGCGTGCTGCGCCAGCGAATAGAGGAGGGGCGCTAGGCCCATTTCGGGGGCGGCAGGGCGTGGCGGTTCGTAGAATCAGTTTCAAAACCAGCATTGAACCGACGTCGGGTGCCCTGCAAGAAGCGTCTAGCAAGTGCCGTGTCGAGCAATTCACTGCTGGGCAAGCCAGCAGTGGCACCCGAACCAGGTTTGAAACGGCTGCTAGGAATCTGGCCCTTCGGCCGCGAAGTGCATTGCGAGCGGGGTATTGAATCGCGAGAGGGGAGTGTTTGCCGATGTCGCTGGGCTACCTGCCAAGAGGGCGCTTGCTTCAAAAGCGCGCCGTGGGGCGCTTCAGCCGCGCGCAAGCTGCGGCGTCTAAGCGCCGCGCCCTGCGCCGGCGGACCCTCGGCTGCGAAGCGCTCGAACGCCGCGAAGTCCTCTCGGGCGTGGTGACGATTGGCGATAGCTGGGCGTGGTTGATCGCCGCCGGCGCACCGGGTTCCGCTCCCGCGGCGCCCGGGTTTTCCAACAGCCTGGGAACGGCGATCAGCGCCTTCTTCCCTGGCGTGCCGGTCTACAACGAGTCGTTCGGCGGTGGCACCGCGGCCCAACACGCGGCGCAGATCGGCGACATCATCAATCGCATCAACGCCCATCCCGACGCCGATATCGTCTGGCTTAGTTCCGGCGGCAATGACTTGCTGCTAGGGACGCTGGGGGGCGGGTTCTACGTCAACAACCCGAACAACGGCGCCGTCTTCGCGTCGATTCAGTCGAATGTGCAGTTCATTGTCGACTCGATCCTGGCCATCCGCCCCGATATCCAGGTCGTCATCGCCAGCTACGACTACATCAATGTCTGGGACATGGTTACCGGGTCGGCTGGCGACACGATCCGCGCGAACCTGGGCATCATCAAGTCGGGCAATGTCGGTCTCGACGGCCTCCAGAACCAGGCCTTGAACGATGGCTTAAAGGCCGCGGAAAACGGCAAAGTCGCCATTGCCAACGCCAGTCGCCGCGTGGCCCATGTCTGGAACTACGGGCTCTTGAACACGACCAACGGCTACGGCGGCGGGTATTTTCCGTCGGTGGCCGGCACGGGCACGGTTTACCCGCCCGAACTCTATCCCGCCTGGCCGACGCGCCCCTCGCTGATGAACTCAGGCGACGCGATTCACCTGAATTCGAGCGGCTACAACATCGTTTCGCTCTACGGCGTGCAGCAGTTTTTTGGCACGGCGCTGCAGTCGGGCTCCTTGTCGCTCGATGATTTCGACCTGGCGTTTGGCAACGTGCGCATCGGCACGAGCGCGTCGCTGAACGTCACGGCAAGCAACGCCGGGCCGAATTACACCAAAGTCAAGAACCTGGCGTTCAGCGTGGCCACTGGGCCGTTCAGCGGCGGCGGGCAGTCGTTCAATCCGCTCTTCAAAGATCCCTCGCTGGGGAGCGACACCGCCACCGTTAGCTACACCTTCACGCCGACGGGGTCGGGCACGAGCAATCAAATCGCCAGCGCCACCAGCACTAGCAACAACCAGAACACGCTCCTCTCGGGGACTGGCGTGGGACCGGTTTTCAACGCTGTGAGCAGCCTGTCGCTCTCGCCAGTGACCGCTGGTACGACCGTCGGCCAAGGCTTCAACGTGCTGAACTCCACCCCCAACGGCGATCTTGGCGCGCTGACCAACATGACGCTGGTTTCCGCCGGTATCAGCGGCCCCGACGCGAGTCGCTTCTCCTTGCCGACCTTCACGCCGGGGACGGTCATTTCCGCGGGGGGCATGCAGAACCTTGCGCTGCAATTCAACGCCGTGGGCGCGGCCAGCGGCTCCTATCACGCCACCTTGACCTTCACGACCGACGTGGGCGCCGCGTTGGGATCGGCGGCCACTCCCTACTCGATTAATGTATCGGCGACCGTATTTACCCCCCCCGTCGTCAGCTCCGGCGGACCGTATAACACGACCGAAACCGCCTCGGTGTCGTTGAACGCGTCGGGCACGGGTGACATCACATCGTATGCCTGGGACCTCGACAACAACGGCTCGTACGAAACATCGGGACAGAACGTCAGTTTCTCCAAGCCGGACAATGGAGTATTCGCTGTCAACGTGCGGGCCACCGGACCGCTAGGCGCCTCGACCGCTTCCACCACCGTCACGGTCGGCAACGTGGCCCCCACCGCCGGCATCGTGGGACCCGGCGCGCTGGCGCGCGGCGGCTCGCAGAGCTTCACCTTTTCGGCGACGGACGTGTCGAGCGTCGATCAGGCGGCCGGCTTCACGTACACCATCGATTGGAACGGCGACGGCTCCGACATCCAGATCGTCAATGGCCCCTCGGGCACGATCGTCGCGCACGCGTTCAACACCGTCGGCGCGCGGACCATCAAGGTAACCGCCACCGACAAGGATGGTGGCGTCAGCACTCAGGCGACCCAAAGCGCCACGGTCAGCGCCGTGCAGGTGATCGGTGGCGACCTGGTCTGGACCGGCACGGCCGGCGCCGATCATGTGCGGTTCGAGCAACTGAGCCCCACCAGCGTGCGCGTCACCACCACGCTTGACAACGGCGTGGCCACGAATTTTGTCGAGACGTTTGGCGGCGTGACCGGCCGCCTCGACGCCAAGGGGAACGAAGGCGACGACACGCTCGACGCCGCGGCCCTGGCCTCAATCGCCGCCACGCTCGATGGCGGCACCGGCAACAACACCCTCTTTGGTGGCGATGCCAACGACATCTTGATCGGCGGCGCCAACTTCGGCGCGCAGGTCAACGGCCCCGAAGGGCAGCAGGGCAACAATATCGTGGTCGGCGGCGCCGGCAATGACACCATCTACGGCAACGCCATCAACGGCGCCGAAGGCCGTGGTGGCAACAACGTCCTGCTTGGTGGCGCCGGCAACGACACGATCTACGGCAACTGGGTTAGCGGCGGCGAAGGGGGCGGGCGCAACATCCTCATCGGTGGCGCCGATGCCGACACGCTCTACGACTACCAGTCGGTCGACGGGGCCGAAGGAGCCGGCAGCATTCTGATCGGCGACGATACGACCCTGAGTCCGGCCGCGCTCGCGGCGATCCGCGACGAATGGGCCAGCGCCCATATTTATACCGACAGGGTAAACAATATCCTGGGAGTCGGCGGCGGCGGAGCCAACGGCGGCAATTACCTGCAAGCCGGCACAACCGTCACGGCCGACAGCGCGGCCGACACGCTCTGGGGGTCGACCGGCGGCACCGGCTTCAACTGGTTCTGGTACGTGCTGGCCATCGATTCGATCAACCGGGCCAAGGCCGGCGAAACGCAGTCCGCCATCTAGCGGTGCCGGTTTTCGGGCTAGCCGAATGGACGGGCCATTTCCCGGCTTTGCAGTCCCGCGCACACACTTCTGGCCGCCTTTCTTGCCTTGCCCAAATTGCCTAATTAGGATCGAGTTAAGGACTTTCAGCCCATCGTTTGCTTCGTGTCCGGGACAGGAGATCGCGGTCCATGCGTCTTTTACGTGTTGTCGTGTGGTCGGCCTTGGTTGTCGGCCTGACGTTGTGCGGCGTTTCCACGGCAACGGCCCAGCAGCTCGCCGGCGTGCACATCGACGCCGATGGCGTGCTGCGGATGCGCGTGATCGACGATCCTGGCGGGCAACTGATGCGCGAGCGCCTGGCGGCGGCCCAAGCGGCCCTCAATCCCGAGGTCGCCGTCGCCAGCCCCCTGCGCAAGATTTCGCTCACGCGGCTGGAGCGTGCGGTAGCCGATCGGTTGGCCAAAGGTCTGCGCTTGGGCGACGAGATGCGCTATCTGGCCGGCATCACGCGGCTGCAGTACGTCTTCTACTATCCCGAATCGCGCGACATTGTCGTCGCCGGCCCGGCCGGCGGTTGGGCTGAAGACTTGACCGGCCGCGTCTGCAGCATCGAAACCGGCCGCCCCGTGCTGCAGCTCGAAGATCTCGTGGTCGCGATGCGGGCCTATCCGCCGGGCGAGAAAGGCGGCCCCACGATCGGCTGCTCGATCGATCCCACGCCCGAGGGCCTGGCGAAGATGCAAGAGTTTCTGCGTCAGGTCGGCCCGCATGCCACGCCCGCCGACACCGACACGATCGTCAACGGGCTGCGCACCAGCATGGGCATGCAGAAGGTGAGCGTGCTGGGCGTGTCGCCGCGCACGCACTTCGCTCAAGTGCTCGTCGAAGCCGACTATCGGATGAAATTGATCGGCATCGGACTGGAGCGGCCGCCGATCAAGATGACCAGCTACGTCGACCGCGCGAGCCCTGCCGGCGTGGCCCGCAACGCTCTGCAGCGCTGGTTTTTCGTCCCCGACTACCAGTGCGTGCGTGTGGCCGGCGAGAAGCTGGCGATGGAGCTGGTTGGCGATGGCGTCAAGCTCGTCGGCGAAGGCGAAGTGGTCAACGCCGCGGGAGGGCGCGTCGTCAGTGCCGGGCAGGATCGGGCCAGCCAGATTTTCGTGACCGCGTTCACCAAGAAGTATCCGCAGTTGGCCGAAAAGTCGCCGATCTACGCACAACTGCGCGACCTGATCGATATGTCGATCGCGGCGGCCTTCATCCAGGAGCAGGACTATTACACCACGGCCGGCTGGCGGATGGAGTTCTTCGGCGACGAGAAGAAATTCGCCACCGAAACGTGCCAGGCCCCCGAGCAGGTTGAAACGGCCGTCACCTCCATCTGGAAGGGTACTCAGCTCATGACCCCGCTAGGGGGCGGCGTCACCGTCAATGCCGAGCGGGCACTCGAGCAGTCGAATCTCTTGCCCGACGACGAGAACCGCGTGCAGTCGACGCGCTCGGCCCTGAAGGTCGACCTGGCCGACGGCCAGTGGTGGTGGGATTAAGAGGCGTTCTCAAATCCTAGGCCGACTCTACGCCAAACAAACGCTCGGCGCGCGAGTCGATTTCCGGCATCGCGCGGCGCAATAGCCACATCGCGCCCCATTCGGCCGGCTTGAGCGACAGGTACGCCACATCGGCCAGCCAAGGATTGTTGATGCGCCGCGCCAACGGTGGGCCGAGCCGATCGTAGACGGCGCGCGTGGCGCGATGCAGGCCTGGAGCAGTCACCAGCAGCGCGAGCTCCGCCGCTTTGAGGCACGCGAGCTGCCGATTGACGATCCACGGGACGCCTTCGGAGCTCACTAGTTCGCTAGCGCCCACGATGCGGCGATGCCCGCGCGCGGCGGCCGTCGCGATGTAGCAGGTTGGTGGCGACGCAGGGAGCCGCGAGTAGGTTTCTAGCGCCGTGGCGTATGCGGCGCGCCACCCGTTCATGTAGTAGGCGCACCAGGCCGTAATGCCCAGCAGATCGAGCAGGCGAAATTGCCACACTCGACCGTACGCCGAGTGCAAGCCCCAGGCATAGCGCGCAAAGACAGCCATCGAGACCCAGGGCAACGAACAGATCAGTGCAAAGATCTGCAGCAAGAGAGTTACCTCGCCGCTACTGCCGTGGCCAAAGGCGTCCGTCGCGAAAAGCTCCACGAAAAACACGAAGATCGCCAACGCAAGCAGCCCTTGACCCCATGGCTTGCGAAGTGGACCCGCCAGCAGCCAGACGAAGCAGACGACATTGAGCATTCCCAGCAACGCGACTAGCGAATCGCCCGGCGTGCCCGTAGCGTCGCTGAGAATCCGCAGGCCAATCAAAACCGCGATTGGCCCGATGGTCAACAAGCCGCTGTAGACACCGAAACGCACGAAGCGAGACGGCGCGAACCTCTCCGGATCGGTGATCACGCAAACCAGGGAGATCGCGCTGTAAACCAGCAGCGGCGCGAACGCCGAGAGTGAAGTGCTGTTGAGGATCATCAAGCCGAAGTCGAGCGTGTTGCCGGTCTGCCACTCCGGCACGAAGACGCCGGACGCCGACGCGAACAGCAGCAACAACGCGGGAAAGAACACGCCCGCCAGAAAGTCGACGAACCGCCGCACGGCGTCGTCGAAGTGCACGGGCGGTGAAAGTGCCGGTGGTGGTGGCGGCAAGGGCGACCGCGAATTCGCTGGCGGCGGCCAGCGCAACGGCTCCCTCGCCGCCGGCTGAGAGTCAAGGATGTCGGACTCTTCTTCGGGCATGCGCCGGTCCCTGGGGCTGGTCATATTACGCAGGCAGTCGTGAGTGGTTCAAGTCGAGCGTGGCGGTGGGATCGCCGACGATGTACGGTAATGCCGCCGGGACGATCGGTCGGCGAACTTGAATTCCGGGTTGATGTCCTGCATTGATCGCCGCAAGCCGACGAAACTTCGCATGATAAGGTAGCGCAATCAGAATGGACCTTGCCGAACTTCGTCAACGTGTCGCCGCGGGCGAGCGGTTCGAGTATCTGTTGTTCTGGGGGCACCAGCCGCGCAAGGATGGCTCGATCGGCCCCTCGTGTTTGAGCCAATGGTTCCCGGCGCCGTTTGACATTGACGGCGTACGGTACCTGACCTCCGAACATTGGATGATGGCCGGCAAAGCGCAACTGTTCGGCGACGAGGAGACACTGGCCAAGATTCTCGAATCGCCTCACCCAGGCGCGGCCAAAAGCCTGGGGCGGCAAGTGCGCGGCTTCGATCAGGCGGGTTGGATGGCCGTGGCTCGACGCATCGTCACCGAGGGCAACATTGCCAAGTTCCGCCAGAATCCCACGCTGCGCGAGTATCTGCTGGGGACCGGGTCGCAGGTGATCGTCGAGGCCAGTCCACACGACCCTGTCTGGGGAATCGGCTTGGCTGCCGACGATCCGCTCGCCAAGCATCCGGCGAGCTGGAGAGGTGAGAACCTTTTGGGATTCGCGCTGATGGACGCGCGCGACGTACTGCACGAGTGAGCCACTGCGCGCACCGATAAACTACGGTCGCGTTGATCTCAGATTCGTTCCTTTCTTGGACACGCCGCCATGTCTCGCTCGCTGTTCATCGTGCTGCACGGCAAGCAAGCGGGCAACGCCGGAGTGCGGCAAGCCGTCACAGCGCAGCGCCAAGCCGGGCACCGCGTTGAAGTGCGCGTCACCTGGGAAGCCGGCGATGCCCAGCGCATCGTCCGCGAAGCCGTTGATGCCGGGGCCGACACCATCGTGGCCGGCGGCGGCGACGGCACGATCAACGCAGTCGCCGACGCGCTCATGCACGCGGCTGCTGGTCAGCCCGCCGCGGCACGCCCCGCGCTCGGCATTCTGCCGCTGGGCACCGCCAACGATTTCGCGCGCTCCAACGAGATCCCGCTCGATCCCGTCGCGGCGCTGGAGCTCATCACGAATTCGCAGCCCACGCCGATCGACGTTGGCCGCGTGGGCCAGCGCACGTTCATCAACGTGGCCACGGGCGGGTTCGGCACGCAAGTGACAGTCGAAACCTCCGAAGATCTCAAGCGGCTGTTGGGCGGCACCGCGTACCTGCTCACCGGGCTGCGGCGCTTCAATAGCATTCACAGTTCGGCGGGGAGTTATCGCGGGCCAGGTTTCGACTGGCAGGGGAAGTTCCTGGTGCTGGCCGTCGGCAACGGCCGCCAGGCCGGCGGCGGGCACATCCTCTGCCCCAGCGCAATGATCAACGACGGACTCTTCGACGTGAGCATTCTGCCCGATGTCGAGTTGAGCCAGCTACCGACGGCGCTGGCGGACCTGTTGCGTGGCGGCCTGGCCGCGGTCGAGCAAACCGTGGTCCGCGCGCGAGTCCCTTGGCTGGAAATCCGCTCCGAGACGCCGCTCGACATCAATCTCGATGGCGAACCGACGAGCGGCCGCGAGCTCCGCTTCGAAGTGCTGCCGGGCGCGGTGCGGGCACATCTGGCCGGCTCGCCGTTGCTAAAGTCCGACGGCTAACGCGCCAGCCGTTACACGCCCAGCAGCGCACGCGCCTCGGCGTAGCCCGGCGCGGGGCGGCCATACTCGCTGGCCGTGACGCGGGCCAGCGCCACGAGCTGGTTCCAGCGAAACGCCGGCCGCGACTGCGCAAACTCTTCGCGCACCGTGTTGTAGTACTTTTCGGCGTGCAGCGCGCCATCTTCGCTGGTGCCAAAGCGCAACAGCATGGCAAAGGCCGCCTCGGGCGCTTGGTTCTGTGCGCCATAGCGCGCCATTGCGGCCGCCGCGCGGAACTGATCCCCCGCGCGAATCGCTTCGTCGCACGTGGCCAACAATGCCTTCGGCTCTTCGGTCGTAATGGCTTCGAGCTGCTCAGCCAGCGGGTATGACACCGCGTTGGACCACTCGCTTTGGCCCGCCGTGTGATACGCGCCGACGATCAGGCTGGCGACCGTGTTGCGGGGATTGCTCACGCGGGCGATATTGCGCCAGGCATTCGCCGCGTCGCTGGCATGCACCCCGATCGAGTCGCCGTGGCAACTGCCGGCCGGCTTCCCGGGGCTGGCCCATTTCTCCGGCCGGCCGGGATCGTGCAGCACCAGCATGTTCGCCGCCAGGGCCATCGCTTCGCCGACCGCCTCGGGCGAGAAGCCTTCGGCCAGGGCCTGGGCCGCGGCGTCGGCCGCCTGCTCGTGCGTGCCGCGGAACATCGTCTTGGCGAGCTGTTCGATCCAGGCATCGTCCGCCGACTTCGTCCCCAGCGCACGTCCGAGCAAATGATATTGATCCAACAGGCTGGGGAGCAGGGTGCGAATCGCACACGGCGCGCCGTGCCGCTCCATTCGGTCGCCATCTTCCTTGGCGCAGAAGCGAATCGACTGCCGCAGCATGCTGTGTGCCCACGCCGGCCCGACAATGTCGAGCGTTTCCCACGCCCGCCAGGCGAGCGCCACGCGATGGACGTTAATTTCGTCCTCGACGGTGAACTGCAGATGGTTGAAGGCCTCGCCCGGATCGCCGGCCGCGATCGTGGCAAACCGCGCTTCGGCCGTGTTGACATCGCCGCGGCGCGTGGCTTCACGGACATACTCACCGGCGACAGCATCGCTCGGCAGCGCCACTCCTTCAACCGGGTGCAGCACTTCGCTCTTGCGGCCGCCGAATTCTTGAATGCGGTTCGCGTTGCGGTACAGCACCTTGAGCACCGGCAGCGGCGCCAGTTCTTTCGGCAGCTCTTGCGCCATGCGATAAGCCGGCGCCAGCGCCATGAACGTGTGGAAGCCGATGTAGTCCTCGCCGCCGAACGTGCGCGCGTTGGCCAGCGCGGCCGCGGCCACGAGCGTCTTGAGGTCCGTGCCCGACTTGATCTTTTCGACGAGCTTGGGCGTCAGCTCGGCCGGCGCGGTCTCTTGCATCAGGGCGACGAGCGGCTCGTACGCGCCGAAGTCGAGCACGGGAAGCGTGGCGTCGACATCGGCGGCAGTGGCCAACCGCAGCTCGCTGGCCAAGGTGGTGCCCAAACCGGCCAGCAGCATGCCACGGCCGATTTCCCCCAAGAACTCGCGACGATTGTTGCGGACCATGTTCGTCTCCTTCGACACCCCCAACTGCAAGGAGTAAACCGACGCCCGACCGCGATTACCCTTTGCATAGCCTGTACAAAGTAAACATACAAGCAAATTCGGCAGACCCCGGCGAACTGCCAAGTCGGGGACTGGTACATTCGGTTGGAAATCCTGGATTGGGTGCCACTGCTGGCTTGTCCAGCAGTGCAAAGATTGACACAACACGGCTAGGCGCTTCTTGTCGCTGCATCCTCGTATTTGACTTTGCCGTTCTCCTGAGGCAGCCACTCGACGCGTGTGTTACAACGAGAGCTAGCGGCAGCTTCAAAACCGTCAACGAACCAACGTCGGGTGCCACTCTACGCCGTTAACCTTCTGAATCGTGGAATTTGGGTGGCCCAGCCGCTTGCCGGCTGGGTCGCGAAGCGACAAGAAGCCAACTGAAGTCGACGCGGCTGACATTGGCTGCGCGGCATGAGTAGATTCTTGTGGCTGCGCCACCCGGCTGCGAGCAGCCGGGCCACCCCAGTTGGATGGTTAACGGCGTTGGGTGCCACTGCTGGCTTGTCCAGCAGTGCTCAATCGAACACCGCACCGCTGGGCACATTTGCAACGGCATTTTTCCATGCAACGAAGCTTGCGATTCTGGGCTACTGTCACGCGCATGATCTTGCTGCTTGTGGCGCTATCGACCGCCAGCCTGATCGCGCTGGCGGCCGAACCACGGAATGCAGAGCCGCCGGCCAGTGCCCCCGACAACACCGCCCCGGACAACAACGCCGCCGCTGCGGACGATGCCCCCGCCACGCCCCTCTCTGCCGATACCGACAATGCCGACCCCGATGTTGGCGACGCCGACGAAAAACTCCCGCCGCCGCTCAAACGCTACAAGGGCCGGCGGATCGCCCCTTACATGACCTGGCACGGCGCCGTCTGGCTCACCCGCCCCGAGCGCGCCCAGGAAGAACAAACCGACAAGCTGCTGGCGGCGCTCAAGATCAAGCCCGGCCAGACCGTCTGCGATCTCGGTTGCGGCAACGGCTACTACACGCTCGAGCTGGCCCGGCTCGTCGGCCCGCAGGGCAAGGTGCTGGCCGTCGACATTCAGCCCGAGATGCTGCATTTGCTCGATCTGCGCGTGAAGGAGGCCGGGCTCGCCAATGTGGAACCGATCCAGAGCACGCCGATCGATCCCAAGCTGCCGCCGGCCAGTTGCGATCTCATCCTGGTGGTCGACGTCTATCACGAGTTCGGCTATCCCGAGCAGATGCTCGCGGCGCTGCACAAGGCGCTCAAGCCCGACGGCCGGTTGGTGCTGGTCGAGTTTCGGGCCGAAGACCTGCTGGTGCCGATCAAGCCCGAGCACAAGATGAGCAAGCGGCAAGTGCTCAAGGAGCTGGAACCCAACGGCTACGAGCTGGCCGAACAGTACGACGACCTGAGCTGGCAGCACGTGATGTTCTTCCGGCAAGCGGAGAAGAAGCCGGGCGACAAACAAGAGGCCAAGTAATACGAAGCCGAGAGACGCGTGCCGCATGACAACGCGCCGATAAAGTCGATTTAGCCAAACGACATGTCATCATCCTTGCCAAATCGAACTACATGCCGATGCTGCGGCTATATCAACTTAGAATCATACGGCGATATCTGTGTCGTTTGCGGATGGACACAGGACGACTACCAAGAGTCGCAACCCGATATCACCGGCGGACCCAATGAAATATCGTTTCGCGAGGCGCAGCACAACTTTGTCGCGGAAGGTCATTGTTATCCAGGTACGACGTTGAGCGTGTCGACCTTGGCCGAGCGCACCAAAGGCTATGCACGTGATCCACGATGGATGCCACTTCCGCAATTTGAGTCGTAGGTCAGGCACCCCGTGCCTGACAGGCATCGATCACGGATAGGAATTGTCATGCACGGGAGTGCATGACCTACGCGACTCGTGTATTGGCCGAAGGGCCGCCAGATGAAGATCGGAATCCTGTCCATAATCGGCCTGAGCGATCTCCGATAGCATTCCCTCGTCAATCTGCCGGCGCGCAACGTCGAGCAAGAGGTTGGGCGACGGTGAAAACGCATCGACGAGTTCCCGTGGTGGATTCATAGCCAGAGTAGTCGTAGGTCAGGCACCCCGTGCCTGACAGCAATCGAACCCGGACAGGAACTGCGCACAGAAATGCACGGTCTGCGCGCTGCATCGACTATACTGCAAATAGGCGCGTTTGGCGCTTCTCCGATCTCTCACCGAGACCGAACGAATGACCAACCAAAATGTCGACCTTGACTTCCTCTTCGCAGTTAGTCGCTCTCCCCGAGTGGCGGAAGGGGACTACACTCGATTGCATCTGCGACTTGGTCAAGAATGGCGAAAAGTTTTCGGGGACGCTAGCGAGTACTCGATCGTCTTCGATTCTGTGCGCTTGCCACAGGCGGGAACAAGGGCAGCGGCACGCGTCTTACTGCTCACGACCCACTCTAGACGATTCGGAGGTTGGCTGAAGTCGCATATCAGAAATGCAGTTGTTCATGGTGTCGAGAGGTCGGACATCCTCAGCTTCGACGACCGGGTCATTCACTTCTTCGAGGCAAAGCGAGTTCCATCCGACCAGCTTCACTCGTCCTCGAAAAGACTGTACCAACGCCTGCAAGAATCATTGAAGGGCGACCTTGAGCGATCCTTCGATCGTAAGCAAGATGCCGAGATCGCATTTTCCCACTTTCTATCGTGGGTCGCCGCGCCACCAGAAGCAGAGGCCTTTCCTGCTGATTCCAATGCCTCAGATTTCGCCGCCTTCGCGGAGTGGCTAGCGAGGCAACGGTCAGCCGGCGTGTCCAGCGTTTCTGACTTGCTCGATGTTTGGTCGGACGAACTTAACCGACGGCGGTGCGAGTTAATCGACAAGGAAATCGACTTCCACTTGTCTGAGGACGAAAAGGCGGAGCTCGACGATTTGCAGGAGCGGATGCTACGGCATAGGAAGCGCGTGGCTCCGCTGCCGATGGCTGCAACGGACAGGCTCTATGAAGAACTGAATTCTCGCACAAGCACTCGCGAGTAGTCGTCGACCCCATGCTGCCGTTTGTCTATCCCGACAAAGTGCACTTGCGCAAACATGGTCCCAATGGGTATGCAAAGTACGATAGTTATCGTCCGTGGTTGCGCGATGAGTTCTCTTTCCGGTGCGTGTACTGCCTGGTTCGCGAACAATGGGGCAGAGTAAAGGCCCTGTTTGATATCGATCATTTCGTGCCGCAGCGCAGCGATCCATCGCAGGAAACAGTTTACGACAACTTGCTCTATTCGTGCCGAACCTGCAACGCCGCCAAAGGTGTGGAACCGATCCCTGATCCATGTACGGCACTTCTCTCTGGAGCCACTGCGCACTTGTATGTTTCCCAAGAATCTCCTAGCCCGGATTATTCATGAGTTGATTGGGGAGCGGGGTAGTGTGGGCGGCGAAGGTGTTGGGGGCGTGGTCGTACG
>JAIESQ010000102.1 GCA_019745975.1 Pirellulales bacterium
CACTGAACACTGAACACTGAACACTGAACACTGAACACTGAACACTGAACACTGAACACTGAACACTGAACACTGAAAACTAGATCAAAAGGACCCCGACCATGAGAAATCCACTCTTCACCGCCGCCCTGCTGACACTTGCGCTGGTGCTACGATCCCACGCCGCCGACAAGCCGAGCACTACGCCGGAGAAAACCCCGCCGCAAGACGTCGTCTACGACGCCCACAGCGCCTTCGAGTTTCTCAAGACACTTGCCGGCGATTGGGAAATGTCTGGCGATCACGACCACGGCGGTGGCTCGAACGCCGTCAGCTTTCGGACCACCGCGGCCGGCAGCTCCATCATTCAGACGATCTTCGCGGGCGAGCCCCACGAGATGATCTCCGTGTTCCACTGGGACGGCGACACGCTGCTCATGACGCACTATTGCGCCCTGCAAAACGCCCCGGTCATGAAGTTCGAGAAGACCGACAAGCCAGGCGAGCTGAAGTTCGTCTTCCACGGTGGCACGAACTTCGACCCCCAGGTCGACACGCACGTGCACGAAGGGGTGTTCCAGATCAAAGACGCCAACACGATTGACACGAAGTTCGTCGCCTTCTCGGGCGGCCAGCCCGGCGAGACTCCCGCCGGCACACTGACGCGCAAAGAGAAGTAGCCGCGGCTGTGGAGCCGTTCCGCCCGAGGACTGTCCCGTTTTTCGGTGTGCGACGTTGCGCGAATCAATCCGCGCCGTTCGAAAACACGGGACTGTCCTCCTCGGCATTTGGTTAGGGGTGAGAGTGGCGTGGCGCGCGAGTTGGCAGCGTCGAATTAGCCGCGCACAGCGGACGAGGCTCCGCCCAAGGACTGACCGCAATGGATCGGCTCTCCGCCACGACCGGTCAACCACGACGGCACAACGACACTACGGGACCTGTCGGGTGTGCGCGGCACGCCGGTCACGGATTTCGCCGCGTAGCGGCGGAGGCGCTTAGCCGTGGGCGGATAGCCCACGGAAGCCTGGCAATAAACCACAAAGCCGCGCAGCGGCGACGTCAAATGGGAGATCGCCGTGGACTCGCGCCCACGGAGAAGGGCTTCTGTCGCCGCTGCGCGGCTTAGTTTCGTTTGACGTCGAGTGTCCGTGGGTTTCACCCACGGCTTCGCGCTGCGGCCGCTGCGCGGCCAATGACATACGACGACTCACGTCAGCCCAAACCATTGGTCCACCAAGCCCTAGCCTGCAAAGATGTGTCGAGACCAATGGGCTCCGCGGCATCGATGGCAACAAGATCGTCGGCTACTATCGCGACACCTTCACGCAGCTCGACATCTCCTTCATCTACACGATCCCCGAGCCGTCGACGTGGCTGCTAGGTCTGATCGGCGCCGCGAGTCTCGGGGCGCTTGTGCGGCGCGGTCGGAAGCACTGCCGCGACTCGCGACGAGCTCACCACAATGACACCACGGCACGACGAGAGATTTTGTAGGGTGTGCGAAGCACACCAGTCTCTGCGGCGCGGTTCGTGATCGATGCCAACGATTAGCATTGGTGCGTTTCACGCACCCTACAACTATCGCGCCGTTGAGCTTTACGTCGGCGTGGTATCAACAATCGATTGAGCGCTACGTATCCGCCGGCGTCGCAGGGCGACAGCGATCAGGCTGCCTAGCGCCATTCCCGACATCACAAAGGTGCTCGCCTCGGGAATCGGCACGGCGAACACCGTTCCGTGTCGGTCCGGCGGCGTATTGCTGCTGCTCCAGCCTGTCGTGGTGCCATAAAGCGTCGAACCCAACAGTGTCAGCGCCGATGCTGGCTCTCGGGGCGCGCTGGGCACTTCAAACTTCGACAGCACTTTGAAGTCCGAGCCATCGACGCCAATTGAGTAGACCGAGCCGTTCAAACCATTCCCGTGAAAGGTCGTGCCAAAGAGCCGGGAGTGCGCTTCAACCAGTTCGCCGATCGGAAAGGCCGAGGTGATTCCATCAAACTCGTGGATCGTCTGGAAGTTCGAACCGTCGAGATTCATCGAAAACAACGTCCCCCAGGTTTTCGCCGAACCGGTCGTGGTGCCGTATAGAACCGACCCAACCATCGTCAGACCGGCAAAGGGGCTGCCCTCGGATGGCGTCCTCACGAACGAATGCAGAACCTGGAAGTTCGAGCCATCCAAACTCATGGAAAAAACAGTCCCGCCATTTAAGGCGCCGTTCGACGATGTGGTGCCGTAGAGCCTATCGCCGTAAGCAAGGAGGCGACCAAGCGGCATCAAGCCGTCGGTATTCTGATCAAAGCTGTGCAAATACTCAAAATTCGAGCCATCAAAGTCGATGGCGAAGGCTTTGGATGGATTCCCTGAACCAAGCGATTCAACACCATAAAGCTTCGATCCGACGGTCGTAACGGCAGTCGTGCCGATGTCCACAAAGCTCGGAAACGTATGGATTGTCTGGTAGTCCGAGCCGTCGGCATTGATCGAATATAATGTCGCTGGGACGACCGCCGGGAACGATTGTCCCGCAGTCATGCCGAAGATCCGCGAGCCGCTCTGGACGACGCCTTGCGACGGCGAGACGCCGTCACCGTTCGCGCCGGTGAACCCGTGCCGTACCTGAAAGTTCGATCCATCGGGATTGATCGAAAACAGCACGCCTCGCACCCCATCGCCACCACCATACGCGGTGGTGCCCCAGAGCTCGGAACCGACGGGCAACAATTGGCCAACCGGCAATTCGCCGTCCAAGCCGTTGAAGCTGTGCAGCCCCACGTACGGATCAGCGTGGGCAATTGATGTCGAACCCGCCAGGATCAGCAGCGCGGCGCAAACTGCGCGCAGACCGTGGCGCACGTCTGGTGACAAACTCACAAACCGAATCATGTGCGGAAGCCCAATTACGAGTGAGCAGCGAACTGCGACGATGAATCCGATGAAATCGTTCAACGATCGGCGCGCCTGGAGTGAGCGCCGAAATCGAACGAAGGTTGGTGCCAAGGATTCCGGGCGAGAGCGACCCGGCTTCAGAGCAACATCACGAGCGGCACCGATTAGTTTGGGCTGAGGCGAGAGTTAGACTCTAGCTTAGCCCCCCCCGCTGCAAGTAAAAAAACTCCCAATCGCTTGCCAAGCGGTTGTAACATTCGCACCCCTGATAAATGGTCATAAGTACGACCATAATAGGCGCGGCGAATCACCCTACAAGGTCGTAGCCACTGATTTCGCAGTAACGAGAGTCGATGCCCCGGCCGATCGTCGTCAATCTGCGACCTCTGCGAAATCCGCGAGATAAAAAATTGGCGTCCTTCGCGCGAGGTCCCTGCTTAGGACGCAAAACCCAGTTTAGGACGATCTAGGACGCAAGTGTTTTGGGATTTGCGTCCTAAAATAACCCGTTATCCACAAAAGACTTAACGACTTTTGACAGCCGCTTAGGACGGTTAGGACGCAAATTCCCGGTCAATCTTATTTCGGGGGACCCCCAGGTGGCGGTACCACGGTCGGCCGCTAGCCCGAGCCTGACGACGCGTCGCCCGGCGAAGCATTTCGGCCCCTTTCCCGCTTCAGTAGAGAGGCCCACCAACCACGAGCACCCCGACCGCCGAGCAAGGAACCACCGCATGTGGCGCCGCCTGAAGCTTGTCCGCCAGCACGACGGCAACGACTGCGGAGCGGCGGCGCTGGCCACCTTGGCCCTGTATCACGGCCTTGATATCGGTCTGGAAAAGCTCCGCGACCTGACGGCGACCGACCGCTCAGGCGCCAATCTGTTGAGCCTGGTGCGCACGGCTCGCTCGCTTGGATTCTCGGCCAAGGCGATCCGCTGCACGGCCGACACGTTGCCACAACTGCCGCTGCCGGCGATCGCCCACTTGCGCGACGGCGAGGGCTTTGGACACTTTGTCGTGGTCTATCGCGTGAAGCGGGGGCGAATCGTTGTCGGCGACCCGGCCGGCGAAATCGAGATACGCACGCTTGAACAATTCACTGCCAACTGGACCGGCAACTTGCTGGTCGCCGTGCCCGACCCAACCGCGGCCCTGCCTCGCGGCATTGGTCGGCGACCGAGCGCCTGGCGGCGGTTCCTGCACTTATTGCGTCCTCACACGTCGATCCTGTTCGAGGTCATGCTCTGTGCGCTGTTGATGACCTTGTTGGCCACTTCGACCTCGCTGTTCGTGCAGCACCTCGTCGACTCGGTGCTGGTGCATCGCGAAGGGACACTGCTCAACGCCTTGGGAATCGGCATGGCGATGGTCGTCGTGCTGCGGACGTTGTTTGGTGTCGTACGCCAATACTTGCTGGCTCATATCGCCCGGCGGCTCGACCTGGGATTGATCGGAGCTTATACGCGGCACTTGCTGCAATTGCCGACGAAGTTCTTCGAGACGCGCCGCACCGGCGAAATCTTCTCGCGCGTGACTGACGCCGCCAAGCTGCGCGAGGCGATCAACGGCACCGCGACCACGGCCGTGGTCGACACTACCGTGGTGGTGGTCCTGCTGGCTGTCCTGTGGATTTACGACTTGCCGCTGGCCATCGCCGCGACGCTGATCGCGCCGGTGTTCGTGGCCGTGGTCGCGATCAATCATCCAGCCGCCGTGCGCCACTCACGCAGCGCCATGGAACATGCCGCGCAGGCCTCGGCCCACTTGTTCGAGAACATCTCGGGCGTCGACACGATCAAAGCCTTTGGCGCCGAGGATCGCCGCAACGAACAATTCGAGGGGCGGTTTGTCGACTTCACGCAGTCGGTCTTCTCGCTGCAAAAGCTCGATATCCGTATGAACGCCGCCGGCATGTTCATCACCAGCATGGCGAGCGTCGGCATGCTCTGGCTGGGAGGGCATCGCGTGCTCTCGGGCGCACTTACCATCGGCGAGCTGCTGTTCGTCTTTATGCTACTGACCACCTTGCTCGAGCCGCTCAATCGCCTGGCCACGGTGAACCTCAAAATCCAAGACGCTCTGGTGGCCGTCGACCGGCTGTTTCAAGTGCTCGATCTGGAGGCCGAACCCAAGGGAGATAGCCGCGTGCCGTTCACGGGCCTGGCTCGCGAGCTGGAGCTGCGCAACGTCACGTTCGCCTACGGCAGCCGCGGCAATGTGCTCGAAGATGTCTCGCTCCGCGTGCCAGCCGGCAAGACCGTGGCGATCGTCGGCGAAAGCGGCTGCGGCAAGTCGACCCTCTTGAAGCTGCTGCTGCGGCTTTATCAGCCGGGCGCCGGGCAGATCATGCTCGATGGCACTGACCTGCGCGATTTCGACTTGAGCACGATCCGCGACAGGTTCGGCATCGTCACTCAAGATACGTTCGTGTTCGACGCCACGATTCGCGAGAACATCGCGCTGGGCGCGCCGCAGGCCTCGCTGGCCGATGTGGTGGCCGCCGCCCGAGCCGCCGGACTCGATGAGTTCATCAACAGCCTGCCGCAGCGTTACGACACGATCGTCGGCGAGCGCGGCGCCAACCTCTCGGGCGGACAGCGACAACGACTGGCGATCGCCCGGGCGCTCGTGAATCGCCCGGACGTATTAGTGCTCGACGAGGCGACCAGCCAGCTCGACACCACCACCGAGCGGCATATTCAAGAAAATCTTCGCACCGCGCTGGCCGGGCAGACGGTGATTCTGGTCGCCCACCGGCTCAGCACGGTCCGCGACGCCGACTTGATCTATGTGCTTGACAACGGGCGCGTCGCGGAACAGGGGACGCACAGCGAACTGCTGGCCGCGGGCGGGTCGTACACCCAACTGTGGCGCTCGCAAGCTTCGCCCGGCGGCCACGACACCCTGCCGCACGACCCGCATCACGTGCCCGCCAACCGCATCGCCCGCGTCTTGAACGAAGGATGATTATCGTGCCCGACTCACATGTCATCACACTCGGCGACTGCTCAAAGTTCCGCCAAACCATCGAAGCGCGCCCGCCGGCGCTCGCTCATGTTGGCGTCTGGCTGTGCGTGCTTACAGTTGCCCTGGCGGTTGCCTGGGCGGCACTGACGAAAGCCGACATTGTCGTTCGCGCCACGGGCCGCGTACGGCCGCTCGATCTGCCGACGCAGGTGTTCAGCGCCGTGAGCCCGCATGTCGAGGGGCGTGTCGCGGAAGTTTGCGTGCAAGAAGGGGATGTCGTGGGCAAAGGCGACATTCTTCTGAAGCTCGACACCCAGCGGCTCGATCACCAGATCGCCAAAACCCAGCAAGTGTCGTCGTCGGCGCAAGCGGAACTGGCGAAGTTAGCGCAGCTCGACGAATTACAGGCACGCCAGTACGAGATCGCTCACGGCAAGGCAGTGGCCGAACTTGAACAAGCCGTGGCCGAGCTGGCCCGCCTGCGCCGCGTGCAGCAGACGGAGATTCGCCAGGCCGAGATCGAGCTGGCCAAGTCGCGCGATCACGATGCTCGCTTGCAAAAACTGATTGCCACGCGCGCCGTTACCGAACAGCAACTCGTCGAAAGCGCCGCCAAGGTGCAATTGTGCGAAGAGAGTTTGCGCCGCGCCCGACTGCCGCTCGACGAAGGGCACCTGGCCGTGTTGCGGCAGGCGATCGAGCTGGTCAAGCGCGATCACGCCGTGCGCACTGCCGAGCTCGCGGCCCGGCGGATTGCCAAGCAAGGAGAAGCCGAGACGGCCGGCAAGGAACTTTCCGACCTCGAGCGGCAATTGCAGCAAGCCGTTCTCCGCAGCCCGATCGACGGCATCGTCACCAAGGGGAAGTATCACGTTGGCGACGTGGTGCCCAGCGGCGCGCCGGTCTACGAGGTCGCGGCCCGCGACGGCTTCTGTTTCGAGTCGCTGATCACTAGCGAAGATGTGGGCTTACTGCGCGAAGGCTTACCGTCGCGCGTGAAGTTCGACGCTTACGACTACCAGCTCTATGGCTCGCTAGGGGGCAACGTATCGTTCATCTCGCCCGATACGCAGCCTGCTGTGGCGCTCGCCCCCGAGAACGCTACCAGCGGTGGCGCTCTGGCGACGATGAGCCGTACGGGCCAACGTCAATCGACTGGCCCTGGCGTGACTTACCGCGTGCGCGTGTCGCTGGCCGGCGACCAAGTCGGCAAGGGACTCTATCAAGGCGCCGTGAAACTAGGTATGGCGGGCAAGGTCGAGATCGTCACCGACCGCCGCACGATCCTCTCAATTCTGTTCAAGCGGATTCGCTCCTCGATCAGCTTGGGCTAGTCGCGCCGCCCCAACCCAGAATTCATGCGGCCTGTCCCGCTCTGATTTTGATCGCTTGACGACAAACCAGTCAACCGTATCTACTCGGCTAAAGAATGCTGTCGCTCGCGTAAATGATCGGTGTATCGCAGGTTGGCAGATCATTGAGGATAAGTGAATGATGCTCTCGCAGGCCGAGCTTGAATCACTGCTAGTTGACGCGGAGTCTGATCGAGTTGAGCGAAAAAGCTCGCTGGCAAACACGGATCGGATTCGCGAGGCAATTTGCGCTTTTGCGAACGATTTGCCAAGCCATGGCAAGCCTGGAATCGTCTTTGTAGGCGTGAATGACGACGGGAACTGCGCCAACCTCGCGATAACCGACGAGCTATTGCTGACATTGGCTGACATGCGGTCCGACGGCCAGATTCTGCCGATTCCAACGATGTATGTGCAGAAGTGCACGTTGCGTGGTTGCACGATGGCAGTCATCGTAGTGGAACCGTCGTTCGCTCCGCCCGTGAGGTATCGCGGCCGCGTCTGGATACGCGTCGGTCCGCGGCGGGCAATTGCTTCAGCCGATGAAGAACGACGGCTGAACGAAAAACGACGCTCTCAAGACCGATCGTTCGACTTGCACATTTTGGCTGAGGCAACGATCGACGATTTAGACCTGGATGGCGCATGGAGAGAGTACCTTCAGTCGGCTGTCGCACCTGATGTCCTGGCAGACAATCAACGCGACATAGAACAACAATTGGCGTCGTTGCGGTTTATTGAGTCGACTGAGCCGTACCGACCGACCGTATCGGGAGTGCTCGTGGTTGGTAAGCAGCCTTTGGACTTCCTTCCAGGCGCATTCGTGCAGTTCCTTCGCTTCAATGGCGTCTATCCTACTGACCCCATCGCCGACCAACATGTGATCACGGGCGCGCTCTCCCAACTGCTGAGGCGAGTCGACGACGTCTTGCGCGCAAACATCCGAATCGCCACAGATATCACTACCGCCGACCTTGAAGTGCAGCGGCCCGACTACCCGCTCGTGGCGATCCAACAGATCGTTCGCAATGCGATCATGCATCGCGACTATGAGACGACCAATGCGCCTGTGCGAATTTACTGGTATGCAGATCGGATCGAGGTTCAGAATCCAGGTGGTCCGTTTGGACAGGTAACGATCGAGAACTTTGGTTCGCCTGGTATTACCGACTACCGTAATCCGCACGTAGCGGAGGCAATGCGAAATCTGGGGTACATTCAACGATTCGGCGTTGGCATCGCTCTGGCTCGCAAACTACTCGTCGAAAACGGAAATCCGCAACTAGACTTCGATATTCAGCCCAACCATGTGCTGGTTTCGATTCGGAGCCGCCCATGAGCGTTCCCGTCGTCGCGTTCTTCAACAACAAAGGCGGAGTTGGCAAGACGACTCTGGTCTATCATGTTGCCTGGATGATGACAGAGCTGGGTTTGAGGACTGTAGCGGCAGATTTGGACCCGCAAGGCAACTTGACGGCCGCTTTTCTCGACGATGAACGGCTCGAAGAACTGTGGCCCGAAAACGTCCAGCCATTGACCATCTTTGGTGCGGTGCAACCAATCAAGATTGGCGTTGGCGACATTCAAACGCCGCTACTAGAGGAAATCAACGAACGGCTCGCGCTGGTGCCAGGCGATATGTCGCTTTCACAATTCGAAGACGATCTCTCGCAAGTCTGGCCTAAGTGTCTCGATCGCGACGAGCGAGCGTTTCGCGTTATGTCGGCGTTCTGGAGAGTTCTTCAATTGGCCGCGCAGAAACACCGCGCAGATGTCGTTATCATAGACCTAGGTCCGAATCTGGGCGCGATCAACCGGGCTGCCTTAATTGCATCGGATTCCGTCGTGATCCCACTCGGACCAGACCTCTTCTCATTGCAAGGTTTACGAAACCTCGGTCCCGCGCTTCGCGATTGGCGCATCGCTTGGAGCGAGCGACTCGAGCGTAAGCCACCGACGAGCATTGATTTGCCGGGCGGGCAGATGACGCCTTTGGGGTACATCGTAATGCAGCATTCGGTGAGAGTTGCGAGGCCAGTGCACGCATACGATAAATGGATTGCTCGAATGCCATCGACCTATCGGCAGTTCGTGCTGGATATTCCAGCGCAATTCGACGAGTCGATTCGAGATGATGTGAATTGCCTGGCGCTGCTCAAGCATTATCGTAGCCTGATGCCGATGGCTCAGGAAGCGCGCAAGCCGATCTTCTTCTTGAAGCCTGCCGATGGAGCAATCGGGGCTCACTTGTACTCGGTCCGCGACGCCTATAACGACTTTAGAACACTCACGCTGGAAATTCTAGAGCGTGCCAATATTAAGAGACGCTAGTGAACGACAGGATTACCATCGTCGATACCGGAACCGGAAACCTGTTGTCGGTCGCCACGGCGTTTCGCAAGCTGGGGGCCGAAGTTTGCGTTACTTCGCAGGCCGCGGAAATCCAGCGTGCCACGCGGCTCGTGCTCCCCGGCGTCGGTTCGCTCGACGACGCCATGCTCGCGCTCACTCAGTCGGGAGCCAAGGCCGCCATCGACCACCGGGTGCGCGAAGCACGCGTGCCGACCTTGGGCATCTGCTTGGGCCTGCAAATGTTTACGCTCCGCAGCGAGGAGGGCCAATCCCCGGGATTCGGCTGACTGCGCGCTGAGACGCATCGCTTTCGCGTCCCAGCCGACGCGGCACTCAAGATTCCGCAACTTGGTTGGAACGAAGTGGCCATCGCGCGGCCGCATCCGCTGTTCGAGGGCATCCCGTCGGGGGCATGCTTTTACTTCGCGCATTCGTATGCTGTGAACTGCGAGGAACCAGGCGACGTGTTGGCGTCCACCACCTACGGCCAAACCTACGCGTCGGCCGTCGCCCGCGACAACCTGGTGGGCGTGCAGTTTCATCCCGAGAAAAGCCACGACCTGGGCGCCCGGCTGCTGCGCAACTTCGTTAATTGGAGCGGCGACTCAGGCGTTTAATATTTGCGAACGGACATAGCTAGCGGCATGCTCAAGACGCGCGTCATTCCGGTGCTGCTGTTGCGCGGGTGGGGGATCGAGAAGAGCATCCAGTTTCGCGATTTTGTTTACGTCGGCAGTCCGATCAACGCGGCCCGGGTGTTCAGCGGGCGCAACGTCGACGAGCTGGTATTGCTCGATATTGACGCCTCGCGCGAAGGGCGCACTTGCCATACCGAAATCATCGCGCAGATTGCCGAGGAGACGACGATGCCGCTGTCGGTTGGCGGCGGCGTGCGCACGGCGGCCGACGCCCGCAAACTCCTCGAGGCGGGCGCCGATCGCGTGGTGATCAACTCCGCGCTCTTTGAGCGGCCCGAGCTGCTGCGCGAAGGCGCCGAGCGGTTCGGCCGCCAGTGTATGCTGGCCTCGATCGACTACCGCCGCCACGCCGACGGGCGGTACGAGGTCTTCAGCCACGGCGGTCGGCAGGCGACGGGCCGCGAGCCGCTCGCTTGGGCCCAAGAGCTCGTCGAATTCGGGGCCGGCGAAATTCTGCTCACGTCGATCGATCGCGATGGCACAATGACCGGCTACGATGTCGAGCTCACGCGCCGCGTGGCCGACGCGCTTCCCGTTCCGGTGATCGCCTGCGGTGGCGCTGGCTCGGTCGCCGATCTAGCCGCCGGCGTGATCCAAGGACACGCCTCCGCGGTCGCGGCCGGCGCGCTATTCCTGTTCTACGGCAAGCGGCGCACGGTGCTGATCACCTATCCGACCGACGACGAGCTGGCCAGGCACCTGCCGGCGGATCTGATTCGCCAAAAGGTTTATGGCCCGCCGCCGCATCGGCGGTAGCGGCAAGACGGCCTGCTCGCCGCTATGCGCGCGCCGCAAAGTCGCGTTAGCCAGAAACGCGCAAGCGATCGTAGCCATCGAGCGCGAAGCAGCTCCGCCAACTGTGCCAAACGACATGAGCGAAATCGCTCCCAGCGAGACTTGAATCGCCAGGCCGATGCCGAGATAGACCGGCACGCCGCGCGCTTGTCCCACGACACTCAACGTCTGCATCGCCGGGCCATACGCCGCCGCGGTGCAACGACCTAAGAGCAGCACCAGAAGTGGCCACGTTGCGTCTGCATAATCGCCCCCAAGCCATCGCAGGCCCACGGGAGCGCCGACGAGCACCGCGATCGAAGCACACACAGCGCCTGCCAGCATGCCAGTCGACGCCTTGCGCGAAACGGTCGTAAACACCCTCCAATCGCCTTGCGCTTGCGCCGCCGACAACCGAGGAACGGCCGACATGCTGACCGCTGACGTCGCGGCGAGTGGCAGCTTCGCCAGTCGAGCCGCCAACGCATAGCTGCCAGCCGCCTGGCTCCCCAGCATGCCACCGACCAGCAGAACGTCCGCCTGATCGTACAGCAGTTCCAGGATCGAAGCGGCGGCGAGCGGTCGAGCGGTTCGCTGCCAGAGCGCGAGCTCGTCGGAATTGCGCGGTCCTCGAACGTAGACAAATAGCTGGCGGTTAACGAGCGTCAGCGCCAGGCCGCTTGCCACTGTCGCGGCGGCATACAGAACGAGTACTCGCGTCGCTGAAAGTGAAACACCGCTCCAATTCACGAGTGCGACGCAGCAAACGACGAGCAACAGCGGTCGCACGACCTCGACCACCAATTGCGAGATGGCCGCCGCGCCCGACGCCCGCGTGCAGGCCGCCTGCCATAAGAGGCCGGTTTGCGCGACAACCAAGACGGCCACGGCGAGGTAGTTGCCTACTCGTAAACCAGGCAATAAGCCAAGCGTTCCCAGCAGCATCAGACACGTAGCCAGCGCCGTCGCGAGCAAGCGCACGCGCGCTCGCGCAGCCACCAAGAACCCCGTCAGCCGCCCGCCGTCACCCTGTGTCAGATACCCTGGCACGAAGCGATACGCCGCGCCATCCCAACCGAATCGCGCGACGGCCGAAACCACGGTCGCCAGCGCAATCGCCAGCGCGAACTGCCCATACGCATCGGTGCCAAGCGTTCTCGCGAGCCAGGCGTGCGCGACCAGCGTGACCGCCAGCCCAGCCAGATTGGCGACCAGCGTCCGCGCGGCGGCGCCGCGCAACGATCCAGAGTGCAGAGAGCCAGCGCCGAGTGAGCTAGTGTGCAGTCCGTTGCCGGCGATTGTTGCCATCCGTTAGTGCGGCCAGCCGCGGTGCCTGGCCGCCTCCATCCAGCCGAAATTGGGGGCCGGATGATAGCTTCTAACGGCGCGATCGACAACGCCGGCAAATTGGCGATCGCCTACCAGCATCGCAACCAAAACGGCGTCTACCGCCGCGGCCGCGGCTGTGCCAGCAGATCGCGCAGGTACTGGCCGTAGCTGTTCTTGAGCATCCCTGCGAGCTTCTCGAGCTGAGCGGCGTCGATGAACCCCTTGTTGAAGGCGATCTCCTCGATGCAGGCGACCTTCAGCCCCTGGCGATTCTCGATCGCCTCGATGAAATTGGCCGCCTGAATCAGCGACTCCGGCGTGCCGGTATCGAGCCAGGCAAAGCCGCGCGTGAACTTCTCCACGCGCAACTGCCCGCGCCGCAGATATTCCTTGTTGACGTCGGTGATTTCCAGCTCGCCACGCGCCGATGGTTTGAGATTCGTCGCGATCTCGACCACCTGGTTGTCGTAGAAGTACAAACCCGTGAGCGCGTAGTTCGACTTGGGCTGCTTCGGCTTCTCTTCGAGCGACAGGGCTTTGCCGCTCTCGTCGAACTCGACAACGCCGTAGTGCTGCGGTTCCTTGACCAGATAAGCGAAGATCGTCGCCCCCGTCTCGTGGCTCGCCGCGCGGCCGAGCATTTGCTGAAAGCCCTGCCCGTAGAACAGATTGTCTCCTAGCACGAGCGACACGTGATCGCGGCCGACGAACTCGCGTCCGATGATGAACGCCTGTGCGAGCCCCTCGGGCTTGGGTTGCGTGGCATAGCGGATCGACATCCCCAACTGGCTGCCGTCCCCCAGCAAGCGCTCGAAGCTCGGCCCATCCTCGGGCGTGGTGATCACCAGCACTTCGCGGATGCCGGCCAGCATCAGCGTGCTCAGCGGGTAGTAGATCATGGGCTTGTCGTAGATTGGCAGCAGTTGCTTGCTCACCGACTTGGTGATCGGGTGCAAGCGCGTGCCGGAGCCGCCGGCCAGGATGATCCCTTTTTTGCAGAACTGCGTCATCGCGGTGTTCTCGTGGTGAATTGCCGATTGATTGGCGATCAGCCCAGGCCGAGCCGCCCGCGCTGGTACTTGCCGCTGGTCACGCGCTCGACCCACACGGGGTTGTCCAGATACCAGCGCACGGTGAGCTCCAGGCCAGTCTCAAAAACTTGGCTCGGCGTCCAACCCAGCTCGCGCTCGATCTTGCCAGCGTCGATCGCGTAGCGGCGGTCGTGCCCCGGGCGATCGGGAACGAACTTGATCAAGCCCCGGCAGGGTGCGTGCTTCAAGCCCGGCTTCAGTCGATCGACCGTATCGCAGATGGCGTGCACAATCTGCATATTCGTGCGTTCGCAGTTTCCGCCCACGTTGTAGGTCTCGCCGGGCGCGGCCTTGGCCAGAACGCGGCGAATGGCGTGGCAATGATCCTCGACGAACAACCAGTCGCGAATATTCTGCCCATCACCGTACACAGGCAGTGGCTTCCCCTCGATGGCGTTGAGGATCATCAGCGGTATCAGCTTCTCCGGAAACTGATATGGCCCGTAGTTGTTCGAGCAATTGGTAACCAGTATCGGCAGCCCGAAGGTGTGGTGGTACGCGCGCACGAAGTGATCGCTCGACGCCTTCGAGGCTGAATAGGGTGAATTGGGCGAATAGGGCGTTGTCTCCAAGAACTTGCCAGTCGCTCCCAGCGAGCCGTAGACCTCGTCGGTCGACACGTGCAGAAAGCGGAACTTCTCGGCTTCGCCGGCCGGCAGCGACTTCCAATAGTGGCGGGCCGCGTCCAGGACTGTGAACGTGCCGACGACGTTCGTTTGCACGAAGGCGCCCGGACCATCGATCGAGCGGTCGACATGCGACTCGGCGGCGAAGTTGACGATCGCCCGCGGCCGATGCTCAACTAGCAGCTTGTTGACCAGCGCCCGGTCGGCGATGTCCCCGTGCACGAACTTGTGCTTGGAGTTCTTGGCTATAGGTTCGAGCGAGTCGAGATTGCCCGCATACGTCAATTTATCGAGATTGACAACGGCGTCCTGCTCTTCGGCAATCCACTGCCTGACAAAGCAGCCGCCGATAAAGCCTGCGCCGCCGGTGACCAGAATCGTTGCCATACTTGGTCTTTTGGTGTCTTAAGGATGCTTGACGGCCCCGCGGCTGCGACGAGCACGCTTCCGCCGCCGAAATGGCCCGAATATACTCTGGTTTCCCGCCCGATGACGAGGAGCCCATGGCTTGACCCGTTCCACGCCCGGCGCGCCGCGCGCCACGTCAGCGATCGATCCCCCAGCGCTCTCACCGGTCAAATCCGACGCAACGCCTCCCGACGGCGACAACACCGCCGCCTTTCGCTGGTGGATGCCCCGACTGTGGGTGGGCATGGATACCGCAGGGCTCGTCAAGCTGTTTGCCCGCAATCGCTTCCGAATCGCCCCCGCACAGCTCTCGGTCGCAGCCGCCGATTTACTCTACAGCGTACCGCACACCGGGCTCAAGTGGCTGCAACAGTTGCTGTTAGGCCGCGCGGTCGCCCGCACCAAAATGGCCGCGCCGCCGCTATTCATATTAGGGCATTGGCGCTGCGGCACCACGCTCTTGCACGAATTATTGATTCTTGACGAGCGCCATACGTTTCCGACCACTTGGCAGTGTGTTGCTCCCAGTGCCTTCTTGTTCACCGAGCCCGTGATGGCGCCACGCCTCAAATGGCTGCTCCCCGAGCGCCGGGTGATGGACAACATGCTGATGGGCTGGGACCGCCCACAGGAAGACGAATTCGCGCTGTGCAATCTTGGTGTTCCCTCGCCGTACTTGACGGTCGCCTTTCCCAACGAGCCGGCCGCGTTTCCCGAGTACCTTGATTTGGAAGGGCTCTCCCCCGCCGCGCTCGATCGCTGGAAGCTGGCCCTGCTGCGCTTCATGCAACAGATCACCTGGCGAACTCCCAAGCGCATCGTCTTGAAGTCGCCCCCGCACACGGCCCGCATCAAGGTGCTGTTGGAACTGTTCCCCGACGCCCGCTTCGTCTATCTGGTGCGCAATCCATACAAAGTCTTTCCGTCGACGGTCCATCTCTGGAAGTCGCTCCAGCGTGTGCACGCCTTTCAAAGGCCCAAGTTTGCTGGGATCGAAGAATACGTGCTCGAAACGTTCGCACGGATGCACCGCAAGTACGAGGAGACCCGGCACCTGATTCCGCCCGAGAATCTCGTTGAACTGCGCTACGAGGAGTTGGTCCGCAATCCGCTACGGCATCTCGAGTCGATCTACGAGCGCTTGCAATTGGGCGAGTTCGAGCCGATCCGCGCTGCCGCCGAGCACTACCTGTCGAGCCAGCAGAACTATCAGACGAACCGTTACGAGCTCTCGCCCGAGATGCGGGCCGCCATCTCCACGCGGTGGCGCGACTACATCGAGCGGCACGGCTACGACACGCCGGATGGACAAGCGACCAAGATCGCGCCCGATGGGGCCGACACCAACGTGGTCACGGTGAGCCACCGCTGGTGACACGATCGCGCTTTCGACAAGTGCCTGCTGCAAGCACGGGATAGTCCTGTCAGCCGCATCCGCCGTGCGCGCACGTGGTGGCTCATTTTCCCGTGCTGGGGCGGGGCGAGTCGTCGACCAGCTTGAGCGAGTTGGCGATCAGGATTTCGCCGGTCATCTCGCCTAACGATGTTTCCGAGATGTACTCGTAACGGTCGAAGCTGTTGAAGTCGACCTTGGTGAGAATGTAGCCAAAGGCGTCGTTCGTCAGCCCGAACAGCAGGTTGTGCTCCCCTTTCATGTTCCGCTTAAGGTAGAAGCCGATGTTGGGCAAGGCTTCGCCGGGGATCGTGAGAATTTGGGCGTTGCCGAGGTTCACCAGATTCAAGCGGGTGGTGATCGACTTGTCCTCGTTGTGCGGGTACTTCAGCGGCGAGCCCAAGATGATCATCCACATCAAGCGCGAATCGACCGGGAACTTCACGTCGCGCGCGTAGCAGGCCAACGGCGGATCGGCTTGCGGCGAGGCGCCTTTGATGATCCGCTCGGCTTCCGACGCCATCAGGTGGCCGATTCGCAAGCACTCGTCCCAAGTGCGGGCGTCGTGCCATTTGGCTTTCAAGGGATCGGCGATTTTCTCCAGCAAGCGATTGTCGGCGGTGATCATGCCGCCTTGCGCGCCGTTCATGAACAGGGCCATGCCGCCCAGATCGGCTTCGAGCTTGTCGCACAGCGGGCCGACGAGGTCGGGGCTGGTGAGGCCGACCCGGTTGCCGAGCACTTCGGGATGCACGGCATAGTTGACCAGCGTGCCGATGACGCGGCCGTCGGACGCGAGCGCCTGAATGACGGTCATCCGCGGGTCGTACAACTCCGGCGCGTAGTAGTTGTAGGCGATCTTGCCTTGGGCTTCGCCCGTGGCGATCTTCAGTTGCGCGGGCTGAAGTTTGTCGAGCGCTTCGTTGACGGCCTTGGCCGCCTGGTTGCAGACGAAGTCCATGAACTTGAGGTTGCCCGAGGTCTTGCCATCGAGGCCGGGAAATCCGTAGCAATCGGGCGCGCTGTGCGTGTGAGTGGAGCCGATGAGGATGTTGGCGGCCGGAATGCGGTCGACCTGCTTTCGCACGCGGTCACAAAGCACCGAGGGGAAGCCAAGCAAGTCGAGTTGCACGATGGCGACCTTGGTATCCCCCTGCTGGAAGACCATGGCGCGGGCGGTAAGCTCGCCCTGCTTGCCGGTCGACGGTTGTCCGGGCCCGACGCCGCCGGAGATCGGCAACAGCGGATCGGGGGTGATGATCGTCTTGGCAACACCGACGCGGAACTCGGCTTGGGCCAGCGACGTCGTGAAGCAGGCGACAATCAGAATCGACAGCAAACGGTAGCGGTACATGGCTAGGCTCGCGGGTTAGCGGTGGACGGACGAAGTGGCGCGGTGGAATACGCCTTTGAATAACTCCGCGACGGGCCGACCGCAAGTCGAGGACTGCAAAGTCGGGGACCGGTACATTTTTCGGTTGCCAAAGTCATTCCTTGCTAACTCACGTTGGCCGAAAACATGTACCTGTCCCCCTCGCATTCTTGAGTTTGCAGAGCTCACGCAGTTAGTCCGCACGAGGACTCAGCTCGCGCAGGTGAATGTTCCGCCAGCGGACCTGCAGTTTGTCGGTCTTGTCTCCCACGCCGTGGACCTGCAAGGCAATGAAGCCGCGCGGGGTGAGATCATCGCGAAAATCGGCCCGCGGCTCGCCGTTGAGCCAGGTCTTGATTGTGTCGCCCACGGCCTCGACGCGGAGCGTGTTCCAGTCGCCGAGCTTCGTGAGCTTGCGGCCTTGCTCGGTGAACGCGGCGCCGTCGCCGCCGCGCAAGCCGGGATAGAGCCAACCGCGGCGTCCTTCGTCGTAAATGCCGCCGCTCCAGAAACGGTTTCGTCCAGGGTCGTTGTCGATCTCAAACTGGTAGCCGTGGACGCGGCCGGCGGGGATCGTGCGAGTTTTGCCTCCTTCGCCGGCGGCCGTCGTCGGCTTGTCGAAGACTTGCGAGCGGATTTGCACGCCGGAGTTGAGCCGCGGATCGACCTTGAACTCGAGCTCCAAGATGAAGTCGCCATACTGCTTGGCGGTGCAGAGGAATGAATTTGACGTGTTGGGGACCGATTCGCCGACGATCGCGCCCTCGTCGACGAAGTACTTCGCCTTGCCGCCGTGCTGCGTCCAGCCGGCCAGCGACTGACCATCGAACAGGGGAGTGAATTTCTCCTCTGCCGTAGCGACTGGCGCGCAGAACGAGACGACTAGTAGCAGTTTCAAAACCTGGCATGGGTGCCACTGCTGGCTTGCCCAGCAGTGCAAAGCTCGAAACGGCACTGCTAGACGAGCTAGCAGTGGCACCCAACGTCGGTTCAATTTCGGTTTTGAAACTACTTCCAGCAGACTGATTCTCAAAGCGCGCACCAGCATGATTGGCTCCTGGAGGCAAATGATCGGCGCCGCCATTCGCGCGCGACGGACGGCGGCCAAAGCCGCCATGGTAGTCGATCAGCGGCGCAAACTCCCCTCCGGCGCAGCATTGATCGGCTCGCGAGCGGAGCGCGGCTGCCACAGCCGGAACCGGTTAGAGCGTCGTGTGTGTCTCGCCCGCCTTGGCGCGATTGACGGTGTCGTTCGCCACGGCGTACCAGAACCAGTTGAGCCCCCCG
>JAIESQ010000083.1 GCA_019745975.1 Pirellulales bacterium
TTGCAACCGCAGCATGAAGGGAGAGCCGTTTTTCATGGAATACCAGTTACCGACGATTTCTCAGAAAGTGCAGACTTCGAGGCAAGGCGAGTAAAATCACGCTGGCAATTGGGAACGAATGTTTCCGCCAAGCGGATTGAGCTGGCGCAAGCCAAGGGTCAGAATACGGCGTGACCCTCCAGTTTTGGGCACATTCCAACCGCTCGCCAGCGGCGTCCCGAACCGGCGGCCTCCCTCCGACCGGCGCGACGAAACGGTGCATTGCGACAACTGTCGCCATGCACCTTTTCTCTTGCGCAGTCGGAGGTGCAAGTGGTCTGCCGCCGTCGCTTTCGAAATTCTGGCACGCTGTCCTATCGATCGCTTGCCGAGACGTTGGCCACCGATCGGGCGGGCAATTGCGTCCACCTCTATGACGCCTGTCGCCGTCGCTCAATTCTGCTGATTCAAGCGGGCCAACAGCGCATCGCGATTCGCATGCGCAAGATGTCGCCAGGCGTAGCCAAACTCGTTGTGCAGTTCGTCCAGCGCGCCATTGGGCTAAGGGCCGATGGTCGCCTGCTAGGCATTTCCGGGGCTCGCTGGCTGCGAATTGTAGACAAAGACTTGCCTGCCGCACTACACCGCTTGGCGATTATTTGATCCGCCGCCAGCGTCGCGTCACTGAATGGTCATCAACTTTTGAATCGGCGGGGACCTTAAGACCGCTGCCGATGCGAATCCGAGCCTCTCTTTGCACAGGAGTATTAAAATGATGAACGGCAATACACCCGACCGAACTTTGAAATCACACGCCGGCCGGAAACTAGATGCCTGGTTCGAGGTTGATCGTCATGGTCTCAGCAGGGTGACCACGTCCGATTCGAAGGGGCGTCTCCTTGGCGAACTTCTACAGAACGCATTCGACGAGAACGTCACGCTCGTCAAGGTGTCTCTACAACCGCAGTCCGGACGATCGGCGGTCGATTTGGTGATCGAGGACGACTCGCCCGACGGCTTTCGCGAGCTTGACCACGCTTACCGGCTGTTCGCAGAGTCGGCAAAGAAGGGTGACCCGACGAAGCGCGGCCGGTTCAACTTGGGGGAAAAGATCGTGCTCGCCCACTGTGAGTCGGCAGAGATCGCCTCGACCACTGGCAAAATTGTGTTCTTGCCCACGGGGGAGCGCCAGGACCGGCCACGCCGCAAACGCGAGCGGGGCACGGTCTTCAAGGCAGTCCTGAAGTTGACCCGGGCCGAACTGGACGAGGTCAATTGCTATCTACGTTCAATTCTGGTCCCTGCCGGCATCCAACTCGAGGTCAATGGCCAGCAATTACCCAGCCGCGTGCCGGTCCGCACGTTGAGCACTCAGATCGAGACGATCATCGCCGACGATAGCGGAGTCCTTCGGGAGCGGGTGCGCAAGACGGAGGTCGAAATCCACGACGTGCTACCGGGCGAGATGGCAACCTTATACGAGATGGGGCTGCCGATCATCACCACCGGCGACAAGTACCACGTCAACGTGTTGCAAAAAGTGCCGCAGTCGCTATCTCGCGACGGCGTGAAGCCGGCCTACCTGCGCAAATTGCGGACGGCGGTGATCAACGCCATGCACGAGCTCCTCGACGAGGAGGACGTTAACGCCGCCTGGGTGCAGGAGGCGACTTCAAGTCCGGACTGCTCGGATGATGCTATGGCCCGGTTCTTGGATTTGCGGTTTGGCGAGAATCGAGCGTCGTATGACCCCTCGGACCGTGAGGCGGGCCACGCGATCCAGGCGGGTGGTGGGACCGTGGTGACGGGCCGCATGCTTAACGGGCAACAATGGGAAAACGCCCGGCGGGCCAACGCCATCCAGCCGGCCGGCGTGATCCATCCGAGTCCGAAGGCATATGGCAATGATCCAAACGCACCCAGTGCCAAGGAAATTCACCCAGACGACTGGACCCCGGCAATGCAAAATGTCGTTGCGTACACACGGTTCTTGGCCAGCGAGCTGATGGGCGTCAACCTGCGCGTCCGCATTGTGGAGACTGGCAACTCATTTTTGGCGTGCTACGGCGGCGCTGAGCTTCATTTCAATCTCCGCCACCTGGGTCGCGACTGGTTCTTCCAGGGCGCGTCTGAGGCGGTCGATCGGCTTCTCATTCATGAATTTGGGCATCAGTACTGCGGTGACCACCTTGATGACGCCTACCACGACGCACTCTGCCGGCTGGGGGCAAAGCTGAAAGCGCTGGCGATGGACAAGCCAGACGCGATTCGCGCGTTTGAGCGATCGCTGGCTTGTTAGGAGTCCACGAGTACGCCTGCGACGCGGTCTCGACTACATTGAGGCCGCGGCGCACATCTTCGCGCACGTAGTTCTGTTGACCGACCGCTGGACGACGGTTGCCAGGCGAATCAACCTAAGAGTCGTCCCGGCAACATCGTAGCAGATTTGCTTGTCGAGTGCATCGGCCCGCCCTCAGTTTTCGCCGACGCTTCGCTGGGGAGTGCCGTGCCGCCTAAGCCATTAGCGGCCAACCGTGCGGTTGTATGCAGTGCCGTTTTGAAGAACACGAACAAAAGGGGTTTCGCTAGACGAACTCGAGCAATGAAGGAGCGAACGATGAGCAAGAAAAACCGTCGCGGGGATTTATTGCAAAGCTTCGATGCGGAAATTGCGCGCGACATGCGGAGTATGGATATTGAAAACTTGAACTCTAGCCCGATTGAAACGCTGCGATTCAGCGATTTCGCCGGCTTGAAATCGGGCCGCGACGAATTCAGTCCGCTCTCGCTGGAGCAGCTACGTGAGCGTGTGACAGCCATTGACGTCGAAAAAGTTTCGGAGTCATTTCCAGATTTGAAATCGCAGGCCAACTGCTTGCGGTGGATTCTGCGCGGCCTCGACACCGACAAAGCAATCCGCAAGGTGAAAACCGATGCCGAAGTCAGCGCAAACTCGGCCTATTCGCGTCGCCCCAAGTGAGGCCCGTCGGGTGGCTGACGAATCGCCTGAACCCGTTGCCTGCTGGAAATCGGCCTTTAATTGGGCAGTGCTGCTGGGAATGAAATCGGCGAGTAATGGGGCCATCACCGCAACAGGCAGCAGCGGCGTAAACACCTCATTGGCCGGTGGCCGAAACACCTTGGCTATCACCCTCGAAACCAGGAACGAACCGATGGACGAAGCCGAAATCGACAGGTATGTAAGAGGTGCGTGGAACTTAGCCGGAAGCGGCGCACGCTGGTTAAATCTTCGCGGCTATAACGTGTCCGTTTTGGAGTTTTCCGATGATCGCTGGGGCTGGCAACTGCAACGCGAAAGGGGCGGGGGACAGGAGCGAAGCCCCGGCACTTACGAAACTGAGGCTGCCGCAAAGCGGGCAGCTCTAGTGAGACTGGCGGCGCGCATTAACGCAGTAGCCCGCGGTTGCCGGCAAGAACCGCGCGGCTAGTCACGATTTAACGTAGGGATTGGCCTTTCGGCGGAAACCAGGACCATCGCGGACCCTGTCAAGTAGCACTTACGACAAATCGATCTTGCGATTTTCGGCGCCAAAACCCAAGGGACGCCTAATGGCGCCTCAAGCCGCGACAGCCCATCGTCGAAGTGGACCTGCTTTCGAAACATGCCCGTAAAATGTCGGCATGTCGCAGCAACGCGCAACGCCTGGCAGAACAAACCGTGACTGGGACAACCTCCCCGTCAGTGCTTACGTCACGGTCGCCGAGGTCGCGAGCGTACTCTACGTGAGCGAGAATCATGTCAGAAACGCGATCGCTGCCGGTCACCTAAAGGCACAGCGCATCCCAGGCAAAGGGCGCGGAACGTACCGAATACAAAAGTCCGCCGTCACTAGCTGGCTCGCCGACGCGCAGGTTGTGGCCGCGGAGCCAGCGCACCGGCCACGGGCAACACCGAGCGCTACCAAGCCACTCAAGCACCTTTGCGCGACCTGGCTGCCCGCTGCATTGCCGACCGAAGATGCGCAAGATCGCCCGCGAGATGCACGTAATGCTCGGTCATCCGCGTCGTTGCGTGTCCGAGCAACTCGGCGGTCGACTTGAGGTCATTGCCGCCCTTGACCGAATTCGTCCCGAATCTATGCCGCAACCCATACAAAAAAACATCGTCTGGCAGCTTCAGCACGCGCCGCAGTCGGCGAAGCGCCTGCTGGAGGCTGCAGCGCGCCCACGGGCGGCCGCGCTGACTAAGAAAGACGTGCTCGCCGCCCTGTTGCGACTTGCGGATCCGCTTCAGCAGCGCGACGCATGTTGGGATGAGCACAATCAACCTCGGCTTGCGATCCTTCCTTGTTCGGGACGTTTTATGCTGAACAATGGTCGCCAAGCCGCTTTCGAGGTCAACTTCGGACCAGCTAAGACGTCGCAACTCACAAGGCCGGCAACCCGTCGCTGCCATGAATTGCAGGGCTTCACCGAGTCGACTATCCCGGCCCGCATTTTTGAGCAATGCGTTGAATTCCACATCGGTCATGGGGCGACGTCGGTCACCGGGACGATGCTCGACGTCAGCAAACGGGTTCGCGGCGATCAGGCCTTGTCGCTTGGCCCAGTTGAACGGCCGCTTCACATTGCGAATCGCGTACGACTTGGTCCAGTCGCTGCGCCAAGTGGGGTGGTCGTCTACCCAACTAGTCAGATGATAGGGCCGGCAGTCGCGCACCAGCCGGCCACCGTGCACATCCGCAAACTTCTGCAGATAGAGCTTCCGCTCATAGTAAGTGCTCTCCGCATCGCGGCGGATTGCATAGTCGAGGAAGGCATCGATGACCGAGGCCACGGTGGGGGAGCCGCCGTCGACCGGCGGATTGGCCGCACACTTGAGCATCAGCTTATGAAAGCGAGCGTCGGCGATGGCTCGCGTCTCGGCGTTCTTGTCGCCTTTTGCCAGGCAAATCTGCCGACCATCAATCTCGATGAACCAACCACGACCTTTTCGAAACCAGGGCTTACGAGGGCGCATAAAAACAGACCTCCGATCCAGAACTTTGGGGGTTCAACACTGCCGCGAAGCAGCGGATCGAAAGGTCTGCTGTTAGACCTCCTGGCACGGCGGTCACCGTGCCAGGGGGCTTTTTCTATCGAGTTCCCTGCCTGGGTTCCCTGCCAGGCTTTTCGTAAGTCTAGAGCGGGCGAAGAGACTCGAACTCTCGACATCCAGCTTGGGAAGCTAGCGCTCTACCAACTGAGCTACGCCCGCGGGACGGGCCACGGCCGCCACGACATTGACAATATACGATTGTCACCAGGCGCGGGGCAAGCAGCCAAGTGGCCGACGTGGCCGACCAGTTCACTAACGGCTAGGCGACGATTTCCGTCACGGCCCGGCCGCCGTGGGCAATAGCGACCGGTCGGCCGCCGCGATCGGTGACGGTCATCTCCGGGTCGATTCCCAGCAGGTGATAAATCGTCGCGCAGATGTCGCGGACGTGAACGGGGCGGTCCTTGATGAAGGCTGCCTGAGCGTCGGACGCGCCATAAATGCTCCCGCCGCGAATGCCGGCGCCAGCGAGCACCACCGAGTAGCAGTAGGTCCAGTGATCGCGCCCGCCCTTGGCGTTGATGCGCGGGGTGCGCCCCATTTCGCCCATGGTGACGACCAGCGTTTCGTCGAGCAGCCCGCGGGCGTCGAGATCGGCCAGGAAGGCCGCGTAGGTGTGATCGAAGTCGGGCAGCAGCGTATTGCGCAGCATGGGGAAGTTGCGCTCGTGCGTATCCCAGGCGGCCTTGCTCACATCGAAGCGCCGCGAGAAGTTGTCCCAGCTCACGTTGACGAACTGCACGCCCCGCTCGACGAGTCGGCGGGCCAAGAGCGTCGTCGCGCCGAAGAGGGTGCGGCCGTATTGATCGCGCGCGGCGGCGCTTTCGCGGCCGAGGTCGAACGCCTCGCGCACCCGGGCCGAGGTGAGCATGTCGAAAGCCAGCCGCTGCTGCGCGGGGAAATTGCCCAAGTCGTGCCGGGCTTCGATCGCGCGAAACTGATCGTCGAACTGGTCGACCAGGCGGTGCCGCCGCTCGAGGCGATCGAGCGTAATGCCGGCGGCCAGATCCATGTCGGTTAGGCGCGGTTCGCCGCGCAAGGTTTGCGGGTTCCACTGATCGTCGGGCGGGTGATCGACAAAGGCCGTGCACTCGGTTGCGAAAGCGTCGTAGCGGGCGCCCAAGAAGCCGCCGTGTGGGCCGGCCTTCTTGCGCCCTTCGCCCCAGCCGAGCGGACAAGGCAAATAGGCATAGGTCGGCAGCTCGCGCAGTTCGTCGCGGCGCAGGTAGGCGCACACGGAGCCCATGCTCGGCGGATCGCTCTCACGGAATACCTCGTCGGGCAAGTTGACGTCGTAGCCGGTGTACATCGGCAGGTTTTTGTGGCAGCCGCCGTCGTGATAAACGCTGCGGACGATCGCCGCCTTGTGCATCCAGCGGGCGGTTTTCGGCAAGAGCTCGCCGATTTCGACACCAGGCGCGCTGGTGGCGATCGGTTTGAATTCACCACCGACGCCGTCGGGAGCGTGCGGCTTGAGGTCCCACATGTCTTGCGTCGGCGGGCCGCCTTGCAGGTAAAGGAGCACGACGCTCTTGGCGCGGGGCTTGATCGAGGGGGCCGGCGAAGTTTCCAAGGCTTTGAGGGCCGGCGCGCCGAACAGCCCACCTAAGAGCGAGAGGGCCCCGGCCTGGAGGGTTTCGCGGCGAGTGGGGCCGCAGCAGGCACGCCGTACGGCGCCGAACAAGGTGATCGTGCTCATGGATTTGGCCCCCGGTTTGCCAATCACGGGGCAATACACCGCTGGCGGAGCCAGTGGCACTCGCTCTCAGGCAGTCAAACTACTCCCGCACCGCTACGGCTCGCGCAACTGCACCAGGCGCTTGGTGAGCCGCTCGCGCACGGCGGCGGCGTCGCACTCGGTGACCACGTTCAGGTTGGGGCGGGCGTCGCTCGTGCGGCGGCGATCGAAGATGGTTGCGCCCATCGTGATGTCGCCGCGTGTCTCGACGTCGCCGTGCATCGGCGTCGTGGTGAACAACTCGGGATCGGTCAGCGCCAACAGGGCCACGGCGTCGTGCACGTGGATCCCTTCGTAGCCCAGGATCTGATGATGGGCGCGGTAGGCGTGTGGCAGAATCCGCCGCAGCAGCCGACCCACGCGCGTCGCCTCGGGAGGCAACTGATCCAACAGATCGTAGGTAAGCAGAACCTGCGACGTGATGTCGTAGGGGACGAGCGTCTTGACGCAGGCGGCGCGGAACACCTCGCGGGCCGACGGCGGGTCGCAATAGATGTTGAAATCGGCGGCCGCCGTCACGTTGCCGGCGCAACCCAACGTGCCGCCCATGATGAGCAGGCTGTCGATCTGATCGATCAGGTCGGGCATGCGGCGCATGGCGCGGGCGACATTCGTCAAGGGGCCGAGGCAGACGATCGTCACCTCGGCGGGGAACATTTTGACGACGTCGGCGATGAGCTTGTCCGAGGCGTGCATGTGATGCAGCTCGGCGACTTCGAAATTCGTGTTGGCCAGGCCATCGGCGCCGTGCAGCGGCCGCCGATCGACCGACATGCCGTGGTCGGGCTCGCTGGCGCTGCCGATCCGCGGCAAGCGCGGCGGATCGAGCTGCTCGATGATCGCCTGCACGTTGCGGGTGGCGCGATCGGGCCCGACGTTGCCGGCCACGGCGGTGACGGCTTCGACCTCGAGGCGGGGGTCGAAGAGGGCCAGGGCCAGCGCGACCGCGTCGTCGATGCCAGGATCGACGTCCAGAATCACTTTGCGCGGCATGCCGAGCCTCCGCGGCCGCCGAACCGGGCGAAGTCGACGGTTCTAGTCAGAAAGCACGCCCCTTGCGTCCTTGCCATCGGCGACGCTGTCGCGGATTCTAAAGGGCTCGCGGCGCGATGGCAAGTTGACGAGTCGACCGCTTCACATGGCCTTGATGCGTATGACCGATTTCGAAGCACTGCTGGGTAAAGTCGCCGGAGGACAAGATCTCAGTGCCGACGAAGCGCAGGGGGCCATCGAGCAGTTGATCGAAGGTGGCTTGCCCGATCCGCAAGTTGGCTTATTTTTGTCGGCGCTAGCTTTCAAGGGAGAGGCGGTGGCGGAAGTCGTCGGCGCCGCGCGGGCATTGCGCCGGCACATGACGCCGATCCGCGCGAGCCGCCCAGGGTTGTTGGATACATGCGGCACGGGAGGTGACGCGTCGGGAACGTTCAACATCAGCACGGCGTCGGCGCTGGTGATCGCGGCCGCCGGGGTGCCGGTCGCCAAACATGGCAATCGCCGCGTGACGAGTCGCAGCGGTTCGGCCGACGTGTTGGCGGTGCTCGGGGTGAATGTCGAAGCGAGCGTATCCGTCGTCGAGCACGCGCTCGACGAGTTGGGGATCTGCTTCTGCTTCGCGCCATTGCTGCACGGGGCGCTGGCCAATGTGGCGCGCGTGCGCCGGTCGCTCGAGATGCCGACGATCTTCAATCTGCTCGGGCCGTTGGCCAACCCGGCGGGGGCCGCTTATCAACTGCTGGGAGTCGGCAAGCCGGGGTTGCGCGGGCTGATGGCCGACGCGCTCGGCGAGCTGGGGACGGAACACGCGCTGGTGGTCACGGGGCGCGACGGCTTGGACGAAGTCACCGTGGCCGAGGCGACCGACGTGTTCGAAGTGAGCGCAGGGCCGTCGCAACCGCAGGTGTGGACGCCCGAGGGATTTGGCGTGGCGCGGTCGTCGCTGACCGGCGTGCGCATCGACGATCCAAACCAGGAGGCCAGCGGTCGCACCGCGCCCGAGCAGAGTGCCGCAATCATTGGCCGAGTGCTGGCAGGCGAGCGGGGGACGGCCCGCGATCTGGTGGTGATCAATGCCGCCGCGGGGCTGCTGGCGGCCCAAGCCGAAGTCGATCCTCGCGCCGCGGCCGAGCGGGCGGCCGAGGCGATCGATTCGGGCGCTGCGCGCGAGCTGCTCGCGCAGCTTGTACGGGTGACGAACGGCTAGCAGCAGTGGCACCCAGCGCCGTGCGAGGCGACCCAGCGATCGCATGAGTTCTCCGATCCTGACGAGCAAGCCGGTGAAGCACGCGCGCTGGTGGTTGAAGCGAGATGAGGCGATCGCCGCCGGGGCGTTGATCGCGATTGTCGTGCATCTGATGCTGCGCTACGGAAGAGGCAGCAGCGAGGTGGTCGCCGCGACGCCGCTCTGGGTGGCGCTAACCTTAGGGGGCGCGCCACTGGTGTTCGAGCTGACGTTGGGTCTGCTGCAGCGGCGATTTGGCTCCGATCTGTTGGCCGGCCTGTCGATCGTTGTCTCGGTGATCTTGGGCGAGTACCTCGCCGGCACGCTGGTGGTGTTGATGCTCTCGGGCGGACAGGCGCTCGAAGCCTACGCCGTGCGGAGCGCCTCATCGGTGCTCAACGCATTGGCCCGACGGATGCCGCAGACGGCGCACCGCAAATCGGCCGATGGCCTGGAGGACGTCGCGCTCGACCAGGTGGCGGTCGGCGATTTGCTTGTGGTTTTTCCGCACGAGATCTGCCCGGTCGACGGCGTCGTTGTCGAAGGGCACGGCGCCATGGACGAGGCGTACCTGACCGGCGAACCGTATCGCATCGCCAAAGCCGTGGGGAGCGACGTGCTTTCGGGGGCGATCAACGGAGCGTCGGCACTCGAGATTCGCGCCGGCAAAGCTGCGCGCGACTCGCGCTACGCCAAGATCATGCAGGTGATGCGCGAATCGGAGCAAAGCCGGCCACGGCTGCGCCGCCTGGGGGATCAACTGGGTGCGTGGTACACGCCGCTGGCCGTGGTGATCGCGACAGTGGCCTGGCTGGGCAGTGGCGACCCCGTGCGGTTTCTAGCGGTGCTCGTGGTGGCGACGCCTTGTCCGTTGCTGATCGGAATTCCGGTGGCGATCATCGGGGCGATCTCGCTGTCGGCCAGGCGCGGCATTGTGGTGAAGAACCCGGTGGTGCTCGAGCAACTGAGCAAGTGCCGAACGATGATCTTCGACAAGACCGGCACGCTGACCTATGGCGAGCCACGCCTGACGCAGGAGTTCGTGGCGGCGGGCCACGATTCGGCGGCGGTGCTGCGACTGGTCGCGAGCCTTGAGCAGTACTCGAAGCACCCACTGGCCGCGGCGATTCTGCTAGCCGCTGAGGGGCGTCACCTGGCCCTGTTGGGGGCCAGTCAGGTGAACGAGCCGCCGGGCGCCGGCATGCAAGGAGTGGTCGATGGACACCGCATCCGGGTTACCAGCCGCAAGAAACTCGCGGAGTTCGCCGATCTGCAGACGCAGCTCCCACCTTCCGCCGGCGGCTTGGAGTGTGTGGTGCTGGTCGACGGCGGATATGCCGCGACGTATCAGTTTCGCGACCAGCCGCGCCGCGAGGGGGCCAGCTTCGTGCAGCACCTGGGCCCGCGGCATCAGTTCGGCCGGATCATGCTGGTCTCAGGAGATCGCGAGTCGGAAGTGCGCTACCTGGCCGAGGCCGTGGGAATCAACGAGATCTTCGCCAGCCAGAGCCCCGAGGAGAAGCTGGCCATCGTGCGCGCGGAAACCGCGCGGGTGCCGACCGTTTATTTGGGAGACGGCATCAACGACGCGCCCGCTTTGACGGCGGCCACGGTGGGGCTGGCGATGGGGACCGCCAGCGACGTCACCAGTGAAGCGGCCGACGCCGTGATCCTGGAGAGCTCGCTCAAGAAAGTCGACGAGTTCATGCACATCACTCAACGGATGCGACGGATCGTGCTCGAAACCGCGCTGGGCGGGATGGCGCTGAGCCTGCTGGGGATGGGGGCGGCCGCCGCCGGTTATCTGCCGCCGGTGGCCGGCGCGCTGCTGCAGGAAGCGATCGACGTGGTGGCGATCGTCAACGCGCTGCGGGCCGCGGTGCCGCCGCGATCGCTGGTCGATTTTTGATTCGTATTCGTTCGGATTGCGGGAAGCGGGCTAGTGGGCCGCAGAGGTTGCCGGGCGGCCGCCGGCGTGTCGGGCGACGCGCAGTTGGGCCCGGCTTTGGGCGATCGAACGCTCGCGGGCGGCCAGCGTCTCGGGGGAGTTAGCCGGGCGCGTTTGGACGGTTTGCAACTGCTCGCCGATCACGGCCGTGTCGAGCTTTTCGGCCGCGATGGCCCGCGGCGTGAGCACGGAGATCACGTTGTCGGCCACCTGGACAAAGCCACCATCGATGTAGAACCGCCAGGTGCGATTTCCTTCGGTGAGGCGCATTTCGCCGAAGCCCAGCCGGCCGATGAGCGGCGTATGCCCCGGAGCGATCCCCAATTCGCCATCGTACAGCGGCACCACGACGAACTGCGCGGGGTGCTCGAGCACCGTGGCTTCGGGCGTGACGATGACGCACTCGAGAATGCGCTCGCTGGCGCCGGCCACGCGGCGTACTCCGGTCGTCGTGCCTGCGGAATGTTCTTGTTGTTCCATCGTTTGTTCCAGCGCCGGCGACCGCGTCTGCGCGGCTCCGCGCGAGTTACTTCTTCATCTTCTTGGCTTGTTCTTCGGCTTGCTCGATGGCGCCGACGTACATGAAGGCGCTCTCGGGCAAGTGATCCCATTTGCCGTCAGCGATTTCCTCGAAGCTGCGGATCGTTTCGGCCAGCGGGGTGATTTCGCCTGGCTTGCCGGTGAACACTTCGGCCACGAGGAACGGCTGCGAGAGGAAGCGCTCCATGCGACGGGCGCGGTGCACGACGAGCTTGTCTTCTTCGCTCAGTTCGTCGACGCCCAGGATCGCGATGATGTCCTTGAGCTCGCGATAGCGCTGCAAGGTCGACTGTACGCGGCGGGCGATGGCGTAGTGCCGCTCGCCGACATAATGCGGATCCAAGATGCGGCTCGACGAGGCCAGCGGATCGACCGCCGGATAGATGCCTTTCTCAGCGATCGAGCGTTCCAGATAGATGAACGCGTCGAGCTGCCCGAACGCGGTGGCGGGGGCGGGGTCGGTCGGGTCGTCGGCCGGCACGTACACGGCCTGCACCGAGGTGATGGCCCCCTTGCTGGTCGAAGCGATGCGTTCCTGCAAAGCGCCCATCTCCGTGGCCAGCGTGGGCTGATAACCCACCGCCGACGGCATGCGGCCCAGCAGAGCGGAAACTTCGCTGCCCGCCTGCGAGAAGCGGAAGATGTTGTCGATGAACAACAGCACGTCGGTGCCGGTCGAGTCGCGGAAGTACTCGGCCAGGGTCAAGGCCGACAAGGCGACGCGCAAGCGGGCGCCCGGCGGTTCGTTCATCTGGCCGAAGACCATGCAGGTTTGCTCGATGACGCTGCGGCCCGTGTCACCGATCTTGGCTTCCTGCATTTCGATCCAGAGGTCGGTCCCTTCGCGGGTGCGCTCGCCGACGCCGGCGAACACCGAGTAGCCGCCGTAGGAGCTGGCGATGCGGGCGATCAGCTCGGTGAGAATAACGGTTTTGCCGAGCCCGGCCCCGCCGAACAGCCCCGCCTTACCGCCGCGGACGAAGGGGGTCAAGAGGTCGATGACCTTGATGCCAGTCTCGAACAGTTCGGTCTTGGTCGACAGGCCGGAGAGAGCGGGCGCGTCGCGATGGATGGGCCAGCGCTCGTCGGCGATGATGGGGCCGCGCTCGTCGATGGGATCGCCGACCAGGTTCATCACGCGCCCCAGCGTGGCCTTGCCGACGGGCACCGAGATCGGCGCGCCGGTATCGATGCACTCCTGGCCGCGGAGCAGGCCATCGGTGCTCCCCAGGGCGACGCAGCGGACGCGACCGCCACCCAAGTGCTGCTGTACCTCGCCGGTGAGCTGGACGTCGATCCCCTTGTGGTTGGACTGGACCTTCACCGCGTTGTAGATGGCCGGCAGGCTATCCTCGGGGAACTCGGCGTCGAACGTCGAGCCGATGACTTGGGTGATGTGGCCGATGTTGGTTGCAGTGGCTGTGGCCATGGGTTGGCTCTCAGATGAAGTAATGTGTTGGTTGTGTCTTCAGCAGCTAGCGCGCGAAGCAAGCTCCACGGCTAACAAATCGATTTATAGGTAGCTCAACTCTTACGATGACTTTAGCGCCTCGACCCCACCGAGCACGTCCAAGATCTCGCTAGTGATCTGGGACTGCCGGGCGCGGTTGTAGGTCATGCTCAACATCTTGATCAGGCCGTCGGCGTTCTCCGTGGCCGACTTCATCGCCACCATGCGGGCGACCTGCTCGCTGACGGCCGCGTCCAAGAAGCACTTGAAGAGCTTGATCTTGAAGCTGGTCGGCACCACTTCTTCAAGGATGCTGGCTGCAGAGGGGAGAAACTCGTATTGCTTGCGGCTGGCCCGCTCGTCGACCGGACCCTCGGCCAGCGAGCCCAGCGGCAGCAAGGTTTCGACCGTGGCGATTTGTCGCGAGACGCTCTGGAACTTGGTATAGGCCACGTCGAGGCGATCGAGCCGGCCGGCGAGGTACTCTTCGAGGTAGCGCGTGGCCAGCACGTCGACTTCGCCGAACGTGGGTTTGTCCTCGAAATGCGTGAAGCATTCGTCGACCGCCAGACCGCGGAACTTGAAGGCGGCCAGCCCGCGCTTGCCCGAGACTTCGACGCGCAGCTGCGGAATTGTCGTTTGCAACTCGGTCAGTCGAGCCAGGGCCAGGCGCAGCACGTTGGAGTTATAGCCGCCGCACAGCCCGCGGTTGCCGGTGAGCACCAGGAGCGTAGCCCGCTCGGTGGTGGGGCGCTCGACCAAGAGAGGGTGATCGACGTCTAGTCCGCTATGAGCCAGATCGGCCACCAGCGCGGTCATGCGCTTGGTATAAGCGGTGGCGGCATGGGCGCGGTCCATCGCCTTTTTGAAGCGCGCGGTGGCGATCAGCTCCATCGTCCGCGTGATCTTGCGGATGTTGCGGACCGACTTGCGCCGCTTATCGAGTGCTCGGGCCTTGGCCATAAGAAACTACTTGATCAAACGCAAACAGAGGGGATAGCGATACCAAACTCCAGAGTTGGCTTTCGTGGTGGCGATGATGCAGAACACAATGTCGAAGACCCACACCGCGAACGGCAACGGGAACAACAGGCCGCACGAGGCCAACGTCAGGCCCCCGGCCCCCGGCCACGAGGGTCGCCAGCACAATCGTGATCTGAAAGTTCAACGACTCCTTGCCTTGGTCGTTTACAAACGGGTATTGGTCTTTCTTGATCAGCCAGACAATCAGCAGCCCGAGAAAGCCCGTGAACAAGGCCAACAGGTGTGCGAGCATGGCCATCGTGCGGGCGTCGGGGTTGGTCTCCTGGGCGTCAGTGATCGGGGGTTGCGGGAACGCGTCGCTCATCTGGCACCTCCTGCGGCCGGTAACCGCGGGCAGTTCGGTGCGACAGGCACGACTGGGCGGTTATCTACCTTTTGGTGATTCGCCCTGGCTGGCGGCGAATTGTTTCTGGAACTCGGCAATCGCTGCTTCCAATTGCTTGGCCGTGTCGTCTTCTAGCTTCCTGGTTTCGCCGATGACGCGCCGCACCTCGCCCTTCTGCTCGCGCATGAACCGGTGAAATCCCTTCTCCCAGGCGTCGACCTGGGGGAGGGGAACTTTGTCCAAATGGCCGCGCGTGCCAGCGTAGATCGACAGCACCTGATCGATCACGTCCATCGGCTGGTACTGCCCCTGCTTAAGGAGCTGCACCATGCGATAGCCGCGATCGAGGCGCGACTGCGTTTCGGCGTCGAGGTCGGTGCCGAGCTGGGCGAACGCTTCCAGCTCGCGGAAGGCCGCCAGGTCGAGTCGCAAACCGCCGGCGACTTTCTTCATGGCCGGAATCTGCGCGGCCCCGCCCACCCGGCTCACCGAAATACCGACGTTCATGGCCGGACGCTGACCGGCGAAGAACAAGTCGGGCTGCAGGTAAATCTGCCCGTCGGTGATCGAAATCACGTTGGTGGGAATGTAGGCCGAAACTTCGCCTTCGAGCGTTTCGATGATCGGCAGCGAAGTGAGCGATCCGCCCCCCAGCTCGTTACTCAACTTGCACGACCGCTCGAGGAGCCGACTGTGACAGTAGAACACGTCGCCGGGGTAGGCCTCGCGCCCTGGCGGACGACGCATGAGTAGCGACAACTGCCGGTAGGCGGCTGCCTGCTTCGACAAGTCGTCGTAGATGATCAGGGCGTGGCCGCCGTTGTAGGTGAAGTGCTCAGCCATCGCTGTGCCCGAGTAGGGGGCGATGTACTGCAGCGGAGCGGGGTCGCTGGCGCCGGCGACGATCACCGTGGTGTAGTCCATGGCGCCGTTGGCCCGCAGCGCCTCGATGACGCCGGCGACCGTGGCTTCCTTCTGGCCGACCGCCACGTAGAAGCAGCGGACGCCGGACTTTTTCTGGTTGATGATCGTGTCGATGCAGATGGCCGTTTTTCCGGTCTTGCGGTCGCCGATCACGAGCTCGCGCTGGCCGCGGCCGATCGGCGTCATCGAGTCGATCGCCTTGATGCCGGTTTGCAGCGGCTCGCGCACCGGCTGGCGATGAGCCACGCCAGGGGCCAGAAACTCGACCGGGCGGCGCTCGCTCGAGACGATCGGCCCGCGCTCGTCGAGCGGGTTGCCCAGCGGATCGACGACGCGGCCGATGAGGGCATCGCCGACGGGCACGCTCAACAGCCGGCCCGTGGTGCGGACCTCGTCTCCCTCGAAGATGCCGAGGAAGTCGCCGAGAATGATCACGCCGACGGAGTTCTCTTCGAGATTGAAGGCCTGACCTTGCGTGCCGTTGGAGAACTCGACCATTTCGCCGGCCATCACGCCCGACAGGCCGTAGACGCGCGCAATACCGTCGCCCGCCTCGAGCACGCGACCGACTTCGCGCACGTCGATCTGCGATTCGTACTGCTCAATTTCCTGTTGCAGGACTGAAGCGATTTCGTCCGCTCTGAATTTCATGGACGCTCCTGTTGATCATCTGATCGCAGAGATTCTTGAGTTGGGTGGCGACTGAGCCGTCGTAGATGACGTCGCCGACCCGGAGCACGATGCCGCCGATCAGGCCGGGCTCGACCTTGGCTTCGATCTCGGGCTGGCCGCCGAACATGCGCTCGAGTTGCTTAGCCAGCGCCGGCAGTTGGCCATTGAGCGGCACCGCGGTGCGGACTTCGACCCGCACCCGGCCGCGGAGCGCGTCGTACTGCTCGCGCAAAGCCGTGGCAACGGGCGCCAGGGCATCGAGCCGACCGTGGTCGGCCAGCACGGCCAGCGAATTGCTGGTGACCTTGGAGACGCGCGAGGCGACGACCCGGTCGATCATCTTCTTCTTGGCCTCGGCCGGCACGAGCGCCGAGCTGAGCACGGCGGCGAACTTGGGATTCGGCTCGATGACCTCCGCGACAATCGCCTCGAAATCTTCGACGACGCGCTGGGTTTCGCCCGGCTTTTCCGCCGCGGCCAAGATGGCCTTGGCATACAGCGCGCCGAGGCGCTGCCGGGCCGGATCGACGGCCGTGCGTTTTGCGGTGGATTGCGAACTGCTGGACATCTAAGTCAATTCCCAAACTTGCCGGATGGCAGGTCCGCGTTTCAAGCTCGAGTGATGCTCTCGCGACTAGTTGCGTTCTCCATTGCCGGCAGGAAAGCGCGCCATGGCGTCGTGAATCAATTGGCTGTGCCGGTTCTGATCCAGTTCGCTGGAGACGATCTTGCCGGCCAACGACACTGCCAGCCGAGCGCTCTGCTCAGCCAACTCCTTGACCGCCTGGACCTTGGCCGTGTCGATCTCGCGCAGGGCGCGATTCTTCTCGGCTTCGGCCTCGCTGGCGGCCTTGGCGACGATCTCCTGCCCGGTGGCGGCGGCATCGCGACGCGCTTCGTCCAGGATGCCGCGAACTTCGTCCTGGGCGGCGGCCAGCTTCTGCTCGTAGTTGTGCAGGAGCTGTCGCGCTTCGGTCTGGCTACGCTCGGCGGCGGCAATCTGCTCGGCGATCAGGTGCTCGCGGCGATCGAGCGCCTCGGCGATCGGCTTCCAGGCGAACTTCGTCAGGATGAAAAACAGGATCACGAAGACGATCAACGTGTAGATCGCCAGGTCGGGATCCGCCTCAACCGGATTGGTGTTCACCGGGGCATGAGCGCCGTCGTGTTCGCCGTGGGCGGCATCATGTTCGCCGTGAGCGGCGTCTTCGTGCGCCGCGTCGCCATGCGCGTCAGCCGGAGCCTCGGCATGGTCTTGAGCCCGCGCTGGCGTAGCGCCGGTCAAGGCCCAACCCAGAAGGGCCAAGGCCATGAGACTTCCGACGAGTCGTTTTCGAAACTGTGCACCTGCGAACATGATGGCACCTGACGCGAAAAACTCCGAGCCGCTAACGACAACCTCGCGCGAGGTCGCGCGCCCCTCACGAAGGGGTGCGCGGCCGTGTCTGCCGACCCGCGCGTTAACCTTGCATACAGACGATCAATGCGAAGAACGTGGCGCCTTCGATGAGGGCCGCCGCGATCAACATCGCCGTCTGGATGCCGCCGGCCGCCTCAGGCTGGCGCGCCATGCTCTCGACGGCACTGGAACCGATGCGACCGATGCCGTAGCCGGCGCCGATGATGATCAGGCCAGCGCCGAACGCGCCACTGAAGGCGATCAGCGGATTCGGGGCTTCGGGTGTCGGCGCCTGTTGCGCGTAGGCCGGCGAGGCCACCATCAGCACGACGAATGCCAACGCCACCAACTTGACGAACTTGCTCACGGTCGAATTCTCCCTTCGTTTCGTACTGAAAAATCTGCCGTTAGATCAACGTGAATGACTCAGGGGCGGAAGAACCCTCGCTTGCGCTTCGGGTTAGTGTGGGTGTACCGCCATGCCGATAAACAGTGCCGACAAAAACGTGAAAATGTACGCCTGGATAAACGCCACCAAGAGCTCGAGCATGTTGAGGGCGACGGCTCCAAACACGCTGGCCGCCGTGACGCCGAACCACAGCGGCGAGTAGTACACGAGTGCCTCGGTGCCGATGAAGCCGATCACCACGGCCAGCACCAGGTGCCCGGCGAACATGTTAGCCAGCAAACGCACCGACAACACGAAGTGCTTGATAATCAAGCCCAACAGCTCGATCGCGAAAATCAGCGGGATTAAGAAGATCGCAATCGGCTTGGGGAGGTCCATGTGCGGGACCAGCCCTTTCCAGAAGCCGACGATGCCGAGCTTGGCCGAGCCAGCGCCGATCACCACGGCCAGCGTGATGACGGCCAGCGCTCCGGTGGTGGCGATTGAGCCGGTCGCGCTCCCCATCCAGGGCAAGATGCCCAGCAAGTTTGCCAAGAGCACGAAGAAGAACAAGGTCCACAGATAGGGGAGGAACTTGTCGCCGTCGTGGTGGCCGATCGCGGGGCGCGCGATACCGTCGCGAATGAACACGAGGGCCGCCTCAAACATATTGGCGAATCGCCCCTTGGGCGCGTCGCCGTTGGCCGCCGCGGCGGTGATCTTGCCGGCTAGGCGGATGAAGATCGCGGCCATCACGACGGCCACGATCAACTCGAGCACCATGAACTTGGTGATCTTGAGGTCGAGCGGTGCGAACGGGCCGCCGAGCTCGATCTTGCGGCTCTCGCTATAGAACGGCTGCGGGATCGTCAGGTGGCCGCTGGACGAAATGAACCGCGGCACCTCGAAGTAATCCGAGTCCT
>JAIESQ010000122.1 GCA_019745975.1 Pirellulales bacterium
GAAAAATCATCCAACTGACCGAAAGCCTCTTAGCTCTGGCTGCTTGATACAGCAACGGTTCTCAGAAAGTGCAGTCCTGGAAGTACCCGTTGCAAATTCGCCAGATCTCGTTGGGCGGCTGATTGGATTCAAACCGGAGAATCGCCGTCACAGACGGCGGCAGTGGCGTGCCCGCCAGGCGAATCCGACGGAGCATCCAGCCGCTCGGCGTGGCGGTGTCGGAGAGAAACCGCATGACGATCCGCACGACCTGCTCATCGTAGTCGGCGAGCTTGGCCATAAAGTCGTCGCCTGCCAGGGAATTGGCGTCGAACTCCCCATCCACGTCACGATCGCGATTTCGTTCGATCCAGTCCAATTCCTTTTGCACCAGGGATTCGATATCGCTTGCCAACCGGCCTCGCCTGTCGAAGCCGCGAGCGAGCTCGGCCAGAAACTGTGCCTTCCAAGGATAGAGGAGCGGGTCGCCGCAGGCGAACGATGCGCTCTCCTCGGGTTGACTAGGATCGTCCGGGGGAATGAGTGGATTGCTGAAGTCGAGGTGGATGTCGCCCACACTGACGAAACCCAACGAATACCACAGTTCGCGACGCTCCGGGTTCTCAAGGTACTGAGGGTTCGAGAAGCAGACGCCCTCGGGCGAGGAGTAGAGACACCAATCGACTCGCTCGCGCAAAGAACCTGCTTTAGGATCGGGGGCTTCGCCGTGGGTTTTCGAAGTCTTGATGATTTCCCGCACTCGCTCTTTCAATCCCTGGTGCTGACGCAACACGGAATCCTGCTCGGCTCCGGCCGCTGTCATGCTGCTCACGAAACTGGCCGCCACGGCAATGGCCGCCACGAGTCGTTGCGTCATTGAACACCTCACTTCAGATCAAAGACCCCGTCACGGCAGCACCGCCGGGACGACTAGCGTCCGATTTCGGTCAGCTAATACCGCTTCACGTGATGCGGTGAAAGACGCCGTTGAGCGGCAATTTGCGCCCTCATTGCCGGCTTCAACGCGCGTGGTCAATCTAACACTAAGTGGCCAATCCTATAAGTCTATCCGCAAAACCGGCCATTACATCGCAGCTTAGGGCGCAAACCCGAGTTACCCACAATCCAGACGGCTCACACTCGTTGCAGCGTCCGCCCGCAATCGAGCCCCTCCCTTGGCCGGCCAATTCCTCATTTAGTCGACCGCACTGGTTCACGCCGCCTGCGGCAGAAGGGCCCAGGTGCCCGTGTGGCCTCAGTTCATCCAATTGGTAACAATGGTGCCGATTGGAAACCGAGATGCGCGGAATCTGTCCCAGTTCTGGCTAGGTCATTGCTATGGCGTGGTCGTTCTCAACCAGAGCGGATCGCAAGCAAGGTGCCGTCCCGGCGATCCCCATCGTCCTGGGAATTGTCGGGCACCGAACCCTTTGCGACGAGGATCGGCCAATTCTCCAAGCCGCATTGGAGCGGCTGTTTGCCGAGGTGCACGGTGCGTACCCACATACGCCGCTGACCATTCTGACATCGCTCGCCGAGGGCGCTGATCAAATTGCCGCAGTAACCGCTCTCGCGTGCGGCGCGTCGGTGCGTGCCGCATTGCCGTTTCCGCCGGATATCTTCCGCCAAAGCACCTCGTTCGACACCGAACCGGCGCGGGAGCAATTTGATCGACTAATCGCTGATGCGCGAATCGAGTCGTTCGTTGTGCCGATGCCAATCGAACCGCTGTCGGGAGACATCTCCTGGATCAAAGTCGCCACCGACCGGAACGACCGCGACGCGACCGCCTTGCGGCGGGCGTGCTATGCGAACACGGCAGGCTACATCGTGCGCCATTGTCATGCGCTCGTGGCGCTGTGGGACGGTGATCGGTCGGACACCGCACGTCCTGGCGGGACAGCCGAATCGGTCGCCTTTAAGCTCCATGGTAGACCGCCGACCGGATACCCCGTACGTTCCCTCGAGCCCTTGGGATTTGCAAGCGATCGCGGACCGGTTTACATCATTCATGCGGCGCGGAAAGGCACGGTTTCAGGGAAACCCGTCGGAGTCGTAGAAGTCTGCGTGCCGGTGGATAGCGCCCCCTTCGAACGATCAATTACGGGACAGCCATTGGCTCGCCGTATAGCCGGCTCCGCGTGGCTTGCCTCTCGCTTCGTATCGCTGTGGCGAGCAGACGGGCATCACTCGCGGCAACGACCACGCTCTGAACAGGATTCTGCGGCGGTGGGCGGTTTGAGCCGAGAGCTGCGGCAGTTCCAACAGATCTGTCAGTCTGTTGATGATTTCAACCGCGACGTACAGTCCGCCTGGCGGGGAAAAGCGCTCGAACCCCAATGGACCACCGCTTCAGCTCAATTGGCCAACGCGGCTTCATTCGGTGCGGAACAACGCGCCTGGCTCGAGCGTCTCTGCGCTGTGCGCGAAGCCGCCGCCTTTGTTTCACGTCGCATGCAGCGTGCGGTGCACGGGTCTGTTCTCGGACTCTTCGGGTTGATCGGCCTGAGCGCCGCCGTCTTTCATGTCTACGCGCACGGAATGCATTGGGAGTCACTCTTGCTCGGTTCGATCGTCCTTCTGGGAGCGGCGTTCTTGTTAATGCTAGCCGTGCGATGGCGGAGATGCGAAGAGCGCCAACTCGACTGCCGCGCGCTGGCTGAAGCGCTGCGTGTGCGACGGTATTGGGCGATGGCGGGGATTGGCGTATCCGTCGCGGACAGTTACGTCGGCCAACTTCGCGGCGAGATGACCTGGGCTCGGCACGCGCTACGCCACCTCTCCCCGCCACCTGCCGTGTGGGCCCGTCAGTTCCAAAAGCTCCCTGAAAGCCAGCAGTTGCGCCTCCTGTCGGTGGTGCGCGACGAATGGGTGCGTGGCCAGACGGATTATTATCGCGCGTGCCAAGTGCGGGAGCACCACGCGGGCATGCGCTGTCGCAAGACTGGATTCGTCTGCGCGGTGGCCGGGTGGGTTCTGTTGGTTCTGATTCTCGCTATACCGCATTGGTCAAATCACCCGCCAAGGTTCATCCTGGTCGCAGCACCTTTGCTGATCACGATCGGCGGCCTAGCTGTCGCCTACGGAAAGCAACGGTCGTACGAGGAGCTAAGCAATCAGTACGAGCGCCTCCGCGTGGTCTTTCAAAACGGCCTTGCCGAGCTGGACTCGCACCTGCAAGGCCGAGACATTCCCAGCGCGCAAAGAGCCGTCATGGCACTTGGCGAGGAGGCACTCACCGAGAATGGCCAATGGCTGATCTTGCGTCGGGCCCGACCGCTGGAACTACACCTTGGCGGCTGAACATCAACCTCGGCACCCTGCCCGCGGACGAGCGGTCCGTGCCGGGGCACTGCTGCCAGCGCTGGGTCTGTGCTCTGTTCAGTGAGTTGCCTTGTGCGGTCGGCCGAGAGCAAACCAAATAGCGGCATCGTTACGCGCTGGATCGTGCTCTGAGATTCGTCGATCGTGTCCGCGCAGTTACTCAGCCCGGAAAGCCAGCGGACCCTCGACATCGCGCCGAATTCCCGCGACCGGCTCATCAACGTACCATGGTCGAGTAGGAGAGGGGCAGCACGTTGCTGCCGCCTCTCCCCTCCTCAAACCGGACGTGCGGAGCTACCGCATCCGGCTTTCCCGAAGACACTCATTGCTGGACATGCACGAATGTTGACCGCATCCGCTTGGACCAACAACCAGTGGCGGTCGCGAAAGGACGCGTTGAATTCCGTAGTCGGGTGCAAGACCCAAGCGGCACGTCCTTCGTTGACTGCCACGACTCTCCGGCAGGGTTCCTTCGCTCGGCCGGCGTTGCCCGGCTTCGTCGCTACTACGAACCCCTCCGACTCCTGCGCCGGCCCGAAGGCGGTTATGTCTTCCCGCCGCCGGTTGCGCGCGACGGAGCGTCGCGGGCTGCCGTCGCAGGTCTCCCAGGTTCCTGATTGTTCTTTCGATGCCCGCTGTCCCCAACCACCCCGGAGAGTCCGACCGCTGCGCGTGCTCGTTGCTTGGCGGTCGGCGTCAGGCTTCACCGAATCCGGGCGGCTGGCCACTCTCACGCTTGTAACGAGGCCGAATCGGGTTCACGCTTGCGCATTACGGCTGACATCGTCGTCGCTGGCGGGCTTCGCACGGCCGGTCGCCCTGCCGCACGCCGCTCGACTTCATGGTGAACGAGCAAGTGCCATGATCAGTAACTTTCAACTGACAAGAACAACCAGGCTTTGCCTGGCGCACCGGATGCGCGATAGATCCAACAGATCCCGTTGTCGGCCGCGCCAGATCGCCGCGCGGCGCGGCGCGTGCACCGCCAATGGCCCGCCTTCGTCGACAACGCTGACGTGCGCGGACAGTTGCGGCTGGTGCTCGACCCGTCGGCCAACTTTCCCGGATGCTCCGGCCGTCCCCCTTTTTCCGATCGATGTCAATCGCATCGAGTCCCCTTGGCGCTTCTTGCTGCTTGCGACGGATGAAATCGAATTGAAATCCGTTCCCGTTGCTGAGGTCGGGCCCGTCGACGACATCTTCGGGCGGTTTCGCGCCGTCCACCGTTGGGCCAAGGCTCATGGTTACGCAGGCGGGATCCCCAATTTCGCGGATGACGCGACGCGCGGCCACGAGTCGTACGGCGTTGTCCTGATCAAGCCCGGCATGGGCGAAGAGGTTTGGCTCCCCGTCGCCCAACGCAAGCCGTAGCCGCCAGCCAACGTGTGCCGCACGCCCAGAGACGATGGCGGATCGCAATGTCACTCCAACGCGTGGGTGCCGTGTGTCACAGCGCCCCCTGCCCGCAGTGCCGCCGCCACCAACGTCGTCTCGGCCAATTCCTGCTCGGTCGCGCCGGCCTTCTTGGCTTTCTTGTAATGCACCTCGATGCAATACGGGCACTGCGTCGTCAGCGCCACGGCCACGGCCATGAGCTCTTTGTACTTGAGCGGGATCGCCCCCTCCTTGAAGGCCGCCTCGTCGAAGGCGACGAAACCCTTGAACGCCTCGGGCGCCAGCTCCCCGAGCTTCTTCAGCTTGGTCAGGTTTTTCATGTCGTACATCGCGTGCTCCTTAAGCCAGTGAACATGTCGAAGTCGGACTGCGTCAGTTGGTCGGAGAATTGTAGCGGCAAAGCGGTGACCGTCGCGACTCAACTGAAGCCCAAGCGCGCTATTACCAAGTCTGCTTTCCGACTCGCTACATCCTGGTAACTACCCGGCCACTGTGGTATCTCTGTTCGCTAACTGCCGATGCCGTTCAACCGGTGATCGAACTAACTAGAATCGCGGATTTCTCGCCATGGAAGCCGATATCCCCTACTTGCTGCTCACGCCCGGCCCCTTGACCACTTCGCGCACCGTCAAGGAGGTGATGCTCCGCGACTATTGCACCTGGGACGACGACTACAACTCGCTGGTCACCGGCCTGCGCGAGAAGCTCGTGCAACTTGCTGCCCGCGGGCCGGGCTTCACGTCGATCCTCATGCAAGGGAGTGGCACCTTTGGCGTTGAAGCTACGATCGGCTCGGTGATACCACCCAATGGCAAGCTGCTGGTTGCCAACAACGGTGCCTACGGCAAACGGATCGTCGATATCGCCCGCAAGCTGAAGATCGAACACGTCGACCTACAGCAGAGCGAAGTCGTGCCGGTCAACGTCTCGGCCATCGACGATGCCCTGCGCCGTGACTCGGCGATCACGCACGTCGCCGTAGTACACTGCGAAACCACAACCGGGGTGCTGAACCCCGCGGCCGAGGTGGGCAAGCTCGCCGCCCGGCACGGCAAGACCTTTATTCTCGACGCCATGAGCTCTTTTGCCGGCATCGAGTTTGCCATCGAGGACATGCAGGCCCACTACATGATCTCGTCGGCCAACAAGTGCCTGCAAGGCGTGCCGGGCTTCAGCTTCATCATCGCCGACCGCGCGCGGTTTGAGCAGACGAAGGGCTTTGCCCGCTCATTGTCCCTCGATCTGTACGATCAGTGGCAAGAGATGGAGAGCAAGCACGGCAAATGGCGCTACACTTCGCCCACGCATGTCGTGCGGGCCTTGATTCAAGCGATTGCCGAGCTCGATGCCGAGGGAGGCATTCCAGCTCGAGCGAAGCGCTACGCCGAAAACCATCGCATCCTGGTGGGCGGGTTGACCGAACTGGGTTTCCGCCCGCTGGTCGCCGCCGAACACCGCTCGCCGATCATCACTTCGTTTCTCTATCCCGACGACCCGAAGTTCAGCTTCCTGAAGCTCTACGAGGCGCTCAAACGACGGCGGTTCGTCATCTACCCCGGCAAGGTGAGCCAGGCCGAAACGTTCCGCGTGGCCACGATCGGGCACGTCTTCCCCGACGATGTGCGGCAATTAGTCGCCTGCTTCGGCGAAGCGATCGAAGAGCTGGGGCTGAAGATGTAGGAACGGACTCTGCGAAGCTGCATCGAACACGGTAGCGCGCGGAGCAAGCTCCGCGGCTAACAATTCGCGAAACGCCGCGACCTGGTTAGCCGCGGGATTTATCCCGCGCGCTAGCTTGAACTACGCTGGTGTTCGCTTTTCTAGATCCTGATAAAGATCTTCTTCTTGTACATCCAGTAGTCGACGAGCCAGATCACCACGATCACCGTCAGCGCGGACCACAAGGGCCCGAACTTGTAAAGCTTGACGTCAAAGGGATTCACGTCGGTGAATATGGCCAGGTGCGTGCGGATCGTCCGCAAGATCCAGCTCGGGATGCCGGTTTCGGCCATCACGTACGTGGCGATCGAATTCATGCCGACTACCACCAGCGGAAACGCCCAGCGCTTCCAGCCGGCGACGTCGATCAACACATAGAACAACGACAGCAACAGGAGCGTCCAGCCGGCGGCGAACACGGCCCAGCTCGGCGTCCAGATGCGCTTGACCACGGGGCAGATCGTCGTGCCGGCGTACCAGCCCAACCCCAGCGCCGCCAGCCCCACGGCCACCATGATCGCCAGCTTCCACCACTTACTAAGCGCGCCGCGCAACAGGTTGCCGGTCAACAGGCCCGCGATCATCGTAGCCAGCGACGGAATGAAGCTCAGCGTCTGGTAGCCGCCGCCGTTGTACAAAAAGTCTTTGCCCTCGGGTCGGGGGAACCAATTCAAGAACCGCTCGTCGAAGTACGCGGCCGGGTTGGCGTTTTTGTTCCAATGGGCAAAGAAGCCGTCGTAGAGCGGAAAACTCTCGGGGTCGACGCCGACCGCGCGCCAATCGAACTCTGGCCCTGGCAGCGTCCAGTAGGCAAACAGCGCCCAGTAGCCGGCCAGCACGCCGACAAGTGCCAGCCCCGCTATCACTTGTTTGCGCCATCCTTCGCCGGCCAGCAGATACAGCAGCGGATAGCCGAGCCCGATCTGCGTGAGCACGTCCTCGAAGGTGAAGTTGGTCATCGAGCGCCCGTCGCTGCGCAAAAAGATGCCCAGCATCACCAAGGCCAGCGAGCGCCACAGCACGTGCAACCAGCCGCGCAGGCGCGATTGCCCGCGCCCCTCGCGGCTGGCAAACGAGTACGGCAGCGCTACGCCGACCATGAACATGAACGACGGTTGGATCAAGTCCCACGCCGCGCAGCCGGCCCACTCGACGTGGCTCCCCTGGTATTCGATGAAGCGCGCGACCGACGAATCGGGAAACCGGCTGGCGACGTCGGCGATTTGCAGCCCGCCGCTGGCCATCGCCAACATCACGAAACCGCGATAGGCGTCGAGCGACACCAGCCGATCGCGCGGTAACGTGGCGGCGGTGGGGCTGGTGACCGCGTCGGCCGATGCGCGCTTGCTCATGCCACCGCCACCGGCGGGCTTGTTCTCGCGCGGCGGCGAGCCTTGCGGCCGCTGTGGTTCGATGCGCGGTCCGCTTTGCGGTCGATCGCCGCGTTGTCCACTGGGAACTGCCGTCGACACGCCGAATCCCTCCGTGCAGTGTTGTTATCCGGTGTGCGCAGTCTTGTTGGGTGTGCGCGATTGCAGCCGGCCTCTGCGAAGCCGGTCCGGGGTCGCAGACCCCGGCTACAGTTTTGTCGTCGTGCAGGGTATGCGCGGCACACCAGTCCCCCCACTCGCGCCGCAAGCATGACATAGCCCCGCACCGTCGGCAATGGAGGTTTGCTCGCGGAATCTACGGTTCGAAGGGACTCAGTTGACCACCACGCTTTCGACCGTCGAGAATCTCCTCTTGTGTGATCCGGCCGGCTCCTTCGAGGTCGGGGTCAGGTAGGGGATCATTTCGTCATTCCCGTTCTGTTCGTGGGACCGGAAGGCATGACCGAGTGGTACTGGCGCGCAGGTGAAGAGCAGCGCGGTCCGATCAGCGCCGCGGAGCTAAGACAGCTAGCGGCAAGTGGAGTCGTACGCGCAGACACAGAGGTCTGGAAGGAGGGTTTGACCACTTGGGTTCGTGCATCGGCTCTGCGAGGGCTGTTTCCCGAGAAGGTCTCGGACATTCCCCCGCCGATGCCGGAGCCGAATGCAACGCCCAATCTTCAGAATGACGACTCGACCTTGAATCGCGCAGCAGAGCACGCACGCAGGGAAGCAACTGCAATTATTGACGACCTTCGCACGGTCAACTTCCGGCAAGAGGTCGTTCCGATCGACGCGTCGAATCTCCAAAGTCTTTTGTCGCAAACTGCCTTTTGGAGCATTTCGCTACTAGGCGTCGTTCCGCTTCTGATCATGACCCTTGAGGGCCCTTATCTGCGTTTGACGGCATTCTCCATGTTCTTCGCGGCCATCTGGGGAGTGATCTTCAAGTTTGCCGTGCTGCCAGTCGTTGGGCAGTGGAGCAAACTGATTGCAGCGTTCTTCTTTACTGGCGTTCCTGGAGTCGTAGCGTTGCTATTTGTCTACGAAGCTCTCCTGCCTTCGTTTTATGTTCGGCTTTCAACGAGCGGCAACACGTTCGTCAGTCTATTTGGATTTGTGCTACAAGTCGGAATCTGGGAAGAACTCTGCAAGAGCATTCCAGTACTCGCCTACGTGTGGCGGTACGGACAGAAGGTTGACGCTCCGCTTGTGATGCTTCTGGGAATTTTCTCGGGACTCGGATTCGCAGCGTTCGAGAATGCCCACTATGGAAGAATGTTCGCAATGCAGGTCGCAGGGCTCACGGAGCATTACGGAGCTTCTGCAGCGGAGATGGGAACTACGGAAGCCATGACGGCAGTCATGCTTCGCTCGATTTCATTGGTCTTTTGTCATGCGATATGGTCCGGAATGGTGGCCTATTTCATTGCCGTCGGCGCATTAACCAAGCGGCGCCGTGCGGCGTTGTTTCTGGTTGGTATTGCGACCGCAGCGGTACTGCACGGAGTCTATGATTGGTTAACCAGCGTGCAGCAAACAGCAGCCGCCCTCGTGGTCTTTCTTTCGTATTTGCTCTTCTTCGCGTATCGCACGAAACTGATTTCGATGATTGAAGAAATGCCAGATGCACCTTCTGAAACGCAGGCGAATCCGGCTACGGTTGCTGCAGCAAAAGGATAAATAGTGTCGCACCCCACCACCTCCTGGATGATCTATGGCGCCAACGGCTACACCGGCGAGCTGACCGCCCGCGAAGCGGTCCGCCGCGGGCAGCGCCCGGTGCTGGCCGGCCGCAATCGCGACAAGGTCGAAAAGCTTGGCCACGAGCTCGGCTGCCCGACGCGCACGTTCGCGCTCGACACGCGTGACGCTATCGCCGGCAATCTGCGCGATGTCGCCGTCGTGCTGCACTGCGCCGGCCCATTCTCCGCGACCGCTGAGCCGATGATGGACGCCTGCCTGGCTGCGTGCGTGAGTTATCTCGACATCACCGGCGAGATCGCGGTGATCGAATCCGGCGCCGCCCGCGATGGCCGCGCGCGCGAGGCGGGCGTCACGCTGATGCCGGCCGTGGGTTTCGACGTCGTGCCGAGCGATTGCCTGGCCGCCACGTTGGCCGCTGCGCTGCCCGGCGCTACGCAGCTCGAGTTGGCGTTTCACGCGTCCGGCGGCTTCAGCCGCGGCACCGCCAAGACGATGGTCGAGAATCTCCATCGTGGCGGCTGCATTCGCCGCGACGGCCAGCTCACTCCCGTCCCCGCCGCCTGGCAGTCGCTCGACGTGCCCTTCCGCTCGGGCACGAAGACCTGCGTCTCCATTCCCTGGGGGGACGTGGCCAGCGCCTACTACACGACCGCCATCGGCAATATCATCGTCTACACCTCAATGTCGCCGGCGCGCATCAAACAAACGCGCCTCGTGCGGCCGCTGTTGGGGGTCACGCGCTGGGGGATCATTCAGCGCTTCTTGAAAGACATGATTGATCGCGGCGCGCCTGGCCCTGCGCAGGAGGAGCGCGAGAACAGCCGCGCTTCGTTGTGGGGGCGCGTCACGCATCCCGACGGTCGTCAGGTCTCTGCCACGCTCGAATCGCTCGGCGGCTATCCGCTCACGGTGCTCACTTCGCTGGCCGTCGTCGACAAGGTCCTGGCCGGACTGGGCCCGAAGGGCTTCTGCACGCCGGCCCGGGCGTTTGGCGGTGACTTTGTCTGCTCATTTCCGCATACGGAATTGCGCGTCGAACCGGTAGCCGCCCCGGTGGCTGCCGCGACCTAGACTTGACGATTGGGGCGACGGGCGCCGCCGGCACACGGGCTCACTGGAATGTAGCGCGCTTGTGCGCGCAGCAAGGCTGCTTGCCGGCCCCAACCGCTCGAAATAGTATCGAACTGACGCAGCCGCGGCTTGCGATCGTTCGAGCCCCGCCGCCCGCATCGGGACGCACACACGCATGCGAATGTACTTTCCCAAGTGGCTCCGCCAATCGCGCGACGCGAGCGTCCACGCGCAAGCCCACATGACGTTCGGCCAGACGTCGGTGGGGCGCACCGTCACGCGCACGGCGCTGTTGCTCAAGAAACAGCTCTGGATCTGGCCGATCGTGGCGCTGGTGCTGTTGGGCTCGATCGGCTGGGTGTCGCGGCTGGCGATTCATCGCACGATGAACGCCAATCTCGGCTCCGAGCTGCAGACGCTGTTGGGCGTCGAGCGGGCGATGCTCGAAAAGTGGTTCAAGTCTCAGGAAGCCAGCGCCACGACGCTGGCCAACGACCCTGAAGTGCGCCGCTTGATCGGCGAGCTGCTGGCGGCCAGCGACGTGGCCGCGCCGGAACCGTCCGAATCGGGTGGCGAGATCGCCCCGGCCACCAATGTCGGGAAACTCCGCACGCGGCTCCTCAAGGAGCTCGAGCCAGGCATGGCCGCGCACGACTTTGTCGGTTTCGTTGTCGCCGACAAGCGGCAACAGATCTTGGCCTCGAACGCCGCCGAACTCGTCGGCCAGCAGGTGCCGCAGTACGAGGAGTTCCTCTCACGCACCTTCGAAGGTCGACCGGCAGTCTGCCCTCCCTTTGCCAGCGTGGCCATTGTCAAGGACAGCTTGGGGCGTCTGCGCACCGGCACTCCCACCATGTTCGTCACCGCACCGGTGCGCGACGACAACTTCCAGGTCGTCGCCGTGCTGGGCCTGCGCATCCGACCCGAGAAGGAATTCACGAACATTTTGCAATTGGGTCGCATTGGCCAGTCTGGCGAGACGTACGCGGTCGACGCTCAGGGCCTGATGGTCTCCAGGAGCCGCTTCGACGACGCGTTGATATTGCTCGGCTTGCTGCCCGATCGCGAGGAATCGGAGTCAATCCTCAACATCCAAGTGCGCGATCCCGGCGGCGACATGACCCAAGGTTTTCGCCCCACCGTGCGCCGCCACGAGATGCCCTTGACTCACGGTGCGGAGGCCGTCGTCGCGGGGGGTGCGGGGGTCGATCTGGCTGGATATCGCGACTACCGTGGCGTGCCAGTCGTGGGAACTTGGACGTGGCTGCCCGACTATCAATTGGGGTTGATCACCGAGATCGATAGCGCCGAAGCCTTTCATCCGCTGACGATCCTCGATCGCACGTTCCACTTTCTGTTCGCGCTCTTGGCGCTGGCCGCGGCCGCGATCTTTATCTTTACGCTCGTCGTGGCCCGCCTGCAGCGGCAAGCCCAGCGGGCGGCAATTGAAGCTAAGCAATTAGGCCAATATCGCCTGCTTGACAAAATCGGCGCCGGCGCGATGGGCATCGTCTACAAGGGGCAACACGCCATGCTGCGGCGCCCCACCGCGATCAAGATGCTCGACGTCGAACGCGTCAACGAGGCTTCGACCGCCCGCTTCGAACGTGAGGTGCAGATCACCTGTCAGCTCAACAACCCGCACACCGTGGCTATCTACGACTATGGCCGCACGCCCGAAGGGGTCTTCTACTACGCGATGGAGTACCTCGACGGTATCGACCTGCAGAAGCTGGTCGAGCAGTACGGCCCGCAAAGCGAAGGGCGCGTCGTCAGCATTCTACGGCAGATATGCGCGTCGCTTTACGAGGCTCATTCGCTGGGCCTGGTGCATCGCGATATCAAGCCGGCCAACATCATGCTCAATCGCCGCGGCGCCGAGCCCGACGTCGTCAAGGTGCTCGACTTCGGCCTGGTGCGGGCCCAGGGAGACGACAAGCAGAATCGCGAGTCTGAAAGTGGGCTCGCCGGCACGCCGCTCTATATGTCTCCCGAGTCGATCCAAGCGCCCGACTCGGTCGACGCCCGCAGCGATCTGTATGCGGTGGGCGCGGTCGGCTACTTTTTGTTGACGGGTCAAACAGCTTTCATGGCCCGCACGCTCGTCGAACTCTGCCAGCAACATTTGACGGCGATTCCCGATGCGCCTTCCGAGCGGTTGGGGCGGCCGATTTCGCCGGAGCTCGAACATGCGATTCTGGCCTGTCTCGAAAAGAGCCGCGCGAAGCGACCGCAAACCGCCCGCGATCTGGCGGCGATGCTCGAACGCGTGGCCGCGCGCTGGACGCTCGACGACGCCGAAGCGTGGTGGAGCCGGCACGAGCGCGGCCAGCACGTCGCCGACATCTTGAGCGCCTCGGGCGTGGTCGCGGCTACCGTTGCGGCTGGTGCCGAAGCCACGCGCGACGGTCGGACTCCCGCGAGCGCGGCTCCGTCGCCGGCCGCTCCGTCAAGCACGTCCCCGGCTGCCTCCCCCGGCGGCCAGGCGCATGGCTCGCGCACCGTGAGCACGGGCCTGGATCAAACCGCCTTCTTCGACACGTCAAGCGACGACGAGTAGCGGCCGGTTAACGTCCCCACCCGCCGACTTGCATCGTGGTCCGCGATGGCTTAGAAGTCGCAGTGCTGACTCAACCCTAACCGCGAGTTCTTCCATGCACCGCCAATCGTCGCTTCGTGTCACGACCATCATCGCAGGCCTCTTGCTGTCCGCTTCGTCGTCGTTGGCCGAGGAGTCGCGCTACGAAGCCGAGCTCGTCTTCCCCTTGCATCCGCAGCACAACCACGCGCCAGGCATCGTCGAATGCCCAAACGGTGATCTGCTCGTGAGCTGGTATCGCGGTTCGGGCGAGCGCCAGGCCGACGACGTGGCGGTTTACGGTTCGCGCCGCCGCAAGGGTGCGACCGAGTGGTGCGAGCCGTTCGTGATGGTCGACACGCCCGGCTTCCCCGACGGCAACACGGCCCTGTGGATCGACCCGCAGAAGCGGCTTTGGCTTTTCTGGCCGTTGGTGTTGGCCAACACTTGGGAAAGCTGCCTGACGAAGTATCGCTGGTCGGACGATTACACGGCCGATGGCTGCCCCAAGTGGAAATGGCAAGACGACGTCCCCTTGAAGCCCGTCAACTTCACTGAGCGGATGACCGCGGAGCTCGACAAACTGGTCGCTTCGCGCCCCGACGCCTCGGCCCAGGAGAAGCTCTTTGTCGCCGAAGCTCGTAAACAAATCCCCGACAAGCTCACTTCTCGGCTCGGCTGGCAGACGCGCTGCAAGCCGACGCTGCTCCCGAGCGGACGCATCCTGCTCCCGCTCTATACCGACACATTTAGCGTCTCGTTGATGGCGATCAGCGACGACCAAGGGAAAACCTGGTACGCCAGCGAACCGTTGGTCGGCTACGGCAACATCCAGCCGACCGTGCTACGCCGCGACGACGGTACGCTCGTGGCCTACATGCGCGAGAACGGCCCCCGCGATCACATCCGCGTTTGTGAATCGAAAGATGACGGACTGACCTGGGGCGCGGTGGGCGTCAGCGAACTAGAGAACCCCGGCGCCGGCATCGACGGCGTGCGGCTGGCCAACGGTCATTGGCTGTTGGTCTACAACGACACCACCAAGGGGCGCAACAAGCTCGCCGTGTCGATCAGTGACGATGAAGGCGCCGCCTGGCGCTGGACGCGGCACCTCGAAGACCATCCTACTGGCAGCTACCACTACCCGGCGGTCATTCAAGGCGCCGATGGCACGATCCACGCTATCTACAGTTACTTCGTCGAGGGGGGCAAGAGCATGAAGCACGCTGCCTTCAACGAAGCCTGGGTACAAGCCGGCGACAGCGGGAAATAATCCAAGCCCCGACTTTGCAGTACTCCTTGTTCCGCCGGGCCTCGCCCAACGTGCTGGCGTCCCAGTACACTGTCAAACACTGGACGCAGTTCGGCTTCGCGGGGACCCGGTTTCATGGCGGTTGCATCAACCGCGGCGCACGACGCCGCTTTGGCCTTTCTCTACGGCCGCATCGATTTCGAGCGGGCGATCCAACCTCCATACTCGGCAAGCACGCTCAAGCTCGAGCGCATGCGCGAGCTTTTGGCGCGGCTGGGGAACCCTCAGCGTGGTTTGCCGACGGTGCATATCGCCGGCACCAAGGGAAAGGGCTCGACCGCCGCCATGGTGGCGGCCGTGCTTACCGCGGCCGGCTACCGCACAGGGCTGGCCAGCTCGCCGCACTTGCATCGCGTCGAGGAGCGGCTGGCCATCGATGGCCGCGCGGCCAGTGGCGAGGAGCTCGTGGAGCTGGTCGATGAGCTACGGCCGCACGTCGAAGCTATGGATCGGCAGGCCGCGCGCGACTCCGAAGACAGCGGCCCGACCTACTTCGAGATGACCACGGCCCTGGCCTGGCTGCACTTTGCCCGGCACCGCGTGCGCGCGGCGGTCGTCGAAGTGGGACTTGGGGGTCGCCTCGATGCCACGAGCATCTGCGACCCCGTCGTCACCGCGATCACGAGCATCAGCTTTGACCACACGCGGCAGTTGGGCAACACGCTGGCCGAGATCGCAGGCGAAAAGGCAGGCATTATCAAACCAGGGTTGCCCGCGATCAGCGGCGCTACGCAAGCCGAGCCGCGCGCCGTCATCGCCCGCATTGCCGCCGAACGCGACAGCCCGTTGGTGGTCTTGGGGCGCGACTTCGATTTCAGCTACGAGCCGGCGCGCGGCGTCGAGCGCGCGGCGGCGCTAGCACGCATCGACTATCGATCCACGTTCGCCGACCAGGTGACACAGCGCCAGGGGCTGGGGTTGGCCATGCTCGGCCGGCACCAGGGGGCCAACGCGGCCGTGGCCCTGGCGACGCTCGACGAGCTGATGCGGCAAGGCTGGAGCGTGCCCGACGCCGCCATCCGGCACGGACTGGCGACGGCGGTGTGCCCTGCGCGGGTGGAAGTGATTGGCCGGCAGCCGACGATCGTGCTCGACGCTGCGCACAACGTCGCCTCGGTGGCGGCGCTGCGCGCGACACTCGATGAGAGTTTCGGGCCGTCGCGGCGGATTTTGGTGTTTGCGACGACGCAAGATAAAGACGTCGCCGGCATGCTGCGTGAGCTTTGCCCAGCGTTCGATCACGTCGTCTTCACCCGCTACACAAGCAATCCGCGCGGGGTGCCGGCCGAAGAGCTTGCCGCCGCGGCCCGAGGCGCGTGCCAGTCGTACTGGGTCTGTCCCGATCCGCCGTCGGCCTGGGACCACGTGCGGGCGGTTGCCGGTGCCGACGACATGATCGTCATCGCCGGGTCGTTCTTCCTGGCGGCCGATTTGCGTGATGAGATCGATGCGCGGCCGCTTTCGTTTTCATCCGGCAGCGCGAAAGGAATCGCGTAATCGCGGCGGGTCACTTCGCCAGCAGCCAGTCGACCGCCTCGGCGGCGGCCTGTGCCGAATCGCTGACTGCCGACGCGCGATGTTTGCCGGGCGCTCCGGCGGCGGCGTAAGCATCGCGCACTAGCTGGGGCGCTTCGGTCGTCTTGTCCGCTAGCCAGAGGTCACCCCCGGCCGCCACCGCCAAGAGCGCTGGGAGGTCGCCATACTTCACGCTGCCGGGCACGAAGTTCGGGTCGTCGAACTGGTCGATGCTCGCAAAGCGGAAGCCCAACGGCGCCAGCGCCGCGCGATCAAACGCGGCCGGCGCGACCGCGCGGGCGATGGCGACCCAGGCCGCCACTTCTCCGGTCGCCACCACGTGCACGTGCTCGGGCTTGGCTTCGTAGTGGCGAATGAAGCTCACGGCCGCCAAGACGTCACAGGCGCGGTGTACCGCCAGCGGTGGGTTGTAACCGAATGTGTAGCCGGCGTACCCCAAGAGCGGGTTGCCAACCATTGGCTGGCGTGCTGGCGGCTGTCCGTCGGCCAGAAACTCGCCCTGCAAGAAGAGATCGACCGCCGCCACGGCCAGGTCGGCATCGAGCAGCTTCTTGATTGCCGGCACCGGCGTGCCCGACGAATCGAACAACGCGCTCTTGCCGCACGCGTCGACCCACAGAACGACATCCTTCACGGCGACTTCCTTCGGATGCAGGAAGATCACCGGCAGCTCCGCGCCGCGCGCCTTCTCGCGCAGCAGGCCGCGATATTCCAGATAGTCGCCGCGGTCTTCTTCGACCAACTTTTCCCAAGTGACGGCCCCAGCACCAGGGAGACCACGACCGACGATGCCGCGCCAGCCGCTACCCACCAGCTCGCGGAACTGTTCGAGCGTCGCCGAATCGCGCGGATGCGCCGCGGCCAGTTGACGTTCGCCTTCGGCCACGATCGATTTGACCAGCGAGCGCTCATAGTCATCGCCCGACGGTGGGCGCGGATGGTCGTCGTCCCACACGGTCAGCTCGGCGGGCGACAGCCGCTTGTAGTCTTCCTCAACGATTGGCTCGGGCAGTCCTAGACCCAAGTGTTGATTGAGCCACGAGTACATCACCGCCCGGCTGACGTAATTGTAGTTGTGGCCGAACTGCAGCAGCGGCCGCGCCATCACCAGCTCTTCGTGCCCATAAAGCTTGTAAAGCTGCTTGAGCTCGGGGAGCCCCTTGCTGGCGATCTCGCGCGTCCAGTCTTCGGCGCCGGTCATGCCCAGCGGTTTGGGAGCGAACAGGCCGGCGATCTCGATGTTGCCGGTGCCGACGCGCAAATAGCAGCAATTCTCGCAGGTGCAGCCCCCTTGCATGGCGGTCGAAACCATCACCGCCGGGAAGGCGACCTTAGGCCGCGGATCGAGCGCGCAAAGGATGAACGTCTGCGTACCGCCGCCGCTGGCCCCGGTAACCGCAATCCGCTCGGGATCGACGTCTTCGAGGCCGCACAAGAAGTCGAGGGCGCAAATCGAGTTGTAAGTCTGCAAGCCCATCATGTGCACCAGCCGCTGTTCGGCCTGCGGGCTGAAGTAGCCGAAGTTCTCTGGCGTGTTCATCGCCTTGCGCACGCCGGGGCGGTGCTCGATCTGCCGGCTGTCGCCGTAGCCGACCATGTCGTAGTGAAACGCCACGCAACCCATGCGGGCAGTCTGCACGCAGCGCGATTGCAGCGGGCTGCGGCCACCATCTTCGAAACGCTCGGCGCCGCTGACGATATCCTGCCTGATCTGCTGTGGGCCGACGTCATAGAAGCGCCCATTGGCCCAGTGTCCGTGCGGATGGAGCACGCCGGGCAGCTTGCCGGTTCGTCCTTTCGGTCGATACAAGCTGCCGGTGACAAAGTGACCGGGCCAGCTTTCGAAGTACACCTTCTCGACGGTGTAGTCGCCGCGATCGATGCGGCCATGAATGACGGCTTTGGCCGGCGTGGCGGCAGGCATTGGCCACAAGCCCAAGGCCACGCGCAGTTGCTGCCGAAGCTCGGCGGCCCGCGCCTCCCAGGCTTCGCGCGTGGCTGGCACTTCGAGCGGAAAGTAGCCGTCGAGCGTTTTGAGCGGGCCCAGCCGCGCGTCGGCCGGTAGTTTGCCCTCGGGGAGCACGCGGGCGACTTCGGCCTGGGCCGGCACCGCCGCAAGCAATAGGATCGCGACGACCGCGACCCACGGACCAAAAACTCTGCGGGCGATGAATTGGAGCGGTGCTTGATACATGGCGAAATCTCTTTGCCGGCTACGATCGATGGGATCGCCTCGCGTCGTTGCGGCGAGCCTCGGCGACTAGTGTAAGCCGAACGCTGGCGCGAAGCCACTTGGGGCGCCAGGAGGCCTGCAAGTCGGGGACTGGTACATTTTCGGCGCGACGAGGACATCAATTGAAATCACGCGTAGACCGAAAACATGTACCTGTCCCCCTCGCAATTTGACTTTGCAGCCCTCCTACTTCGGGCGCTTTCGTCCCCCGGCAATCGCGGCGACAATGAATACCGCGCAACTGTACGCCCTGGAGAAGATCACGTGTCCGACGCCGCACGCCGCACCACGCCCGATCGGGGCGCGACCGTCGAAATGATCGAGGAAGCCGCCGCCAGCGGGCGGGTCCGCGAGATCTTCGACGACATTAAGCGCACCAAACAGATCGACTTCGTGCCGAACTTCTGGAAGACGCTGGCCGCACACCCACCGCTCTTGGAAGACACCTGGCAGCGGCTCAAACGGGTGATGGCGCCCGGCGCGCTCGATGCCCGCACCAAGGAAATGCTGGCCGTGGCGGCCTCGTCCACCAACGGCTGCGCGTACTGCATCAACTCGCACACGGCGGCGGCCATGAGGCTGGGGATGACCGCCGAGATGTACGGCGAATTGCTCGAGGTCGTGGCGCTGTTCAATGCCACGAACACGCTGGCCGACGCCTTCCAGGTGCGGCCTGATGTGTTTCCGTGAGACCGCAGTGAAACCGCCGACTGGAAAGCGACCACGGATTTCAGTCGAGTAGGAGAGGGGCAGCACGTTGCTGCCGCCTCTCCCCTCCTCAAACCGGACGTGCGGAGCTACCGCAT
>JAIESQ010000115.1 GCA_019745975.1 Pirellulales bacterium
AGCGAACTGGAGCAGGCCGTATCGACCGGCACCGCCGGTCCCCGCAAGTCCAAAAAGTACGCCAACCGACTGGCCAGCGTCGCCGGCGAAGTTCCTGTCGCTGAGTATTCGCAGAGCAATTCGCTCGACAAACTCGTGCCGTAGTCTTGCACGCCGAGGCCGACAAATACGCCGGTTCGGCTGCCAGACAAAGCGTGCCCTCCATAGCCTGCATGTTCTAAAGCGTGGTACGCGGTTTCGAGGAACTGGCGTTGTCGAGGATCGAGATACGTTGCCTCGGAGGGAGCGATCCGAAAGAACGCGGCGTCGAACGCGGCGACACCTTCCAAGAAGCCGCCTTCGGCATCTGTGGAGATCGTGGTGTTTGGTCCAGCCGCCGCCGGGGAGCGCGCGAGGTCGAGCCGTTGGGCCGGAACCGGCCCGACACAATCGACTCCGTCACGCAGGTGATCCCAGAATTCATCTTGCGAGGAAGCATGCGGGAATCGAAACGCCATCCCGATCACGGCGATCGGAGTCGCGCCTGCATCCGGCTGGACATTGTGCTTGAGCGTACTTGCGTCGGCCTCAACTGACCGCTGCTTCGTGCGTTCTAAGACTGGTGAATCGGTCGTTGCAACTAACCCAGGATGCGCCGACGCAAGGTACTCCGCGAGTTGCAAGATTGTAGGGTACGCAAACAACAATGGCGGGGTCAGTGCTTTGAAACTCAAACGATCAGAAAGCAGCTTGAGGATTTCCAAGGCGCTAAGTGAATCAAGTCCTAGATCCTGAAATGGCAGATCGACATCGACTTGATCTGCCCGGCAGCGCAACACGCTTGCGAAAACATCGCGTAGTTCATCGATCAATCGCCGCGACGACCGAACGCGGAGCGCGGAACTGGTAGCGCGTCCGATGAAGCGCGGTGGAGCGTGTGCAACCGCATTGCCTGAGCGCGCCGGACTGTCGTCGCGACGCGCCAAGAAAAGTCGCAAATCCAGTCCGGCCAGGACAGATGAGCTATTCTCCCCAAGCACGGAATCGGGCAAAACCTCGACGTCGCCAAATCCATGTTGCCTGAGCAATTGGCGCCAGTTGTCCGAATTTAGCAGCGGAGTTGTCTCACGAAGCGGAGCGTCATCGAATCGCCACCAACCGTCGGTAAGCGCGAAGGTTAGTAGTCCGAAGCGGCTCGATTCGACGGCCTCGATAACAATGAGAAGACCCCCAGGCCTGAGCAGACTAGCGCAGTGGTCAAGGGAGTTGTCGAGCCGTCGCGTAGCATGCAGCACGTTGGCAGCCACGATGACGTCGCAGGTTTCCCGCTCAATACCTTGAGTCGCTGGATCGCGCTCGATATCGAGCACACAGAAGCGGATCTCAGAACGCCCTGCGAATTCGATTCGGGTCCGCTCCACCAAAGTGGGCGAGAGATCGGTGAATAGGTACTCGACGTTGCCTATTGCCGCAGCGGACAACTGTTCTAGCAACACGCGCGTTGTGCCGCCGGTGCCACCACCGATTTCTAGGATGCGAAATGATTGCGGAGAGACGCCGTGTCGCGCGTACGAGACTTGGGCCGCCTGGACCCCATCTCGAAGCGCGCTGGCCACCACACGGCTTAAAAGCGCGGGAGCGGGGGACGTCTCGTAGACCGCTTGAATGTCGTCCGAGTTTCCGTGCGGAAATAGCAACGCGAGTGGGTTGCATCGACCAGCCAAGATGTCGCCAAGACGATCTCCGCAGCGCGTCAACACCGCTAGGTGTGGGGCAAGCTGCGGAAAACGAGATCCAAGCGCGACGACATGAGAAGGCAAGACTTTATCGGTCAACGCTCTTCGCGAGCTATATGCTTCCGGCGCGTCCTGCGACAGGTAATCGTCCTTGACGAGCATCGCGAGCAATACCGGGAGGTGATGGCGGAATCGTGATGCAAGACTTAGCCGCGATGCAATATCGGCAAGCGTCACCCTCTCGCCCACTTGATGAAACAAGCCGGCTTGATGCAACGCGGCCGAGACGAAGGCCGACGCCAATGAATCGATTTCGCGGCTTGGTTCTGACCACGTTTCGAACTGCCGCTGGGATTCAGGTAGCAGTTCTCGAAGACTCGAATGGGCGGCCGCGCAAGCGGCTCGCCAGAGTGGACTTGGTTTGGAATCAGGTCGGATCGAATCGGCGGAGCGAAAAACGGCCACCTGCGTTGGAATTGAGGCGAGCACAGCTTCGAACGCGGCGCGACCTTCAGCATTAGTTAGGCCCAAGATACCGCTTTCGCGCAGCAGTTCCTGATAACGCGTTCCGGATGCGGCCGCACTCTGGCTCCAAGGACCCCAGTTAACGGCGGTCGCGGTAGCGCCGCGCTGAGCGCGTGCGTATGCCCAAGCATCCTGGAAAGCATTGGCGGCGGCGTACACGGCATGGCCCGCTCCACCGCGCAACGCGGACAATGACGAGAAGAGAACAAAGAAATCGAGCGGCTGATCGTAGGTGGCGGAATCTAGCGCCCACGTGCCCACGACTTTCGCGTGGAGCACCGCTTCGACCGAGGCCGCTGTGTGGCGCCACAGAGCCGAATCCTGCAAGTGTCCGGCCGCGTGAACCACGCCGCGAACCGGTCCCATTGCAGAAATCGCAACGTCAATCGCTCGCCGTAGCGCGACGTCGTCCGCAAGGTCGGCGGTCGCCGGTTGTACGACGGCACCCAACGCTCGCAACTCGAGCACTTGCCTAATAAGCGTCGCTGCACGATCGCTGGTCGACAAAGCAAGAATTGCCGGCCACTCGTCCTCGGCAGGCAACGGTGTGCGCGAGACCAACAAAAGGCGCAGATGCTCCATTCCTTGTCGGTGGGCCATCGATATCAGCGAATGGGCGGCCTGAAGGCCTAGGCTTCCCGAGCCACCTGCTATCAGATAAAAGCCGTCCGAGCGCAGCGGAAGCGACGGCGCCGGTGACAAATCGCAGACCGCCAGATGTGGTGCCAGTCGCGTCGCGCCATGGCGATGGACAATGAGCCCTTCGGCCGCCGCACTTGCCAGCTCCTCGACCAATGCTGCGGCAAAGTCGGACGGATCAGTCGATTCTGGAACGTCCACGAGCCGCGTCGCAAGGCGGGGATACTCGACGACTGCCGCCCTAACCAGCGGCGCAAGCATCGCGCCAAGCGGATTCACTGGTGCCGTGATGCGAGGGAAATCTTGATTGCCTTCGCAAGCAGGGCTGAGCGCTTGACCACCAGCAGTGACAACGCACAACTCCGCTTCTCGGTTGCTCGCCCCCAGTGCTTGGATCAAGGGAACAAGAGAGCGGATGGTTGTGTCCAAGCCACGTTCAAGCTCTTGACGTGTGCGCGATCCGGCGCCGCATGCCTCGAGCGATTTCAACGTAACGAAAACGGCTGGTCGACGCCCGTTTTCGTCGAGCTCGGCGACTAGGCGCGCGTAGTCTTCGACTTGATCGAATCGAAGTTTGTAGGAATCCGCCGTCACGCGAATGAATTCCTGACCGGCGTCGACTCGAATCGCGGAGATTCCGCGCGCGCCAAGTTGCCTGACCAGATGTTGCGCAACTCCTGTTGCATCGTCGAAAATCAGCCATTTGCCGGTCGGCAACGGACGCGAAACTGTCGGGACGTCACGCCATTCAACGCGATAGGTCCGATTCTCAGGCGATATCGACTTCGAAGAGCTGCTGCATTCTTTCGCCGCGCTTGAGCGCGCATCCGAGGACCGCGGAGATTCCGGGTCAACTTCTGGCGCAACTAACTCCTTTCGAAGTGGCGAATGTTCCAGCCAACAGCGCTCATGAGCAAACGGGTAGGTCGGTAGCTCAACGCGACGTCGTGCGCGGCCTTCGTCGAACGACGCCCAATCGATCGTACCACCGCGTGTAGCAAGCTCTGCGAGCACGGCGAGTACGGTTTGCCAGTTGTCTCGATTTCGTGCGATCGCGGGAAGGAAGCAAACGTCGCTGGCCGACGGCGAACGACGCGCAATCGAACTCCCCCAATCGCTCAAGACAACATCGGCGCCGAGCTCGATGAACGCGTCGTAACCTTGTGCGATCAGCGACTCGATCCCGCTCGCGAAACGTATCGTCGACGAGCCATGGCGGGTCCAATAAGCCGGGTTCAGCTTGTCGTGCTCGGAAAACGCAGCGCCGGTAAGATTCGAAACCAGCGTAGTTGCCGGTGATCGGTGCGAAATGTCTGCGGCGAAGGCCGTTAGCTGGGAAAGTTGGGTAGCAACTCGTTGCGTGTGTAGTTCTGGCGCATCTTCCAATTGCTCGACACGCCAGCCGCGCTCGATGAATTCAGCGGCTGCCATGTTGAGCAAGTCGTGGTTGCCAACGACAATCGTATGTGCCGGCGCATTCTCTGCTGCAACGGCAAGCCCGCTGTCGAATCGCGCCAATGCGTCGCGCACAACTGCCGCATCTGCATGGACTGCAACGACCGCGGACCTGGGAAAAACCGTGTGCAACAATTGGGCGCGATACGCCACGAGCCGGAGCCCATCGGCCCAGCTCATGACGCCAGCCGCACAAGCGGCTGCATACTCGCCCAAACCGTGCCCTAGATACGCCGTTGCCCGCACGCCCCACTCGCGGAACATTTCGTGCAGGGCATAAGCGAACGCAATGCCGATCAGATCGGCTAGTTGGAAGTCGCCTAAGTTGCTTAATCGAGCGGTAGTCGAGCGAATCAATTCCTTCGCGTTGTCGGGCACACTGGTAAGTTCGTGTGACGCGCGGCCATCTGGCCGCGGCGAATACAACGCGTCGACCAAGGATCGACCGAGCTGTGGATGCAATTCTGCTGCCGCCCAATCGAGAGCCCGACGAAACTTCGGTTCGGTGTCGTAAAGCAATCGCCCCATTTCGGGGTATGCAGCCATCGCGCCTGTAAATAGGACGGCGACCTTGGGTTTGTATCGCGGTCGCGCGCGGCGATATCGAACGCTGCCAGAAAGTTGGTTCGCATCTGGGGCCTTGGTCGCTTCGCATATGCCCGTGACTGAGGACGCATCAGCTTCTTGAATGGACAATAGCGCTGTAGCAGCCCGGCGAAGAGAATCGGCAGCGGTCGTAGCATCGCGTGCGACTATCGCCAACCGCTCGGGTAAGCGAGCGCGACCATTACGTAGCGTATAACACGCGTCCGCCAGGCTCGTGTCCGAAACTTGCTGTACTTGATCGGCCAATCGCTGCGCTAGGTTAGCGAGTTGAGGACGGGATTGTGCGGACAAGTTAACAAGGTGATACGTGCGTTCGTCGACAACGGCGTCGAGGGCGACATTCGGCGGGGCTTCCTCCACGATTACGTGTGCGTTCGTGCCGCCGAAACCAAATGAACTGACGGCCGCGCGGCGCGGGACTCCAGCCGGCACAAGCCAAGTTCGTGGTCGATCTAGCAGGAAGAAAGGTGATTCGTCGGCAACGATATCGGGATTGATGTCGCACAAATGCAAGTTAGGAGGCAGTTCGCGCTCGCGCAACACGAGAATCGTCTTGATGAGCCCGGCGATACCCGCCGCCGCCTCGAGATGACCGATATTCGTTTTGACCGTCCCCAGACCGCAGAACTGACGGCGCGAAGTGTCAGAGGAGAACGCCTTGGACAAGCCGGCAAATTCAATGGGGTCGCCGAGTTCGGTGCCGGTACCATGCGCCTCGATGTACCCTAGGGAATCTGCCGTCAAGCCAGAATCAGTTAACGCCGCGCGAATCACCTCGGCTTGTGCGGTCGGATTCGGAACCGTCAATCCCGCGGTCTGGCCACCATGATTAAGGGCCGAGCCCCGAATGACGGCCAGCACCTGATCGCCATTGGCAATTGCCTGTTCCAAGGGGCGAAGCAACACGACAGCGGCGCCTTCGCCCGGCACGTATCCGTCAGCACGTCGATCAAACGTTCGGCAACGCCCGCTTGGTGAAATGGCCCGAAGCTGGCGCAAAGCTTCGAAATGAAGTGGGGAAAGGCCCACTTGCACACCAGCGACGAGTGCGAATTCGGATTCACCCCGTCGCAAGCTCTCGATCGCCAGGTGCAATGCCACAAGCGCGCTGGAGCAAGCTGTGTCGACTGTCAGGCAAGGCCCACGGAGGTTAAGCAGGAATGAAACGCGACTGGCAATTATCGCACCAGCGCTTCCGGTCGCTAAGTACGTGCCGGAGGCTGGAGGACCAGCGAGTGCAAGGTACTCGCTTGCCATGGCGGCGACGAAGACGCCTGTTCGAGTTGCTGTCAAAGCCGCTCCGCCGTAGCCTGCTTTCTCGAGGGCTTGCCAGGTAATCTCCAGCAGAAAACGTTGCTGTGGGTCCATTTCAGCGGCTTCGCGCCGCGACAGGCGGAATAGTGCTGGATCAAACTCATCAATGGCTTGGAGGAAGCCACCGCAATCCGACGCCGCGTCGGCGCCATCTTGGGCGGCCGCAAAGCTACCTATCCGATCAGCGGGATAGTCTGTAATGCAATCGACACCGTCTCGTAGATTTCGCCAGTACTCGTCGACACTCGCGGCGCGCGGAAAGCGTCCCTGCATTCCGATGACGGCGATGTCCTTGCGCGATGTCAGTCGATGTTGCAGCAGACTTGGGGCTTCCTGGGCATCGAATCGATGCGGCAGAGGCGGCGCCGAACTAGCTCCCTGTGACGGCGCGAGGGCTTCCACGGTCTCCGACGAAGCGGATTTCGACACGGCTACGTGGGGAAGTGCAATCGTGATGTTGTGCTCGCGCACAAGCGCCGTGGCCAGCGCTTCCAGGTTTCTATAATCAAAGAAAAGCGTTCTGGGGAATCGTGTGCCTGCTGCTTGGTTCAATTGGCGCGTGAGCTGCGCCGACAAGATGGAGTCGATTCCCAGGTCTAATGTGGGTTGCGTCGGGTCGACACGATCGAGCGGGATTTCCAGCGCCCGGCTAACGCGTTCACAAAGCCAATCTATGACCGCGGCAATTGATGGGTATGCCGACGGTGATCCCACCGGCACCTGCCGTTCCACGCTAGCTGACGCGGAGGTGGCCGTAACGCCCTGTGTCCCACCGATCGCAATTCCCTTCGTTGGCATATCTCCGCGGTAATTCAGGCGCGCGATGACCACGCGCGACAACTCAAGCGGCAGCGCACGTTCGAGCGCAGCAATCGCAATTTGTGTCGACATGGGTACGATACCGGCCGCCCAACCGGCTTCTGCATCATGCAGGTCGATCGCTAGTTTACTTGCCGTATGGCGGTAAGATTCTTGTCGCTCGGTTTGTTCATCGATCTTCAAACGCGCTGCTTTGGCGGCTACTCCGGCCTCGGCCCAGAGGCCCCAATCGATTGAGAGCGTCCGGCGATTGCGTGCCGTACGCCAAGCAGCTATCGCATCGAGCACCCGACTGGCAGCGGTGTAATCGGCTTGAAAGATGTTGCCTGTCAACGAAGCGACAGAAGAGAAGTAAACTGTAAAGTCAAGCGCGAGATCGCGGGTGACGTGGTCGAGAACCAGCGCGCCGCCAACCTTGGGTCGATAGACAGCCGCGAAGTCGTCGAGCGACTTTCGCTTGAGCAGAGCATTGTGCAGCACGCCGGCCGCGTGGAACACGCCATCGAGCCGGCCGAACTTTTCCAAAGCACGATCGACGACGGCTCGCATCACGACCTCGTCGCACACGTCGGACTGGGCAACAACGACTGTGGCCCCTAGCTGCTCGAGACGCTCAACTGCACGAATGCGCTCGGTGCTGACATCGTCGGCGGAGTGCATCGACAACCACTGTGCCCAGTCTTGTCGCGGGGGCAAGCCATGTCGTCCCACCAACACGAGGCGCGCTGCGTACCGCTGAGCCAACCATTCGGCCAAGGCAAGGCCAATCCCGCCGAGGCCGCCAGTGATCAGATACACGCCACGATGCTTCAATCCGATCGCGCCGCTGGCGGTGGCAAGCTCGGCGCTCATCGGCACCGTGTCCGGCACATGGCGGTTGCCTGCGACGAAAGCGATCTCCGGGCTTGGAAGTCCACTCGCGATCTCGTCGATGATTGCCGCTGAAGTTCTCTCGAACCAAGCGGCTCCACGGCTCTCAGTCATAATCGAATCGACGTCGACCGAAGCCACATGCAGATTCGGACATTCGAGGGCAACCACTCGAGCAAGCCCGGAGGCCGCGGCGGCCAGCGGCGACTGGCATTCGTCCCCCAACACCTCGTGTGCGCCTCGAGTAACAACCAACAGCGCAAGCGACGACGCGGTTGAATTCGCTACGAGCTGTGACAAACGAATGAGATGCCGAAGGTCATCCGGCAGCGCGGTCGCAGCTTGTGCGTCGTCAAGCGAATGAGTATCAGCGCCCCAGGCATAGATGATTCCAGACAGCGAGTCATCGATAGAATCATGTACGACAAATCGCGACTCGATTTCGACGGCGGTAAACAATTTCGCTTGTGCCCCGCGCACTCGCAGTTGAGCCGCTAGCGCATCGGCCAAGCGATCGTTTTCGGCATCACTGTCGGATGACCGGACGACGAGCCAATTCCCGTCGACAGGTTTTGTTGACGCGCCGATAAGCGAAAGCGGCTCCGGCCGCCAAATCGTGCGATGGATCCAACCGGATAGATCGACCTCAAGCTTCGCCTGATCGATGAAACTTGGCGCATCCTCGATCGCTGCTGAATCAAGTTTGGAAGGGGCTTTCGATGCTCCAGCCTCAACCCAATATCGCTGGCGCGCGAAGGGGTATGTCGGCAGGACGATCCGGCGCCGACCGTGCAGTTGGTCGAATTCCTGCCACCTCACGTACACGCCGTGCGCGTACAGACGTGCCAGCATTTCCAAGAGTTGACGCCACTGATCGTTGGTGAAGTCCTCCATTCGCGGCCGCGCCGCAATCACGGCCGGCAAGCATGGCAAAACGCGCGTCCTGAAAACCTCGCCATCGCAATAGCAGCGCAGTGCCGCTAGTACAGGAATCTCAAGAAGGTCGACCAACACACTCGGTAGAAACTTGCTAACCGTGGTGGGATCATTGAGATCGCGCGCTAATCCTGACCAAGTGGTTGCAGCGGCAGCCTCGTTAGCGCGGTCTGCGGAATCGCTAGATGAACCTGGTTGCTGGTGGCTTTCCAGCCACTGGCGCAATGATTGCGCGAGATCCGCGGTTGTTTGACCGACTACTGCCAGTCGAGAGTCGAATGACTGGCGTCCCGTGTTGGCGGTAAAGCACACGTTGGCGATATTCAGTTCGGGCTCGCTCTCGAACGCGGAAGCGTAGCTCTCCGCCAGTTCGACGAGCGCAGCGGGTCTCTTTGCCGAGAGCGTCAGTACATGCCAAGGTCGATCAGGCTCGGACGATACTTCGGCGCTTGCCGGAGCTTCTTCCAACACGAGATGGGCATTGGTGCCGCCAAAGCCAAAGGAGCTAACAGCGGCCCGTCGGGCACCGAATGCCCGGCGCGGCCACTCTCGCAAGCGATCATTGATGTAAACCGCGGAATTCTCAAAGGCGACAGCGTGATTCGGCGCATCGAAGTGAATCGTGGGGGGCAATTCACGGCGGCGCAGCGCCAGCACCGCTCGAATTAGGCCGGCGATCCCTGCGGCAGCTTCCAGATGACCAATGAACGACTTGGCGCTGCCGATGGCACAATGGCCCTTAGCTTTCGTGTATTGATCGAACGCCTCGTTTAGTCCCTTGATCTCAAGCGGATCGCCCAAAGCGGTGCCGGTGCCATGGGCTTCGAAGTAGTCGAGCGAGTCGGGCGTGATCCCGGCGCGCCGCCAGGCACTCGTCAACAGCTCGCATTGCGAACGCGGATTGGGCGCGGTTAAGCCCGCCTTCTGGTGGCCGTCATGGTTCACCGCCGAGCCGCGGATCACTGCCCAAATGTCGTCACCATCTCGCAAGGCGCTATCGAGCGGCTTTAGCAAAACCAAGCCTGCGCCTTCGCTGCGTACGTACCCGTCGGCACGCGCGTCGAAGGTACGGCACCGCCCCGACGAGGAAAGCATGCCTGCCTGACTACAGATGATCGTTCCGCCTGGCGTGAGAATTAGATTCACGCCGCCGGCCAGTGCGAGTTCCGCGTCACCGCGAGCCAGACTCTCGCAAGCTTGGTGAACCGCCACCAACGACGACGAACAGGCGGTGTCGATCGCCAGACTCGGTCCGACGAAGTCAAAGAAATATGACAGCCTGTTGGCGACCATCGTCAACGAATTGCCCGAGCCGGTGTGCGGATCGAGATGCAATCCAGCTCCTGCCAACAGGTGCAAATACTCGACACCTGATACACCGACGAACACCCCTACGCGCCGCGAATCGGGCGACATCGGCGCGTAGCCTGCGGTCTCGAAAGCTTCCCATGTCAGCTCGAGGAGCAGCCGCTGCTGCGGATCCATCCAACGGACTTCGCGCGGCGAAAGCTGAAAGAGATCGGCGTCGAATTTGTCAACGCCGTCGACGAAGCCACCCCAGCGGCTAACGCTCGTGCCGAGTTGCTCGCCACTCGCGTCGAGCGACTCGCGCCAATCCCAGCGATCGGCAGGCACTTCACGAATCGTGTCAATCCCGCGCCGCTGATTGGACCAATACTGGCGCCAATCTCGCGCGCCTGGAAAGCGGCAGGCCAGTCCTATGACAGCGACGGGTTGCTCGCCGCATGACGATCGCGACGATGGCGTAGCATGAGTTGCCGTTCTGGCCAGGAGGTCGGCAGGAGCTTTGCGCACCGAAGACTGCGCATCAGAAATCGTAGTCGCGGAAGGTTTGCCCCACGATGCTCCGGTCTCGGTGCTTCGCACGTTGTCGGCCAACCACCGACTCAGCCGCTCGACATTGGCCTGCTCGAAGAGCAATGTGGGAGCCAAGCTGACGCCCAGCTTGCTAGCGAGTCGATTAGCAACGCGCACCGCCAACATCGAATCGAGGCCCAGCTCTTGAAAATTCGTACGCGGCTGAATCTCCTCCGGCGTGATACCCAGGGCCGCCGCTGCTTCGCGCACGACTATCGCTGTGATGGCCTCAGTCGCGTCGGCGCTCGCCGACAATGATTTGTCGGTGAAGCCTTTAGGTGAGGTGGATTCATGGGTTTGCAATACGGAATCTGCGCGCAGTGTGCGTTGCCACGGTGGCACTAACCGCGCCAGATCGGATTGCTTCGCCCTGCCTGTGGCCGACGTCGAATAAACGAGCAGGTGTGCCAGCGACAGCTCGAACGCGGCCGGGAAAAGTAGTCGACCCATCGCCGGCGAGATACCCTCGATTCCACCGATTGCCAAATGTTCCGGGGTGAACGCACGCGCTGCAATGCCGACATCCAGCCAAGGTCCCCATGCCAGGCTGAGAACTCGCGGACGAGCGCTCGATTGTCGTGCATCTGCCAAGGCGTCGAGGTAGCTGCTCGCGGCCGCATAGGCGGTCTGGCCATGTTGGCCGAAGGTTCCGGCCAACGAGGAAAACAGTACCAAGAAATCGCAGCCGAATTCTCTCGTGAGTTGATCGAGCAAGTAGGCGCCGCAGACCTTGGGTTTGAAAACGCGGCGCAGCTCCTCGAGTGAAAGATGAATGGCCTGGCGATCGGCCGAAACGGCGGCGGCATGCACCACTCCGGCAATCGGCAGCCCCCGCGCGGCCGCTTTGTCAAAGACTGATCGCAACAGAGTCGGGTCAGCAACGTCTCCGCGAACTGGCTCGACCAACGCGCCGGCTTCAGCTAGCGTTGAGAGCCCTTGACGGCGATCCGGGCGATCATCGAGCGGAGTGCGGTTCAACAAAACCAAGCGACGGCAGCCCTGATCGACGAACCACCGTGCGATCTCCAAGCCAAGCCCCTCTTGGCCTCCCGTAACAAGGTAGGTAGCATCGCGTCGCAACTGGATGGGCAGGGAGGGCCCTGCACGGCGCGAGATCGTTTCCTCAAACGGCTCGTAACGCGAGTGGCTGTGCCAAGCGCTCTCATTGCTTTCGCTTGCCGATGTGATTTCCGCCACGAGCTGCTCGGCAGCCGTGACAGCGTCTGTTTCACTTAGCGACAAATCCACAAGCCGCACCCGCGCATGCGGCAGCTCGTGTCGCAATGCCCGCGCGAATCCCCAAGCTGCGGCCCGCTCTGGGATAATCAGGGTGCGTTCGGCGATAGCTTGCGTATCGCTAGTTACAATCCAAAGCTCGGGCGTGCGCGTTCCAACGTAGACCGTCTGAACGGCGGTCAGGAGACTCTCGACCCCGAGCACGCGCTGTTCTGCCAGTTCCTGTACGGTCGCCGCACCCGACCGTCGATCAACATTCCAAGCATGCACAACACCCTGCCATGGAAGTCTGAACTTCTCGAGTGATCTCACGAGGCTGGCAACGTGATCAAGGCGGTTCGGATTAATCACGTAGTCATTCGGGCCGCGTTGTGCAAACTCGGTCCCGGCATGTACAAGAACGACATTGTGCCCGAGTGTGATCAGTCGCGATGCCGCGTTGGACGCCACACCTTCCTTGTCAGCAAAGATGAGCCAGACCCCGGGCTCCAAGCGACGCGATCCATCAATGGTCGCGTGCCGCCAAGCAACTCGATGGAACCACCCGGCAACTGACGAATCGTGATCGCGAACGGCGGCGCAAGTCTCACGTGCTGGGCTGACTGTTTGAGAAGCGTTTAAAGACAAACGCTCGCCCGTCGCCGTCGCGCTCTCAGGCTTGAGGCCTGGCGCGTGGCGGCGGTGTTCGAAGGGATACAAGGGCAAGGGAACGCGGCGCCGCGGGGTGTCTTGGGCGTGCAGCGCCGGCCAGTCGAGCGTGTCGCCGGCGGCATACCGCGCGGCCAGCGCCAGGAGCCGCGCCTGCCGATCGGCCGACGTCGCCCCGCTCCCGCTAGCACGCGGAGCAAGCTCCGCGGTTAACGGCGGCTCGCCTGCGCTGGCCGCCGGCCCCGCCGTGTTCGTCTCGCTCCTGCCGTCTACCGCCGGTCCGGCGAAAATGCCCAGCTCCTGCCGCGTGAACCGCTGTTCCCACGGTTCCAACAGGGCCAGCTTCGCGCGCAGCTCACCCACACTGCTGGCCACCATGGCCAGGCGGTGCTGCTGGTGCAGTCGCCCTGCTTGCAATGTAAAGCAGATATCTGCCAAAGTCGCGGTTGTGACTCGCAAACTGCGCAAGTGCGCCGCAACCAATCGCCTCAGGGCGAATTCGCTGCGGGCCGACAAAACAAACAGCTCCGGTCGCGACGATGTGACTGGTGCGAAGGTCGGATCCGGCGCCTCTTCAATCACCACATGCACGTTCGTGCCGCTGAGGCCGAAGGCACTCACGCCAGCCCGCCGCGGCAAACCCGTGCGTGGCCAGGCAACAACGCGGTCGCATGGCAGTAGCGGAGAGTTTTCAAACGTTAGATGACGATTGGGCTCGACAAGATGCAACGTGGCCGGCAAGCGTTCGTGTGCGAGCGCCAACAGCACCTTAATCAGACTAACCATGCCCGCGGCCGGCTCGGCATGCCCAACGTTACTCTTCACCGCTCCAATTCGGCAGAATTGGTGACGACGAGTGTGTTTGGTAAATGCTAAGGTGATTCCTTCGACTTCGATTGGATCTCCAAGTGCCGTCCCTGTGCCATGTGCTTCGATATAACTGACTGTTGCAGGTTCGACTGCGGCATCTTGCCAGGCCGACAGCAACACATCGCGCTGGGCGACCGGATTGGGCGCCGTCAGGCCGTTCGAGCGGCCATCGTTGTTGGTGGCCGACCCCTTAATAACTCCATAGATCGTGTCGCCGTTGGCCAGGGCCTCGGCTAACGGTCGCAATACGACTGAGCCCACCGCTTCCCCAGGTACGAAACCATCGGCTCGCTCGTCGAACGCCTTGGCGCGATGGTCGCGGGCCATAGCTCCCATGCGCTCGAACGCTGCAAAGTTAAGGGGGCGCACATTGAGGTGCACGCCACCCGCCAAAGCCATGCTGCATTCGGCACGACGCAAGCTCTGCACGGCCAGGTGCAAGGCGACCAGCGAGCTAGAACAAGCAGTGTCGACGGTCAGCACCGGTCCCTGCAGGTTCAGAAAATAGGCAATCCGGCTCGCCAGAATTGATGGAGTGAAGCCACTGGCCCAGTGCTCGTCGATGTCATCTCTTTCGCAGCCGGTAAGCGGAACGGTTGCTCCGGCCCCGACAAACACTCCAGTGCGGCTTCCCTCGAGTGCCGCACCGCCATAGCCAGCGTGTTCCAGCGCATGGTAAGCAGTTTCCAGGAATAGACGTTGCCGTGGCTCCATGCGTGCCGCTTCCGTCGGCGAGATACGGAAAAACAGCGGATCGAACGACGTCACGTCGCGCAAGAAGCCACCCTGGGCTTGTCCTCCGTCGGCAGCATTGATCTGTGCGACTTCATCATCGACGCGGGAGCTGGGCCACGGCCCGACCGCGTCGACGCCGTCAATAAGCATTCGCCAGAATGCATCGGAATTGTCGGCGCCAGGAACGCGCAAGGCGTAGCCGACGACGGCAATATCTTCGTGCCGTGACGCTGATAGGGTTCGAGCGACTGGTGCTGTCTGCTTCCTAGGTACGACGAGCGAGTCCGCGCTTTGTTGCCGCGAGATTTTCTCATCTGCGGCATGGACAGCCTGACCGACCATCGCCTGCGATAGTTGCTCTCCCTGCTCAGTGCATAGGTGCGCCGCCAAGCCACGCAAGGTTGGATGCGCGAACAGAATCGGTGGAGCAAGTCGCACATTCCCTAGCCGAGCTCGTAACCGTCGAATCCAATCCAACGCCAACAACGAGTCGAGCCCTAGCTCCTGAAACGGATAGTCCGCGTCCAGCCGCGACTGGGGCATGCGCAGCACGTCCGCCAGAGTTTCGCGCAGCATCCTTACTAGTTTCTCTGTCAACGACCCCGCGGCGGTGCTGGCAGGTGCTACCTGGGCATGCTGTCTTGATTCGACCGAAGCGACCGTCGGTGTGGATGACCGAATCGCAGGTTCAGTCGACCCGCCGCCGGGAGCAAGTGCGACGATTAAGCGCTGCCCCGTCTCGGGAAAGCCGTTTGTGGGATCGGGAAAAGATTGCGAGGCGATGAAGCCGGCGTCTGCCAACGCTAGTGTCCAAGCGCTCTCATGAAGCAGCGGCGATGTTGCACGCCGGGCGCGATCTTCGAACCGCCACCAGCCTGGCGTTAGCGCAAAAGTGAGTGCCGCGTAACGCTTCTCGCGAACCGTTTCTAGAATCAACAGCATTCCGCCGGGGGCGAGCAATCGCCGAATGTGCGCCAATGACTCATCGATCGCTCGCGTGGCATGTAAGACATTTGCAGCGATTACCAGATCAAACACGTGCGCCTGTAGGACCTGCGATTCCGGCGATCCCTCGACGTTGTAGAGCTGAAATCGCACGTTCGTGCGATTCCCGATACGCTCTTGCCCGCGGTGAAGAAACGCAGGGGAAATATCGGTATAGACGTACTCGCGGAAAACATCCGCTTGCTGGGCGAGCAGCACGCTCGAAGTACCTCCCGTACCAGCGCCAATCTCCAGAGCCCGAAGACGAGTGCCCGGTCGAAACGTCGTGGCGTAACGTTCGACAGCCTTGGACGCCAACAAGTTGTAGAACCGCGCGAACGGCGATTGTTCGTAAAGTGCGGCCGCCGCAAGCAGAGAGCCGTCAGGAAAAAGCACCTCCACCGGATCGTGAATGCCGCGCAGCACGTCAGCGAGTTGCGTACCGCATCGAGCCAACAACTCGATCTCGGCGTTGGCTTGCGGATACCGCCGCCGTGCGTCGGCCAACGCCGCTGTGCTTTGCCCGGCGACTGCCTCGATCGATCGCAGGGTTTTCCAGCAACCGCCAGTCGCCCGCAACAGGATCCCGTCCGCCGCTAGGAATTCAAGCAATCGCTCAAACAATGGTCGGTATGTTGCTTGCACTCCGGCGCGCTCAAAGATGTCGTTACCGGCTCGCGTGGTCCCTGGCGCCGGAAGGCAATTGAGCACGCTAAAGGCGTCGATGAGCAACACCCCCACTAGGTGGTCGAGTTCTCCATCGAGCCCGCGATAAGCCTTCATCTCCTCTGCTAATTCGCCAATGAGACTGACCGCTCGGGCGTTAATGTCGCTTCCAATGTCTCTCCATTTGCTGACGTCCGCACTGGCTGTCACCCCAGGGGTCTCTGACTGTGCCGATTCCTTCGACGAGCGATTGCCGGCTCGCACGGCAACCGTCTCCGGCCGGACGCGCGCGATTCCCAAATGAGTTTGCCCACTGGCCAACGCCCAGCCGAATGCCCGGCAACCGGCGGCGCTATCAATCGGAAAGACACCTTTGGATTCGACAGCGCCACGGTAATCTGGCGTCGCAACGACTCCTGTTTCGCTCCAATATCCCCAGTTAATCGATAGTGCTGGTAGTCCCTGCGCCCGCCGCCAGTGCGCCAATCCATCGAGGAAGGCATTGGCCGCTGCATGATTGGCCTGTCCTGGTCCGCAAGTGAACGAGATCAGGCTGGAGAACAACACGAAGAAATCGAGCGGTCGATCTTTCGACAACTCGTGCAGTATCCAACTTCCTCGCACTTTGGGACGCAACACGCTGTCCCAAGTTTCATCGTCGAGAAATGCGATGGTGCGGTCGCGCAGCGTACCCGCCGCATGCACGATCCCATCTAACCGGCCGTAGCGTGTGTCGATCTCGCGGAACAACTGCCGCATTGCGTCGAAATCAGCGACGTCGGCTGCAACGGGCCATACCTCTGCCCCCATGCTCTCTAGCTCAATAAAGACGCGTCGCCGCGCGGCATACTCGTCCGTCGTCGACGCGGATAGTGTTGTGCCACGGCCTGTCTGCGTGTCCGGCGACGTGCGATTTACTAGCACAAGTCGACACGGAGCCTTTGTCGCCATCCAGCGCGCTACCTCGAGGCCCAACCCTCGCTGTCCACCGGTGATTAGGTAGACACCGTGAGGTTTGATCGTTCCCTTAGCGCTTCGCCAGGCACTGATGTCGATGGCTTCCAAGTACTCGACGTAGCGATTGTGGCACCGCAGAGCAACAACTGGCGCACGCTGGCTGTCGTCGACGCGTCGTTGCATTTCCCCCACGATGACTTCGGCTTGGACCGTGGCATCATCCTGGCTCGAGATATCGAGAACGCGCACTTTGAGTTGGTCGTACTCTTGTCCAGCCGTTCGCGCAACCGCCGCAAGACTATTGCACGCAGGTCGTAACTGCCTGCCATCCAATTCAACGGGGGTCATATTCGTTGTGATCGCCACGAGATCGATGTGACGTTCTGTCTGCGTGGTGATCGCCTGAATCAGTCGAATCAGGCTGCCAGCGCCGAGTCGCAAGCTTTCGCTGAAGATCTCTAAACTTCTGTTGCTGCCAGCGACAGCGGATCGCGACCACTCATCGACGCCCCAGGCGTGGATGACGCCATCGATCGGGCCCAGGCGTCGCTCGACGTCGACAATGCAGCGACGCAGTTCGTCGGCACTGTTTGGGTCGGCTGCATAGCCAAGATCCCCAAGTTCCTCGAATCTCGTGCCAGGCCGCACAACCGCAACGCGACAGCCCGTTTCGCTCAATCGCATTGCGAGCGTCTGGGTGAGCAAGTCACCGAGCCCAAGCAGGAGCCAAGTCTGTGGTTTAGCGCTGTTGTTTCTCGAGGTGCTGGCTTCAGTTGCTTCCCAACGCGGGACGAAAAACCAGCGCGCAATCTCGTCGTCGCTCGGCGTTGCGACAGTTGCGTCATTGGCGCTGCCAAACGTTATTCCGCGTAGTGCGGCGAGCGGTCGGTCCTCTTCGTCCACTAGGTAGATATCGCCGCTCACTAACGATTGTCCAAGTCCATTTCTTCGACATCGCTTATGAACGATGCATTGCACATTTCGTTCTAGCGGACGCCAAACAATGATTTCGTCGATACTTGCGACATCAAGCTCTCTCGCAGGATCAAGCGAAGAATCTCGCGGTCGCTTGTTATAGTCTGTGGCGACAACCAGCCAGCGGAGTAGCTGCAGAGAAGCCTCGACGAGCGCGGGGTGGAGCAAGAACGCTCGTTGCCCCGGCCAAGGTTCAATGGTTAGCGACAATTTGGCGGTTGCCCGACGGCCAGCGACCCATACGCGCCTGAGTGTGCGATATGCTGGCCCCAATTCGATCGCTTTGTCCTGAGATTGACCGTAGATCAGGTCGGCATCGACACGTTCCCCATGCGCAGCGCGAAGCACTGCAAGTGCGCGGGTGAGGCGCGATGCGTATCGACTGCGATCAACCGCTTTGCTACTGAAGCGCCCGTAGAAGTACGTCGCTTCTGTCTCACGATGCACCGACCGTTTTTCATCGTCAACGATTTCGATTTGTGAGGCCGCCGCTTCATTGTGAACCAATAGTCGCACTTCGGTCGCGTGCAAGACCCGTAAAGAAACCGGGAACGAGACGTCGTGCAGACAGAGTTCATTAGGCGGCGGGCTAGCGCTCAATCGCCGAGCCGCCAGCGCCATCTCAATCAGCACTGCCGGACAAGCCGCTGGTTGCCCGAGCCGACGGTAATCGCGCACCGTCGGTGCATCGGTTTTCGTGAATCGCTTTCGGAATGTCGTGGGCAAGCCGCCACCTTGGTCGAACTACGACGCGCACGAGCCAGGCTCGGCCCCGTCGAAGCTCAGACACTCGTCCAGCAGCGGATGCAGCGCGTAGTGCGTTTCCGTTGCCGTACGGCTTGATGCCTGCGAGTCCGTCAACCTAGGCTGGTCGGGCTGGGCTTCAGCCGTTGCGTGCACGACCTCAACCCAGTATCTCTCATGCTCGAAGGGATACGTCGGAAGCGCCAAACGGCGCCACTTGGAGAACTGATAGAATCGCTGCCAATCGACCTCAACACCGCTGAAATATAGCCTGCCCAACGTAGTCAAAAGCTGCCGCCGTACGCCGCCCGTTAGGTTGCGATCCAAGCTCGCAGTCCAGAGTCGACCACGTGCTTCCCAAGCTTGCCGTGTATTGGCAAGAGTTTCGCCCGACGACCCGATTTCGAGCACGACATCGGCACCCGCTTGCTCAAATCGCACCAAAACTGGCTCGATCTCATTGTTTCCCTTCAATTGAAGGTTCGTGCCCTCAAATACAGTAACGACACGCACCCCGGCCGCTTCCAGTGCCCGTCGTAAATCGCCAACCTGCTCTTTGGCTCCAATTGCGATGCATTCGTCTAGATTCAAAGACGAAATCGCAATCTGCCCTAAGCCAGCCGAAAATGCTGCGACTTGAACAGAACTGGTGAACACCCGAATAGCTGCCCCCTCGAACCCCGACAACCCTTCCAGCTTGGCCCCCTGCAGTACCATTTTCAAGGCCTGGTCGCGGGCTGTTTCGTCGGCGGCATATCTTGCGGCCAGCTCACCAGTTCCAGTCCCCATGATGGCAGTTGGCGTGACGCCCCATTTGGTCCAAACTGCGATCAGGCCCACCTGAAACGCGAAGTTCTGCAGCCGTCGAGTTTGGGCTTCATCAAGAGAGCCGAATCGACGGAGTTCGAATAGCGCGCCGTCGAACTCCTGGCGGTGCTCAGCTCGAGCGTCCAGGGCGATCCCCTTGATCGCTGCTCGGAATTCAGGGACTTCCACATAGAACTGTTTGCCCGCAGTACAGCAATCGGATACGTCTGTGCAAAGCAAGGCTGTGCGAGGACGCCGTAGCGGCTGGTAATTTGAGCCCGTTTCGTCGCAACAATTGTGACGAGTCGCCAGGAGTTCAGTTAGCTTGGTGCGAAGTTCAACTAAGCTAGTAGCCACGGCCGCCCACCGCGCGGGCAATTGGCTCCTCCCAGCGTTCGTTGTGAAACAAATGTCGCCGAGAGCGGCGTTCGGGTTTTCGTTAATCCAACGAATGTAGCGATCCACGATTGATTGCAATGCCGTTTGCGTTCGGGCAGAAATCGTAAACAGCTCCGCCTGCTCTTGTGCGTGCTTGGGGCTCCTTCCGGAGCAACTTGTCGCGACATCCGCTGACGCTGCTTCCAGGATGACGTGGGCGTTGGTCCCACCCAGTCCCAAGGCGCTGACCGCCGCGCGGCGCGGGCCAGCGT
>JAIESQ010000165.1 GCA_019745975.1 Pirellulales bacterium
GCCACGACGGGGACCAAACCGCTACCGTTCCCAAAAAACTCACAGCGGCACCGGGGTGCTGAGCCGTGACGTGACCGAGCCGCGCACCAGGTCGCCGTCGCCTTGCAGCTTGTATGTCGCCGTGGCCGTCAGGTACCAGCCGTCCAAATCGCTATCGTCTGCATCCACCCCGCTCACCGTGAAAGTCTCCGCCGCGCTCGTTGTGAAAATCATCGAGCCCAACACGTGCGTCTCCCTGAAGTCATTCGGATTGACCAGGTCGTAGTCGACACGAACGTGATGGGTGGTGCTGGCGGCGGTAGAGGCCAAGCAAGCACGCGGCGCCGAGCATGCCTAAGACGAGCGTCGCGGGCTCGGGGATGATGTACACGAACGGCTTGTCCTTGTACGTGCCGACGATGCGGTTCCCCGAGATGCCGAAGAACTGGTGGAAGAACAGGGCCTCGACACCGAAGGGATGTGAATAACTAATACCGTCGTAGATGAAGGCGCCAAAGGCAGTCGAGTGATTGTCGGCGGTGCCGACCATCTTGCCGCCGTCGATGCCGTAGGCGCTAGTCGTATCCATGAATTGCGGGTCGTCGAGCGTGGTCCAGGCCGTGCCGTTGTAGACAAACCCGTGCGTGCGGTTCTTCGAGTCAGTGTAGTAGCCAACAACGTTTGTACCCGAAACGCCGGATGCCCACGTGGCCTTGGCACCCGGAAAGTCCAATGTCGTGTACGAAGTTCCGTCGTACAAAAACCCATGCGTGATCTTTGATGCATCGCTGTACGAACCAACGATGTTGTTGCCGTCGATGCCGAATGCGTTGGTCCCGTTGACTCCTAGTGGGTGAGTCAGCTTCGTGTAGTTCGCGCCGTCGAAGAGGAAGGCGGAATTTCCCGACCCGCCAACGACATTGTTGCCTGAGACATCGTGAGGGACAGTAACACCCCCCCACGGCACTTGGATGACCCGATATGTGGTGCCATCATAGAGCCAACCAATGTTACTTTCACCGACAACCTTTAGGCCGTCGACGCCGTACGCGTTACCGAAACCAAGGCCGAAGGGTGACAAGAACTGGATGGTTGCCGCCTGGCAGGCAACACAGGGAACACACGCAAGCAGCGTCACCACGGCGCCAAGGAATCTCGTTCGCATTAGCGTTCCCTCCCGTCGACCCTCTAACAGGCTTCTCGCGTACGGATTGAATTGTAGATGTCAATGAACGTCGGCGCCAAACGGATTCACGACCGGCAGAAACCACCGCCGGAAGGTCCAATACTGGTTTCGTGAGCCACGCGGCGTTTGTCCGTCGAGCACGATGGAAACCGCGGGCTTGGTAGTCTGGCCGATCAGAATCGCCTGCCCCGCCTGCAAGTGTGAACTGCCGTCGAGTCGCGACTCGCTGCGATTGCCAAGCTGCGCCCAAGCGGGCCCGCCGCCGGCCTGGTAGAAGGCCAACCGATCGATGAGCGCCGGCAACGCCATGCCGACGGTCGCGTAATATCCACGGCGCCGATAGCCCACGTGAAAACTATAGTTGGCGCCCTGACCTCCTTGTCGCTGGGCGAGTTCGGCGGCCAGATCGCGCCGACGGCCGGGGTCGATCTCAAACTTTTCTCCCGGCTTCAGTTGGCCGACCGGGTAAGCCGTGCCGCGGTAGGCCAGTAAACAATTCTCGAGCGGTTCGTCGAGCTCGTTCGTAAGCGAGCCCTCGAGCAATGCGCCGACACGCGCGCGTAGCTGGCACGACAGGCCAGGCTCCGTCGACATGGCGTGCAGTCGCGCGGTAAACGGCTTGCTCGACCAGTTCTGAATCGGAACGCCTTCGAGACCAGTCAAGTCGCCGGCGTACTGGTACGGCCAATCGAGGACCGGCGCTTCGGCCCGCCCCATGCCGCCCAGGCCAGTTCCCGGTTGCCCCATCCACGATACAAGTTGCCGCGATTGGTTCGGTTCGATGCCGGCGTCTGCCGACGCGATCGACACGTTGTACGAGCTGCGGCTTGGGCTGAACACGTTGAACCACGTGGTGCCGCGCACCAGCGGAGCGCCTGACGTGAAACCTGGTCCGTCCGCTGCCGCCCCGCCAGCAGCCGGAGCACCCGACCCGGCGCCGGCGCGGGCCAGATCAATGTCGATCAGGTCGATCTGGTTGACGATCAACTCATCGCCTTTCATCCAATTGGCCAGGAAGTACGCCCCCGCGCTTACGACAATCACTGCGGCCGGAAACGTCACCCAGGTCAGCTCCATGCGGCGCAAGACCCGTTTGACCAGCAGGTAGTCGATCGGTCCGATCAACAGCAAATAGCCGAAGACCAGGCTGGCGACGAGCCAGAAGGGCGCGATTCGCACTCCCTTAAATTGATCGAGCGACGAGCGGAGCGAGCCAGCCAGGTCGCTATATCCGTAGTAGCTCGCCTGCTGACTCTCGTCATCCGACTTCTCCGGGACCACGTAGCCCAACAGCCGGGCCATCAGGCGGCCGCGGTCGGGCCAGTTCAAGAACGGGGGACGATCGAGATCAACCGCCACGAACAGCACTTCGCCAAAACCCAACGGCGCGCGAATCACTAGCGGCAAGTCGGCTCCTTCGCGAATCTCGACCTGGCCGCGCGCATCGGCAACCTGCGCGGCCAAGAGCGGCTTGTCGAGCGCGCCCCCTTCGGCGAGCGGAGTATTGGCGCCGGCCAACGTTTCGAACGATCGCAATTGCCGTAGCGGAACTGTGCGCGTGAACTGGCCGGGCACGAACTGCGCCAACGCCGACCCTGGCGCCAGCACCAGATCAGCCTGGCTCCCCGCCACCACGACAAGCCGCCCGCCGAACTCGACCCATTGCCGCAAAGCCATGATCTGCGGGCTGGTTGGCGTGAGGTTTTGATAAATATCCGCGTCGCTCGTCACCAGCACGACCGTCTCGACGCCGTCGTATCCGTACCACTGGTCGGGTAGACGGCGCATGTCGGCGACGCGTACGTGCGTGATCGGGCTGCCAGTTTCGGACTCGTTGTTATAAGTTCGCGCTGCAAGTTCGACGCCGATCGGGCCCCCCACCCCGACGATCAACTGCTCGCGGTCCGATAGCGCCGGCCCCTGGCGATTCGGCTCGCCCGACATGCTGGCCTCGAACGTCGCCTTGGCGATCACGCGCCCGCTGTCGCCGGCGGCATCGATCTCGACGAAGCGCACGCCGATCTCCGGCATTTCGCGCCCTGGTTTGACGTACACGCGCACTGCGGCACGCGTACTGGCCAATACCGCCAGCGGCGCCGAGACTACTTCGGCCGGCACGCCATCGCCATCGGGGACCGAGACTACGACCACGCCCTGGCGGTTCTCTGGCCCACCTTGCAGCAGGACGTCGAGTGGCGCCCAGCAGCCAACCTTGTAGCGGCCAGCAATCCCAGCCTGCACGCCGGTTATCTCCAGCCGCTTCGCAGGCACCTTAGTGGCCGGCTGTTTGGCGGCGACAGGCAATGACGCCGTAGCGGTGATCGACAACACCGCGCCTACGATCGCCGCGCGTCTTACGCTCGCCCTGAATCTCGGCATGCCCATCATGGCTTCTCGCTATCGGCGCAGGTGCACACGAACTTGCCGCAGCCGGGGCAACCCGATCCATACTTGCGGGCGATCGCAGCCGAAAGATCGACGTCGGCCACGTTGGCGATCGTCGCCAGCCAGGCCAGCACGTCGGCGAACTCCGCCTCGCGCTCGGCCTGCGAGCCGCTGCGCAGCGCGGCCGCCAGTTCGCCTACCTCTTCCATCAGCCACATGAATGTGCCGTCGATGCCGCGCGCCAGGTCCTTGTCGAGATACATGCGGCGGATCAGACCCTGGAATTCGGCGAGCGAAATGGCGCGATTCGTGGCGGCGGTTTCCGCGGTGGTCTTAGTTTCCGTCACGTTCGGCAGGTCTCCGGCTCTACTCGTCGATGCTTTCCAACAGCGCCTTGGCCGCCGCGTGTTGCGGATGCTGCTCTAGCAGTGTTTCGAGCGTTGCGCGGGCCTTATCTTTGTCGGGCAGTTGCAAATAGGCGTCGGCCAGGGCGTACCGCAAATCGGGGTCGTCGGGCGTCAAGTCGATCGCTACTTGATACTCGTCGATCGCCCCCTGCGTGTCTTTGCTTTCCAGGAGCGCCGCCGCCAGCCGGCGATGGATCTGCGCGTCGGTCACGTCGATGTGGAGTGCCCTGCGCGACCACTCGGCCGCCGCTTCGTAGTCGCGCGCTTGAAACTTAAGGTCGGCCAGCTTCTTGCGATAGGCGATGTCGTCGCCATCCCAGCGCGCGAGCTGATCGAGAATCTTGCCGAGCGCCTCCTCCTGCTTCGATAACAGATAGAGCCGGGCTAGCGCCTTGGGCCAGCGCTGATCATGCGGTTGCTTTTCGGCCAGCGCGCGATACAAGCGCTCCGCCCCGGCGTAGTCCTTGGCCTTGAGCTTCAGCCCGGCCAGCAAATTCGCCAGCGTCGCGTGCGGTTTTTCAGGATCGTGCGCCGCTTCCAAAGTTTCGAGCGCCAGTGCGTCGTCTCCGACCAGCAAGTGCAGCCGCGCAATGACGTACGCCGCCAGCGGCTCGCGCGGCGAAAGCTCGGCCGCGCGACGCGCCAAGCGACGCGCCTCGGGATACGCCTTGCGCGCTAGCTGCGCCGCCGCCAGCCGCGCCAAGAGCGCCGAATTGTCGGGATCGGCCTGCTGGGCGCGCTCCAGTTCGGCAAACGATTGAGGAAGCTCTTCGCCGGCGTCTTCGTCTTCGCTCGACGTGAACTCGGCGACGATCTGGCCGACGTACTTCTGATAACCCTCTTCAAAGTCGGACTGCTCGACACCCAGCGCCTGCCGCAGCACTTCGCGCGTGTTCTGGCTGCCGGCGTACGCTGCCAGTAGTTTCGCGATCGCGTCGCCGCCGAACCGCTCCTGGATGTACTCCGCGTACAGCTCGGCCTGGCAGTACGCCATCGACCAGTCGTCACCCGACTGCGGTCGGATGAAACCGAAATTGATCGTATCCAGATTGAACACTTCCCCCTTGGCCACCCGCTTCAACAACAGCGCGTTCCACTCGGGCGGGCGCGGATACCCCTCGCGCATCGTCGCCAGCGCCTCGGTGAACCAGTGCGGAATGTTGTACCGCGTTTGCTGCAAGTTGATGACGTGCACGAACTCGTGCTCGAGCACCCGCGCCCAGTTGAAGCGGCGCTGGCCATCGTTGGGCGACGTCAACGCCACCATCTTGCCAGCGCACGCGCCAACCGTGCCGATGTACGGTAGTCCCACCATGCGCGCGCTGAACCAGCCATGCCCGTCGGTGTTGCGCGCCCGGCTAAAAATCTCGAACAGCGACTTGCCGCGCGGCTGGTAGCCGAGCCAGCCGCACAGTTCGGGGTAGATTTTCTCGAGGTGCCGGGCCGTGTACTGCGCCAGCAGCTTGTCGCGCTGGGGATCGAACTTGATAACGAAATGCTCGGTTTCCAGCGTCTCGTAAGTGTCGAGCACTTCGAGCACCTTGAGCATGTTGCTGACGCGCACGTGGAACGGATCGGCCTCGAACGACTGCTCCAACAGTTGCTTGGCTTGCGCCTCTTCGCCCAATCGCATGTACATCAGGCCGAGCGCCGCTTGCGGACCCACCAACTGCGGCATCCGCGCCAGCGCCTCGCGAAAACAGAGCTCGGCCAGCGGAAACTGCCGCCGCTCTTCGAGCCGCGTCGCCAGCGTGAAATAGAAGACTCCCGCGTGCGGATTGCGGGCGTTGACCTCCGCCAGCAATTTGCCAGCCCTGCTTTCGGCCAGCGTGGCGTCCAGATCGGGGTGTTCCCCGTCGGCGATCTGCGGCACGCCATCGGCGATCAAGTACGCCGTCGCCAGGCGGCCCAATGTCTCCTCGTCGAGCGGATTGAGTCGCCGGGCGTCTTCAAGCGCCTGCACCGCCTCGGCGACTTCGAAGTTCGCCAGTAGCAGATCGGCCTTGGCGCGTCGGGCTGCCAGGCAATTCGGATTGATCTCCAGCGCCCGCGCGATCGCTGGCTTGGCCTGATCGAAGTCGAAGCGCTGCAGCGCCAACTCGGCGATCGCGGCATACACTTCGGCTGCCCGCGGATTGAGCTTGAGCGCCGCCTGCAACTCCTTGGTCGCCTCGGCCTCGTTGTATTTCTCGACGAACAGCCGGCCCGCTTCATACCGCGCTTGCCAATAGCCCGGCTCGATCTCCAGCGCCTGCGGATACAATTCATTGATCAGAAACTGAAACTGATCCGAGAGGTGCTTCCAGCGGGCGTACTCGGCGGCCGCCAGCCCGATGATCCGCACCTCGTCAGCGTCCCGAATTTCATGCGCGTTGTAGTAGTCGACGAACCATTTGACAGCCGCCTCGGCTTCGTCGAGCTGGCCGGTGTCGCGCAGCCGCTGGGCATCGACCCAGCGCGCCAACAGGTGATCGCCGTTTGCCTCGCGGGCCGCGGCGGCGCGCTTCGCCGCCTGCTCGATGTCGCCGCGCTCAAAGGCCAATCGGGCCAATTCGGCCTCCAGATCGGCCCGCTGCTTGGCGGCTGCCTGATCGTCGGCTGGCTTCGGGGCGTCCGGCGGCAGCGCCGCAAGCGCCTCTTCGAGGAGTTGACGGGCTTCGTCGAGCTTGCCGACACTCTCTCGCGTGCGGGCCATCGCCAGCGCGGCGGCCGCCGGGTGCGACTTGCGCAGCGGTTCGAGAGCCTCCTCGGCCTCCTCGTATTTGCCGGCCAACCACAGGCGCCGCGCGGGCAAAAGGGGATCGGCGCCGGCATCCGCCCCGGCGGCCGCATCGGGTTTGGCCTCTGCGGCGCCTCGATCGGCCGGCTCGGCGGCCCGCGCGGCACCTAACAGGCCCAACACCATCACCAGCGCAAACGCCAACGGCCCCATAGGGTTGCGGTCGTCGATCGGGAACTCTTCGTGAAATCGCACGCCGGGCCCGCATTCATTGCTACGGCAAACGGGTTCTGCCTACCCAGTTTACGGTATCGCGGCGGTCGACAGGCGGCAAGTTTCGTTGCTAGGCCGCGAATAACCTGTCCCCGGTTCACTCACCGCGCGGCAATTCGATACATTGAGCCGGCAACCCACAACCCAATCGGAGCCCTGCGATGAGCACCTTCTTGCGATCCCTGTCAGCCGGCCGACGGCATCCGCGGCAAGCAATGGCCCGGCTGGCGATCGTGGCTACCGTCGTGGCCTGCTGTGTGGCGACACAATCTCGGGCGGCCGATGACTCCGAAAAGACGCAGCCCGCCGAAGAGAAGGGTTCCCGCACGCTGGGCGTCGTGCTCTATCCCGGCTTCGAGCTTTTGGATGTCTACGGTCCGGTAGAAATCTTCGGCAACCTCGGCAGCAAACTGAAGGTGGTCATGATCGCCGAGAAAGCTGGCTCGGTCCGCAGCGCCCAAGGGCCACAGGTGGTCGCCGATCACGGGTTCGACGATTGCCCACCGCTCGATCTGCTGCTGGTTCCCGGCGGCTTCGGCACCTTGCAGCAGGTGAACAACGCGCCCCTGCTCGATTGGCTGCGTGATCGCGCCGCCAAGGCCGAGATCGCCATGTCGGTCTGCTCCGGTTCGGCGATTCTGGCGAAGGCCGGGTTGCTCGATGGCCGCAAGGCGACATCCAACAAGCGCTACTTCAAGCTGGCGGTCGACAACGGGCCGAAGGTCAACTGGGTGGAACAAGCCCGCTGGGTCGACGACGGCGACCGCGTCACTTCGTCGGGCGTATCGGCGGGCATCGACATGGCGCTGCACGTGGTCGAGCGACTCTACGGCGCGGAGGCGGCAGAAACGCTGGCCGACGCCACCGAATACCAGTGGCACCGCGACGCCGACGTCGATCCGTTCTATCGGCCTGGGAAGTGACTGTGCGACGATCGAAGTCGCGCGAAGCCAAGCCCCCCGCCACTGCTTTGCCAGCATCAATTGGCAATCCTCGCGACAGTATTTCGAATCGGTCCGTCATTCGTCGGCGGCAGCAATATCCACATCCGTTGCCTCGAATGGGTGTCGCCGCTACGATTCGTTCGCTGGCAACGAGTTAGTGTCATTTGACAAGCTTGCGCACTGCTCGCCACGACAACGGGAATGCACCATGAAGATCATTCGACTCGAGGTTGAGGGATATCGCTCACTCAAGTCTCAATCCTGGTATCCGGGAGACCTGAATGTCCTAATTGGTCCGAATGCCAGCGGGAAGTCGAATTTGCTTCGCGTGATTGAGACGGTCAGCGCAGCCGCGCGTGGCGCGCTTGGTGAACAAGTGCAGCGCGAAGGCGGGATGGATCCAATCGTTTGGGACGGACAAGCGAGGCAGGTTAGATTTATGCTTAAGACGACGCCATTGCCTCCTTACGAGGATCCCGTGCGGCATGCGCTCACCTACGAGCTGCTATTAGCTCGCCTTGGAACAACTAGCACGTACAACATCGAATTTGAGTCCTTAGCAAATTTCTATTCGGTTGAGTCCGGTGAGCACACGGAACCATTCAAGTTATTGGAGCGCGATCCGCGGCACGCGGTCGTGTTTTCGATCGAATCTCAAAGATTCGAGGCGTCACCGGATTCTGTTCCAGAAAACGAAGCCCTCCTCTCCGTGGCCGCGGGACCCTTCACGGCCAATCATTTCGTCGCCGAGTTTCAGCGAGAACTGGCGAGCTGGACGGTCTATCAAGATTTCCAGACACACCACGGCGCACGAATTCGTGAGCCACAAGTAACTCGCAACGACGCTCATGTTGCTGCGGATGGCCAGAACCTTGTCTCCGTGCTGCATAGCCTTTACACAAGTAGCAGGGAATTCAAGAACGAGATCAACGCCGCGATGAACGCGGCGTTTGGTGATGACTTTGAGGAGCTCATCTTCCCGCCCGCCGCGGATCAACGCATTCAACTACGAATTCGCTGGAAAAGCCTGAATCGAGAGCAATCGGCAGCGGACCTGTCCGACGGTACTCTCCGTTTTCTCTTCCTGCTGGCGGTACTCGCCAATCCGTCTCCTCCGTCTCTGATTGCGATCGATGAGCCCGAATCTGGACTGCATCCGTCCATGCTTCCCATTGTCGCGGAGTATGCCCGCGATGCTGCCACTAGATCGCAGGTCATCTTGACCACGCATTCTCCAGAGTTCCTTGACGCGTTCGGCGACAACCCGCCAACCACGACGGTGCTTGAACGACAGCAGGGGCAGACCATTATGCGTGTCATTTCCGGCGACGAACTTGCCTACTGGCTCAAGCAGTACACGCTCGGCGAACTCTATCGCTCTCGCGAATTGGAGGCGATGAAATGAAGTTCGTCCTCCTAGTCGAGGGACAGACCGAACGCGACGTAATTCCGGCATTCTTCAAACAATGGCTTGACAAGCAGTTAAAGCAACCTGTTGGTATTCGAATCGCGGCGTTTGATGGCTATGCAGACCTTGTCGCGAAAATCGCCAATAAGGCAAGAGCGTATCTCAAGAGTCCGCAGCAAAGCGAAATTGTCGCCGTCATTGCGCTAATCGATCTCTATGGGCCAACTTTTTATCCACCCGCAAAGGCAACCGCCGACGACCGGTATGATTGGGCGAAAGATCACTTCGAACGTCAAGTCAATGATTCCCGCTTCCGCATGTTCCTGGCAATGCACGAGTGCGAAGCCTGGCTTTTGAGCGATCCTGAGATTTTTCCTCGAGAGGTTCGCAGCGCGCTTTCGGACAAATTCACAAACTCGCCAGAGCGAGTGAATTTCGATGAACCTCCGGCGAAGCTCTTGGATCGAGTTTATCGCCAGAGGCTTGGCCACAACTACAAGAAAGTGACCTACGGAAAGCAGCTTTTTGCGAAGCTCAAACCCGAAGTTGCACGCCAGAAATGTCCTCGCCTAAAGATGATGCTCGATGAAATGCTACGACTTGCACGAGACGCCGGTCTGTAAGTAAGTTGACGATCCCCCGCCGCGCGCTACACTGTGCCGGGCCAATTGCCGCAACTCCGCCCAATCCCGCGCGGGAGTCGCCATGAAAACGCTCGTCACCGGCGCTACTGGCTTCATCGGCCCGAAACTCGTCGCTGCGTTGGGCTCGTGTAACGTCCTGTCGCGAAGCCCCGATCGCGTGCGCGCGGCGATTCCGGCTGTAACTCCGTTTCGCTGGAACGCCGAAAAAGAGCTGCCGCCGGCCGCCGCCTTCGAGGGAGTCGACGCGGTCGTACACCTCGCGGGCGAGCCGGTTGCCGAAGGGCGTTGGACCGCCGCCAAAAAACAGCGCATTCGCGACAGCCGCGCGCTGGGCACGCGCAACCTGGTGGCGGCGATCGAAGGACTGCGCGAAAAGCCCAACGTGCTCGTCAGCGCGTCGGCGGTCGGCTACTACGGTGATCGTGGCGACGAAATCCTCGACGAAGCATCGCCCCCCGGCAGCGATTTTCTGGCCGACGTCTGCCGCCAATGGGAAGACGCCGCCCAGCGGGCGGCCGATTTCGGCGTCCGCGTCGTGCTGCCGCGGATCGGCATCGTGCTGGGGGACGGCGGCGGGGCGCTGGCTAAAATGTTGCCGCTCTTCAATCTCGGCCTCGGCGGGCGGCTGGGAAGTGGCCGACAATGGATGCCCTGGGTACACGTCGACGACATTGTCGGCCTGGTACGACACGCCCTTGACCGTGCCGAGTTGCGCGGGCCGGTGAACGCCGTCGCCCCCAACCCGGTGCGAAACGACGAATTCACCCGCGTGCTCGCCAGCGTGCTGCGTCGCCCCGCCGTGCTGCCAGCTCCCGGTTTCGGCCTGCGGCTGATGATTGGCGAGTTCGCAGGCATTCTGCTGGCCAGCCAGCGAGTCGTGCCCAAGGCGGCCGAGCAGTCGGGCTACCAGTTTCACTATCTCGAGTTGCGCGGGGCCCTCGAAGCCGCGGTCGGCCGCGGGGCGGGGCACGAAACTGGCCAAACCGCCGCACGCCACTAGTTAGCCAGGGTTCACAGCGGCTACTCGCAAGATTTTTTGGCGGTGGCTAGAAATGACCCCTTGACAAATGACCAAAACTGTGTACAAATAACTAGAGACTCAAAGCACGGGACTCCGAGCCGTAGCCACGATCGGCCGGCCGTCGCCCCGTTTCGCGAGCCACACGAAGAAGGCCCCCATGGCCGCCACCGCCACCAAACGCGGCTTTGAAATCGTCGACTTCGACCAGATCGCTGGAGTGCCTTGTCCTTGCGGCATTGCCCGGCGCGGCCTGGCCGAGGCGCGCGATGTGCCCTTCACGGTGCATCGCGTTGAGATTTCGGCCGACGCCAGGCGACATTACCACCGCCGGCAAACCGAGACGTATTACATCCTGGAGTGCGAGCCCAGCGCACAACTGGAGCTCGACGACGAGCTGTTGCCCCTCCACCCGGGCATGTGCGTTTTGATCCGGCCCCTCACGCGACACCGCGCCGTGGGGCGGATGACGATCCTCAACTTTGTCTGGCCGAAATTCGACCCCGCCGACGAGTGGTGCGACTGAAAATCCAGTGAGTTAGGTAGCCTTAGGTCGATAGCACCTTGGCACCTGATGCGCCTTAGCTGGCAACCGGCATCGGTCCTTGCCAGGAACAACGTATCGACGCCCCGCCACGCGCTTATGCCGCGGGCTTCCGCCGGTACACCAACAGATACTGGTCTGAAAGCTGACTGAAATCGACACTGCGAATTCCCCAGCGCCAATCGGTCCAGTCCGCCGAACGGATTTCCACGACACCGGCTAGTTCGTAGTTCGCTTCCGTGTACTCCTTGTTCCAAGCAAAGAACCATTGATCCATGCGGGGATTGGCGCACCACGAAGCCGGCACGCCGACGTAAACCAACCACTCGGGAGCCGCCGCCATAACTTCCGTGGCTACTTCCCTCTGTAACGAGCTGGCTTCCGCGGTGCCATCCACGAGCAGATACGCGAGAATGCAGCGCGATGGCGACCGCTGCCCAAGGTAGAAGTAAAGCTCCGGCTCCGAGCCGAGGACAAAAACCAATCCACCTCCGTGCGCCTTGATGTAGTCGGCCAACTCGATCGCCTCGGGGAACGGATTGTTGCCGTAGGTCTGACGGCTGATTTCGATCGGCGTCATGCGCAACAGATAGGGGAGCTTCGGTACCGCCGTGATCACCAGCAGCAAGCCCGCCAGCACCGCGCCGATCGCGGGGACAGGCTGCACATTTACCATTTCCGCCAGGCAATACGTCCCGTATCCGAAACCGATGCTCGCCAAGGGGAGCAGATAGATGAAGTAGTGCCCGAACAAGTTCAGCCCCGGCAAACCGCCCAGCGCCCCGCCGACGAGCATCGTTGCGATGATCCGCCACTGGGGGCCAACAAGCAACCGCACCAAACCTAGCGCCGACATCGCCCACACCAACGGCGCCGTCAGGCCGAGTCGCGAGAGTTCGCCCAATGCGCCCGACACCGTGGTATCGTTCGTCGCGCCGTAGATCGCGGCGCGAGTAACGGTCCAGTACCAGAACGACGAGAACATGCCCAGCGCCGCCATCCAAGCGGCCACTCCAGCCCATGGCAGCGCCAACCCGACACAAAAGCGCACACTCGCTCCCCATCCGCGCGGGGCCACCAGTAGCGGAAAACCGATGACTGCGAACGCCGCCGCGTGCTGCTTGCAGAGTACGCCTAATCCGAATAACAGGCCGATCGCAAACGGACTTCCCCCGCGGCTGGCCAGCAACAGCCCGGCCAGGACCAGCGGCACCACAAACTGTTCCGATTGGGCCGCCACGCCGCTAAAGACCGCGTCGAGCGACAGCAGTCCGTAACAGGCCGCGGCCACGAGCGCCACCGCGCGATTCGCGAGCCGTCGCCCCAAACCAAAGACAAGCACGATCGCCGCGCTGTTGAACAGAATCAGCGCGGCGCGAATCGCCTCGGTCGTCTCCCCAAACACGGCCATGGCCGCCGCGTAGATCGCCGGCACGCCTGGCAGCTTGAGGATCTGGCCCGATTCGTACGGTGGCACGCCCCGCAGCATTTGCTGCGCGATGTAAGCGTACTCCCCTTCATCGCGCTCCAGTGGAACGGTCAGCATGCGCAGTCGCAGTCCGACAAACAGCACGACGATTCCGACCAGCAGTGCCAATTCCCAGTACTCGACGCGCGGTCCGCCGGCTGTTACGAGTGGCCGCTGATCGGTCACGCTCGATGGCGTGGTGTCGCTGGCCGCCGCGCTTGGGTTGGCCTGATCCCGCGTCGCGCGACCGTGATCCGCCGGCTGCGCACCACCGTCGGCGAGATTCGGTAACGCGTCGCCAGCCTGATGCATGAGGAAGTCCGCCAGTCCTATCGGTCACCCAGCGCCATTCTAAATGGGGCATTGCGCGAAGCGTATGACGGACGTGCGCCGTCGGGAGAATTAGCGGCAGCTCTGGCTCGTCAGGCCGTTCTGCCCTAGCAGCCTCGGATCGTGAAATCGTACAACACGGCAATCTCGCTGGCCGACTGGTTCGCCAAGCCGGTGAAGCGCTTGTAAAGTGCGTCGACGTCGTCGACCCCTAGCGACGCGAGCAATCGGAATTTGTGCGCCAGTCGCTGGTCGAGCTTGCCGGCCGTGTTGCGAGCGTGACCTTCGGGGTACATCACCAGGCCGCTGGTGAGCGAGCCGAGCTTGGCGTGCTCGATCGTCAGCGAGGTGGGAATGCCATCGGGATATCGGGCGTCGTACTCCGGGCCGCCGTGGCGGAAGTCGATTTTGGCCATGATCTCGCGAGTGAGTGGATCAACCAGCGCGTCGTCGTCGTAGTCGGCCGGCACAAGCATCAGTTCTTGCCAGCCGCTGCGGCGCTGCTCGTAGGCTTTGCGCAGCAGTGTGGCGACGATGTAGACCATCGAGTGGTCGGCGCTTTGCCGCGTGCCCGGGTCGCGCTTGGCCGGATCGCCGATGATGCCGAATGCCGGCTCGTAGATGTCGATCCGGAGGCCCTGGAGCTGGGCCGGGTCATCGAGGACTTGCGGATGCTTGGCCAGCACGTCGAGCAGTCCTTGGATGGCGCCGGCCGACTGATGCTCGTACAACCCCAGCTTGAAGTGCATGCCCATCACGGCGAAATCGTCGCCGCTGGTGGCCAGCGCCAGATCGAAGGGGCTGGTTCCCTTGGTGGCAGGCTTTTCGAACAAACAGAACACCGCTTCGGGGTTGCGGAAGATGTCGGCCGGTCCGACGAAGCCGCGCAGCGCACGATGCGCGCTGAGCACCGCCACCTCGGTGCTGATGGCGGCCGACGCGCCCTTGGAATCCGAAAGCTGCTTGCCGGCGCGGATGGCGCGAAACGGCACGTAGTGCGCCACTACCAGGCCGATTGCCGATTCGATTTGGTCGACCGTAGCCCCCATCGCGGCGCCGTAGACCGCCGCCGAGGCGATGGCCCCGTGCAGCACGTGGTCGATCTTGTAGTTCTTCAGCGCGAAGACTTCGGCCAGCCGCCCGCGGATCTCGTCAATCGCCAACATGGCTTTGAGCAGGCGGCGACCGTCGAAGCTCCGGATCTGAGCGGCGGCCACAGCAACTGGGTAGAAATCGTTGTGGCCGAACTCGCCGCGCGTGTGGCCGCGCTTAGGGTTGTAGCCAAAGTTCGTGCCGTTGGCGTCCCACTCGCGAGCGGCCGCGCCGCCCGCCAGCGCCGCTTTCTCGGGTTTGACGCGTATGCGCGAGCCCAACAAGGGCGCGCCGGGTTGACCTTCGGTCACGGCGTATTCAAGCGCTTCGGCCCGCAGTACCCGCGGCGCATTGGCGCCGCAGGCCAAGGCCGACACAGCGCAGGCGATGCTGTCCAAATGAAACCGTTCGACCATCTGCGACACGGCGGGCGCGGGGTCGGGCCAGCGATCGGACAAGAAGTCGATCGCGTATTGGGCAATGCCGCGCGCCTGGTTGCCATCGCGCGGCAGCAGGCAGAAGTTATCGTCCATCGTGGGCAAGTCGCTTTCGAAGAGGAACTTAGGCGAGCGCCCGAGATTATCGACGCCGGGGGGCCCACCGCAAGCGGGTGCGGCAATTGTCCGAATTGGCAATCCGTTGGGCGTAGCGCAGCGAACGAGAGACGACTTGCCGACGCGGATCGTGGGACGATTCACGGACAGGATGTGCGAGGGTCAGACGTGATCGATCTCGTTGATGCGGTCGGCTGCCGCGAGGTGTCTGGCCTCGAGTTGCACTTCGGGCACCAGCGGTTTGAACATCGTGATCTCAATCGGCCTGGGCTCGACGCGAAACCAGTGGCGCTCGGCCGCGCCGGCGGGCAGCCAGCCAACGACGCGCGACAATCCTACTTGATTTGCCCGAGAAATCAGGGTCGCGTAGAGAACATCGCGCGGCGCCTGGACCGAGGCCTGCACTGTGCTGACATCGCGTACGACGGCCAGGTCGCGCACGGAGAGGGCGTCGCCGGCGACCTTCCAACGTGCGTAACCGTAGATGACATTCTCCTTTCCCCGCACCAGCGACAGGAATTCGTCATCCGCCTGGCGCTCGATCAGGTAACGCCAATACTCCGCGCTGCGCGCGATCGACAGCGGCTCGCGGCCTTGGTCTCCCTGATAGACGCGCATCAGCGTCTCGATGTTGGTGGCCGCATCGAGCGAATCGAACCTTGTGCCGGCTTCGTCAAGGAGTCGCTGGGCGTACGACAGTTTCTCAGCGACGACCAATTCGCCGCGGTGCGCTGGCGCGAGCAGGTAGCCCATTCGCTCGTAGTACGCCGGCTTGACGTCGCAAAACAGCACGCTGAGCTGCGCGCCGCGCGCGCGGGCGTGCTCTTCGGCCCAAACGATCAAGCGCGGCGCGAAACCGCGCCCGCGAAATTCCGCCAGCGTATGGACCGAGGCCACGCCGACACCGCTCAGCAATCGGCCCTCGAGTTGAAACTGCAGAGGGTGCAGCCCCAGGCAACAGACGACGCGCCCCGCCAAAGTGCCGACGATCCACTCCGCGCGGCGGTGATGCGCGGCGGTCAGTCGCCGCTGGATGTGCGCGTCGAGCGGCAGCCCCAGGCTCCAGACATCGTGTACGTTGGCATGGGCCGCGCGCAGCTCTTCGTCGTTGGCCAAATGGATTTCCAGTGTTTCGGTCACCTGACGCGAACCTCAATAGCACCGGACATAGCATGTGCGCCCTCGCAAGCGACAGCGAACTGGCGCGCCCGTCACCAGGTACTACGCTCGAGCGTTCGTAGCATACCGAACCGTCGCGCCATCGACCAAGTACCGATTCGATTTGGGTCGATGAGTGACCACCTGTCGCTCAATCGAGCGCGCAAGACGCTGCGCCAAGAGGGCGGCTGCGTTGGGGAGCCGTGGCAGCTACGCGCGCTCGAGCACGATGCCTGGCGCCGGCGAATCGACCTGAATGGTCCAGCGCGTGTGAGAATGGTGGTTCGAGATTTCGAACTCGGCCGCGTTGGCGGTTTTGCTGCCGCCCAGGAATTCTACGATCAACCGATTGCATCTCACATCGACGCCAGCGGCGATCGTGCGTCGCAGCAATTCGACAGGCGGTCCCGCCTGTTTCAACTGGCACTGGACGACGTAGCCCGCCACGCGGCCTTGGTCGTCGCGGTCGAAGCGCACCGTATACGTGTTAATCGAGTCGAGCGACCATTCGCGAGCCGTGGCCAGATCGAGCGCCAACAGGTTTTCGTCGGCCCCGGGACCAACAAACAGCGGCTCAAGTCCTTGCCAGTTGTAGAACGCCGCGGCCGAGAGCCCGGTCAGCAACCCGACCATGAGAGCCAACTCGGTGAAGCGGACCGCAAGCCAGCGGGGTTTGGCTGAGGTCGACACGGGATAGCCTCGCACGAAAGGGGTGTCACGTGATCCCCCTCGGAAGCACTGGTCCGCGCGGCCGGCTGGATCGCCTCGGTTCCATGCCAGGCGACTGGCCCGACGCGGCCAACGACGGGGGAGGGTCGGCGGCCGCACCGCAAACTTAGCTCGCAAATTTGGGTGAGGACGGCGTTTCAATCGTCAAAACCCCAGCGGCGGCCACCCTATAGGGGGTGTTTGGAGCTGCGGGCGACCCATCAACGAATGTGCAAATCTCCTTGCGTGTTCAGAACTTCCTTGCCAAAATCAGCAGCGTCGGCACGATGCCGGCAGAGCCGCGAAACCCAGACCCACCTCGCAGCCTGCTTGCCCGCTGGGCAAACCACACTGCCCGCTCGACCACCCGCGGGACAAGCCTGCCCGGCTGTCCCAAGGCCTGCGCGAAGAGAGCAAGGAGAACGACCCGATGCGAAGCCTACGGCTCGGAGCTTGCTGGACGCTGCTATCAATGGTCTGGATTGGTCTTGGCGGCACTCGCTCGCATGCCGGAGACGCCGACGCCTCCACTCCCCCGGCGGTTGCCAACGCTGCCAGCAGCGACGCCCTGAGCGCGGTGGTCGTCGAGGCCGGCCGCCCGGGCGAGACAAGCTTCACCCTGCGCGGAGCGGATGCGCGGCGCCAGTTGCTTGTTACCGGAACTACCACCTCGGGCGACCTGCGTGATCTGACTGGCAAGGCGTCGTACCGCGCCGAACCCGAGGGGATCGTCGCCATCGACGCCACCGGGCTCGTCACGCCGCTCGGCGACGGCGTTGCGACGATCGTGGTTACTGCCAGCGCTGGCGGCGACGTACGCGAGGCCAAGATCGAAGCCCACGTCGAGCAGTTCGGGCATTTGCTACCAGTAAACTTTCCGAATCAGATCGTGCCGGTCTTCACCAAGCTCGGCTGCAACAGCGGTGGCTGCCACGGCAAGGCGTCGGGACAGAACGGCTTCAAGCTCTCGTTGTTGGGCTTCGAGCCGGGAGAAGACTACGAGTACCTGGTGAAAGAGGGACGCGGTCGCCGGCTCTTCCCCGCCGCTCCCGATCAAAGCCTGTTGTTGCTCAAAGGGACGAACACGGTGCCTCATGGCGGCGGGCAGCGGTTGCCGCGCGATAGCTATGAGTACAAGCTGATTCGCCGCTGGATCGCGCAAGGCATGCCCTACGGAAAACCCGACGATCCCAAGGTCGCGCGAATCGACGTCTTTCCGCAAACGCGCACGATGACGCGGGTGGGCCAACAGCAACTCGTCGTGCTGGCCACCTACACCGATGGATCGAGCGAAGACGTCACGCGCACCGTGCAGTTCGACGCCAACGATCCCGAAATGGCCGAATGCACGCCGACCGGTGCCGTCGCCACACACGACCTGGCGGGCGACGTGGCCGTGATGGCGCGCTACCAGGGGCAAGTCGCGGTGTTCCGCGCGAGCGTGCCGCTCGGCGCAGCGACCTACCACATGCCGGCGGCGCGCAACTTCGTTGACGAGCTCGTATTCGGCAAGCTCAAGGTCCTTGGGGTGCCGGCGTCAGCCGGGTGCGACGATGCCACGTTCCTCCGCCGCGTGACGATCGACGTTGCGGGGCGCTTGCCCACGCCGGACGAAACGCGTCAGTTCGTTGCCAGCACCGATCCCAACAAGCGCGACAAGTGGATTGATCAGCTCCTGGCCAGCGGAGACTACGCCGATTACTTCGCCAACAAGTGGAGTGCCGTGCTGCGCAACAAGCGCGATAACGCCGATTTCGTGCACGGCACGTTCGCGTTCCACAATTGGATCCGTCAGGCGCTCTACGACAACTTGCCATACGACCAGTTCGTCCGCGCGATCCTGGCGGCATCGGGCGAGACGGCTCAACACCCGCCGGTGGTTTGGTACCGCAAGGTGCAGGATGTCACGCAGCAGGTTGAGGACACCGCGCAACTGTTCCTCGGCTTACGCATTCAGTGCGCTCGTTGCCATCACCATCCGTTCGAGAAGTGGAGCCAGCAGGATTACTACGGCTTCGCGGCCTTCTTCTCGCGCGTTGGCCGCAAGGATGGCTTACAGAACTCCGAACAGCGCATCTTCCACAACCGTGGCGTGGCGCAGGCCACGAACCCCAAGACGGGTCAGCCCGTGCCGCCAACCGGTTTGGGCGCCGAGTCGTTGAACCTGCCGGCGGACAAGGACCCGCGCCAGGCGCTGGTCGACTGGATGGCCGATCCGGCCAATCCGTTCTTCGCCCCGGCGCTGGTGAACCGCTATTGGAAGCACTTCTTCGATCGAGGCATTGTCGATCCCGAAGATGACATGCGCGTGACCAACCCGGCCACGAATCCCGAACTGTTGCAAGCGCTGTCGAAGCGGTTTGTCGACTCCGGCTTTGATTTGAAGGAGTTGGTGCGCACAATTTGCCGTTCGCACGCCTATCAGTTGGCTTCCGACCCCAACGAGCACAACCTCAGCGACAAGCAGAATTTCTCGCGCTACTACCCGAAGCGGCTCACGGCCGAAGTGCTGCTCGACGCCATCAACCAGGTGACGATCTCCTCCACCGACTTCAGCGACTTGCCGATCGGCACACGCGCCGTGCAATTGCCCGACCAGACAGGCGGCGGGTATTTCCTCACTGTCTTTGGACGTCCGCAGGCTGACACCGCCTGCGAGTGCGAGCGATCACAAGAGGCCAACCTGGCCCAGAGCTTGCACCTGCTCAATTCACCTGAGATTCAGGGCAAGCTCACCAGCCCCACGGGCCGGGCAGCGCTGTTGGCCGGCGACTCGGCGCGACCGGACGAAGAGAAGCTCAAGGAGCTGTACTTGTGGGTCTACTCGCGCGAGCCCTCGGCCGATGAGCTGGCCGTGGCCATGGCGCACCTGACCAAATCGACCAACAAGCAGCACGCCTACGAAGACATTCTCTGGGCGCTATTGAACACGAAGGAATTCTTGTTCAACCACTAGAACCAGCGAGGCGGTTTGCTTCCGGGTGTTTTGGTATTGGACCCGAGCTCGATTGGACTGCACAACGAGGGTCCGTCCGCAGATCCCGTTCGGTCTCTTGTTCTCCTTTCTCCTGTCCAGTGCTGAGCTTGCCTGAGCTGAGCCCCTCAACTTCGCTGGGGACAAGCAGCGCCGCAGGGCCGGAGCATCGCTTTGCTCGGCCGCAGGTGTGGGCGTCAGGATTGTGGTTAGTTTGGGTAGTCTTTCCAGAAGTCGTCCCACTGGCCACGCTCACTCAGGTAGA
>JAIESQ010000077.1 GCA_019745975.1 Pirellulales bacterium
TCGGCGGAAAATACGCAATCTCACCCCCCGACATGATAACACGACTAATTTCCCACCTACTTTCGTGACGCCCACACGGACACTACCCGCCCCAGCATTTGCTGGCCAATTGCGGGGGCGGTCTGCTATGATCGATGCCCGGCGGCAAGCCGCGCGGCCTCGTGCCTGGAGCTGCCGAAACGCGCGTCCAAAATATCAAAATACTCTGCGGCCTTCTCCGAGGAGATTTCGATCATGTCCGAGTCGAAGCACGAGCTATCGCGGCGTCTGTTCCTCGAGAAGTCGATGCTGGCCACCACGGCCGCCTTGGCCACGGCCGGCTGGACCCGCGCGCGCGGCGAAGATGCCACGCCGCAAAGCACCAGCCCCAGCGACCGGCTCGGCGTGGCTTGTGTCGGCGTGGGGGGCCGCGGCGGCGATCACCTCAAGAACCTCGCCGAGCGCAGCGATTGCGAAGTGCTGTATGTCTGCGACGCCGACGAAAAGATCGGCCGCAACCGGGCCAGCCGCGTCAAGAACCAATCGGGGCGCGAGCCGCAATTCGTGCAAGACCTGCGCAAGGTGTTCGAAGACCCGGCCGTCGACATCGTGACCACGGCTACGCCCAATCACTGGCACGCGCTGTGCGCCATCTGGGCGATGCAGGCGGGCAAAGACGTCTACGTCGAAAAGCCGGTGAGCCACAACGTCAGCGAAGGGCGGCGGATCGTCGAGACGGCCCGCAAGCACAATCGCATTTGCCAGACCGGCACGCAGTCGCGATCCAACGCCGGCATGCAGGAAGCGATCGCGTACGTCCGCACGGGCAAGCTCGGCGACGTGAAGCTCGCGCGCGGGCTGTGCTACAAGCGGCGCGGTTCGATCGGGCCCAAGGGGGACTACAAGGTGCCCGAGAGCGTGAACTACGATCTGTGGTCGGGCCCGGCGCAGTTGCATCCGCTGACGCGCCGCAGCCTGCACTACGATTGGCACTGGATGTGGGAATACGGCAACGGCGACCTGGGGAACCAGGGGATCCACCAGATGGATATCGCCCGCTGGGGGCTGGGTGTCGACAAGGTCTGCGACCGCGTATTCAGCTACGGCGGCCGGCTGGGCTACGAAGACGCCGGGGAAACGGCCAACACGCAAGTCGGCATCATGGATTTCGGCGACAAGCGGCTGGTCTTCGAGGTGCGCGGCTTATCGACCGATCCGCTGCTGGGGGCCGATGTCGGCAACATCTTCTACGGCAGCGACGGCTACCTGGTAATGACGAGCTACAGCCATGGCGTGGCCTTCGACCCCAACGGCAAGCAGATTCGCGAATTCGGCGGCGGCGGCGATCACTACGACGATTTCGTCAAGGCGGTCCGCAGCCGCAAGCACGAAGACCTCTCGGCCGACATCCTCGAGGGGCATTTGTCGAGTGCGCTGTGCCACTTGTGCAATGTGTCGTACCGCTTGGGAGAGCAGTTGGCGGCGGCCGACGTCAAGGCGCGCTTAGGCGCCAACGCTGACGACCTCGACACGTTCGAGCGGACCAAGGCGCACCTGGCCAGCAACGGCGTGAACCTCGACGACGCCAAGCTGCAATGCGGCGCCGACTTGAAGCTCGACGCCGCCAACGAGAAGTTCGTCGACAACAGCCGGGCCGACGCGCTGTTGACCCGTGAGTATCGTGCGCCCTTTGTCGTGCCGGCGGCCGGGCAAGTGTGAGTAGCTGCCCATGGCATGAAGTCGGTCACGGGTGCCGATGGGTGGCACGGACCTTGTCCGTGTCGCGGAGCGACAAGAGGAACCCGTGTTGCGAACCGGCTCGCTTTAGGTAGTTGTCACATCAACCCTCTTGTGCCTTCGGCACCCCGATAAGATCGGGGCCACCCAGGTGCATAGTCGAGCTAGCGCCGGACTTCGACATGCTCAGCCGAGCAGATGAATCCCGCGGCTAACAATACTCTGTCAAGCGCGCATGCATGCCGATCCTTCCGAAGCTGGCGAGTCGTCCGCCGGTAGTCAGTCGCATCTGCAATGGACCGATCTCGCCGATCTGACCATACTCTACGAGAACGGCCCCTGCATGGTGGTCTTCAAACCTCCGGGGCTTTCGACACAAGCGCCCGTGGCGTTCGATAGCCTCGAGTTGAGAGTCAAGGCGCTCCTGCGCTCGCGAGCCGAGGAAGCGGCTCGACTGGCCGCCACGGCAGGGGCCGGCGAATCGGCGACTCGACAGGCCGCGAGCGATCGCGTTTACTTGGGCGTACCGCATCGCCTGGATCGCCCCGTCTCCGGACCCGTGGTGTTTGCGCTCACGCGCCGCGCCGCGCGACGGCTCTCCAAGCAGTTCGAGCGGCGCTTGGTCGAGAAAGTCTACTGGGTGGCCGTGGCTGGTCAGGTCGAGCCCGAGTCGGGCACGTGGCGCGACATTATGCGCAAGGTGCCGTACGAGTCGCGGGCGGAAATCACCACGGCCGACATGCCCGAGGCCAAGACTGCGGTGCTGCACTACCGCACGCTGGGACGTGGCGCGTTTGGCTCGTGGCTCGAGGTGCGGTTGGAAACGGGTCGCATGCACCAGATTCGCATTCAAGCGGCTTCGCGCGGCTGGCCCGTGCTGGGGGACAAGCTCTACGGCTGCGAAGTGCCGTATGGACCGGCGACCGACGACAAGAGCCAGCAGGCGATTGCCTTGCATGGCCGGTCGCTGGCATTCGGCCATCCGTTGACGCGCGAACTGGTGACGGTGGTCGCAGAGCCGCCGCCGCAGTGGCAGGCGCTGGGCCTGACTTCGCTGGCGCGCACGCCGGCATAAGCGACACGATCGGCGTAATCGGCAGCGCTGCTTCGATTGGCGCGGTGGTCAACGCGCGGCGCTCGCCGCGATCCGTGTGCTACGCTTTGACTGAACGTTGCCGATTAGCAACTCGTCGCGCGCGAGAAGTTCCTCGCCGTGGCGAAACGTCAACACGTCGAGGATCGCGCGCCATGCAACTGACGACCCTGATCGCCACCGCGGTGCTGATGGTGCCGGCTGGCCAGCAGCCACAGAACCACTGTCAGCCCTGGCACAGCGGAGCGCCAGTAATCCGCCGCTTCGAGCGCCGCCCCGACGACGAAGCGCGCGAGCGCAACTACAACGCCTACGTGCGGCGGCTCGACGAACTGTGGTCCGAGTATCGCGCGACCGGCTCGACGAAGCGCGCGTTCGAGGTTTACAAGCAGGAAGCGACCGCCGCCAAGCGGCGCTACGTCGAGCGCGATATCTACCTGGTGCCCGTGCTGCCGTAGAAGTCGCGGAAAGTCGCGATTCAGACTGTAGCCGGCCTCAGCGAGGCCGGTCCGGGGTCAATGACCCCAGCTACAATCGATGCACTTACCGGCTGATCCGGCAGTTGGGCATCTGCTGCTGCAATTGATCGGCAGCTTCGCGCGTCGTTTGCGTCTTGGTGATGTTGAGCGTGCGCAGGGTGCGCATTTGCCCGAGCGAGCTGAGCCCGCCGTTGGTCAATTGCGTGTTGTAAAGCTGCAGCCATTCGATCTCCGGCAGGCGTGCGATCTGGCCGACGCCTGAATCGCCGACCGTAGTGCTCCCCAGGTCGAGCCGGCGCAGCTTTTTGAAGCGTGCGACCGTGGTCATGCTGGCATCGCCAACCTGCGCGCCGCGCAGTGTCAGTTCGCGCAGCTCGACGAGCTTGGCCAGCGCCGCGACCGCTTCGTCGCCGACGTCGGGGTTGTAGCCCAGATCGAGCACCGTGAGCGACTTGAAACGGGCAACGACGGCCAGCCCCTTGGCATCGGCATGGGTTTCGGCCATTTGCAGCCGTTCGAGCTGAACCTGGTCGGCCAACGACTCAAGGCCGAGGCCGGAAACCTTCGTGCCGTCGAGTACCAGCGTGCGCAAGCCGGTCAGTGGCGCCAGAGCCGCCAAGCCGGCGTCGGTCACGGCGGTTTGACTGAGGTCGAGGCTCGTCAATTGAGAAAGCGAAGAGAGATGCGCCAGATCGGCATCGCCGACGCGGGTGCCCTTGAGCACCAATTCGCCAAGCTGGTCGCAGGCGGCCAGCGTCGCCAAGCCGTCGCCGAGCGAGCCCTTGGCGCCGGTCAGATCGACTTTCTTCACGACGCAGGCGCCCCGCGGCAGGTTCGAGCGGCTGCTGACTTCGCCGCTATCGAGCGTGAGCACGCCCCCTTGCTCGAGCACCCAGCGCGCGGCGGCGCGTTGCGGTTGCGCGGGATTGGCGGCGATGCGCGTGCGGCGCAAGGCGCGCTGCAATTCTTCGCCGCCGGCATCGCTGACTTGCGTGCCATCGAGCCGTAGATCGGTCAGGCCGGTGAGCTTGACGAGTTGCGGCACCGCCGCGTCGCTAATGGTCGAGTTCGCCAGGCTCAGCCAGGTGAGCTTGGGAAATCGAGTCAGCACCCCGGCCGACGCATCGGTCACACCGGTGCCGGCCAACGACAATTGTTCGAGCTCGCCAAGCGAACGCAACTGGCCGATGCCCGCGTCGGTGACCGCCGTGCCGGCTAGCTGCAAGCTGCGCAACGACGTGAGCGCCGCGAGGCGTGCCAGGCCGGTGTCGTCGATTTTGGTTTGCGAGAGATTCAGCTCGCGGAGGCCACGGCAGCCAGCCAGATGCTCGAGCCCCGCGTTGCCGATCGGCGTGTTCGACAGGTCGAGCGATTCGAGCTGCGCGAGCCCCGCCATGCGCGCGAGATCATCGTCGGCCAGATCGGCGGTTTCGCGGAGCGAAATCGCCCGCAGCGTGAATGGACCGGCTGGGAGCGGTGTACCCTCTTTGATCTCAGTCTGCAGTTCACCATTGGGGAGCGCCACCGACACCCAGCCCCCGCGCTGGCAGACCCAAGCGGCGACCTCGCGATCGCTCGAGCGATCCCAGGTGATGCGGCACTCGGGGAGCGCGCCACGCAGCGCCTCGACGCGCAACGGATCGAGGTCCAACTTGCCGAGCGACAGTTCGCGCAATTGCTTCAACGGTTCGATCGCATCGAGCGATGGCGTGCTCGCGCCGCTACCGGCAAGGTCCAAGCGCTCGAGTTCGGTCAGTTGCGTTAAACCGGACAGGACCGCGGCAGGCACTTCGCGTACGTTGGTCAGGCGGATCGTGGAGAGCTTAAAATCGTCGGCGGGCAGATCGGCGAGCCGGCGGACTTCGACCGGGGCCTCTTTACCGGCTAGCCGCACTTCGATGCTCCCTCCTTGGTCGAGCACGCTGCGGGCGATCAAGCGATCGGGGGCGGGCGGCGTCCAAATCACGGCCAGCTCAGGGAGCGCGGAGGTTAGCGCGGCCACGGCCGACTGCGTGACGTCGGTCCCTTCCAGCTCAAGCTGCCGCAGTCGCAACAGCGGCTTAAGAGCGGCCAGTCCCTTGTCGGTAACGCGATTATCGCCCAAGTAGAGCTTTTCGAGGCGGGTGAGCGTCGCCAATCGCGCGACGCCTTCGTCGGTGATCGTGGTGTCGCGAACGTTGAGGTCTTGCAAATCGACCAACGAATCGAGCGCCGCCAGGCCCGCGTCGGTGACACGCGTGCCGGAGAGATCGAGCGTCGTCAGATCGGAAAGTCGACCGACTTGCACCATGCCAGCATCGCCGACGGCTGTTTTGCGTAGCGAGAGGCTCTTGAGGCCGTGCAGCTCAGGCATGTCGGCCAGGTCGGCGTCGCGCAGCGGGGTATCGGCGAACGACAGCTCTTTCCAGGTCCACGCGCCGTCGGGCACGTCCTCGGCGCGGTGGACTTGCTTGGTCGCGGCGTCCGCACCCGTGATGACCGTGGCCGTACCACCTAACTCGAGAATCCAGCGCATGGCGGCCTGACGGGCGGCATCGGCGCGGCTCGTCGGCGTCGTCGCCGGGGGCGCAGTGGTTGGCGGCTGAGTGTTTTGCGGCGCTGTATTCGTGACCGTTGCGGCCCCGGGGACGGACGGATTCGGACTAGCAGAAGCGACTTCGGCGGTGCCGTTGCGCTTGGGCGGCGGCGCCATGGCACCACCGCCGCCGGAGAGCCACCAGCCGATGCCACCAGCGACGGCTGCCAAACCGACACCCGCGATGCCCATCGTGACCCATGGACTGCGGCGATGGGGCGGAGCGGCCGTGGTGCTTCTCACGGCAACGGCGTCGGGCGCGGCCATCATCCGACCTGCCATCGTTTCCGGTCGAGTGACAGCGGCGCCATGACCGTCGACCGTGCTGGGGATCGGCGCGGCCATGGTTTCGGCTTCGGCCATGGCGCGCGGCACTCCGGCCTCACCCGGCGCGGCCGGCCGCAGCCAGGGAGCATCGCCTTCGCTACTTAGGCCAAGCTGGCGGCGAATGGGTTCAAGGGCTTGTAGAACCTCGGCCATCGACTGCGGCCGATCCTCAGGACGCTTGGCCAGCATGCGCTGGAACAGCGCATCGAGCGCCGGAGGTGCGTCGGGTACAACCTCCAGCAGGCTGGGCACCGGATGCGACTGATGCCAGAGCAGCTTGGTCGTCATCGTGCCTTCGGGCGCGATCGCTTTGCCGGCCAGCAAGAAATAAAGCGTGCAGCCGAGGCTGTAGACATCGGCGCGCTGATCGGCGCGCTTCACGTCGAGGGCCTGCTCGGGGGCCATGTAATCGACCGTGCCCATGAGCCGCCCGCTTTGGGTCAGTTCCTCCTGGGGCAAGTCCGATTCGACGACGCGCGCCAGTCCCATATCGAGAATCTTGACGACGCCGTGCTCGTCCAAGAGCAAGTTGCCCGGCTTGATATCTCGATGCACGACGCCGCGACGATGGGCATGGTCGAGGCCGCGCGCCACCTGCGAAATCAGATCAACCGCGGTCGCGACGTCGACGACGCCGCGCGAGCGCACGAACCGCGACAAATCGGTGCCAGCCACGTACTCCATGACGAGGAAGTGCGCGCCGGCCGCTTCGTCGGCGTCGTAGGCGGCGACGATATTGGGGTGCGTGAGCTTGGCCGCGGCTTCGACTTCACGATGAAAGCGGCTGATGGCGTTGGGCGAATTCGTGAGCGTGGGCGGCAGCAGCTTGACTGCTACCTGGCGTTTCATGCGGCGATGTTCGGCCTTGAAGACCACGCCCATGCCGCCGGCCCCGAGTTCGTCGAGGATCACGTAGTTGCCGAGCGTCAGGCCGCGCGACTTGCCCTGGCAGAGGGCTTGCGCCTGATACTCGGTCAAGCGCTGGCGGCGCACGAGCTCGGCAGCCAGCGACCAGGCATCGCGCGCGACGTCGCTCGAAGAATATTCCTCGCGAACTTCGCTCAATTCGGCTGCAGTCAGCAGACCGCTTTGCGACAGGCAATCGAGAAACACCTCGATCGAGATCGAGCTCGCATCGTCGCTTTGCGAAAGAGTTGGCGGTGGCGACACTGGCGACGCGGGAGCCCCGCCCGCGCTGACCGGTGGACTGCCCGCGGGCGCGCGTCCGCTAACCAACGGATTGGCGCTGTCGGATTCGCTGATCGGCGGCGAGCCGGGAGCAGTAACGGGCATTCGCGCGACGGGCGGCGTCGCTGTGCCCGACGCACTGATAGGTGGCTGATCGGAGCCCAACGTCGGCACGGGACTACTTCCCGACGCACTTACCGGAGGCACGGCCGGGCGCGCGGCCTGGCGCGGCTGTCCCGTCCTAGCCGGCCCACCGTTGCCCACGACAACGTCGACCTCGTGGGCGAGCGTGTCGTGCGCCTCCGCTGCGAACGCCTGGTGATCGACCGTCGGCGTATCGGAGCCGCTGGCCGAACCTGAAGACGGCGAACTGCCGGCCTGCTGTTGGGAAGCCGCGGAATCGGTCGCGGTTGGTTGGTTTTTATCTGCCATCATGAGGGCATATCTCCGGAGACCCGCGTCCAGTGTAGCAAAGGCGACGGTATCGCTCGCTCGATCTGACCGACCACGGTGCTGAAACTTGTGCCGAAGCACCAGCCTAACCGCGCGCCCTGCTAGTAAACGGGGGCGATTTCGGGGAGTTTTTCGGCTTGAAATCGGCGCTTTTGGCCGTTTTCTTCGTAGATACGCAGTTTCTTGGGCGATTCTGTGCGAGCGAGCCGGAAATTCCTTCCCTGGCGAGTTGGCACGCCGCTGATCAGTCGAACCGGATCCATTCGAAGTACAGCATCAGGTTGGTCAGCCAGGGGTGGGTCCAGGGGTTCCAGGTGGGATAGCTGGCGGATAGGACCGAGAACCCCAGCAACAATAGCCCCATCCAGCGTCCGATCATCCGGCGCGACAGCCAGTCGGCGGCCGGCAGCATGACGACGAGCCACAGGGGCGCAAACCAGAACATCCAGCGCAACCCACTGGTCATGCCGCCGTAGTTGCGATTCTCGGTTGGCTGCACAAAGACGTAAAACGACCAGCAGACAATGGTCGTCACGATGACCAGCCAGGCGAGCTCCTGCAACGCGGATCCCCGCCGCCAGGCCAGCGCGACGGCCCCGCCGACGCTCAATAGCCAGATCGGCGTGAGCGAAAAAATGCCATGATGCCCCACGAGCGTGTGCAGCGCGTACACGCCGCGGTCAGGCTCGCCACGGTCAATGCCAGCGCGATTTCGCCAGTAGCTCTCTTTGACTTCGCCGTTGCGCACGTAGGTGTAGTCGTACCAGTCCGGCTTGCCGTAGGGAGGGACTACGGCGCCATGCGCGGCGTAATTGGTGCCTAGCGCCGCGGCGGCCACCAGCAGCGTCGCGGGGAGATACGCTTGTAGCGTGCGGCGCCAGTCGTACTTCGCCAGCCACACGCCCAAGAGCACAGTAAAGGCCAGCGCGGGCAATTCACAAGAAGCCGCGAACGCCGCCGCCAACCCCGCGATGAGGAAGCGCCAGGTGCTACGCGAGCCCTCGGCGGTGATCGCCAGCGCCGAGTCGAGCGCCGCGATCACGGCAATTGCGGCAACCACGTGATTGTTCAAGACGTTGGCAAACGTCGTGAGAAACGTGCCGGCGGTGGCGGCGGCAAACACGAACAGCCGCCCCCAATCGGTGTCGCCAAAGCGCTCGACGATTCTCGCCAGCAGCACGAAGTACAAGAGCAGGCCGAGACCGTTGACGCTCAATAGCATCGCGCGGCCGATCTCGTAGGGATGCGTCGCCAGCGTGCGGCCGGTCAACTTGTGGATGAGCCAATACTCGCCGGCTAGCAGTGTCGGCAACAGCGGCGGCTTGCTCGAATACAAGTGCGCTTCGCCCGGTGAGCGCGGGTCTTCGTGCTTGACCATGTCGATCGTGTCCCAGTTGGGCTCGTCGACGATCTCATCGATTTGGTAGGTGCCCAACTCGACGAGCGCGCGAATCGTGCACCAGCGGCTGCGATCATTCGCGCTCAAGAACGGCCGCTGCGTGGCGTTGGGCGGTTTGCCTTGCTTGGCGCGCTGCTTGTCGATTTCGATGCGATCGACGGAATTGACCGCCAGAATGCGGCCGGCCACATTGCCCAGCGCCAGTACGGCCAGGAGCGCGTAAACCGCGCGCCGCAGCGCCGCGCGCGAGCCTGGCCCGGCCTGGTCGCCGGCTGCCGTTTGCGCAGCTCGTGCAGCGGACCGGTCGACGCTCACGGCACGTTCATCCGCTCGACATGGCTATCGCGAAGGCGGCGCGACGAATCGGGTTGGTGGGCTGCGTCCTCGCCGGTAAGCTCGGGCTCGTCGAAGGTTGTTTCGACGACAAAATCCAAGGCAGCGCGGCGAGTGCGCCGGCGGCCGCGCAGACCGGCCACAACCAGCTCCGCCACCATACCAGTTATGAAAAGCTGCGCCCCAAACAGCAGCAATGCCAAGCCGAGCAAGTCGCGCAGGTCGACGCCAGCCCAAAGGTCGCGAGCCGCGAGGCGACTCCAGGCCAAAAGTGCGATACCGATCGTGGCCGCGACGAGTCCCGCGGTACCAAAAAGGTGCTGTGGGCGTTCTCCATACGTGGTCACGAACTTGACCGTTGCTAGGTCGAACAGCCCCTTGAGAAAGCGGCGCATGCCGTATTTCGAGTGGCCGAAGCGCCGCGGGCGATGCTCGACGACAACTTCTCCGACCCGAAAGCCGCGTGACGCGGCCAAGATCGGGACGAAGCGATGCAGTTCGCCATACAGCGGGACGGCGTCGATCACGTCGCGGCGCATGAGCTTCAAGCCGCAATTCACATCGTGCAGCCGCACGCCGGTGACCCAGCCGACCAACGCATTGAACACGCGCGAGGGAATCACCTTGTGCCAGGGATCGTGGCGGACCTTCTTCCAGCCCACGACCAGGTCGGCTCCCGAATCGAGCGCTTCGAGCAAGTGAGGCAACTCGTGCGGGTTGTCCTGCAAGTCGGCGTCGAGCGTGGCGACGATCTGGCCGGTCGCAACGGCGAAGCCGGCCGCCAGCGCCGCTGCCTTGCCGCGATTGTGGCGAAAGCGAATTCCGCGCGTGCGCGCGTCTTGCTGGCAGAGGGCGAGAATCGTCTGCCACGATCCGTCGGTCGAGCCATCGTCGACGAAGATGCACTCGAGCTCGTAGCCGGCCGCGCTGGCCACGTCGCGCAACTCCGCGTGCAAAACCGGCAGGCTTTCGCGCTCGTTATAGACAGGAATGACGGCCGATAGCATGCCGTTCGCCGAGTTATTGATAGCTGCGCAGTGAATGAACCAAATGGAGCGCCATGGAACCGGGTTCCCGGCCTTCCGCTGGTCGGCCGGGGGTCATTCTCCGCGCAGCGATGAATAATCAGAAGGCCTGGGGCCGGGCACGGGCACAAAATAAAGCATAGCTGATTGACCGACTTCCGCCACCACCCACACGAGCCTTAAGAGCAAAGCCGCCACGACCGCGGTCCCCACGTCGTAGCGGGTGCTCAAGAGTTGGATGAGGGCCCCCTCGCGGGCCACGGCGCCGCCCGGCAGGAAAGACAGAAACCCCGCCACAAACGCGATTGAGGTCGCGCCGCAGTAGAACGGGAATTCCGACAGCGGCGCTTCGCTGGCGGAGGTCAGGCCGCGCACGACGCACCACAAGCTCAGACTGAACGCGCACCAGGCCAAGACACCTAGCGCCCAACCCAACAGTATTGTTTGCAGCGGTAGCGCGCGCACGCGCGCGGCCAGATCGTGCGACGCCGCGCGCAGCGAAGCCACGGGAATCCACCGCAGCAGCAGGGCCACGAGCGATGGCGTCGTCGAGGCAGCAAAGGCCAGCGACATTCCCGCAGCTACCCAGACAGGCAGGCCGGAAAGTGCAAATGCCAACGGCAGCGCGATCGTGGCGACAAGGCAAGCGGCGCCGGTCAGCGTGAGCGTTTCGAAGAACACGGCGACAACGGCGGCGGGAATGTCGCGGTAATGACCCGACAGAAGGCCCGTGCGAATCAGGATCACCATCCCCTTGCCGGGCGCGTACTTCCCGACATGCCCAACGAGGTACGCCCGCATCGCCACCCAAAGCGAGACTGGCTGGCCCAGTCGCCGCAATACGAGCCACCAATAGAATCCGCAGGGCAGACAGCCGACGACAAAAAACACACCGGCCGCGACAACCCAGCGCCAATGGATCGACCATTCGTGCTTTTGCAGGTCGTCGTAAGCGCGGGAGAACGTTCCGCTCAAGCCGTACAGAATGGCGACGACGATCGCGAGCTTCAGCAGCCGAATGAGCCAGCGCGTCGCGGTGCCTTTGTCAATTGCCAAGCCGCGTGCCTCGTAGGTGAAGGATGCGGAATTCGCCGCTCGTCGTAGAAGTACGTCGACAACGTCACATCGAAGGCCACATTGTGCTGAGCGCACGGCGAGCCGGCAAGCTGTGCGTCGTCTGGGCGAATAACTGCTATCTGCTACAATTGGGCTCCGCGCCGCCCGCCACCATAGCCCAAGGAGTGATGCTAAGTGGCACGACTGGTCTCGTTTATCGTCCTGGCAGCGATCGTCGTGATCTTCGGCGTCCTGTTCTTTCAGGTTGTGGCGCCGTTTCTGCTGCCGATCTTCGTCGCGGTCACGCTGGTCGTCATGTTCCGACCGATGCACCAGTGGCTCATGGAGCGCCTCGGGGGGCACGTGCGCGTCGCCGCGGGGCTGACCACGGTCGGCATCGTCTTGATCGTGCTGGCCCTCGTGTCGATTGTCGCGCTGGCCGGGGCCGATGCCTATGGCCTGGTGGCGCAGATGAACTCCGAAGTGCTGCTCTCGAAAGTGACCAAGCTGCGGCATCGACTGGGGCTTGACCTGGGTTTGCCAGTTGAGGACGTCCGCAATTCGTTGCCAGGGATCGAGGACATGATCTCGCGGCTGGAAGCCCGCTCGATCGTCGGTCCCCGCGAAGGGCTCGATCTCGATGGTGTGAACGAAGCCACGGAGCTCGAGCTCGCCATTCAAACCCTGCGGCGCGATCTCATCCACAATCCCGAGGAAGAACGCGGGATTGCGTCGACGGTGGAATTTCAAGAGTCGCAGCGGCAACTCGACGAAATGCTGACGCTCTTGGCGCGCATCAAGACGACCTTGCAGAGTGAGCCGCCGGCGACTGAGGCGACCTCTACCGAGCCGCCCGACGGGGCCGAATCTTCGTTGACGCGCGACGTGACTGCCTTGCAGACATTGTATGGCGAATTTCGCTACCGCGTTGTCGGCAGTCCGCTGTTGGAGGGGCTGCGGTTGCAGGCCAATCCCACGCGCGACGATATCAAGGAGACGCGCCAGGGCATTCAGCAATTGTTGGGATCGTACGTGCTCAGCACGGGGCAGCTCGTGGGTGGTGTGCTGGCACGGCTCCTGATCGGGCTGGCGGTGCTAATCATTTCGCTCTACTATTTCTTGGCCGACGGCCCGGCGATGGTGGCCGCGATTATGCGCTTGCTGCCGCTCGACGTGCGCTACCAGCGGCAGTTGCTCGATGAGTTCGATCGCATCAGTCGCGCCGTGGTGCTGGCCACGCTCTTGTCGGCGGTCGTGCAAGGATTGCTGGCAGGCATTGGTTTTTACGTGGCCGGCATCGACGCGGTCGTGCTCTTGACCGTGCTCACCATGGTGCTGGCGCTGGTGCCGTTCGTGGGCGCGGCCGCGGTCTGGGGAGCGTGCAGCCTGTGGCTGTTGTTTTACGACGAGCGGCTCTGGGCCGCCGTGATGCTGGCCATCTATGGCGTCGGCGTCGTTTCGATGGCCGACAACGTGATCAAGCCGATCGTGCTGCATGGTCAGTCGAAACTGCATCCGCTGCTGGCTCTGCTCAGCGTGCTCGGCGGCGTGCGCGCGATGGGCTTGATCGGCATCTTCGTCGGCCCGATGGCGGTCGCCTTTTTGCAGGCACTGCTGAATATCATGCACACCGAGCTGTTGGCGATGAGCCAACGCACGCCGACACTGGGTACGCCGGAGTGACGAAGATGATAGGTGGAACACTAATCTATGCGAATGAATGCTTCGTGTCGATTAGTGTTCACTTGTAGTGTTCACCTCCTCGCCCGGCGAGTGCAGGTCCGTGAGGATGAATCGCTTCCACTGGAGCTGGCCTTTCTTGCCGAAGTTGAGCAGGTATCCGACTTGTTGTCGTGCGATCCGCATGTAATTGAAAAGTTGGGCCTCGTGATCGGAGTTCAAATCTGTGATCGCCTTGAGCTCCACGACGATGGCGTTGTAGACGGTCAAGTCAGGCCGGTAGCGCGTACCGAGCAGGCGGACTTTGTAATACACCGCTAGCCCGCATTTCTCACCAACTTCGTCGCGAGCGGAGTTAAGTGCTTGGATGGCAAGAAGCAGGGTGTGGATCGACCGGAAGCGTATTGGCTCGTACGTTGAGGATCGAGACGCACCCGGCGACGCCGCCATCCAACGACTTGGGCTCCGCGTAGCAGATGGCTGGTGAGAAATGCGGGCTAGTTCGCCTTTGGATTGGAACGGAATTCCACGCAGCGAAAGCTCGATTTCAAGACTCTGCTGGTAAATCTCCTCGGCCAGGCCGTATCCGAGCTGGTTATACACCTCGAACGCCGCGCCCATGAAGCGATACCCCTCGTCTTCGAGCATTAGCAGATCTCCGACGGATCGAAGTCTAGGGAACACTAATTTACGCTGATCCTCGCTAATTAGCGGCAATTAGTGTTGATCAGTGTGCTTCCTCAAATCGGGGCGCCAATTCCTCAAGTGTTGCATCTCTAGCTTCGACGCTGTCACCGCCACAAGTCGTCGCCGGCGAACGGATGCCCGGGACCGGAGAGTTTCGGCTTGGGCAGCGCCTTGAGCGCTTGCTCGGCCAGCCGCAGATCTTCTTGAGTAGTGATCTTGAGATTGATCGGTGAGCCCGGCACGATGGTCACCGGCTGTCCGATCCGCTCGACGAGCGAGGCTTCGTCGGTGGCCACGAAATCGCCGCGCTTGGCATACGCATCCAGCAGAATTTGCCGGCGGAACACCTGCGGCGTTTGGGCTTCCCAAAGGCCCGCGCGCGAGACAGTTTCTTCGATCAAATGGTTGGCGCCGACGCGTTTGAGCGTGCCAGAAACAGGAATCGCCAGGATCGCCGCGCCGGTGCGCACCGCCGCGTCGAAGACATTGTCGATCCACTGCGTGGCCAAGAGCGGGCGGGCCGCGTCATGCACGCAGACGTACTCGATCTCGGGCTTCACCCGCGCGACCGCCTTGCCTACCGAATCGGCCCGTTCTTCGCCCCCTTCGACGACCTGGATGCCCAGGATCTGCACGTTGGCGGCGAACTTGAAATTGAAATCCTCGCGATCCTCGGGCGAGATCACCAGGATCACCTGGGCCACGTCTTCGCGATTCAAGAACCGCTCGGCGGCATGGATCCACACCGCGCGATTGGCCAGCGGCGCGAACGGCTTTTTGTAGTGCTTATCCTTAAAGCGGCTGCTGCGCCCGGCAGCCGGCAGGATCACGGCGAATTTTGACATCGTTTGGCCCTCCGTCGCGCGAAACTAATCCACCAGCCGCGCGGCGACCAGCTCGGCCACGTCGTGCACGGCGATGCCAGCGTCGGCGTCCTGCTTCGAGGCGTCGTCGAGCATCGTCATGCAGAATGGGCAGCCGACCGCCACTTGCTTGGCGCCGGTCGCCTTGAGCTGCTCCCAGCGGGCGAGATTCACTCGCTTGTCGATTTCTTCTTCCATCCACATGCGTCCGCCGCCGGCACCGCAGCAGAACGTGTTGCAGCCGGTGGCCTCGGGCTCAACGATCGGCAAGCCGGTGGCGGCCAGGTCGGCCCGCGGCGGGGCCGAACCATCGTTGTGCCGGGACAAATAACACGGATCGTGGAAGACGACAGACCCGTTAGCCGCGGAGCTTGCTCCGCGCGCTAGCTCGCTAGATGTTGCATCACGTTGCAGCTTCACCTTGCCCGCGTCGATCAACTGCTGGATGAACGCCGTGTGATGGGTGACCTGATACTTGCCGCCGAAGTCGGGATACTCGTTGGCCAGCGTATTGAAGCAGTGAGCGCACTGCGTGACGATGCGCTTGACGCCCAACTCGTTGAGCGTGCCGACGTTTGCCTCGGCCTGAGCCTGAAAGGTGAAGTCGTCGCCGAGCCGCCGGGCCGGGTCGCCGGTGCACGTTTCGCTCTTACCCAGGATGGCGTAATTGACATCGGCCGCTTTCAAGATCTTCACCAGCGAGCGCGTGACCTGCTGATTGCGACGGTCGTAGCTCCCTGCGCAGCCCACCCACAACAGCACGTCGGGCGTGGGGTTGTCCTCGATCCGTGGCACGTCGAGCCCCTCGGCCCAGGCGTCACGCTCGTCGGGCGCGAGACCCCACGGATTGCCGCGCGCGGCGATCGTGCGCAGCGCCTGCTGACTGCTGCCGACCACCTGACCTTCGCCTACCAGGTAGCGCCGCATGTCGACGATCGCCCCCATCTGATCGATCAGCACTGGGCAGTTGTGCACGCACGCGCCGCAGGTGGTGCACGACCAGAGCGTCTCGGCCGAGATCACGTCGCCGTGCAATGAGCCGTCGCGATGGCCGTTGGCCGCGATGTCGAGCACCACTTTCATCGGCGACAGCGGCTTGCGCGTGTTCCAGGCCGGGCAGGCCGACTCACAGCGGCGGCACTGCGTGCAGGCGTCGAAGCTCAGAAGTTGCTGCCGCGTGAAATCGGGGATTTCGGACGCCCCCACGCGCCCCGTGGCTTCGACTTCCTCCATGCTCACCATGCGCAAGTGACCCGAGTTGCGCAGTTCGGCCACGGCGATTTGCACGGGCGCCACCAGAACGTGCAGCATTTTCGTGTAGGGGATCAGCGCCAGAAACGCGAGTGCCGTGACCATGTGCAGCCACCAGCTCGCCAGGTGCCAAGGGCGCACCGCCTCGCCCGAAATGCCGACGCTCTCGGAGCCGCGGGCCATAATCCAGGCGACAAACGAAACGTGTTGCTCGAACGGCGGGAAGCTGTGCGCGATCCGCAGCGCCTCGGTCACGAAACCGCTGAGGCCGATCAGCAACAACAGCCACAAGATCGCCGCGTCGATCGGCTTCGAACTGGGACGCACCCGCGTCAGTCCGCCCCGGCGGGCCATGGCCACGGGGAGCGCGACCACGAACCCCAGCCCGAACAAGTCGAGCAGGAACGACGAGCTGGTGTAGAACCGCCCGGTCCAGTGAATGCCGACCAGGCCGAAGATGCCGTAGTCTTCCAGCGCCACAATCACCGTGCCTATGAACAGCACGATGAAGCCATAGAAGATCGCCATGTGACTCAGCCAGGCCAGCGGGATGCGGGCGATCCGCACCTGCAACAGCACGTGTCGGGCAATCTGGCTCAGCGGCGCGAGCTTGAATTTGCCCTGCGGCTTGCCGCGCCGCCAAACCAACCAGTGCCGATAGAACCCATAGCCGGCCACGCCCGTCGCCAGGGCCGCCAGCACGTACATCGAGACCTTGGTGACGGGGCCGATGTTCCAGAAGATCTCGCGGGTGATTTCAGGCATAGCGAAGCATCGAATAACTGACGGTCGGGCGACAACGTGCGAACCGTCAGAATACGCGAGTCGCGCTGGCAAATACAGGTGCGTTTTCTCCAGCACGCGAGCGCAAAACAAAACGGGCACGAGACGTTGCTCGTCTCGCGCCCGTCGCCGCAAAGGGATGCTGCTTGCCCCCGGCAGCATCCACTACTTGGCGGCTTGCTCCTTCGCGCGGGCCAGCTTGTTCCCTAGCTGTTCGTCATCGGGGCTGGCCTTCAGCAACTCTTCCAAGAGCGGAATCGCCTTCTTGAACGCGCCCTGATCGAGGTAGGCGTCGGCCAAGCCAGCGGTGCCGGCGTGCGGACCGGGAATCTCCTTGACCATTTGCTCCCAGATTTTGATGGCGCCGGCGGCGTCGCCCTGCGCGTTCAAGCAGCGGGCTAGCCCGTTCATTGAGCCAGAAGCCTTGGGATCGGCGGCCAGCGCCCGCTCGAAATAGGGCTTTGCCTTTTCGTCGTCACCGGCGAACAGGTAGCACCAACCCAGGCCGTTGAGCGCCACCGCGTCGGTCGGGCGCTTGGCCAGGATGCCATTGTAGATTTCGATCGCCTCGTCGCGGCGTCCCTGATTCATGAGTTGCCAGGCGCGGCCGGGGGATTGACCCTCGGCGTACTGCTCGACCGCTGGTGGCTCGATCTGCTCGCGCAGGGAATCAGGCAGTTGTTTCTGCTCGGCGGCTTCTTTCATTTCGGCCAGCGTCGGGTCGTTGTCCCCCGAGTTGGCGATCTTGTCGATCCATTTTTTGGCTTTGTCGAACTCGCCGGTCAGCAGATAGACGCGCGCCAGCCCGTACCAGGCAGCCGGCGCATTCGGGGCCGCCTTGAGCAGGTACTTTTCCGCGTTCTTGTAATCGCGCTGCATCAGCGCCGCCTGGCCGAGCCCGTTGAGCGCCGCCGGATGCTTGGGTTCGAGCTTGATCACGCGCTCGAAGGCCTTGATCGCTTCGTGGCGCAGCCCGCTATTGAAGCGCGACCAGCCCAGCCCGTTCCAGGCATTGGAGTTCTTCGGGTCGAGCTTGACGGCCTCTTCAAACTTGGCGGCCGCCTGTTCGTACTGCTGGGCCTGCCAGAGCTTCCAGCCTTCTTCGGCCAGCGGCACGGCTTTGTCGCGATCGGACACGGCCATGAAGCTCGCCGCAGCCAATAGCACACCGACAGTCGTCAACATCAGAATTCCTCCCCAAACGAATCTGGTGCGGCGCCGCCCGCGGCGACGCTCCTCGGACCGCAAACTCGACACGAGCAACTCATCGGCGCGTCGTATGGCCTCGTCGAGACGCACTTGTTCGGTCGGCGAACTTGCCGCGGACGACGGCCCGGCCGAAGCGGACGTGGATGGTTTCGAAGACATCAGGCGGATTCCTCCCAACGACCTTGGCGCCGCCGGCGCGCACCGCAGGCGCAATTCGATTACGTGCTAACCACTCCCCGCCGCACCAAGCACCGCGGCCTTGGCGGTCAAATGCGTTTGATCAGCCGGGCCGCGTCGGCAGCCATCGACTTGCCAGGCTCGACGGCGTCTAAAAGCGTGCCCCGCACGCGCTGCGTTTTGGCAATCTCCGCCCGCAGCGTTTCGATCACCTTGTCAAGCCGGCTGCGAATCGTTGGATACGAAACTCCCACTTGCTCGGCGATTTCCTTGAGGTTGCCGCCGGCCAGTACGAAGATCTCAATGAACCGCTGATGCTCGACCGGCAGTCCGGCAATCCGCGACATCGGGAATTCGGCCGCGATCGACACCCGGCAACCGCCGCACGTCATCTGGGTCACCGTCATCGCCGTGCCGCAGTACGGGCATTCGTTGGTCAGCGATCGCGGCTCATCGGTCATGCGGGCGACTTCATAATTCGCAGTATATTATGGATGCACTTCATATTTGTCAATGTATTTATTTTATATGTTTCGTTTTATTTATGTTCTGGCGAAACGTGCTAACGACGATTCGACCCTCCCCAGCCGATGGCGCGCAGGGAGTTGAGCACAAACACCGGCGCGCACGGTGTGTCCGCAATGCAGCCAATTAATGCGAAGCATCAAGAGTTTTAGCGCAAGCCGCAAACAACAAACGTCACGCGCGCAGGCGTTTACTTGCGCCCTTTTTGAATTGCCGCGATCAGTTGCGGGATGGCCTCGAAGAGATCGGCCACCAGGCCATAGTCGGCCACTTCGAAGATCGGTGCGCCGGAGTCCTTGTTGATCGCCACGATCGTCTTGCTGTTGCGCATGCCGGCCAGGTGCTGAATCGCCCCCGACAAACCGCAGGCGATGTACAGCTTGGGAGCGACGACTTTTCCGGTCTGCCCGACCTGAAAGTCGTTGGGCATCCAGCCGGCATCGACCACGGCCCGGCTGGCACCGACCGCGGCGCCCAGCAAGTCGGCCAGTTGCTCGATCAGCTTGAAGTCGCCCTTGGTGCCGCGACCGCCGGAGACAATCGTGTTGGCCTCGGTCAACTCGGGGCGCGAGAGCTCGGTGCGCTGCGCTTCGACGAATTTCTTGCGCGAATGCGCGAGCCGCTCGGGGAGCGCGGCATTCTCAATTGTTGCCGCGTCACTCGCGGACGGGGGCTCGAACGCCGAGGGCCGGCAAGCCGCCACGACGGTTGGCCCCGCCGCTTCGACTTCGGCCAACAGATTGCCCGAGAAACAGGGCTTCGTGAAGCAGAGCTTCTCGGGATCAGCCGAGCGGAACGCGACGACGTCGGACACCATCGGCGCGCCCAGCCGTGCCGCTACGCGCGGGAAGCTGTCGCGCGCAGTCGTGTTGGCGACCCCGCCGATGAGCCGGTAGCGGCCTGCTTTGGCCACATACGCGATCGCGGCAGCCAGCGCTTCGCCGGTCGGATGCGCGAGGTCCGGATGATCGGCGACGAAGAAACGGCGAACGCCTTGCACCGGTCGGTTCGTTGCGGCCCCGCCGTGCGGGCCCAGCACGAGCACGTCGCAGGCACCGCCGAGCTTGCCGGCCACGGCCAGGCCAAAACCAATCGTGGCCAGGTCGCTGCGCGACGCTTGCGGACCCGACGGAACGAGAGCGATCAAAGTATCAGACATGTTCAACCACGAAGGATTGCCAGGTTATCGAATCTGAATTTCAAACTCTTCCCTTGCTGACGGCAAACCACAGTCTGAAAAACGAATTCCATTCAACCACGGATTACAGTCGAGTAGGAGAGGGGCAGCACGTTGCTGCCGCCTCTCCCCTCCTCAAACCGGACGTGCGGAG
>JAIESQ010000187.1 GCA_019745975.1 Pirellulales bacterium
GGGTCTCTGGGCGTGAAAATCCCCCCGGCCAATCATGACCCACCATGCCTCACGCGCAAAGTGCAGGATGCACCCCTGCATGTCCGATCAGGGCAAGTGCGATTCTCGTTTGATGGCGTCCAGCACGCAAGCAAAGCTAACCGGCGGCAGCGCCTGAAGTGCCCGTGGGCGAAATCGCAGGCAAACCCTACAATGGCGTCGCAAATCCCAGGGGGAGTGCGTCGCGCAACTGCCGCCTGATCCGATCCCCGCCACCCGCTGCCGAGCCCGGCATGACCTGGTTGATTACGCTTGTTACCGGACATCGCCGCCTGGTGCTGCTGGCGGTGGCGGTGCTGTCGGCTATCTCGCTGTTCGGCCTGACACGGCTGAAATTCGACGACGATCCGCGCAACTTCTTCAAAACCAACGACGAGCAGTTCCGCCGGCTCGAGACGTTATTCGCCGACTTCGGCTCCGACGACAACGACTGCGTGCTCGTGGTCGAAGCTCCGCGGATCTTCGATCCAGCCTCGATCGCGGCACTCGATAAATTGGTTTCTCAGTGCCGGCAGATCAAGGGCGTCGATCAGGTGCTGTCGCTGTTCGACGCCCGACGCGACGGGCCAGGCCGCACAATGCTGCCGCTGGTGCCCAAGCCCGGCTCGCCCCAGGATGCGTACGACCGCGCCGAACAGCGGGCGATGAAGAATCCGCTGGCGGCTGGGCAGATCATTTCGCGCAACGGCCAGACGACGCTCGTCGTCGTGCGCCTGGCCGGCCAGAACCTGGGCCTGGAAGAAATCGCGCCGGTCGTGCATGAGCTGCAGCATATCAAAACCGCGATGACCACCAGCGACTGGCGGGTGCGCCTGACCGGCGTGCCGGCCATTCGCTACGAAATCATCCGCAACGTCGAAGACGGCATGCTGCGATTCAATCTCGTGGCCGCCGTGCTCTCGACCGCGCTGGCCTGGTTGCTGTTTCGCCGGGCCAGTGCCGTCGTGATTGTCATGGCGGCGCCGCTTTTTGGCTCGTTGTGGGTCATCGGCTTACTCGAACTGTCGGGCATTTCGATCAATGCCTTGACGAGCATTGTGCCAACATTGGTGCTGGTGATCGGGCTGACCGACTCGGTTCATTTCCTGGTGGATATCCGCCATTGGCGCGCGGAAGGACTCGACCGCCGCGCCGCCGCTATCGCCGCCGTGCGGCAAGTTGGCGTTGCCAGCGGGCTGACGTCGGTCACAACGGCCATCGGCTTCCTGTCGTTGGCCGTGGCCCGGGCCGACATCATCCGCACGTTTGGCCTGTCGTGCGCCGCCGGTTCGGTCATCACATTCGCGGCCGTGATTACGTTGGTGCCGCTCTTGGCCTCGACTCGGCTCGGCGATTGGATTTTGCTGCCCAATACGACGCGCTCCGATTGGGCCAGCCGTTGGTCGCTGGCAGTGGTCGGCTGGTCGTTGCGCAATCCGATCCGAGTGGCGACTGTCGGGCTGGCACTTACGGCGTTCTTCACCTGGCAAGCGTTCCGCTTGCACCCCGATTCATGGCTGGCCGAGAACTTGCCGATCGGCTCGGAAAGTGGCGCTGCCCTGGCGCATTGCGAAGAGGTGTTCGGCGGCATTGGCTACGTGTATGGCATCGTCGAATGGCCTGATTCGCACGAGCTCGGCTCCCCCGAGACGCTCGAAGTGGTGCGCGAGGTCGAAACGCTTTTCGACGAGGACACGCTGGCCAAGAATCCGCTGTCGATCCTGGGCCTGTTATCGACTTTGCCAGAGGCCAACCGCGGGCCGCGCCAGGCACTGAAGTACCTCGACCGCGTGCCGGCCGACGTGCGGCGCCGCTTCGCCGACGAGGAGCGTCGCCGCACCCTGGTATGTGCCCGCGCGCCCGAGGTGGGCTCCGCCATCCTGCTGCCGCACTTCGACGCGCTCGAAGACCGGCTGAACGAAGTAGCCCGCCGCCATCCTGGTTTCCAGGTATCGTTCACCGGCAGCATCGTGGTCGCCAATCGCAATATCAACCGCATGATCTCCGATCTGGGGAGCAGTGTCGGGCTCGAAACCGTCGTGATTTGCCTGCTGATGACCTGGGCCTTCCGTTCTTTGGGATTGGGAATCGTCAGCATTCTGCCGAACCTGTTCCCGCTGGTCGCCGTGGCGGCCATGATCGTCTCGCTGGGCTGGCCATTGCAGATCGGCAGCGTGATCGTGTTCAACATTTGTCTGGGACTGGCGGTTGACGACACGATCCATGTGATGACTCGGTTCCGCCGCGAGCTCGCTCGCGACGGCGACGTGCGCTCGGCACTGCTGCGCAGCTTCGCAGGCGTGGGGCCGGCGATCCTGACGACCACGGCGATTCTGCTGGTGGGACTCGGTTCCGTCACGATCAGCCGAGTGCCCGCCCTGCGACTGTTCGGACAGTTGTCTTGCGCGACGTTGTTTGCGGCCCTCGTGGCCGAGTTGGCGCTATTGCCGGCGCTCGTGCTCCTGTTCATGCGCTGGCGCCCTCCTAGGGTGCTAATGCCGGTGCCGATGGAAGGCAGCGAACCTCCTCCCCCTGCACGCCACGAAGTCGTCCGGCCTGGCTCCATCGCAGGCGCCTAGCGGTTGCCCCCGGCCCACGATCGCCCCGCACTTGTAGCTTGTCGTCAGGAACGCAAACTTTTCCCAGCTTACGCGGGCTAACGTGCCGCGACTGGCTCGCCAGCGTTCGTTCATGCGCGCCGGCCTCCCGCGTCGATACGAAACTCACAGGGGTCTCCCCGCGCCCGTGGGATTCGGCGCCCAGCGATTGGTTCGCGTTTGTCGCCTGCCGCTCGTAGCACACAGCAAGGACGTTGTGATGCTCGTCATTATCAGCGATTTGCATCTGACCGACGGCTCGAGCGGCGCGACGATCTCGTGCGGAGCATTCGAGATCTTCGCCGAACGGCTGCGCGATTTGGCGCTGGCCGCCTCGAAACGCGTCGACGGCCGCTATCAGCCAATCGACACGATCGACGTACTGCTCTTGGGCGACGTGCTCGACGTGATTCGCTCGACGCGCTGGACCGATCAGGAACGCATCCGCCCCTGGGGCGAGTTGAACTCGGTCGAAAGCGCCAACTTCATCGGGCAGATCACGGCCGACATTCTCGCTCAGAATGAGTCGTCGCTGCGCGTGCTCCGCTCGCTGACCGAAGCCGGCGCCGTGCAATTACCGCCAGCCGATTCGCGCGGCCGCCCGGCCACCGGCGCCGCGCAACAACCTGTGCAGGTGCGCTTGCACTATCTGGTCGGCAACCACGACTGGATGTTTCACATCGCTAGCCCGCGCTATCACGCGATCCGGAAAGCCGCCGTCGCGCAAATGGGGTTGTCGCAATCGGCCGAGGCCCCCTTCCCGCACGATCCCAGCGAAAGCCCGGAACTACTCGAAACACTGCGGCGGCACAAAGTGTTCGCCAGGCATGGCGACCTGTACGACCCCTTCAATTTCGAGGGGCATCGCGACGGCAGCAGCCTGGGTGACGCGATCGTCATCGAGCTGTTGAATCGCTTCTCGGCCGCCTGCGCCACCGAGCTGGCCAACGAACTGCCCGATGCCACCCTGGCCGGGCTGCGCGAGCTGGACAACGTGCGCCCCGTGCTGCTGGTGCCAGTGTGGATCGACGGGCTCTTGGAGCGCACTTGCCCGCTGCCTGCCCAGCGGTTGCGCGTGAAGCGGGTTTGGGACGCGCTCGTCGAGCGCTTCTTGTCGCTGGCGTACGTGCGCCAGCGCGATACCTGGCGCCCGAACGATCTGGTCGACGGCTTGAGCAACGCCCTGCGGTTTTCCAAGTGCGTCTCGGTGCGCTGGGCCAGCGACTTGCTGAAGTGGTTCCATAGCTTGCGCGGCGATGGCGAGGCGTCGTACTATCAGCATGCTCTGGCCGAGCAGGATTTTCGCAACCGCCGCGCGAAGTACATCGTGTACGGGCACACGCATCACGAAGAAGCAGTGCCGCTCGACGCCAGCTATGCCGACGGCTACGTGCTCAACCAGATGTACTTCAACTCGGGCACCTGGCGCCGCGTGCACCGGCAGACAAAGTTGGCGCCAAGCGAGCACGAGTTTATCGCGACCGACGTCATGACCTATCTGACCTTCTTTCAAGGGGACGAACGCAGCGGCCGACCGTTTGAGACCTGGTCGGGCACGCTGGCGATCGGACCCTCGGACAACGCGGTCTACCGCATTGACGCCCGGAGGGAAGATGCCTCGACACAATCAGTTTCACCACCAGCCCTATTCGGACACGGCCCCCACTTCGCCACACGAGCTGCTGCACCCGGCCGGGTACCCGTCGATCGCTTCTGAGGCGTTTCGCCGGCGGATGCGGCACGTCGGTCGCGCAATGACTGGCGCCGGCGTGCAGGCGATCTACCTCGCCCACGGCACTTTCGTCGGTACCGATGCCCTGGGTTTGTTCGCCGACATCGGCCGCTTCGTCCCGCAATTGGGCGACTCGTTTCGCCGGCTGTCGAAGCAAGCGGTCGACGCAGCCGTCGGCGACGCCGGCAACTACACGCCTGAGTTCGCCGCACTGTTCGAGCGCTCGCTGGCGGGCGACGAGGGGCCCGTGATCCCGGTGCGGCTCTTCCATTGGTCGAGCGAGAACCATCACCTGGGGCGAGCCGACGGCGCGGTGCGTTTGATCGACGAGTTGGCCTCGCTCGAGCTGCCAGTGGGCGCGCGCGTCCTGCTCTGGGGGCACAGCCACGCCGGCAATGTCTTCGCACTTGTCACGAATTTACTGGCCGGGGACCGCGGCGCGGTCGAACAGTTCTTCGACGCCGCCCGTGTCTACTATCGCTGGCCGCTGCTGGGCTGCATTGACATCCCGCGCTGGCAACACGTCGAACGCTTGTTGCTCGACGGACCCAACCCGCTCGATGGCGTCGACCTCGACATGGTCACTTTCGGCACGCCGATCCGCTATGGGTGGGATACGGCAGGCTACTCCCAGCTCTTGCACTTCGTGAATCATCGTCCAACGGCGGGCTTGCCGCCGTACCGCGCGCCGTTCCCGCCCTCACCCGAACGTGTGCTGGCCGCCGCCGATGGCGACTACGTGCAGCAGTTCGGCATCGCCGGCACGAACTTTATGCCGAGTTTGTTCGCCTGGCGCAGTTGGTGGGCCGACAATCGGCTGCGACAGTTGTTCGAGCCGGAGGTTTCGCCGCCGGCATTGGCCGAACGCATCGGTTTGGGCGCACGCGTCCCTGCCGAAGGCACAACGCTACTAGTCAACTACGGCGAGCCGGAGGGAAACCTCACGCAGCATTTGCTTGGGCACGCCGTCTACACGCAGCAAGAGTGGCTGCTGTTCCACGCGGAGGAAGTCGCGCGACACTTTTACGGGCTCGACGGGTGAGACCGGCGAACGAGTTGCCCGATCGAGGCGGCCGCAACTAGAACATCCGCTTCAAGCGGCTGACGATCGACTCCTGGCGCGGCTGTGGAGTGCCGCCTTGCACGAAGGTGCGCCAGGCGTCGACGTCGTTGCCAAAATCCTCGCCCGTGATCTGTTCGAGGCTTTCCATCGCGCGCCGCTGCACGGCAGGGTTTGGGTCCTCAAGCGCGACGCCGAGGGACTGTACGCCCCCCGTGTCCTTGGCTTTGCCCAGCGCGCGGGCCGCGGCCAGGCGCACGTCGAGATTCGATTCGCTCGACAGCGTTTCGGCCAACACCTTGGCGGCATCGGGTCCGCCACGCTGGCCCCAAGCCTGGCAGCAGGCGATGCGGATCACTTCGTCGGCGTCTTGGAGTCCCGCGTAGAGGAGCGAATTGGCGGTTAGCGATTGGACTCCGCTCAACGACAGGTACATTTCGCGGCGCACGAAGGGACTTTGCTCCGTCGACAAATCGGCGGCGATCTTGCGCGCGAACTGTTCCTGCTCCTCCGCCGAACCCTTGGGAATCTGCTTGGCCAGGGCGCGCATCTGATCGATGCGGTCCTCGGCGGTTGGCATCAGCTCTTCGGGCGTTTTCTCGCGCATGGGCGGCCATTTGCCCGTCGTCGTGTACTTGAACTTGTTGCCGACGCAGCCCGACGCCAGCGCAGCCAAAAGCAGCGCGCTGCACAGCGTCACCAGGTGGCGGCAATCTGCGGACGACAAGCGCAACAACAATCCGACTCCGCCAGCGCGGCTGGTTTGATAAGCATCGACAATCGCACGGCCCGAGCGCCGCGGATTGGAGTAGGGACTATAGTCAAACTGCTGCCGGCGGCCAAGACGATTCAGCCTGCCCCGCAAGCGCGCCGCGAACTGCTACAATGGCCAGCCTCAAGGGGCCTGCCGCACGAGGATTCTGCATGTCGACGATCGCCGCGACGCTGTTGGTGGCCTTCACGCTCCCGAGTGCTAGCACCCCGCCGCAGGCGGGCACGCAGATTGCCTATCGTGGCAACGTTGCCAGGCTCGATCGCGATCGCGTGCCCGGCGAGGCCGAAAAAACCTTCGACCTGACGCTGCTGGTCGCCTCGGCTGATGCGTCGGAATCCGAACTGTTGTGGGTGATCGACGAGCAGGGTCGCGGCGCCTGGCCCTGGCCCGATCGCTTCGGCCGCTGGAAGCTCGATGCTCAATTGCTCCCCGCCAGCGGAACGGCGCCGGCGCTGTTGTTCCAGCGCGACGAAGGCGCCAGCGTGATCAACCTCGATGCGCCTCTGTTGCGCGCGCCGGTGCCGTTGGCGGCCGAGGCAACCTGGGAGCTGGGGAAGCAGAAGTTCGCTGTAGTCGGTCCCGAGAGAATCGACGACCGCGATAGCTGGAAAATTGCCGTCACCACGCCGTTGGGGCAGCAGCGGACCGTGTGGGCCATGCCCGGCCAGGAGTGGCTCGCGGCTGTCGATCAGCGGATCTTCATGGGGCAAGGCGAGGAATGGCTGTTGCAGCTTCGGCTGGTGTCGATCGATGAACCTGCGGCCGCCGAGCACGCCGCGCATGTCGCAGGCTTGACGGCACTCGAAGAGCTCGTCGCCGCGCTGGGTCGCCCGCGCCGCACGCAGCAAGGAACCTTCAATGAGCGCCAATTAGAAGTGGTGCGCGAGCGTCTGCCGCAAGTCGACCAGGCCGCCAAGGCGGGTCCGGCCGTGGCGCTGGTGGAAACCGCGCGGCGCGATTTGGCGCAGCAGACAGGGCGCGTCGCCTCGATCGCGGAGCTAGTCGCGGCACAACAAGGCCGCAAGGTCGATGACTTCGCGGCAACCGGCTTGGCCGGCGCGCGGCTGTCGGCGGCCGATCTGGCGGGCCAGGTAACCGTGCTCCATTTTTGGGACTACCGCGACGAGCCACTCAAGGAACCGTACGGCCAGGTGGGGTATCTGGAGTTCTTGCATGAACGCCGCAAGGAGGCTGGCGTGAAAGTCTACGGTGTGGCTGTCAACCGCCGCCTGACAGAGCCCGACGGGCGAGCGTCGGTTTCGCGCAGCGCGGCGCGACTCAAGAGCTTCATGAACTTGACCTATCCAATCCTGTTTGACGAAGGCGCTCTGCTGAAGCAATTTGGCGACCCACGCCTCGCGGGCGGGCAGTTGCCCGTCTACGTCGTGATCGGGCGCGACGGGCGGGTGAGCCATTACGCGGTCGGTTGCTACGAGGTCGATCGTGACGCCGGCCTCAAGCCGCTCGACGATGCTGTGCAGGCGGCGCTCGAACAGCGCACCGAGAAGTGAATTTCTACCACAGCAATCGGCTCAACAGGCTGCGCGGCAAGTCGGGCACGAGCAGTTTCTGCGGTCGGCCAGCCGCGGCCAACACGCATTCGGCCGCCAGGTAACCGCTGCGCACCGCCCCTTCCATCGTCGACGGCCAGCCTGTGGCGGTCCAATCGCCCGCTAACACGAGATTGGCGATCGTTGTTTGTTGGGGAGGGCGGCAGCGATCGGTACCAGGCTTCACGCTGAAGACCGCTTCCTGCTCGGTCACCACGCGTCCGCGTAACAGTTGCGCGCCGCGCGCGGCCGGAAAGACCGACCGCAACTCCGCAACGATTGCGGCCAGCACTTCCTCGCGCGGCAGGCCTGCCAGCCCGCGCGAAGCGCTGATCACGACCTGGTAGTAGTGACCGCTGGAGTCGCCTTCGCCGACTCGGGATGCCACGGCCGTCTTGTCCAGCAGTGCGTCTCCATGTTGTGCCGTCGTACCGGCTACGTTGGCGACTCCTCGCGCGAAGAGCCATTGACTCAACGGTTGCCCGACCAGCACGGCGTGCGGCAACTCGGTGATCGCACGATCGAACCACAGATGTACGCCCGTGATTGGAGCCGACTCAATTCCGGCGGCCGCGGCCACCCCGGGCATTTCGGCCAGCAACTCGGGGCCGAGGACTTCGAGCGCGCGCCGCCAAGGGAGGGCCAGCACTACAAGATCGGCTGCGTGGCGACTGCCATCGCGATCGACAACCGCTGCAATGCGCGATCCAGACCGCTCAAGCCGTGCGATCGCCATCCCCACGCGTACTTGCACGCCGCGCTCGACGAGCCAGTTTTGTAGCCGCACGCCATAGAGCAAATCCAACGGCGCGGTCGGCACTTCCATCACGTACCCCGCCGCGCTGGCCATGAAGCCATCGACGAACACCTTGCGAGCGTACTTGATACTGGCGCGATCGAGCGATTCGCCCAGGGCGCTAGTGAGCACCACAGCCCAGAAGCGCTCGATGGCGGCTCGCGGCATGCGCTCAGCGGCGAGCCACTGGGCGACCGTGGGAGCCTGTGGCGAGTCGCCGTCCGGCAGGCGCGCCAGTTTTAGCATCGCGCAGGCGACCGCCATTCGCTCGCCTAGCGTCAAGAAGCTCAAGCCAAGCAATCCCGGCGCCAGATGAATTGGCGCCGGCAGCCAGCGCCGCGCGGCCATCTCGAACCGGCGCCCATCAGGGCCAAGGAAATGTAGCACACGGGCGTGGTCGAACAGGTCGGCGATGCCGGCGCGGCGCGCGAAGTCAGCGAGGTTTGTGCAGCAGCCCATGCTGACGTGCTGGCAGTGATCGACGGAGTCGCCGCTTTCGGGATCGCGAAAACTGGTGGCGCGTCCTCCCAGGCGACGTCGCGTTTCGAACAGCTCGACTGCGAAACCTTGCTCGCACAAACGCACCGCGGCCGCCAGCCCGGCGAGGCCACCGCCAACGATGGCCACGCGCGGCGCGCTGGCCGGCTTCGCGTGTGCCCCTGCGGTCGCCGACGCCACGGGATCGTTCACGCCGGCAGCACTCCCGCGGCAGCGCGTGCCCGAGCCGCCAAACTTCCGGCGGCAATCCGCAGTTTGTGCCAGGCGCCGATACGGACGCGCGGGCCGAAGACATCGCCATTGCGCCGCCGGATTTCGGCCAACAGCGCGCGATAGGTGCCGGTTAGTGTCTGAAAGACAGAGGCCGCCCGAGGGTCGAGCCAGCGTACAAGCTGCGTGGTGTCGTCGTAAAAACGCTCGGCCCGCGCGACTTCAAAGCGGATCAGATCGCGCCAGCGGTCGTCAATCGGGGGAACGTGAAGCGTTTCGACATCGAGCCCGAAGCGCTCGAAATCCTCGCGAGGCAAGTAACGGCGACCGTGCCGGCGATCCTCGTCGAAATCGCGGAGGATGTTGGTCAGTTGCAGGGCCAGGCCGGCACGGCGCGCTGGCTCTTCAGCGCGTGGATCGTGGCAGCCCCAGACGTGCAAACAGGCAATCCCCACGTCGCCAGCGACGCGATCGCAGTAGCCCACCAGGTCGGCGAATGTCTCGTAGCTGCAACGGCCCGCTTCGAGATCGAGATCCATCGCGACGCCGTCGATCACCGATTCCATGAGCGCGTACGGAATCTGGCAGCGCACGAGCGTGTCGGCCATGGCGGCCAGGCAAGGATGCGCGAAACGACCGGCCAGGGCATCGGCCAATTGACGCCGCCAGTCGTCGAGCGCCGCGGCGCGAGCGGCGAGCGGCTCCTGGCTGTCTCCCAGGTCGTCGGTGTGTCGCAGAAAGGCGTACAGCGCGCACATCGCTTGCCGCTGCGCGCGAGGGAGCAGCAGAAACGCATAGTAGAAGTTCTTCGCAGCCCGGCGTGCGGTCCGCTGGCAATAAGCATAGCTATCGGTCAGCTCGGCATTCATCGGCGTGCCTCGCCAGCAGGAAGGCGGCCCAGCATCCGCCGCGTCAAGGCGCCGGCCAGCAAACGCAATTGAGTGCCGCGCGACACGGTTGGTCGCGCCGCCCAGACGTCGAATTCCGCGCGGCGGATGGCGTTAAGGATCGCCAGCCCCCCGCGAATGAAGAGCTCCAAATCGATCTGTAGCCAGCCAGGGACGCGGCCCACCAGCGGCAGCCCGGCGCGCAGCCAGACTTCGGCGCGCTCGACTTCGGCCGCCAGCACCTGGCGTAGCGCGGGAGTCGCGCGGCCGATTTCCAACTCACGCTGGCCGATCCCACAGACGCGCAGGCTTTCGAGCGGCAGATAGCAGCGGCCGCGCCGCCAGTCGACGGCCACATCTTGCCAGAAGTTCGCCAGTTGCAGACCGGTGCAGATCGAATCGGACAGCTCGACATTCACCGGCGAGTGAGACCGTCCCAGGTAGAGCACCAGCCGGCCGACTGGATTGGCCGAGTTGCGGCAGTACCCCAACAGCTCGTCGAAGGTCTCATAATGGTCGACGCGCTGGTCCTGGCGGAAGGCGACCAGCAGATCGCAGAACGGTTCGGCCGGAATCTCAAACTCGCGGATCGTCTCCCCTAGCGCCACCATCACGGGATGGCGGGCCGGCACGCCCCGGTAGCAATCGAGCAATTGCGCTTCCCACCAGTCGAGCAACTCGAGCCGCTTGACGGCGGTGAATTCAACCACGGGCGCTGCGGTTACTGTCGGGGCAGTGGAATGAAGACGAACAGCGCGATGCGGTGTCGCGTTGCGTGCGGCCACGCCCGACGAGTCGCCATCGGCGGAGTCATCGTCAGCCGGGACCTCATCGGCCAGGTCGTCGGCCCAGCGGCAATAGGCGTACACCGCGTGAAAGTGCGGGCGGAGGTGGCGCGGCAGCAACCAACTGGCGACCGTGAAGTTCTCGTAGTGCGATTGCGCGACAGATCGGCAATAGGCTCGCGCGGCGCTCAAACTTGGCGCCGGCGCGTCGGACGCCGCCGACACGGCGGCCGCGCGCGGCCCCCAGCGTGCTAATTCGGCGGCAAAGTTCCAAGCGATGCGTTTCATCAGGAAACTTCGACCCATAGCCACGTAGTCATACGCATGATCCGGCGCTATCGTCGCGATGTCGATCGGCGTCGCCGTCGACACGGTCCATCGATATAATACAGTTAACCGTACCCCCTGCGTCAGGAGCACTCGCCCCCATGAAGGTACTGCTTGCCAGCCCTCGCGGCTTTTGTGCTGGTGTGAACATGGCCATCGAGAGCCTGGAGCTGGCTCTGAAACTGGTGGGCGCGCCGGTGTACGTCTATCACGAAATCGTCCACAACAAGTACGTGGTCGAGCACTTCAAGAACCTGGGGGTGGTGTTCGTCGACCATCCCGCGGAAGTCCCGCCCGGCGCGATGCTCATGTATTCGGCGCACGGCGTTTCTCCGGAGATACGCCAGATCGCGTCGCAGCGAAACTTGCGGACGGTCGACGCCACCTGTCCGCTCGTTACCAAGGTCCATCTGGAAGCCATCCGCTACTCGAAGCAGGGTTACACGATCGTGCTCATCGGCCACGAAGGGCACGACGAAGTGCTGGGCACCATGGGCGAAGCGCCCGAGGCGATCGTGCTGGTCGAATCGCCCGAAGACGTCGACCAACTCGAAGTGGCGGACCCCACGAAGCTGGCCTACCTGACGCAGACGACGCTGTCGGTCGACGACGCCAACCGCATCATCGGCCGTCTCAAGGAAAAGTTTCCCACGATCGCCGCGCCGCCGACCGACGACATTTGTTATGCCACGCAGAATCGCCAGGATGCGGTCAAGGCGCTCGCCCCCGAAGCCGATGTCTGCCTGGTGCTGGGGAGCCAGAACAGCTCGAACAGCCAGCGGCTCGCCGAGCTGGCCCGCGAGTCTGGCGTGCCCGCTTATCTGATCGATTCACACCACGAGATCGATCCGGTCTGGTTCGCCGGTAACGAGACGGTGCTGGTAACCGCTGGCGCCAGTGCTCCCGAGATTGTCGTCGAGCAATGCCTTGACGTGCTCCGCGAACAGTTTGGCGCGAAGATCGAGGTGCGCACCGTGCGTCGCGAAGACGTCCATTTTCAGCTCCCCAAAGACTTGCGCAAGATGGCGGCCGAAACGGCAACCGCGTGAGTGGCCGCTGGATCAACTAGGCTCGTCGCGAGCGTCGGCTTTTGGTGACGCGTGAGTTGCGTCGCCATTGTCAACGGGCGGGCGCATCGTAAGCGCTTACGACCAACTCATGCGCATCAGCGACCTCGAACTATTTCTGGTAAGTGTGCCCCGCGACGGTTCCCTGACGGGGACGACGTCGCTGCTCGTGCGGTTGCAGACCGCCTCCGGAGCCGAAGGCTGGGGAGAGGCCGATGTTCGCTGGCGCCCTAGTGAGCTTGTTCCGCGACGCGATGCCCTGCTTCCGGTGCTCGCCGGCCGCAGCATCTTCGACATCGAGGAGCTGGTGCGACTCGATGCCCTCCGCCCGGCGCCGCTGCGCGCCGCGTTGGAAATGGCCTCTTGGGATTGCGTTGGTCGCCTGGCGGGCCAGCCGCTGTGCCATCTGTGGGGAGGACGCTATCGCAGTCGCGCCCCGCTGGCGGCGGCGCTGGCGGCAGGCGAGCCCGAGGCCGTCGCCCGGCGCGCCCGCGAACTGGCCGCCGAAGGCTATTACACGCAGATCATCCGGGCGGTGGGCGATGTCGAGACCGATCGGGCAAAAGTCGCCGCGGTTCGCGATGCCGTGGGCGAAAGCGTCGCGCTCTGGCTCGACGCGGCGCAACATTTCGATCGCCAGTCCGCGCGCGAGCTGTGCGGCGACCTGGAGGCCGAACGTATTCAAGCGATTGTCGACCCGTTGGCGACGCGCGACTGGCAGGAATGGGGCAATCTGGCCCGCGAAACTTCCACGCCATTGGCAGTGGGCAAAGGAGTGACGTCGACCAGCGATGTGCTGGCAATTGCCCGGCATCAGGCCGCGAAGATAGTCGTGCTGTGTACTGATCGAGTTGGCGGCCTGGGCGCCGTGCGCCAATGTGCGATCGTCGCTGAGACGTGTGACCTCGATCCGATCATCGGGGGTCGCACGCCGCTTGGCTTGGGAATGGCGGCCACGATTCACCTGGCTGCCGCGACGCCGGCCCTAGGCAATGCCAGCGAAACGGCGCACTTCGAACTCGGCGGCGACATTCTCACCCGGCGCCTCGAAGTCGTCGATGGACTAATCAAGCTCCCCGAGGGGCCCGGCCTGGGCGTCGAGATCGACCGCGCGCGGCTCGACCGCTATCAGGTTACCTGACGGCGAAACGGTTACTGCCCGTGCAGGTAGCTCTTCAGGAAATGATTCTCGAGCACCATCGAGTTGTGCTGCGACTTGACCACGTCGCCGATCGAGATCATGCCGGCCAAGCGGCCGTCTTCGCAGATCACCGGCAGATGCCGCACGCGATGTTCGGTCATCAGCCCCATCACCGCCCCAACTTCTTCGCTCGGCGCGGCGGTGATCAGCTTGCGCGTCATGACGTCGCGGACCGCGAGCCCGTCGAGCCGGCCGCCGCGCCCCGCCAACGCGCGCAGCACGTCACGCTCGGTGACGATTCCTTCGATTTGCGGGCGCTTGTCGCAATGCCCCGTGCGGCAGACCAACAGCGAGCCGACATTGTGCTCGACGAGCCGCTCGGTAGCGGCGACGAGCGTCGCCTCGGCTTCGATCGTGTGGACGCGGTTACCTTTCTCGGACAGGATTTCTTGCAAGGTCATGCTTCGAACTCCCCCAGCGGCGATGGGCGGCTGCGCTCCCCGGAACGTAGCGACCGACCAACGAATGTTGAACGAGACGAGACGTATCAAAACTCGTGCCGTCGACCCGCTGCTGCTTCTAACCGCCGGGCCCTGTGCGCTGCCTTAAGGCGAAAACGAAGACGAGTTTCGCGCACTTGCTCGGTAGCCAGCAGACCGTCAGCCGTACAGAGAAACTGTACTGTCTGTAAGCTTAGTTGATCGCGCCGCGAACCGTCAAAGTTTTTCCAGCCGGCGAAGTGGCGGCGCGACGTCGCGATGCGAGCGTAAATAGATCGCAGCAGGAGTTCGTGCGAGATTTCACAACTTGGATGATCGCCTACCGCGTTGGCAGCTCGGCGATCTCCAGCCGGCGGAACAGCAGGTTCGTCGTCGGGTCGTGCCCTTGCAATGAGATGGTGCCGGGGGCCAGCCGCAACCCTTCGCGCGGGTTGTCGCTGGGGGGGCGTTCGTCGGTCCAGTCGCACACCGGATAACCGTTGACCCAGGTCGCCAGGTGATTGCCGACGGCCACGACCGTCATGCGAAACCACTCCATGTCGTTGGCGACCACGCGGCGGGCGGGCTGCCGGCGATAGATGCCACCGCTGCCGAAGTCGATCGGCTGCGCGCGGTCGCCTCGGCGGTACGTGTTGCTAATCTGCGCCTCGTAGCCTTGCCACCAGCCGCCGGGGATCGAGCGAAAGAACACGCCCGAGTTCAGCCCGCGCGCCGCCGTGCGGATGTCGAGCTGCAAACAGAAATCGGCATACTGCCCGGTCGTTTCCAACTGCCCGGGGCCTTTGCTGAGTTGCAGTTCCCCCTCGGGCGTGACGGTGAACTTGCTCGGCTTGTCGGGATAGACCGTCCAGCCTTCCAGGTCGCGGCCGTTGAAGAGCGGCTTCAGACCCAATGGCAGCAGCTTGATGTTGCGGAACTCGACCGGCCCCGAGTTGAGTTGCAGGCCAATGTGCCCGCGCCCCAACGGCGCGGGATCGGTGTAGTCGAGCACCTGGCGATCGTCGATCTTCACGGTGCAACGCCCCGCCTCGAGCGTGACGTCGAAAGTATGCCAGTCGTCTGACAACTCAACCGCTTCGGCCTTTTGCCGGCCGACGAAGCTGCCGGTGAAAAACGGGCTGACTTGGGGGCCGGCGATGTTCAACTCGTAACAGTCCTTGGCCGGATCGCTCGGCACTAGCGGCGTGCGGAGGAAGATGCCGCTGTTAGTCGAAGCCGGCGCCCGAAAGTCGGCCTTAAAGCGATAGTCGGCCCATTGATTGGTCGTGGCCAAAAGCCCCTTCTCGCCCGAACTGACCGAGATCACGCCGTCGGCGATCTTCCAATCCGCCTCGCTGGTGGGCTGCCAACCAAAAAGTGATTCGCCATCGAACAACAACAGCCAGCCGGCGGACTGTTCGTCGGGCGTGAGCGAGTTGGGCCCGCTGGTGGGCGGGTTTGATGACGCGGCGGCCGGGGCCGCAGGCTCGTCGGCGCGAACTTCCCATCCGATCGCTGCGACCAGCAACGTTGCAAGTGCCAGAATTTGTCGGGTCGCTCGCGCTACACCTTGCATGGCCTACCGTTTCCCCTTCTTCTTGGCCAGCTTGCCGGCGGCCTTGGGCTTCGATGACTTCTTCTTCGCGGCCTTGGCCGGCTTGCCGGCCGCTTTGCCCTTGGCTGACTTCTTGCCGGCTTTCTTACCGCTGAATGCCAATTCCCAACCCGACGCAAATGCCTTGCTCGAACCCGAATGCAGTACCGTCACAGCTACGTTTCCTCAGCAAAACGATGATGGTTACTTGGAGCCCGACGACGACGATGCCGCCGCGCGACGATTCAATATATCAGCGTCGCGCTCAGGTCAAGAAGCGGCTTCTATACCACGTAGTTCTCGAATGTAGCCGGGGTCAGTGACCCCGGAATGACTAAAGTCCGGCCTCAGTGAGGCCGCCTACAAGTCCAGCAGTCCGCATGTGACCTACGGCAGCTCCTTGATCCGCAGCTTGCGATAGTCCAACTGCGAGCCATGGTTCTGCAGGCCGACATAACCCGTCGTGCGCTTGATGCCGGGGTGCTCGGTCGCCTTGTCGAGATGTTCGTCGAGATTCGTGTCGACAACCTGGGTGCCGTTGATCCACACCTTGACGCGTCGCTTGTCGCACACGATCCGCATCGGCTGCCAGTCGCCCGGCTTCTTGGTCACCCGCGGCGTGGCGGCCGCAATGCCGTAAACGCTGCCGCAGTATTGGGCAGGCTGGAGGTTCTTGTATTCGTCGGCGCCGTCGTCGAGCACCTGCACCTCCATACCGGCGTAGGCGGGATTGCCCTGGTGTGGGCTGCGGAGGAACACGCCGCTGTTGCCCCCGGGCGGCACCCGAAACTCCAGCTCGATCTCGAAGTTGCCGTATTCCTTGGTGGTCGAGAGCCAGCCGCCGCCGCCACCCGAGCAGCTCAGGTTGCCGTCGATCACCTTCCAGGCTTCGGCCGGCCCGTCGATGGCTTTCCAGCCGGTTAAGTCCTTGCCGTTAAACAGCGACTGCCAATCGTCGGCGCCCCGTGCCAGGGGACTGGCGACACAGACAATCAACAGCGCGGCCAAGCTACCTGACACACCAAGGTGCGAAAAACGACGGCGTCGCATATCAAGCTCTCCGACGGGTGGGTTGGTGGATTAGCGGCATATGAGTGTAATCGCTGCCGAGGGCGAAGAAACCGACTTTCGCCGTACTTTCGCGCGCCGCTTCCCGTCCGGTATCATGCGGCGGTCGTGTACGTCGGTCGTTGGACCGCATCGCTTCCGCCTGCTTCCCGCCTAACATCGCAAGGAATCCCCGTGGTCGATCCCGCCTCGTTTCAAGAAAAGCTCTCCCGCCCCGGACCGGTGCTCGGCACTTGCATCACCCTTAACGACGCGATCGTCACCGAGGCCATCTCGGATACCTTCGACTTCGTCTGGATCGACACCGAGCACAACCCGATGCCGCTCGACGTGGTGCAAGCCCACGTGATGGCGACCAAGGGCTCGAACGCGGCGGCCCTGGTGCGCGTGCCGGCCAACGACCCGAACCTGATCAAGCCGGTGCTCGACCTGGGGGCCAGCGGCGTGATCGTGCCGCTGGTGCGCACGGTCGAAGACGTGCGCCGGGCGGTGGCCGCCTGTAAGTATCCGCCCGAGGGGATCCGCGGTTTCGGTCCGCGCCGCGCGGCTCATTTTGGCCAGCGCTCGGGCCCCGACTACATCCGCTGGGCGAACGAGCACGTGGTCTGCGTGGTGCAAATCGAACTGACCGACGCGGTCGACAACCTGGCCGAGATCGTCCGCGTCCCTGGTTTGACCTCGATTGTCGTCGGGCCGAATGATCTGGCGTCGTCGATGGGCTTTGCCGGGCAGCCCGGTCACCCGAAAGTGCGGGCGACGATCGAAGGGATCGCGAAAGTCGCCGCCGCCGCACGGCTGCCGATGGGTCTGGCCTGGGGCGCCGACGAGCAGGACATCCGCGACTGGCACGCCAAGGGAATCAAGTGGTTTTCGATCGCCAACGACTTCACACTGCTCACCGGGTACGTCAATGCGTTGGCCGGCCGGCTGCGAGGCTAGCTGAACTGTCGGTGTTCGGTGTGGAATTCACGTCACGCGACGTGCGATTGTCGGATTGTTAGCCGCGGAGTTTACTCCGCGCGCTAGCTCGTGCGGCTTGGTTATTAGTTCTCCGTAGCTTGAACGCTCCCATGCCCCCTGTCGTCACGATCACCACCGAAGCGTTGTTTGAAACTCCCGGCCCGCACTTGGGCGTTTTCAAGCAGGCCGGCTTCTCGGTGCGTTACCCCAAGCAAGCCCCGCCGGCGTCCGAAGCTGACACGATCGAAGCGGTCGGAGGATCGCAAGCCGTGCTGGCCGGCAGTGAGCCGTACACGCGCAAGGTGCTCGAAAGCCTGCCGGCGCTGCGCGTGATCTCGCGCAACGGTGTCGGTTACGACCGCATCGATCTGGCGGCGGCCACCGATCACAATGTTGCGGTGACGATCACGCCCGACGCCAACTTCGAAGCGGTCGCCGAGCACACGCTGGCCCTGTTATTGGCAGTCGCCCGCCGAGTGCCAATGGGCGATCGCGAGCTGAAGGCCGGGCTGTGGAAGCGCGGCGTGCCGTTTCGACCGCTGCGAGGCCGCACGCTGGGGATTGTCGGATTGGGGCGGATCGGCCGCGCGGTTGCCCGCCGCGCGGCGGCTTTCGGCATGCGACTCCTGGGGCACGATATCGCCGCCGACGCCACGGTCGCGGCCTCGCTGGGGGTCGAACTGACGACCTGCGACGACCTGTTGGCCCGCTCCGAGTTTGTCAGCCTGCACGCCCCCCACACGCCCGAGACAACTTGCCTGATCAACGCTCGCTCGATAGCGAAGATGAAACCCGGCGCGATCCTGGTGAACACCAGCCGCGGCGGGCTGGTCGACGAAGCCGCGCTCTACGAGGCGCTGGCCGCCGGGCACCTAGGCGGCGCGGGGCTCGACGTGTTCGCTACGGAGCCACCACCGGCTAGCAAGTTGCTCGCGTTCGACAACGTGGTCGTCAGCCCGCACGTGGCGGCACTCGACGACCAGGCGGTGCGCGACATGTCGGTCGGCGCCGCGCAGAACATCGTCGACTTGTATCAGGGCCGCATGCCAACGGCATGCCTGGTGAACTGCGCGGTGCGCGACACCTGGCGCTGGTAGACGGCCGCCGGTAGCATGTTCTCGCCGATCGCAGGTGGCGCAACGCGAGACGGTCAACGATCTTACTATGAGAGGATTATCGATACATGTTCAGAATGCCAGCGAGAGCGACGCGAACCGGATTGACCCTCGTCGAGCTGCTCGTTGTGATTGCCATCGTCGGGGTGCTGATCGCGCTGTTGCTCCCCAGCGTCCAGTCTGACCGGGAAGCTGCCCCGCACAATGTTCGCATCGCCCAGATCGCTCGCATGGCAGGAGACCGCGATGAAACTGCAATTACGCTCCTGGGCGCCACAACGTTTGTCGCCCTGTACATGGGTGGAGTGCTCTATGCTTGGGATCAACTCGTTCCAGTGCAGCAGGAACTCCTCCTGAAGTTCGTGCTGTTTTTTTCGCCATTTTGGCTCCCCCTGGTGTTTGCCGCGTATGGGTTGGCGCGTCGGGAAGTCACCTGGCAAATGGTTCTAACGTTTGCGGCTGGCGAAGCCGCCACCACGTCCGCGATGTACTGGTTGTTTTAGCCACGGCTCTGTGAGCGACCCAGATGCAGGTTCAGGTCGGAAATCGAGTCGTCCTTGGCTCGATGATGTTCATCACCGTTTGCATGGCAGGAACGTTTGCAGCCTGGCTACGTTTGCCTCCCGCCTATCAGCACACGCTGACTGAGAACCTGATTTATATTTCGCCGTTCTGGCTGCCAACGCAGGAAGAAAAGGGAAGAAAAGGGGAAGAAAAGGTGTCAAGGGGAAGAAAAGGTGTCAGGAACCAAATCGCCGGGAAGAAAAGGCGGGAAGAAAAGGTGTCAGGAACCAAATCGCCGGGAAGAAAAGGCGGGAAGAAAAGGTGTCAGGAACCAAATCGCCGCTTTTCTTGCACCCTAATGGCGCACCCGTGGCTTGCCGCGTTGAAATCTTAAATTACCGCTGACGGGTCACACCGTCGCGCAGCCGAGATAGTGTTCGGCCAGCAGGCGCGGGGTGCGGGGCATCAGAAAGCGCTCCAGCCGCGCGATGCGCAGGCCAGCGCCGCTCACCAGCGCGTCGATCGGTCGGTTCAGGTTGCAGCCGCAACCGATCACGCGCTGCAGGCCGTTCCAGCGGTCCTGGCGGCGGGCGACACGCTCATCGTCGCTGCGGCCGTGCTCGAGGAACAGAAAGCGGCCGTTGGGTTTGAGCACGCGGCGGATCTCGCCGAGCGCCGCGGCGGCGTCGGGGATCGTGCAGAGCGTCCAGGTGGAAACAACCGTGTCGAATCGCGCCGACTCGAACGGCAGCCGCTCGGCATCGAGAAACGCGGTCTCGACGGGGAAACTCGCGGCGGCAATGCGGCGCGCCACTTTCTTGGGCAACAAGCGCTCGGGATCGAGGACGGTCAGTCGCGCGACGGCGCGCGGATAGCACGCCAGGTTCAGGCCGGTGCCGAAACCGATTTCGAGCACTTCGCCGGCGGCGTCGGCCAGCGCCTGGTGGCGATATTCGGTCGGCACCCGCCCTCCAAGGGCCAGTTCGAGCATGCGCGGGAAAATGTAGGTGCTGTAGAGTCCCATGGCGTTGGGGAATCGTGGTGCGCTCGTGCGCTTAATCGAGGTGATGTCTGCGCGAGCTGAGTGAACTTTAGCGGGCTTTCAGGGTTTTCCAAGTGACCAAACTAGCGAGGAAGAACTTACGAGCATTTTGGTGCGCCAGCCTCGCGAATTTCTCAATCGCCGAGGTCACGTCCGCAATGAAGGCTTGAACATCGGACCGCCCGAACCGCTCAGACCGATCGTAATCGGCGAGGTGGCGCTTCTCTTGCGCATCGACAAACACCGCGCAGATTTCCTGCAAGGTTTGCTCGATTTGAAAGCCCGTCGGTAGGCCCTTGGAAACGCCCTTGGGGAGCGTTCCGCCGGAGAACGAGGCGCAAGCATCCTTCATGGCTCCATGCTCAAAGGCGCGCGCGAGCACGTCGCGATAGGTCCGTTGCTCGTTCGCGGAACCTACCAGATTGCGGCAAGATTCCTCGACCAGAAAATGGAACAGCGCATAGTATGCCGTCGATACCGCGCGGCGGAGATTCGCTTGTTTGGGACGTTTAAGATCGACCTTGGTAAGCGACTGCACTTTCTGAGAAATCGTCGGTAACTGGTATTCCATGAAAAACGGCTCTTCCCTCAAGCTGCGGTTGCAAGACTCACCGCACAAAAGGAGAGCCAAGGATGGCCAAGTCGAAATGTCGTTGGGAATCGCCCGAG
>JAIESQ010000048.1 GCA_019745975.1 Pirellulales bacterium
ACCGCACCGGACCTACGCCGTGCGCGCCCACTGCGGACGCCACAAAACCCCGAGCCTTCGCTTGATTGAGGACTAGCGTGCCCACCGGCAACTGGTTCGACCCTCCCACGGCCAGCGGCTACTCGTATCAAATGACCGAGGGCTCGCTCTTCACGCAGATTCTGGATCTGCCTAGCGGATTCAATCAACCCTTCACTGTGTCCGCCAACGGTGAGGTGTTGGGCACCTTCGGGCCGGGTCAAAGTGTCGACTTCACCAAGTTGCCCGGTGGCGGCGTGAGCGATTTCACCATCACGGGCATCGACCCCGGCACCGATCCGAACGATCCCCAGGCCTTTCCTATCAAACTGGCCTTCAACACGCCCACGGCCAGCTTCACGATGCAAGCCGTCGTGCCGGAACCCTCCACGCTGCTATTGGCCACCTTGGGCGCGGCGGGGCTGGCCTTCTGTGGTTGGCGGAAGCGTGGCCAAGCTCGCCCGACAATCTCGCCGCATTGATGCCGTTTTGTCTAGAACGCCCAATCGGCGCGTCCGGTTGCCCGCACCGCCGCAGTTAGGGGGTAGGCAAGTTGCTTGAGCGACGATCCGCAACTTTGACGCGTCACAACGAGAGCTACGCTTACTTGAGGGAGCTGATGAGAACCATGATAACTCCGCAGCAGAGATGCACTGGCGCGTTTGGTGGCGCCGCACATATCGCGATGGCCAGCGTACGACGCCGTTACGCCTTCTTGGCGGTCGCGATTGGGCTTGCAAACCTCTTGGCGGCTCGTCCCGCGAGCGCGGCACCCATCGTGACGAATTCAGGATTTGAGAGCCCAGATGCCGCAAACGGCAGCAGCCTTTCGGGGCCGATGGCCGACGGCTGGTTTTTTTCGGCGGCGGCTAATGTCGTTGATCCCGATGTGCTTGCACTGACTCCACTTGTCTGGCAGTCGCTGGCGCCGGCCGAGGGACAGCAATTCGCTTTGCTTCGCGATGAAGGATATGTCGAAGAATCGGTCGCAGGCTTTTCCGTGGGCGTTCCCGCGACGCTCAGCTACCTGGTGACCGCGAGCAACGACGATGGCGCGGTCGGCCCGGAAGAATATCGCGTGCTCATCAACGGCGTTGAGCTGGCGAGTTTGACCACGACGACGCAGGACGCGTTCGTTTCAAAGGCGTTGGCCTTCACTCCCACGACGTCGACGGTTGTCATTCGTTTCCAGGCCCTCGATCCACTGGCAAATCCGACCGACCCCGACGAATTGGGTGAGTACGAACCCGACGTACTCTTGCTCGACAAGATCACCGTGCAGCAGGTTCCCGAGCCGGCGACGTGGCTAATGGCCCTCTGCGGCGCGGTGGGGTTGGCATGCGGCATGCGAGCAAAGCGAACCAGTCGCGCACGATAACCGCGCTCGAACAGCGAACTAACTCAACAACTCACGCACCACGCTGCCGTGCACGTCGGTGAGGCGGAAGTCGCGGCCGGCGAAGCGATACGTCAATCGCTCGTGGTCGAGCCCCAACTGATTGAGCACGGTCGCCTGCAAATCGAACACGTGGACCGGCTTCTCCACGATATTAAAACCCAACTCGTCGGTCGCTCCGTAGCTGAATCCGGGCTTGAAGCCACCTCCGGCCAGCCACATCGTGAACGCCTGCGGGTGATGATCGCGTCCCAGGCTGCGGCCCAGGGCCGCGTTCGATTCGACCATCGGCGTGCGCCCGAACTCGCCCCCCCAAATCACGAGCGTCTCGTCTAGCAAGCCGCGGCGGCGCAAATCCTCCACGAGCGCCGCGCTCGCCTGGTCGGTGTCGCCACAGTTCTTCTTGTGGTTGCCGACCAGGTCGCTGTGCGCGTCCCAACCTTCGTTGTAGATCGAGATGAACCGCACGCCGCGCTCCACCATGCGTCGGGCCAGCAGGCAACTGCGGGCGAACGACGGTTTGTCGGGCTGCGCGCCGTACAGATCGAGCGTCTCCTGCGTTTCGCTCCCCAGGTCCATCAACTCCGGGGCCGAGGTTTGCAGGCGATAGGCCATTTCGTAGGCGGCGATGCGCGTGGTGATCTCGGGATCGCCGACCGAGTCGAGGCGCTCGCGGTTGAGCTTGCCAACAAGGTCGAGCGTGTCGCGCTGCACCTGAGCGTCGATGCCTGCGGGGCTCGACACATCGACGATCGGATCCCCCTGGTTGCGAAAACGGACACCGGAGTAAACCGTCGGCAGGAAACCGCTCGACCAATTGGCCGCGCCGCCGCTGATGCCCGAGCCAGTCGACATGACGACGAAGGCGGGCAAGTCGCGCGTCTCGGCCCCCAGCCCGTAAGTAACCCACGAGCCCATGCTGGGGCGGCCCGGCTGCGCGAAGCCGGTGTTCAGAAAGATCTGCGCCGGGGCGTGATTGAACTGATCGGTCCGCATCGAACGAATCAGGCAGATGTCGTCGACCACGCCGGCCAGGTGCGGCAGCACTTCGGCGATTTCGGCCCCGCACTGGCCATGTTTGGCGAACTTGAAACGCGGGCCCATTGCGGCCGCGTCCGAACGGATGAAGGCATAACGCTGGCCGCCGATCACCTCGGGCGGAATCGAGCGCCCTTCGTACTTGGCCAGAGCCGGCTTGTAATCGAACAAGTCGAGATGGCTCGGTGCGCCGGCCATGAACAAGTGGATGACCGCTTTGGCCTTGGGTGCGAAATGGCCGGGTCGGGCGGCCAGAGGATCGGCCGGTTCGGTGGTTGCTGCGCCGACGGGCGACGATCGATCGAGCGCGCCGGTCAACAGGCTGGCCAGCGCGATGCGCTCCAGCCCGACGCCCGTCTGAGAGAGAAAGCAGCGGCGCGAGAGCGCTGTCTGATCGAAGAATAACTTCCTGTATTCTTTCCCCCTCACCCTTCCCTTTCCCGCGAGGGGAGAGGGAGTCTTGGAGCAGTTATTCTTCGATCGGTCTTCGTTGCCCGGTCTTATGCCTCGCGACATCACTTATTCCTTAGTAATCGTTTCGTCGAGGTTCATCACTGCGCGGGCGGTCAGGGTCCACACGGCGCGAGCCGGCAATTTCTCCGCGTCGCCGCCGGCAATCTGGGCGGCGTCGAGCTCGCCGCGCGCTAGGCGCCCGGCGTTGGCGGTATGGAACGCCAGCAGCGCGTCGCGCTCGCTGGCCGTTGGATGCCGGCTGACGCAACGCGTGAACAATTGATCGAGCTTGTCCCCGTCGCCGGCCGGATCCGCGGCCAGCCGCTTGCCGAGGGCCTGGGCCGCTTCGACGAACACCGGATCGTTCAACAGCGTGAGCGCCTGCAGCGGCGTGTTCGACACTTCGCGCCGTGCCAGGCAGGCCTCGCCGCTCGGGGCATCGAAGGCCAGGAACATCGCGTAAGGGGCGGTGCGCTTGCTGAACGTGTACAGCCCTCGGCGATAGCGATCGGCCCCCTCGCTCACCTTCCAGGCCAGCGGGCCGTAAGTTCCTTCGGACGTGACGCCGGCCGGTTGCGGCGGAAAGACGCTCGGCCCTCCGAGCTTGTCCGTCAGCAAGCCGCTGAAGCGCAGCACCGCGTCGCGCACCAGCTCGGCGTCGAGCCGCACGCGCGGGGCACGGGCCAGCAGCTTGTTCTGCGGATCGCGCTCGAGCAATTCGGGCGAGACGCGCGACGATTGCCGATAGGTGGCGCTGGTGACGATCAACTTGTGCAGTTGCTTGACCGACCAGTTTTGCCGCATGAACTCGAGCGCCAGCCAATCGAGCAGCTCGGGATGCGTCGGCGGTTCGCCTTGATAGCCGAAATCCTCGGTTGTGCGGACCAGGCCACGGCCGAAGATCGCCGCCCAATGGCGATTGACCGTCACCCGCGCGACGAGCGGGTTGCGGGGGCTGGCCAGCCAGCGCGCCAACGTGAGCCGATCGTGCGGCTCGTCGGCACCCAGCGGGGGGAACAGGCTGGGCAATTGTGGTTCGACTTGTTCGGCCGGTTGCAGGTACTCGCCGCGCTTGTGCAGGTGCGTGGCGCGCGGGTGTTCGGCCGGGCGCTCCTGCATCACCAGCGTGCTGAAAAATGCCGGCAGCGATTCTCGCAGTTTGCGGATCGTGGCGTGCTCGGCCGATAGCTCGGGCGCGACGGAAAGATAATGCGTCAAGAGCCGCGATTGTTCGTCGGCCGTGCGCTCGGCAGCCGGCTTCAACGCCAGGGCTTCGATATCGGTTGGCGTGCTGTGGGCGGCCACCGGTCGCGGATCGTCTGTAACCGAGACGCGGAAGCGCCCCAGTCCGGCGGCATAATAACGCTCGAACAACAGCTTCAGATCTAGCTGCGTTGCGCCGGTCAGTGGCTCAGCCAGTTGAAAGACCGCGACGTGGGCCCGCCCCTGCCCGCCGTCGATCGACCAGCCGGTTTGTGGATCGCCGTCGATCGACGCGGCGGCCGTGTTGTGCCCGTTGGCGAACGAATGCGTGGCGGCGGTAATTTTCAGCGGTTGCTCGCCGATCCGCAGCGTCACCTCACTCAAGAAGAAATCGCCGAACGGCCCTTCGTAGGCAATGCGCCCCGGGCCGCGGCGCGGCAGCCCTTCGTCGGGCAGCACTTCGAGCCGCAGGGCCGTCACACGCGGCAGCACATTGGCCAGCGCCACCTGGTATTCGTCGCGCTTGCTCATGTCGCCGCTGGCCAATATGGAACGGTCGTCGAGCACCGTGAGCGACGGGATCTCGCTGTGCGCGGCGACCGGCTGCAAAGCGGTCCATCGCACCGCCGTGGCTGCTTCCGCGGCCAACCAGGCGGCGAACTTGCGCTCCAAATGCTCGCGGCGGCGTTCGGCCTCGGGGCGGTCGTCGACGAGCTTCTCGCCCAGGCGCACGCGGAAGCGACCGATCGTGTGGTTGCCGCCGTACTGCTGATCGAGGCGGATCGCCCAGCGCTGCGCTGTCGCGCCTTTCACAGGTTCGGTCAGGCGAAAGGTCGCCGTGCGGTTGACGTTCCAATCGCCCGGCCCGTGAATGGCCCAGCCCGTGGTCGCGTTGTTATCGAAGGTGCGCTCAATCGCAAAGCCGTCTTGGGCGAAGTCGGCAGTGGCGCCGGCGAAAGTAACGGAGCGCGATTGCTCAGGATGATCGGGTTGATCTGTCTTCGCTGCGGGAGCGACGGTAGCCGCGAATTCGGTGAGCACGAAGTTGCCGTGCGGCGTCCGGCCGGGCCCCTTGCTGGGAAGCTGCGGATCGGCCAGCACTTCGAGCTGCAAGGCGCTGATGTCGGCCGCCGGGCCATCGATCACCAGCGCGTACGTGTCGCGATCTGGCACCGGACCGGAGATGCGGAACGAACCGTCGGCAAGTTGTTCGTGCTTCGCGCCCGACTCGATCGCGCAGCTCACGAGCGACGCATCGTGCCAGCGGTACTCCCCTTCGAGCGGGAAGCGATTGGCCATGTCGCGCTCGATCGCGGTGATTTCGGCCTCGATTTTGTCGCGCCGGGCGGTGATGTCGGCGTCGGGCACGGCGAACTCCGGCTCGTCGGCGTTGTTCAACAGCGCCATCAGCCGGTAGTAGTCGTGGTGCGTCACCGGATCGAACTTGTGCGTGTGGCACTGGGCGCAGCCGATCGTCAAGCCGAGCCAGACCGTGGCCGTGGTGGCCACGCGATCGACCATGGCATGAAAGCGGAACTCGAGCGGATCGACGCCCCCTTCTTCGTTGAGCATCGTGTTGCGATGGAAGCCAGTGGCGATCCGCTGTGCCGGCGTGACGCCCGGCAGCATGTCGCCGGCCAACTGCTCGATCGTGAACTGATCGAACGGCATGTCGGCATTGAGCGCCGCGATCACCCAGTCGCGGAAGGGCCAGATCGAGCGCTGCCGATCCTTCTCGTAACCATTCGTGTCGGCGTAGCGTGCCAGGTCGAGCCAGCGACGGGCCCAGCGCTCGCCGTAGTGGCGCGACGCCAGCAGCCGGTCGACGAGTGCTTCGTAAGCGCCGGGCGACGAATCGTTGACGAACGCCTCGATTTCTTCCGGCGTCGGCGGCAGGCCGATCAGGTCCAGCGACACGCGGCGAGCCAGCGTGTATTTGTCGGCCTCGGGCGAAGGGGCCAGGCCGGCTTGCTCGAGTCGGGCCAGTACGAACTGATCGAGCGGCGAGCGCGGCCAGGCCGATTGCTTGACCGTCGGCAGTGGCGGCTCCACCGGCGGCGTGAACGACCAGTGCGATTCGTACGCGGCGCCGGCCGCGATCCAGTCGCGCAAGGTTTGCTTCTGAGCGTCGCTGAGTGGTTTGTTGGCTGCCGGCGGGGGCATCAGTAGCTCGTGGTCGTCGCTGCTGATCCGCTTGATTAATTCGCTTTCGTCGGGCTTGCCGGGCACGATGGCCGCCGTGCCAGACGCGGCCGGGCCGATCGCCACCTCGCGCTGGTCGAAACGTAGGTCGGCCTCGCGCGTGGCGTCGTCCGGTCCATGGCATTTGAAACAGTGGGCCGAGAGGATCGGCCGCACATCGCGATTGTATTGGAAGCTGTCGGCGGCACGTAGAGTTGTCGGCAAGAGCATCGCCAGGAGCGCGGCACTGCAGCGCATGGACCGGCGAAGTCGCGGTCTAGGACGTAGAGCAGTATTGAAGCGCCGCTGGAGCACGGTTGCTCTCCGGACGATTGGCGAGGCGAACCAGGTGGGATCGCGTTGGGGAATTTATTGTAATCGCGCGGAGGATGGGCGTCATAAAAAACGCCAACCGTTATCACCAGTTGAGCACGATCTTGCCAACCGCTTGGCGCGACGTAAGGTGCTTCATGGCGTCGGCCACGCGGTGCATTGGGTAGGTGCCGCCGATGTGCGGCTTCAGCCCGCCGCGCTGGTAAAGCTCCATCAGTTCGCGCCAACCCTGAGCGATTTTCTCGGGCTTCATCTGTCGGTAATAGCCCCAGTGCAGGCCGACGACGCTGTAGTTTTTGACCAGGATGTGATTGCCTTTGAAGGTGGGAATCTGCCCGCTGGTGAAACCGATGATCACCAAGCGTCCTTCAAAGGCGATGCACTTGGTGCTTAGTTCAGAGACCGCGCCTCCCACGGGGTCGTAGATGACATCGGCGCCGGCGCCGCCGGTCTCGCTTTTGACGACGTCAACGAAGTTGCCGGTCTGGTAGTTAACCGCCACGTCGGCGCCGTGCTCGCGAACCAGCCCTAGCTTATCGTCGCTGCCGACGGTGCCGATGATCTTGCCGGCCCCCAGCGCTCGAGCGATCTGCACGGCGGCCAGACCCACGCCACCGGCGGCAGAATGGACGAGCACTGTTTCGCCGCGTTGCAATTGACCGCGATAGGCCAGGCCAAAGTACGAGGTTTGATAGACCAGCGCGAAGGCCGCGGCTTCTTCATCGCTCATGCCCGCGGGGATCGGCGAGACGGCCGCCTCGGGCGCCGCCACGTATTCGGCGAAGCCCCCCATGCCGCACTGCGCCATGACACGCGTGCCAGGCGCCGGGCCGCTGGCTCCGGGGCCAAGGGCCTCGACGACGCCTGCCACTTCGATGCCGGGTATGAATGGTAGCGGCGGCTTGACCTGGTAAGTTCCCTGGATCATCAGCACGTCGGGAAAGTTGAGCGCGGCACTCTTCACGCGCACGAGCACTTCGCCGGCCAAGGGCTTGGGAGGCTCGATATCGTCGAGTTTCAGTCCGTCGGGCTGGCAGTACTCGTGGGCGCGGATGGCTTTCATGACAGACTCCGAAGTGCGGCGACAAAACCCAGACATCGATGCGCGAAGTGCGCGCGTTGCGAACCTGCACCATATCGCGCGGCAAAGCTGTCGACGAACAACGCCCGGTGAGACGCCGGATCGAGCACGAGAATCGCGCTGTGCTCGGGCGTGGCCGGATCGTTCGTGTGGGCGCAGAAGAGCCGGGCGTCGCCCGCACAGGCGCGTGGTGGCCCGCGACTATTTCAGCTCGCCGAGCAACTTCTCGGCTTCTTGCGACTCATCGCTGCCGGGAACCAGCGACACGACCTTTTCGAGGTATTCGCGCGCCTTGGTCGTGTTCTTCTTCGCGGCGAACGTCTTGGCGTTGCGGAGATACGACTGCGCCTTGCGCAGGTCCTCGGCCGAATGCTCGCTGGCGGCCGGTTTGCGACGGCTGGCGGTGCGCGCCGCGGGACTGCTGCCGCTGGCCGGAGCCGCGCCACGTTCAATCCCTTGGCCCTCGAGTTCGGCGATCTTTGTTTCGGCCAGAGTTGCCGCCGGCGTGCCTTCGTACTTGGCGGCGATGGCCTGGTAGGCGCTCATCGCCTTTTTGGGCTGCTTCTTGTGGGCGTACTGCGTTGCCTTGTCGAACTGTTCAGCCTGGCGGAGAAGCTCCTTGGTGGTGTCTTCCTTGCGGTACTTGCGCATCGCGTCGCGCAGGGCGACATTCATCTCGGGCAGGCGAACAAACGTGCGATTGATCGCGACCAGCTCGATGGCTCCTTCGAGCGCCGCGTCGTCAATCGCCAGCTTTTGTTCGGCATCACCCAGCGCTTTCTGCCCGCGGCTGGTCAGCTCTTCGCCGAGCTTAACCACTTGTTGAGCCGCCATGGCATAGCTGCCGCCATACGCGCCCAGGGCTGGCACCAAGGCGGCGACCGCTTCGTCGGTGCGTTCTTCGCTCAACAGCTTGTTGACCTTCGTGACAATTCCCTCAGCCTGCAGCACTTGCTGGTCCGAGAGAATCGTGCCGCATTGCGTCAAGGCTTGCCCGAGCACGGTCGGCAGTTGTGCCCCGGGATGCGAGCCGCTCTGTCCGTAGATCTGCTCGCCGTCGGCGCGGATCACGAACAAGATTGGAATACTGTTGCCAGGCGCTTTGTAACGCTGCGCGAACGTCTGCCACTCGGGCGTCTCGGTGTCGATCTTGAGTGGAATGTAGGCGGCCAGGTACGGCGCGAGCGACGCGTCGGTGCTCAAGCGCTTGAGTAGTTCCTGACACGGTCCGCAGGTCTTGCTTCCGGCCATCGCCAAGAGCGGACGCCCCGTTCGGGCGGAGCGATCGAGCGCGTCTTTCAGCCCCGAAGCGCCGGGCACGCCGGTCGGCGCGCCGGGGACGGCCGGGGCCCCGTCTGCGGCGGGCGCCGGAGCTGCTCCAGGTTGGGGCTGCTGGGCGCGGAGCGGAGAGTCGACGAGCTCAATGGCAAGCAAGCCGGCAACAAAGAGTCCCACGCAGCACTGCAACCAGCAACGTGACCTCATGACAGGTACCCCGATGGTTCACTCAGATTCTCGGCCGCCAGCGTCGACCGAACTCTAAACGCCGCTTTAGTCTAGAGTCACCGGTCGATCCCAAGCAAGCGCGAAACGGGCGCCAACTGGTTCGTGTCGTCGTGCTTCGACTATTGCCGGCCGGGTGCGATGTGGTGGGGCATCAATACACCTGCCTGCCAGAGCCGGAGGTAAGAGGCGAGAGGGGATGCAGGTCTGCATCCCCAGTTGGGGGTCCCCAAAAATAAAGTTGTCCGGGAATTTGCGTCCTAACCGTCCTAAGCGGCTGTCAAAAGTAGTTAAGTCTTTTCTGGATAACGAGTTAATTTAGGACGCAAAACTCAAAACCGTTGCGTCCTAGATCGTCCTAAACGGGGTTTTGCGTCCTAAGCCGGGGCTTGATTCTGGGCATGGACCTCGCGCCAAGGCGCCAAGGCGCAAAGACCGGCGAGGGACGTGAATTCTGACGTTGCTGTTATCCGGCCTGATGGGCCGGCTCAACTAGCCCAGGGAAAGCGCAGCGCAGCCCTGGGTAGGCGTGTCCCCTGCGTATCTCGGCCCTGTTCGAGCCGTTCCTTGCGATCGAAAGCGCGTGGGTCGTTCTCCGCGCGTTTGGACAAGTCGCGATAGAATTTGGCGATGCGATGCTTGCCCCCGCGCCGCTGGTTGCAGTTTCGCCTGAGCACGTGGTTCGTGCTGGTGGCGATTCTTGCCTGGGCAATGGCGACTCGGCCGTACCTAGTTGCCGTGCAAGGCGCCAGCGCAGGGCCAATGGCTGGCCCGCCCTGGGAGCCGATCTACGTGGTCGAGCACCGCGTCAATAAGCAACTTCGCTGGCCCGCACTCACGTTGTCCGCCTTCCTCGCCTGGAAAGCCGCGTGGGCCGCAATAGAACGTCGACGCCGCGAGGCGCTGCCGGGGAGGCCATCGTATTAGCCGCGGCGCGGCAGGAAGGCAATGAAACCACCAATACTCCCTCGCTGCGCTTCGGGCTAGTGTGGCCGAACCGGCAGGGGCTACCCGGCTGGGTTGCATGATGGCGACTTGTTCCCGAGGGTTTGCACGCAAGCATGGATCGGGGAGCGTAACCCTGTCAGTTCGTCACGGACACGGGCGATGCTCGGGTTCGCGGCTGGCGACGCGCACGGCACGAAGGGCATTTTCGAGTCCGAGCGCTGCTAGACTGACGGTCGCGCCGCGCGGCCAAATTCACGACTGCCTTCGATCCGGCGAAAGCGCACCAGGTGGGTTATCGAAATGGACGAATTAACCGAATACCTCAAGGACAGCAGCGAAGACGGCTTCTGGGAACAGATTCAGGCCGAAGCGCGGCAGGAAGCGCAGCGCGAGCCGGTGCTGGTCAGCTTTCTGCACGCGACCGTGCTGCGCCACGCGACTTTGGAAGATGGCCTGAGCGTGATCCTGGCCAACAAGCTGCAAACGCCCGAGGTCCCGGCGATCTTGCTGCGCGACCTGATCCACGAAGGACTGGCCGACGCGCGGCCGATCCGGGCCGCGATCCGCGCCGATCTGTTGGCGGCGCGTACGCGCGATCCGGCGGCGCGGGGGTACTCGCAGCCGTTCTTGTACTTCAAAGGCTTTCACGCCCTGCAGGCGTATCGCGTCGCGCACTGGCTGTGGGGAAGCCGTCGGCACGCCTTGGCCGCACACCTGCAGAATCGCATCTCCGAGGCCTTTGGGGTCGACGTGCATCCGGCGGCGCGGATCGGCTCGGGCATCATCATCGATCACGGCACCAGCGTCGTGATCGGCGAGACCGCGGTCGTCGAAGACAACGTCTCGCTGTTGCACGAAGTCACCTTGGGTGGCACCGGCAAGGAGATGGGAGACCGGCACCCCAAGGTGCGCCGCGGCGTGCTGATCGGCGCGGGGGCTAAGATCCTGGGCAACATCGAGGTGGGAGCGGGCGCGAAAGTTGCCGCCGGCAGCGTGGTATTGCGCGACGTGCCACCGGGGACGACGGTCGCTGGCATTCCGGCGCGGGTCGTCGGTCGCTGCACGGTTGCCGAACCGGCGCTGGAGATGGACGCGACGTTTCCGTACTCGGTCGAAGCCGGCGGGGGGATTTGAGCCCAACCAATGCCGAGGAAAAGATTCCGGTGCTTACTTATGCGGCGCGGTAGCACCCGCTAAGTCGTCGGAGTCAAAAAGCTCAGATGGTGTGCCGCGTGGATCAGGATCAGGTCGTTCCACTGCGCTTTACTGAGTTGCCCGAAGAACGGATGTGGAAACGGTGTCGTGATCATCTTCTCGAACGCGGATAGGTCTGCGCGAAACTTGTCGACCGCCGCGGACTCATCGTGTTTCGGCCCGGGCAACCACCATTGGGGGACTTTGATGCCGGCCTTCATGCGGCGCTGCTTCAGGATGCGCTTCAGGATGATCGGACCCAGCAGCTTGCGAACGATCCACGGTCCTTGATTCTTGTTGCCGCGCGTGGCGGTGCGCAGGCCTTCGCCCACGTGGTCCAGGATTTGGGAGAGGTCCCAGTTTCCCGCGCGCTGGTAGCCCGTCTGGTGGAGCTGGTCGATGTCGGCGAGCGCAGCCGGCCAGGTGTGGAAGTCGAGCCGGCGGCGTTGACCGCTGGGAGTGGGCACGGGGTGATTTCCTATAGTCGCGGGCACATCGCTCTTGCCCGCGCTCGTTTACATATCCGGCCCCGAGAGACTTTTCAAGAACTCGATGATGGCGCTGCGCTCGGCGGTGTTCAAATGATCGCCAAAGGTGTGCCCCTGGTTGCCGTGGCCGAAGGCCTGCGTGTCGTAAAGCGCACCATGATCGGTGGCAACTTGCGAGATGAATGGTTTGCCGGCCGCGCGTGAAGCACTTTCGGCGAATTCAGCGCGCGACACCGGCTTGTATGCCATGCCCACGCGCTCGAGGTCGTAGGCGCACGGGTCGCGGTGGTTGCGAGCCCAAATCTCTGGCCGCTGGGGCGAGTTGAGCACGGTGTCGAGCGTGGGGACCGAGCCATTGTGGAAGTACGGCGCCGACGCCCAGACACCGACCAAGGGGGGCGCGACATAGCCCTCGGTCGCGGGCACGGCAGCCTGGGGAATCAGCTCCGCCGGCGTACCCTGCGCGGCGAGATAAGCGCCTAGTCCGTTGATGTGGTCGGCAATCGGCTTGAATCTTTGGAGAGTCGCGTTGTATGAGGCATCGGTTTTGACGTCCCTGAGCACCTCCGAGAACTGGTAGTCTTGCCGGCGTGCAATGGGTTGCTAGATGTTGCCTGGGATCGCGCTCGAGGGGACTGAGGAACCTTGGAGGTTCGAGACTTTCGGACCCTGCAGCCGCGAACTGCGCAACGCATTAAGCGCCGCATTCTTGCTCAGATGCTGGCGAGGCATGCATCTACACCACCGGGATGTGTTCGCCGCGGATCAGGTCGGCGAACGATTGACGCTCGCGAATCAAGTGGCTGCGGCCGGCGTCGATCAAGACTTCGGCCGCCAGCGGCTTCGAGTTGTAGTTCGAGCCCATCACGAAGCCGTAGGCCCCCGCGCACTCGATCACCAGATAGTCGCCGACGCGCGCGGCGGGCAACTGGCGGCGGCTGACGAAGCCCCCTTCTTCTTGCGTGAAGATATCGCCTGACTCGCAGAGCGGGCCGCCGACGATCACATCGACTAGCGGGGCGTTGCTGGCAGCGGCGCCGCTGGAATCGGCGCGCGCGATCGACATCGGGTGATAGGCGCCGTAGAGGATTGGCCGCGCGAGATTGTTGAAGCCGGCGTCGACCAGGTAGAAAGTGTTCTCACCCATCCGCTTGATCGTGCGAATTTCGCTGACGAGGTAACCGCTCTCGGCGACCAGGTAGCGGCCGGGCTCGATCTCCAAGCGCAGCGGGTGACCGAAGCGGTCGGCCAGGCGGCGGCGCGTGGTGTCCCAGAGCTGGAAGTAGGCGTCGAGATCGACGTATTCTTGCCCCGCGCGGTAGGGAATCGGCAGCCCGCCACCGAGGCTGATCATGTGCAGTCCGCGGCCCGCCTCGCCCGCGGCTTGCTCCATGGCGGTCGCGACCTGCGCCAGGTGGGCCATGTCGGTGCCGGAGCCGATGTGCATGTGCAGCCCGGTGGCCGCCAGGCCGTAGTGATCGGCGCGGCGCAGGCAGTCGGGCAACTGCTCGTGCCAGATACCGTGCTTCGATTGCTGACCGCCGGTGTTGGTTTTTTGGCTGTGACCGTGGCCGAAGCCGGGGTTGATCCGCAGTGTGATGTTGCTCCCCGGGGCCCGGGCGCCGAGTTGATCGATCATTTCGGGTGAGCCGCAGTTGACGTGCAAACCGAGCTCGACGGCCAGCTCGAGCGACTCGCGATCGAAAATGTCGGCGGTGTAAACGATTGGCGGTGGATCGCCCGTCGCGGCGTAGCCCGCGGCCAGGGCGCGGCGAACTTCGCCTTCGCTGACGGCATCAACCAGCGCGCCGTGCCGGCGCACGAGATCGAGGATGGCCAGATTCGAGCTGGCTTTCTGGGCGTAGCGAACGACGTCGAACTTTCGCAGATCGCGGATGCGTTCGACAATTTTCGCGGCGTCGTAAATGTAGACCGGCGTGCCGTACTGCCGGGCCAGGTCGACGATCGGCAGGCCAGCGATCTCGTGGCGGAGTACTGAAAAGCTTGGCGCGGTGGGCATGGGCAAGATGCGTTTGAGTCAAACAGGTAAGGAAGCACGTTGGTGGGCGCGGACAGAACAACTCGCGACGTCGCGGCAGCGTGCAGCCTACCAGAGGGGGAGTGCGGCTTAAAGGTTCGCCGGTCGCTGGGTGTTGCAGACTCCAGCGTGAGACTGGCCGAGGGGGACAGTCCCGTGTTTTCGGAAGGCGCTTGTCGATTTGCACGAAGTTGCACGCCGAAAAACGGGACAGTCCCCGGCGGCGGTCGCTGCGCTTAGAATAGTCGTCGATGGCCACTGCACCACAACCCTTGTTGAGCCCCGAGTTGCTGGCACGGCTCGAGCGCCTGGAACTCGTGAGCCGCAAGATCTTTCGCGGACGAATGAAGGGGGATCGCCGCAGTCCCCGCAAGGGGCAGAGCATCGAGTTCGCCGATTTTCGCCAGTACGTGCCGGGGGACGATCTGCGGTTCTTGGACTGGAACCTCTACGCCCGGCTCGATCGGCTGTTCTTGAAGATGTTCCTCGAAGAAGAGGACCTGCATCTGTTCCTGGTGGTGGATGCCAGCCGGTCGATGAATTTCGGCACGCCCACCAAACTGGAATACGCCAAACAACTGGCGGCGGCGCTGGGGTTCATCGGGCTGGTGCGCTCGGACCGCGTGAAGGTCGAGGTGCTGGGGGCCCCGGCCGCCAGCCAGGCGCCGGCGTTTCGTGGCCGGGCGTCCCTGTGGCGGTTGTTGGATCATTTGGCGGCGATCGAGCCGACGGGCGAGACCGACCTGACTGAGGGGATGAAGCATTTCTGTCTGCGCAATCCCGGCCAGGGGATCGTGATTCTGTTGAGCGACCTGCTCGACAAGCGCGGGTTTGAGGACGGGCTGCGCTACCTGGCGGCGCGGCCGGTCGACGCGTATGTGATTCAAGTGCTATCGGCCGAGGAGCTCGATCCGCCGCTCACGGGCGATCTGATGCTGGTCGACAGCGAAGACGGCGACAAGGCCGACGTCACCGTGAGCGCGCACTTGTTGAAGCGGTATCGCAAGACGCTCGACACGTTCCTGTCGTCGGCGCGCGACTACTGCCATCGCCGCGGCATGACCTACCTGCTGGCGACCAACCAGGTGCCGTGCGACACGCTGATCACGGGTTACTTGCGCTCGCGCGGCTTGGTGCGCTGACCGAAAGCGGGTGAAGCGACGATGCAGTGGAGCAACCCGTTGACCTGGTGGCAGTGGAGCGTGCTGGCCACGGTGCCGCCGGCGATCGTGCTCTTGTACTTCTTACGCTTGCGACGCGCGCCGCAGGAAGTACCCAGCACGTACCTGTGGCTCAAGAGCATCGAAGACCTGCACGTCAACAGCTTATGGCAGCGGTTGCGGCGCAGCCTGCTGTTGTTTCTGCAACTCTTGCTGGTGGGGCTGTTGGCACTGGCGCTGTTGGGGCCGAGTTGGCGCGCGAGCACGCTGCACGGCGGGCGATACGTGTTCTTGATCGACACCTCGGCGAGCATGGCCGCCACGGACGTTTCTCCCACGCGCCTCGACGAAGCCAAGCGGCGTGTCGCCGCGCTCATCGACGAAATGGATTCGGGGGACGTGGCGATGATCGTCAGCTTTGCCGACCAGGCCCGCGTCGAACAGCCGTTCACCGACAACCACTACGAGCTCGAGCGCCGGCTCAAGGCAATCGAACAGACATCGCACCGCACGTCGATCGTCGAGGCGCTGAACGTCGCTGCGGGGTTGGCGGGAGCCACCCGCACCGGCATCGACGCGGACCCAGGCAATGGCGAGCGGCCTGCCGCGCAACCGCGCGCCCAGATGTTCATCTTCAGCGATGGCAAGTTCGCCGACGCGCCGAAGGCGACGCTCGCTGGAGTCGAGCCGATCTTGCAAACGGTCACGGGCGACGAGCCGCGCAACGTGGCGATCACGCAGTTCGACGCCCGTCGCCAGGAGAACGCGCGCGACGCCTGGCAGGTGTTCGCCCGCCTGGAGAACTTTTCGGTGGCACCGTTGCCGGTGCAGCTCGAGCTCTACGTCGACGACGAGTTGGCCGATGCCCAACAGGTGAACGTCGCCGTCGACAAACCGACGGGCGTGGCGTTCGATTTGCCGGATACGGAAACGGCCAGGCTCGAACTGCGGGCCAAAACAGGCGACCACCTGGCGGTCGACGACCGGGCCTGGGCCGTGATCGATCCGCCGCGGCGCGCCAAGGTCGTCGTCGTTTCCAAGACACCGAACGAGCCGCTCGAATTCGCGCTGTCGACCGAAAGCGGCCAGCAGTTGGCCGAAACGACGTATCAGTCAGCCGCCTGGCTCGAAACACCGGACTACCGCTCCACCGCGGCGGCGGGCCAGTTCGATCTGTGCATCTTCGATCGCTGCCAACCCCCCGAAATGCCGCAAGCCAACACATTGTTTTTGGGCGCACTCCCCCCAGAGACAACGGGCTGGAAGGTGGAGGCCGTGGCCGACGTGCCGCAGATCATCGACACCGATCGCGCCCATCCGCTGATGCAGTTGCTCGAATTGGGGGACGTGCTGGTGCGCGAAGCGACGCCGCTGGTGCCACCTCCGGGGGGCACGGTGCTGATGCACTCGAGCGCGGGGCCGTTGTTGGCGATCGCGCCGCGCCAAAGTTACGAAGACGCCGTGCTCGCTTTCCCGATCTTCGACGATGCGCAAGTGCCGACGAACTGGCCGCTACGGCTGAGCTTTCCGCTGTTCGTGCTCAATGCGCTGGAATACCTGGGCGGGCGCGGGCTCGACGTCGCCAGCCGCGAGACAATTCGACCGGGGGACGCCGTCGTGCTTGAGCAGGTGCGCACGGCGCGCGAAATCGACGTCAAGAATCCGCTGTCGAAGCAAGTGCGGGTCGATCGTGCCGATGCCGCCCGACCGAAGTACGACGCGACCGACCAGCTCGGCGTCTACGAAGTGCTGGCCGACGGCAAGCTGGCGGAGCGGTTTTCGGTGAATTTGTTTGACTCGGCCGAAAGCGATATTCGCCCCCGCGCGCAGGCCGCGGTCAAACTGGGACAGGCCGAAATCCAGGAAGGCCAGGCAACCGGCGTCAGCCGCCGGTACGCCTGGAAGTACCTCTTGCTGGTAACCCTAGTCGTGCTATTGGGTGAATGGTATACCTACCATCGGCGCGTTTCGTGGTAGCAAATTCGCCGCGTTCGAGGCGGGCGCGGCGTTGGTACGCGGGACTGCGGGCTTGAAGGATGGTGGGGGAGCCGCATGAAGAAGTCGCCAGCATCGCCACGGCGTTCGGGCCGAGCACGTTCCGGGCCGATGCTCGTCCGCGGCGGACGCCTGCTGAATCGGCTGGTCGAAAACGATTTCATTCGACGCGTCAGTTTCGAGACGTATCGCGATAAGGTTCGCGACGTTTACGACGGCCCGCAAGGGGCGATTCTGGCGACGTGCAGCAAGCTATCGCTGCACGAACCGCTCATGGAGCGGCTGTTGCGCGACCACAAGTTCGACCTGCGCGGCGCCAAGACGATTCTCGACGTGGGGAGCGGCGCCGGTCAGATTCTCAAGCATCTGATGCGCTTCGCCGATCGCGACGCCTGCATCACCGGCATCGATCTGTCGCACAAGATGTTGCTGCGCGCCCGGCAGCGGCTGCGCGGGCGGCGTCCGCAACTGTCGGTAGGAGACATCACGCAGTTGCCGTTTGCCGACGACACGTTCGATTGCGTGACTTGCGGCTACGTGATCGAGCATTTGCCCGACGCCCGCCACGGCCTTGCCGAAATGGCCCGTGTGTTGCGTCCCGGCGGCCGGATGCTGCTGTTGACGTCGGAAGACAATTTCGGCGGGGCGTGGACAAGCCGGTTGTGGCGCTGCCGGACGTACAACCGCCGCGAGCTGTTCAAGCTCTGCCACGACCTTGGGCTCGATTGGCGGCGCGAGCTGTGGTTCTCGCCGGTGCACAAGGTGCTGCGAGCCGGCGGGATCTGCGTGGAAATCGAGCGCCGCGGCTGAGCGGGCCGATTCGTCGCGCCGGTCAGAACAACCCGCGGATTGGCTCCCCTTCGCAGGCGAAATGTGGGCGTCCCTGGCGGTCGTGAACGCGCGCCGTGCGATCGACTCCCAGCGCCGCGAGAACCGTGGCCACGAGATCGGCCGGGCCGACAGGCGACTCGACGACGTAAGCCGCGCGCTCGTCGCTGGCGCCGTACACCTGGCCGCCTCGCACGCCACCTCCCGCGACGAGCACGCTATAGGCGTGCGGCCAGTGATCGCGACCCGTGGCATTCGTGGCCGCGTTCATCACGACGCGGCCGATGCGGGGAGTGCGGCCGAATTCGCCCATCATCACAATGAGCGTCGAATCGAGCAGTCCGCGCGCGGCCAGATCGTTCAACAGCGCCGCGAGGCCGCGATCGACCGGCGGAATCAGTCGCTCCTTGAGCGTGACGAAGTTGTCTTTGTGTGTGTCCCAGAACGGGCTTTTCACATCGCTGCCATCGTCGTGCCAGTTCACGGTCACCAAGCGCGAGCCGGCTTCGACGAGCCGCCGGGCCAACAGCAGCCCTTGGCCGAATGGATTTCGCCCATAGTCGTCGCGGAGCGCCTCGGACTCTTGCCCCAGATCGAACGCTTGCCTGGCCTGCTCCGAGGTCACCAGTTCGAAGGCCTGGCGATTGAGCGCGTCTTGTTGATCGGCAATTTCGCTCTGGCCGAGTTGGGCGAGCTGGCGATCGAGGGCCGCGAGCAGGTCGTGGCGCTGCGCGAGTCGATCGAGCGAGATTCCGCGCGGCAGCTCGACGCCCGCGACCTGAAAGCTCGTGCCGCCGGGCTCCCCCTTGACCAGCCAGGGATCGAAGGTGTGGCCCAGAAAGCCAGCGGTCTCGCCGGCGTAATCGTTTGGCAGATCGAGAAAGCGGTTCCAGCGCGGCAGCGTCACGGCCGGAGGAAACGATCCGCGCCGCTCGCTGAGTCGCGAGATCAGCGAGCCAACCGTGGGAAAATCGTTCTCGGTCGGCGGGGCGTCGAGGTCGGGGCGCGGATGCTCGCGCCCGGTGAATGCGTAATACAACCCGTAACCGTGCCGCGGATGGCCATGATTCATCGAGCGTACGAGTGCGAACTTATCGGCCTGCCGGGCCAGCAGCGGAAAGTGCTCGCAGATTTCGATGCCGGGAACGTTCGTGGCGATCGGGCGAAACTCACCGCGGAAATCGGCGGGTGCCAGCGGCTTCATGTCGAAGGTGTCGAGCTGGCTGGGCCCACCGAACAAATAGATCAAGATCGCGGCTTGCGCAGTGCGCGGCGCCAAATCGCGCGCATCGCCCCTGGCTTCAGCCGCGCGCACGCGCGCGGCCAGCGCCTCGGGCAGCGAAATCCCCAGCGCCGTCAGGCTCCCCCAGGCGAGCAGGTCGCGGCGGGAGCAACCATCGCAAAGCCGGCGAGTTGGGCCGAGGAGTTGGAACATCGCTGAATTGCCGCGCGGTAGGAACGGTTAAGTCACGCTTTACCGCACGCCCGGTCTGTCGATGGCCGGCAAGGACAATCTCGGCGCAGCGGCGACTATACGTCAAGCTACAACCTTCAACCGGCCGCGCGAAGAAAAAACTCCTTTCGCCAGCGGCGGGCGATTAGAATGGGCCGGCGACGTCGCTTGTTTTGTTTCGTTGTGGGGGGTGCACATGGCATCGCGTGCAGTTTGCGGGCTGACTGCCTTGCTGGTTTGCGGCGGCTTGCTTCGGTCGGCCAGCGCGACGCCGCCATCGACCAGCATCAAGCACCCGCCTCGTTCGATCCGCTACGTGCCCGAGCGCGACGAACTGATCAATCAACCCAGCGCGATCGCGCCGGCGTATCGTCGGTCGAAGGCGTACGAGCTGGCGTTCTATGGCAACCGCCTGACCGAGTTTCGCTGGGTGGGGCGGCCCGGCCGCGGTGGGATATACGAGTTCTTCGCCGAAGAAGCGGCGCGCAAGAAGCTCGACGTGAAGAATTACCGCTATCGGGTCGGCGGGCGGCGGTGAGACGACTCGATAATCTCCAGTTCTCCGTCTGCAACTGTCCGCTGGGCCGTGTTGACACGTCAGACTGATAGTCGAACGCATTCACTCTTCAACCGTCTCCCCGTCAGCTTCCGCAAGAATCTCCAGCTTCACATATCTGCGGAACGCACTCGGCGATGTAAAGAAGCGATATCCCGCCTGGCTGGCCGCTTCCTCGACATCTTCCTCCTCTGCCACGAGAACCGCCACCGGCTGGCTTAGGCCTTCCTGCAAACCATTTGGCCACGCGAGATCAAGGATCGCCACAACGCCACCGGTGTCTCGGTCGACCAACTCATAGGCGAGCTCTCCAGCGGGCAGACCTCGCTTCGTCGCCCAGTTGTTGCAACGGATAAGTCGTGCCTCTTCTTCGTCGTCGTCCATGCCGCCCGGAACGTATGCTACAGCCCGCTCAATAAACTGAATCTCCTCGGCGCCAGCCGTGACAGGAATGCTTCCGGCGGACAAGCGGTCGAGAAAATCATTTGCCGCCTTGGCCAAAAGCTTGCGCCGTTCTTCAAGAAACGCCGAGTAGTTCTCTGGCTTCCACAACTCCGGATTCATCGGAATCCAATGGCTGGCAATCGCTCCCGGCGTACGTTTTTCGAATTCAGGGATGTACTCGGTTGGATTCCTCTTCGATACCTCAAGGTTCGTCTCTTGCGTCAGAAACGTGAAATTTGCAATCGCGTTCACCTGGCGTTTCGAGTAACCGCGCTCGTAGAGCAGTGCCTTTGGGAAGATGTGGTGCACCTCCAGACGCGACAGATGGCCCAGCAGGTGATTGGTCAGCTCGTCGCCGGTGCCCCAGTCGCGGGCGTGGAGCACTCTGGTCATCATGTACAGCAATGGATAAAAGCGATTTCCCTTGCTCGAACCGCCAAAGTCACTGTCGGTCAATTGGAGGTTGGCGCGCTCTTGCCGCAGGTTCTCGATCAAGCGGGTGAGGGCATTGCCTGAGTCGTTCGCCGTCGCGCCTTCAATTGCTTCCAAGTCGGTGTTGAGCTTGCTTTCTGTCGAGCCGGAGTATCGCCCCCAAAGAATCGTATGGACGTACCAGTACAACAAGCGATCTCGTTCGGCCTGGCCGGCGACTTTGCCGCCCCGTTGAACCAAATAGCGGCTCATCAGCGGAATCGCATATCGACTTCCAAAGACTCTGTCGTGGTCCAATCCCAACCGGCTGGCAATCAGGTTTAGCAGCCGGTCGATGGCCCTTTCGGCGGTCTCTAGGCCTTCGCGGAAGGTAATGGCATCGACATCTTTCATGGCCGTGAAGAGCGCCTCGCCCGTCACGACGGCGTTGATATTCCGCAGCAGCCAGTCGAGCTTGAAAAAGTACCCGGCCTTCTGCCATTTACCGAGCCGCTTTTTCATTTCGTCGCGGGCATCCGGCCAACCTGCGCAGATCTTCGCCAGGGTTAGGTCACCCTTGGAGAGTTTCGTGCCACCACTACTGCACTTTCTGAGAAATCGTCGGTAACTGGTATTCCATGAAAAACGGCTCTTCCCTCAAGCTGCGGTTGCGA
>JAIESQ010000167.1 GCA_019745975.1 Pirellulales bacterium
GGATGCGGTAGCTCCGCACGTCCGGTTTGAGGAGGGGAGAGGCGGCAGCAACGTGCTGCCCCTCTCCTACTCGACCGCGAGCTGCGAAATCTGCGGACAAACAGCAACCTGCATTCTGGCGCCTTGGCGCGAGGTCGCTTGAACTGAGCCTGCTTAGGACGCAAAACCGCGCTTAGGACGATCGAGGACGCAACGGTTTTGAGTTTTGCGTCCTAAAATAACTCGTTGTGGAGAAATAACTTAACTACTTTTGACAGCCGCTTAGGACGGTTAGGACGCAAATTCCCGGACAATCTTATTCTGGGCCCCCCCGACTGGTCGTCGCCCAGGGGTCTCGGGTGCTCAAGCGGCCGGGAGCCGGCGAGTCTCTTGTACCGCTTACCGCTGGCCTCTCGCCTCGAGCCTCAGATGTAGTACATGTCGCGCGTCTGGTCGGCGGCCCGATCGACCAGGTCGGCCAGCGTGATCTCGCGCAGGTGGGCGTCTTCGGCGGCGGAGATTTCGTTCCACACACCGGCCAGCACCTTGGCGACCGGCGAGCCCGCCGCGGCTGCGGTGGCCACTTCGCGCGGACCTTCGATCACTGAGACTACGTCGGCCAGCGAGACCTCCTCGGGCTCGCGCGAGAGCTGGTATCCGCCCGACGCTCCGCGCGTGCTGTTGACCATGCCGGCGCCTTTAAGCTGCAGCAGTATCTGCACGAGAAACCGCGAGGGGATGCCGTGATGGTCGGCAATATCGCGAATCCGCACCGGCTCGCCACGACCGTGGCTGGCCGCCAGATCGAGCATCGCCAGACATGCGTACTCGGTCTTGGCCGATACTTTCATGGCGGGCTACTCAAGATGCATGAACCAACTACCATGATCGCGGCACGCAACCTCGCCGCGCGTTTGGCCGCGACCAATCCCCGTGTTGCCCGGCTCAGAGAGCCGGCCCAGCCTTGCGAAACCGCGCGACGACTAGTGATGACTGTCGAGCGAGTGCAGCCCGCACTCGGTCTTGCCGGTGCCGCTCCAGCGGCCGGCGCGTTCGTCTTCGCCAAAGGAGACCGCCCGTGTGCAGGGCCAGCAGCCAATGCTGGCGAAGCCCTGGTCGTGCAGCGGATTGTACGGGATGTTCTCGTCGGTGATCAGCTTCCAGACCTGGGCTTTGGTCCAATTGGCCAGCGGGCTGATTTTGACGAGGCCGAATTTGCGGTCCCAGCCGACGATCGCGGCGCGGGCCCGGTCGCTGCTTTGATCGCGGCGGATGCCGCTCATCCAGGCGTTGAGCTCGGTGGCCGCCTTGCGCAGTACGCTCAGCTTGCGGTCGGCGCAACACTTGTCGGGATTCGATTGGTAGACGGGGCCGCCGTGGGCCGCTTCGTACTCGGCGACCGTTTGCTCGGGGCGCCGCAACTCGACCTCAATCCCGTAGCGCTCGGCGATCCGATCGCGCAGAGCCAGTGTTTCGGCGAATTGATACCCGGTGTCGAGATTGAAGACGTACGTCTTGGGGTCGATCTTCGCGAGCATGTGAATGATGACGCAGCCCTCCGGACCGAACGCCGTCGCCATACCGAGCTTCGGTTGATAGTGCTCCGCAGCCCAGGCGATAATCTCGCGTGGTTCGGCGCCTTCGAGCTTGTCGCTCTCGGCCTTGAGCCAAGCGAGCTCCTCGGGGGTGGCGGTGCGGACCTCGGGCGCGGCCCCCGCTGGCGCGACTTGGGGCAAATCGGTCACTGCGGCGGCGGTCTTTGTGCTGGCCGCGCGGTTACTTTCAGCGGCTCGTGCCGCGATCAACGCCGGATGCGGAATCGTCATGACTTCGCTGGGGTCGGCCGGGCCCGGTTCGGCAATCCTTGCAAGCGCGGAAGTCACATCAGCGCCAGGGTTTTCAGCGACTTTCGCTGGCCGAGCCCCTCGGGCTGTAACGGGGGTTTTCGACAACTGCGTCGCCTCCTGAAGCCGAGACGCGTATCCCATGGCTGCCGCAATCCTACTTATGTTTCCCAACTAAGTCAACAATAGCACGCTCAGGGTGGTTATCGACGTGGCGCCGACTGCAACTTCAGGATTTGCGACTATTGCAGGGGTTGTGCCGCCTAGGGCAAGGGACATGAGTCACCCACCGCCACCGTGCACCGAGGATTGACGAACCCCATGTACCGAGACACCATCCGTGAACGCCAAAGAGCCCATCCAAGAACCGACAGGGCGGTTCACGGACAGGCTCTTTCGGATCGTTAGTTGGGGGGCCACGGTCCTCCGCGGGACACTGACCGGTAATTTATCGAGTTCGATGTTGTGAGCCGTCACGGCCTCGCCGAGGACGGTGATCCCCCGTTAAACGCCACTGCGATTTGCCCAACGGGCGAGTGGCAAGGCAACGTTCAACTTTCACTTTCATCGTCCAGTAGAACTTCGCTGACCGCTTCCTTCGCACTATCCCGCCTAGCGTAAAGACGACGGCGATTGTTACCGATGGCTGAGCGCATCTATCTGGCAGTTGATCTCGGGGCTTCGAGCGGACGGCTCTTGGCGGGTTCGTTCGACGGCGCGCGGCTTCGGCTGGAAGAGCTGCACCGTTTCGAGAACGGCCCCGTCTCGGTCGCGTGCTCGAAGCATTGGGACCTGCTCGCGCTCTGGCAACAGATTCAGATCGGCATGCGCGGCGCCACCCAGCGCTATGGCCGCGAGATCGCCAGCCTGGCCGTCGATACCTGGGGCGTCGATTTCGGCTTGCTTGGCGCTGGCGACGTGCTGCTTGGCAATCCGTACCACTACCGCGATTCGCGGACCGACGGCATTCTCGCCGAAGCGTTCCAGCGTGTACCCCAAGCCGAGATCTTTGCCACCACCGGCATTCAGTTCATGCCCTTCAACACGCTCTATCAACTCTGGGCGATGCGGCTGGCCAATTCACCGCTATTGACCGCGGCGCGGCGGCTGCTGTTGATGCCCGACCTGTTTCATTGGCTGCTAACGGGCGTGGCCGCGAACGAACGCACTAATGCCAGCACGACGCAGTTCTACAACCCGCGGACGCGCAATTGGGCGGGCGACCTCTTGGCAAAGTTTGATCTTTCGGACGAGTTGCTTGGCGAATTGATCGAACCAGGCACGCGCCTTGGGCCGTTGCGCCCCGAGGTGGCGCACGAAACAGGACTGAGCGGCATCACCGTCGTCGCACCAGCAAGCCACGATACGGCCAGCGCCGTGATGGCCGTGCCGGCTGCCACCTTTGCCGCCGCCGATCCCGACTGGTGCTACATCAGCTCGGGTACCTGGTCGCTGATGGGTATGGAACTGCCCCGTCCGGTAATCGACGACACGAGTTTGGCGCTCAATTTCACCAATGAGGTTGGCGTTGGCAACACGATTCGGCTGCTGAAGAACATCGCCGGGTTGTGGCTCGTGCAGGAATCGCGGCGGTCGTTTGCCGCGGCAGGCCGCCAATACAGTTGGGAAGAACTGGCGCGATTGGCAGTCGCGTCGCCTCACTTGGTATCGCTAATTGACCCGGACGACGCCAGCTTCTTGGCCCCCGCCGACATGCCCGGCGCGATTCGCGACTTTTGCTTGCGCACCGGCCAGCCACTACCAGATTCGGATGGCGCGGTCATCCGCTGCGCGCTCGATAGCCTGGCGCTGAGGTATCGCTGGGTGCTGGAATGCCTCGAGCGACTCAGTGGCCGCGCGATTGGCACGATTCATATTGTCGGCGGCGGCGTGCAGAACACCGCGCTCTGCCAGGCCACGGCCGATTGTTGTGGGCGGCGCGTGTTGGCTGGCCCGGTCGAAGCCACGGCGCTTGGCAATGTGCTCATGCAAACGGTGGCATCCGGCGACGTCGCCGATTGGGCGCAAGCCCGCGCCTTGGTGAGGGCATCGTTCGACGTGACCGAGTACCTGCCGCGACGCACGCACGATTGGCAGAGCGCTTACGAACGATTCCAACAACTTGTCACTGCCAGGGCGTAGTCGCGCGGCAACCAGCATCAACTGTAGAGCAACTTCACATGGTTCGCATCGGTATCGTCGGCATCGGCTTCATGGGGATGATCCACTACCTCGCCTGGCAGCGCGTGCGCGGGGCCAAAGTCGTCGCCATTTCAACCCGCGATCGAGTCAAGCTCGCCGGCGATTGGCGCGGGATCAAAGGGAACTTCGGGCCAGCCGGCACGCAAGTGGAGCTCGCGCACATGCGGCGCTATGCCGAGCTCGACGACCTACTGGCCGACAACAAGGTCGACCTGGTGGATATCTGCCTGCCGCCGGCGCTCCATGCGCGCGTGGCACGCGCGGCGTTCGCGGCCGGCAAACATGTGCTATGCGAAAAGCCAATTGCGCTGGCGCTGCCGGAGGCTGAATCCATGCGCCGTGCCGCCGAGCGGGCAAAGCGCATGCTACTCGTCGCCCACGTGCTCCCCTTCTTTCCGGAGTTCGCCACGGCGCTGAAATTGGTGCAAGGCGGCAGGTACGGCGCCTTGCTAGGTGGGCACTTCAAGCGGATTATCTCCGACCCACTCTGGATCAAGGATTTCTACGATCCACGCACGGTGGGAGGGCCGGTGATCGACTTGCACATCCACGACGCCCACTTCATTCGCCTGTTGGCCGGCATGCCACAATCGATCGCCAGCACCGGACGGATGCGCGGCGAAGTGGTCGAGCTGATCAACTCGCAGTTTCTTTACGGCGCCGGCGGACCGACCATCACCGCCACCGGCGGAGTGATCCGCCAGCAAGGCCGCCCCTTCACGCACGGTTTTGAAATCTATCTGGAGCGCGCGACGCTCGTTTACGACTTTGCCGCGTTCATCACCGAACCGGCGCGCACGCCGCTGACGTTACTGTCGGCCGATGGCAAGGTGACGCAGCTAAGACTCGGCTCCGACGATCCGATCGAAGTCTTCGCCGCGGAGCTCGGCGAAGCCGCACGTGCGATCAAAACGGCGAAGCCGTCGGCGTTGCTCTCGGGCGACCTGGCGTGCGACGCGCTGCGGCTCTGCCAACGCGAGACCGAATCGGTACGCAAAGGAAAACCAGTGCGGGTATAGCGGCTCGCCTCAGCCGAAGCGCCGCGTGGCTTCCTGGAACGTCAGCCGCGCGGCGCGGATCGTGCCGTCGGCCAGCTTCTCGCCCTCGGGATCGAGATAGAGTCGGCCCGTTGCTTCCTTCTCCGCCGGGTTCACCCCCAGCACGTGAATGTTGAGGATGAAGGCCGTCGCGCTCGTGGCCTGGAACCAGTGCACATTGTCCTTGAAGTCGGAGATGGTCGAGCACTCGCCCGGCTCGAACTGCCGGTCGATAGTCGGTTTGATCAGGTAATGGCGTGGCTCATCGGCCAGGCGATCGTAGTGCCGGCCGCGCAGCTCGCCGCCCAGAATCAGGAACGCAGTTGCCATATTGCGATGCCCGTGCGGCACCACGGATCGCCCTTCCTTCAAGGCAAATATCTGCCGGCCGAAGGCGAGCTTCGAGGGCACGTCACTCGCATCGCCAAAGCGAAAGCCCAGGCTTAGTGCTCCCCGATCGAGGTACTTCAGATTTGCCGTCAACCGCTCGAAGTCGATCAATTGCAGCAAGTCGGGCAAGTCGACTTGCTTGAACAACTCCTCAATCTTCTCCTGCCAGACAATCTGTTCCAGCTTGGCGTCCTTGAGGTCTTGCGCGAGCTCGTTGACGTCGGCCAGCCACTTGCTGGTGACGGGCTTGATGTCGGCCGCCAGCGCGTCGGTCTGAAACAGCGTGTCGAGCAGGGCGAAGCCCAGCAGCGTGCCGAGCGATTGACCCGTGAATTGTCGGCGCGAGAATGAAGAGTCCATCATGGAAAGGCTCCGTGATCTTGGATCAGAGGAGATGCGAACTAAGCATGGCGCCGCGTTTCGCGTCAGTCCACGTTGCGCGCGGCGTCACTGATGCCCTGTGAGATACGACTATAGTATGATCTTCCCGCCCGGTTCGAGCACGTCGACTTTCGATTTCATCTCGGCTTCAACGCGCGCGGCCCAGGCCGCCGCGTCCTGTGCGATCGGCGGCCAGGTGCCGTAGTGCGAAGCCACCACCCGCTTGGCCCCTAGCAGTTTGGCCGCCCGCAAGGCGTCGTCGGGGCCCATCGTGAAGCGATCGCCGATCGGCAGCACGGCCAGCGCGAGCCCCTCCTCGCCGATCAGCTTCATGTCGTAGAACAGCCCCGTGTCGCAAGCCAGATAGACCTTTCCCTCGGGCAGCGAGAGCAGGAAGCCGCTGGGATTGCCGCCGGGCGTGCCGTCGGGGAGCACCGAGCTGTGATGCGCAAGGGTCAACTTGACCTTTCCCCAAGGCAGCGCGATCGAGCCGCCGAGGTTCATCGGCTCGGTCTTTTTGACTCCCTGCTTGGCGAGCCATTCGCAGATCTCGAAGTTGCTCACTACCGTCGCGCCGGTGCGATTGGCAATCTTGGCGGCGTCGGCCACGTGATCGAAGTGACCGTGCGAAACCAGGATGTAATCCGCTTGGACGTCGCCGCTTTTGATCGGTGCTGTCGGTGAATCATCGAGAAACGGATCGACGAGCACATGGACTCCGCCAGTCGCGATCGACCAGGTGCCATGCCCAAGCCAGGTGAGTTGAGTAGCCATAGTTTTCGGTGTTCAGTTTTCAGTGTTCAGTTTGCCGCGATCACCAGCCACAAGCCACTACTTTCCTTGCAGGATGCGGTTCATGTTCTTCTTATACGCTTCGACGCCGGGCTGACCATACGGATTGATGCCGATCAGCCGCCCTTCGACGACCGTGGCCAGCATGAAGAACTGGAACAACTGGCCGAGCGACGCTTCGTCGAGCCGCGGCAAAAGAATATCGGCAGTCGGCCGGCCCACGTCGAGATACGCCTGGTTGGTGCCCGCCACGGCGGCGGCCAGGCAATCGGCCAGTGACTTATCGGCCAGGGCATTGAGTTTGTCTTCGTCGCCGGGGAGTGTGCCGATCTTCAAGGCGTCGCGGTGCGGCTGCTTGACGACGATGTTGCTGATCAGCTTGTCGCGGCGCCCTTCCTGATGCTGCTGCCCGCGCGAGTGCAGATCGCGCGTGTTGACGACGGTCAGCGGCGTGGCGCCGACTTCCTCCTTGCCCAAGCTCTCGGACAAGAGCTGGTCGTACCATAAGCCGACCGCTTCGAGCCCTTTGCCCCAAGTCGAAAGGATGCGGATCGTCTGGCCGCGGCGTTCTTCGGCCAGGTGGCAAGTTGCCACGTAGTCGAGAACCGGATTGTTGCCCGGCGGAGCGCTCTGGAAGCGGTCGTTCATGGCGGCCGCCCCTTCGAGCAATCGCACGACGTCGATCCCCAGCACGGCGGCGGGCAGCAGGCCGACGGCCGAGAAGATGGAAAACCTCCCGCCGACCCCGTCGGGAATATCGAAGACGTCGGTGCAGCCAAGTGACCGGGCCAGATCGCGAAGCTTGCCGGTGGCGCCCGTCACCGGCACGAGCAGCCCGGCTATGGCGGCCTGCCGACCGGCCTGGTTGGCCCTCTCGAACGCGCGCAAGAAGACACGAAACGCAGCCGCGGTTTCGAGCGTGCCGCCGCTTTTGCTGATCGGCACGAGCGCCCAGCGATCGAGTGGGTCGGCGCCTTGTCCGTTCGTGTTCACGAGATCCAGCAGCCCAGCCGTGCCGTCGGTATCAAAATTGTTACCATCGAAGTAGACGCGGGGCCGGCCGCCGCGCTCGCCGCGCGGCAGCTCGTTGTGATACGGATGGCAGAGCGCTTCGAACAACGCTCGGGCGCCCATGTACGAGCCACCGATCCCGAGCACGACGATGCGATCAGCCGCGTCGGCCAATCGCCGCGCGGTGGCAATGATCCGCCCCAACTCACTGGTGTCTCGCCGCTGGCGGTATTCGTTGAGCAGCCGCTGGGGCAAGTTGATGAAGCCCGCGTCGAGCGGTTGTTTCGCGGCTGGAATTGCGACACTGCTGTCGGCGACGCTGCGCTGCCAGAGTTCGACGTCGTCGAGCGTCTCGCGCCGGGCGGCTTCCAAGCGTGGGGCCAGTTCGGCGAACCACGACCTGTCCAGGCCGGCGCCCGGTAAGAACACGTGGCGATTATCGTAAGTGATCGGCGCGATCGCAGCGGCAGGCGACATGAAGCTCACTCATGGCACTCTAGAGGTTCGTGACTTGTAAATCTCGCACGGTGCGACCGCCTGCCGGCGTAAAGCTTAACGGCTGCCATGCCTTGGCGGGAGTGGGCGGCAAGCGGTAATCTGTATCGCATGAATGACTCATCCTGGTTCAAAGATGGATTGCGTTTCGCCTGTACCGGCTGCGGCGACTGCTGTACTGGCGCACCTGGCCACGTGTGGGTGAACGCCGAGGAAATCGCGGCGCTGGCCGCGCGCTTGGAAATGGAGGTCGACGACTTCGAGCGGAAGTACGTCCGCAAGGTGGGCATCCGCCGCAGCCTGGTCGAGTTCCCCAATGGCGACTGCGTCTTCTTCGATGGCGACACACGCAAGTGCACGGTCTACGAACAACGTCCGCGACAATGCCGCACCTGGCCTTTCTGGGATTCGAACATTCGCACGCCCGAGGCTTGGAAGGAGACGTGTGACGTCTGCCCCGGCAGCGGGCGCGGCAAGCTGATCTCGGTCGACGAGATCTTGCGACAGTCGCAGGTGCTCAAGCTTTAGCAGTCGAGCAGGTTCCCCGTGGCTCGATTCCGGTACAAGTGGCCTGTTTACTAGTAATGCTTCGCACCAGCCGGATTGGCGGACTGCCGCGGCGCTGGCGACTAGTGATACAAAAAGAGCGGCAACCCGCACTGATCGAGCAGCCGCCGGGTGACCGATCCCAGCCAGAATTCTTGCGCGCGCGAGCGGCCGCAAGCGCCCATGACGATCATTCCCGCTTGCAGCGTTTTGGCTTGCTCGATGAGCCGATCGCCGATATCACCGCGGCCCGCGTCGGCGTGCAACGTGGCCGCGATGTCATGATGCTGAAGGAAATCGACCGCCCGCTGTCCACACTCTGCAGCAGCTTGGGCGTCGTCGGCGTACGAGACAACGTGTACCGCGCGGTTGGTTCCCCAGCCGGTCGCCACGAAAAGCTGCAAGGCCCGTGCGGCCTGGAGGCTGCCGTCGTAGGCGATGAGGATCGCTTGCCCGACAGGCTCCTCGTCGGCGACGGTGACCACAGGGCGTGGCGCCTGGTGCAGCAGCTTCCAGAGTTCGGGTCCCAGTCCTTCTTCGGCCGGCACGTTCGTATCGGGTCGCGACAGGTCGTGCGGCAGCACCAAGAGGTCGTAGCGCTGAGCCTCGAGGGCGACTTCATCGGCAGGCTCGCCGAGTGTCGTCCGAGTCGTGAACCAAACTTGCTCGCGGCGACATTGCACGCCGATTTCGACGAGGCAGGCCTCGATCTTGGCACGCTGGGTTTCGAGACGGATGGCATCCGCTTCGCGCTTCGCCTGGCCGCCGCCGAGCGGCACTGCCTCGCGCGTGTAGACCTTGGCCTCGTCGATGATGCCTAGCGCTGCGAGCGTGGCGTCGGCCTCGCGCGCCCAGCGAATCGCCAGCCCGATCGAGGCATGCTTCGTGAACCGGCCGTCGACGACCAGCAAGATCGATTTGAGCATCGGATGATTCTCCTGGCCCGATTGTGCCGCGACGCGACGCGAAGTTCAACACAGCGACGGTGTGCGGCGTGGCTTGAATAGCAGTGAGGGGAGGTTGGCTAGGCTCGCTTCGTGCGCAGGGACTTCAGCTTGGTCCCTTTCTTCGTCAATGGTGTTGGCTTGGCGCGTTTTACGCTGTGCGCCGTCGCCGTCGGTTTCTCAGATGTTGTTTGCGGTCTTGATTGAGTTGGGTGCGACGATGAGACGAGCCGGAGCGGCCAAGGGACGACAGGCAAGCTCAAAGACTGCGCCGCGCCGGTCTTCGCGGTCCACGTTGCGCACGACCGGGACTATCGGGGGTCGAGCCCTCCTTGCAGCCCCCCCCAGAATAAGATTGTCCGGGAATTTGCGTCCTAACCGTCCTAAGCGGCTGTCAAAAGCCGTTAAGTCGTTTCTTCATAACGAGTTATTTTAGGACGCAAAACTCAAAACCGTTGCGTCCTCGATCGTCCTAAGGGCAGTTTTGCGTCCTAAGCACTGAGCTCGCGCCAAGGCGCAAAGGCGCCAAGAATGCAGGTTGCTGTTTGTCCGCAGATTTCGCAGCTCGCGCAGCTTGGCCAGAGGCAAAGACAACGACAATCTGATCCGAGGAATCCGAGATATCCGTGGTCAAGTAATCTGTGCGCGCACGGGCGGGCGCAACCATGACATGGACTTTTCGGCCCATGCGGGACCACGGCCAGGATGGCCCTGCGACCGCTCGGCGCACTGGACGTTCCTTCTCAAGTCTCGGGACGCAATCCTAGTACATAATACTGTACATATTTATGAACATGTATTAGGAGGTCAAAAGGGCGCCGGTGCCGGACAATGAAACTTGGCCGCGAGGGTCGGGCGCGTCATGATGGCGGTCAAGGGCGGAGCGTTGAACCACAAGCCGTCTTCGCAGAGCCGTCGTCGCAAATTCGAATGCAGCCGAGGAATTGATCCCGGTCCGCTTTGTAACTCCTAACTTCTTCGCAGGGGAGAACTTCGTGACTCCCGAGAGACCCGATAACATGGCGTTGCCACGCAACAGCGTCATCAACTCGGCTGCGTATCACAACGGCGTGCGCGTGACGGTCGTCCCGATTCCCGACTTGGGGGACGCCTGGCGCCACTCCGATCGTTTTTTCTGGGTCGGGCTCTACGAGCCGTCGGAGCCGCTCTTGGCGCATATCCAAGAGGCGTTTGGTCTCCATGAGTTGGCGATCGAAGACGCTCATCAAGCGCATCAGCGCCCCAAACTGGAAATCTACGGCGATTCCATGTTCGTCGTGTTGCGCACCGCGCGGCTCTGTGAGGAGGGCGAACGTCGCATCGAATTCGGGGAAACGCACGTGTTCGTCGGTCCCCGCTATGTCGTGACGGTGCGGCACGGATCGCTGACGTCGCATGTCGGCCTGCGCGCCCGCTGCGAGGCCTCTCCCCAACTGTTGGCCAAGGGAGAGGGCTTCGTGCTTCATGCGCTGATGGACTTTATCGTCGACCAGTATTTTCCGATTCTCGACGCGCTCCAAGCGGAATTGGATGAGTTAGAAGAGCAGATTTTCAGCGGCACGTTTGCGAGGAGCGTCACGGCCCGACTTTATCACTTGCGGCGCGATCTGCTGGCGCTGAAACAAGCCGTGACGCCGCTGATCGACGTATCAGCCCGACTATCGCGGAGCACATCGGCTCTGATTCCGCTGGACACGCGACCGTATTTCCAGGACGTGCATGACCATGTCGTGCGCATTGCTGATCTGATTAACAACCTGGAGCAGCTATCCCAGATCGCGCTGGAAGCCAAGTTCGCACTGATCTCCGTCGCGCAGAACGACGACACGAAGCGCCTGGCCGCCTGGGCCGCCATTATCGCCGTGCCGACATTGATCGCGGGGCTGTATGGCATGAATTTCGACTTCATGCCCGAAACCAAATGGGCTTACGGCTACCCGGCGGTCGTCCTCGCGATGCTCAGTATCTGCGGCCTGCTCTATGGCTGGTTCCGCAAGGTCAAGTGGCTGTAATAACGACACCCGCGATGCGCCGCGGCGACGAGCGCCGCAGGACGGCGACCAGTCCGGGCAGTCCCGCCAGGGGAGAGGGGAGTAAGAGCACGGGCAATGCTCATGGCACCCGGCGGGAACAGGCCAGCGGCGCGAGGCGACAGACGAGAGGGACAGAATTCCCTCGCTGCGCGTCGCGCTGGTGTGCCGCGGTCAACGTCACGCGCCGGGTCACAGCTCCCTCACCCGGCCGCAACTTCATTGCGGCCACCCTCTCCGGCTCGACTAAGCTCGCCGAAGTCCACAAGGGGAGCGGGTTGAGCGCGTTGCTTATTCTGACTTCGGCTGGGCTTCGGAGCCGCCGAACATGGCCTCCAGGGCAGCAGTGCCGGCGGCGGCCGCAGCCTTCTCGCCATCGGCGCCTGCTTCGGCCGCTTGCAATAGCGGGAACTCGCGCTCCAGCACGGTCGCCTTTTCGGCGGCGATCTGATCGAGCGCCTCGCGGTTGATGCGGACCTCGGCTTCCTGGTACGTGCGGAAGCCAGTGCCGGCCGGCACCAGGTGCCCGAGGATGACGTTTTCCTTGAGGCCCACGAGCTTGTCGACCTTGCCGGCCAGGGCCGCCTCGGTGAGAACCTTGGTGGTTTCCTGGAAGCTGGCCGCGGAAATGAAGCTGCCGCTTTGCACGGCGGCCTTGGTGATGCCCAACAGTTGCGTGCTGGCGGTGGACATCTTGGGCTTGGTCCCTTTGCAGGACTCGCCACCGAGCGCTTCGATCTGGGCGTTCACCTGTTCGAGCGCGTCCTTGGGGACGATCGTGCCGGCGGCGAAGTCGCTATCGCCCTTTTCGCTGATCTTGGTGCACTTCAACAGTTCCTGGTTGGCCCCGCGGAACTCGAACTTATCCATGATGCTCCCCGGCAGCAAGCCGGTGTCGCCGACCGACTCGATGCGCACCTTGCGGAGCATTTGCGCGACGATGATCTCGATGTGCTTGTCGTTGATCTCGACGCGCTGGCTGCGGTAGACGTTCTGAATTTCGCGAACCAGGTATTGCTGCACGGCTTCTTCGCCGGAGATGCGCAAGATGTCGTGCGGCACCAGCGGGCCATCGACGAGCGCTTCGCCCGCCCGCACGAAGTCGCCGGTGTGCACGCGCAAGTGCTTGCCGTGTGAGACGAGATGTTCGCGCTCGATGCCGCTCTCGCTCTTCACGATGATGGTCCGCTTGCCGCGGCGCTTCTCGCCCAGGATTTCGACGGTGCCATCGATCTCGGCAATCACGGCCGGGTCTTTGGGTTTGCGGGCCTCGAAGATTTCGGTCACCCGCGGCAGACCGCCGGTGATGTCTTGCGTGCCGGAGACTTCGCGGGCCTGCTTGGCCAACAGCGTGCCGGCCGAGATCATCTGGCCTTCTTGGACTTCGATGTTGGCTTTTTCGGGCAAGTAGTAGAAATCGAGAATCTTGCCGCTGGCGTCTTCGACGATCACCTGCGGGTGGAGGTCCCCCTTGTGCTCGATGATGACGCGGCGGATGTGACCGCCGGGGTCCTTTTCGGCCCGCATGGTCTCGCCTTCGATGATGTCCTCGAAGCGGACCTTGCCGGCGACCTCGCCCAAGATGGGGATGCTGTGCGGGTCCCACTGGCAGAGGATGGTGCCCGGCTTGACGAGCTGGTTTTCCTCGACCATCAGGTTGGCACCGGCGGGGATTTCGTACTTCTCGAGCTCGCGCCCCTTGGGATCGAGAATCACAATTTCGCCGTTGCGGCTGAGGACGACCTGCGTGCCTTCGTCATTGCGGACGACCTTGAGGCGCGTGCACTGCACGGAGCCTTCCTTCTTGGCGCGCAACTCGCTCTCTTCGACGGCGCGGGCGGCCGTGCCACCGATGTGGAAGGTACGCATCGTGAGCTGCGTGCCCGGCTCGCCGATGCTCTGCGCGGCGATGATGCCGACGGCCATGCCCTCCTCGACCATTGCACCGGTCGAGAGATCCATGCCGTAGCACAACCGGCAGACGCCCAGCGACGCGTCGCAGGTCATGGGGCTGCGGACCTGGATGCGCTCGAGGCCGAGGTCTTCGACCTTGCGGGCGATTTCGGCGGTGATTAGATCACCTTCTTGAACGATGATATCGTCAGTGATGGGGTTGACGATCGTCTGGCGGGCGACGCGGCCGCGAATCGAATCGGCCAACCGCACTTCGACCTTCTCGCCGCGATAAATGACCCCCTTGGTGATGCCTTGCGTGGTGCCGCAGTCGTGCAACGTGATGACCACGTTCTGGGCGACGTCGGCAAGCTTGCGGGTGAGGTAGCCCGAGTCGGCCGTCTTGAGCGCGGTGTCGGCGAGACCCTTGCGGGCACCATGCGTTGAGCTGAAGTACTCGAGCACCGAGAGGCCTTCGCGGAAGTTGGCCTTGATCGGCGTTTCGATAATCTTGCCCGACGGCTTGGCCATCAAACCGCGCATGCCGGCGAGCTGACGAATCTGCTCGACGCCGCCGCGGGCGCCGGAGTGGGCCATCAGGTAGATCGGATTGACGTACCCGTCGGTGCGGTAGTCGGCCTCCAGCTCGCTCATCATCTCGGTGGTGATGCGTTCGCGGGCGTGCGTCCAGACGTCGAGCACGAGGTTGTAGCGCTCGCCCTCGGTGATCTGGCCGCGCTGGTAGAGCTTCATGTGCTTGAGCACCTGGCGCTCGGCGTCGGCAATGATGCGCTGCTTCGAGGGGGGGGTGATCAGGTCGTCGGTGGCAAACGACAAGCCGCTCTTGGTGCTGAAGCGGAAGCCCATCCGGTTCATTTCGTCCAAGAGGTCGATCGTGGCGCGGCGGCCGAGCGTCTGGTAGCAGTCGGAAATCACTTTCGACAGCTCGCTGGAGCGCATCGCCAGGTTATAGAAGAGCATGCCGGAGGGCAGCATGGAGTTGAAGAGCACGCGGCCGACCGTGGTCTTGACGCGCGCGCCGGGAGGGCCGATTTCGCCGTCCCCCTCGTTCTTGGTGCGGCGCGCGCCGGGGAGCTTGACCTCGATCTTGGCGTGCGTGTGCACGGCGCCCAGCGAATAGGCCAGTTGCACCTCGTCGAGCGAGCTGAACTTCATGCCGTCGCCGCGGGCTTCGGGGACCGACATTGTCATGTAGTAGCAGCCCATCACGATATCCTGCGACGGGCTGATAATCGGCGCGCCGTTGGCGGGGCTGAAGATGTTGTTCGTGGCCATCAACAGCGTATGGGCTTCGACCTGGGCTTCGATCGACAGCGGCAGGTGGACCGCCATCTGGTCGCCGTCGAAGTCGGCATTGAAGCCTTTGCAGACCAGCGGGTGCAGTTTGATGGCGTTGCCTTCGACCAGCACCGGCTCGAAGGCTTGAATGCCCATGCGGTGCAGCGTGGGAGCGCGATTGAGCAGCACGGGGTGGTTGTGGATCACCTCTTCGAGGATGTCCCACACCTCGGCGTCGCGGCGCTCGAGCATCTTCTTGGCGCTCTTGATCGTATCGGCGTGGCCGAGCTCCTTCAGGCGACGAATGATGAACGGCTGATACAGCTCCAGCGCGATCTTCTTGGGCAAACCGCACTGATGCAGGCGCAAGCTGGGGCCGACGACGATCACGCTGCGGGCCGAGTAATCGACGCGCTTGCCAAGCAGGTTCTCGCGGAACCGGCCTTGCTTGCCCTTGATCATGTCGGTGAGCGACTTGAGCGGGCGATTGCTCGAGCCGAGCACGGGGCGCTTGCAGCGATTGTTGTCGAACAAGGCGTCGACCGCCTGCTGCAGCATGCGCTTCTCGTTGCGGATGATGACCTCGGGCGCGTTGAGGTCGACGAGCTTCTTGAGGCGGTTGTTGCGGTTGATGATGCGACGATAGAGGTCGTTCAAATCGCTCGTGGCGAAGTTGCCCGAATCCAACAGCACGAGGGGACGCAGATCGGGCGGAATCACCGGGATGACATCGAGCACCATCCACTCGGGCTTGTTGTCGCTGTCGCGGATGGCTTCGACGATCTTGAGGCGGTTGATCAGGTCTTTCTGCTTTTGCTTCGAACCGGTTTCGGCGAGGTCCTGACGCAGGTCGCGCGAGAGCGTCACCAGGTCGAGCTTCATCAGCAGCTTGCGGACGGCTTCGGCCCCCATGTCGGCGTCGAACGAGCCTTCGCCGTGTTGCTCGCGGGCGGCGCGAAACTCTTCCTCGGTGAGCAGTTGCCGCGGCTTGAGCGGCGTGTCTTTGGGGTCGATGACGACGTAGTCCTGGAAATAGATCACCTTTTCCATACTGGTGGTCTTCATGTCCAAGAGATTGCCCAAGCGGCTGGGCATGGCCTTGAAGAACCAGATGTGCACGACCGGCGCGGCCAGCTCGATATGCCCCATGCGCTTGCGGCGCACGCGGCTGTGGGTGATTTTCACGCCGCAACGGTCGCAGATCATGCCCTTGTACTTCATGCCGCGGTACTTGCCGCAGGCGCATTCCCAATCCTTCTCGGGGCCGAAAATGCGCTCGCAGAAGAGGCCGTCCTTTTCGGGGCGGTAGGTGCGGTAGTTGATCGTTTCGGGCTTCTTGACCTCGCCGAACGACCAACTGCGGATGTCGTGCGGGCGGGCCAGGCTGATCTTGACGGCGGCGTAATCGTTAATGCGATCGTAGGAGCCTTCGACAATGCTCACAGTCAGTTCTCCTGGGCGGCAACATGGGCCATGTGCCCACTTGGCCAAGTTGTGCGCCGGCTGGGGGGATTCGCTGGTGCTGTGTGATTCGGTGTGCTGGCAATCGCAGGCCGGACTGGGCCGGGCTGCGCGGTGTTGCTACTTACACGCGACGTTTCTCCAATTGCATGTTGAGACCCAAGCCGCGGATTTCGTTGGTCAAGACATCGAAGCTGGCGGGGGTGCCGGCCTCGAGCGTGTTCTCGCCCTTGACCATCGACTCGTAGATCTTGGTGCGCCCTTCGACGTCGTCGCTCTTAACCGTCAGCAGTTCCTGCAGGATGTAAGCCGCGCCGTAAGCTTCGAGCGCCCAAACTTCCATTTCGCCGAAACGCTGGCCACCGAAGCGGGCCTTGCCGCCCAGCGGCTGCTGGGTGATGAGCGAGTAGGGGCCTGTCGAGCGAGCATGAACCTTGTCGTCGACCAGGTGGTGCAGCTTCATCATGTAGATGTAGCCGACCGTGGTTTCCTGCTCCATTGCCTCGCCGGTGCGGCCGTCGAAGAGCTGCGCCTTGCCATGCTTGGGCAACTTGGCTTCGTCGAGGGCCTTCCAGATGTCCGACTCGCTAGCGCCATCGAAGACCGGCGTGATTGCCTGGAAACCGAGCTTGGCGCCGGCCCAGCCGAGGTGCGTCTCGAGAATCTGGCCCACGTTCATGCGGCTCGGAACGCCCAGCGGGTTGAGCAGAATCTGCAGCGGTGTGCCATCGGCCAAGAAGGGCATGTCCTCGCGTGGCAGGATCTTGGCGATGACCCCCTTATTGCCGTGACGACCGGCCATTTTGTCGCCGACCGAGATCACGCGCTTGGTCGAGACGTAAACCTTGACCATCTGCAAGACGCCATTGCGCAGTTCGTCGCCGCGCTTCATCGAGTTGAGCTTGCGATCGCGGTCGTCGATCGCCGCCTCGACTGCCGGCCACAACTGCTTGTGGGCTTTCTCGGCGTCGGCCTTTCGCTGCGGGCTGCGAATCTCGATCTTTTCGAGCCGGAACCGCTGCGCCTGTTCGGCGACGTATTTGTGCTCTTGATCGCGGACCAGCGCGTTGCCATCCTCGTCGGTGAGCTTGCGCTGCAGGACCTTTTCGATCTCCTCGACCATCACGCCGAAGGCTTCGGCAATGCGGGCGTTCCCCTGGCTTTCGGTATCTTTGAGGTCTTTCTCAAACGCCTTGCGTTCGTCTTCCGAAAGGCTGAGCCGACGCGAGAACTTCTGCGTGTCGATAACGATGCCTTCGACCCCCGAGGGGACCTCGAGCGAGTCGTTCTTCACGTCTTCGCCGGCGCGCCCGAAGATGGCGTGCAGCAGTTTTTCTTCGGGAGTGAGCTCGGTCTTCGACTTTGGCGAAACCTTGCCCACGAGGATGTCGCCTGGTCGCACGTAAGTGCCGATGCGGACGATGCCCGTGTCGTCGAGGTTGCGAAGCGCCTTCTCGCTGACATTGGGGATATCGCGGGTGAACTCCTCGCGGCCGAGCTTGGTTTCGCGAATTTCGATGTCGAACTCCTCGATGTGAATCGAGGTGTACGTGTCGTTCTGCACGAGCTCTTCGCTGATGATGATGGCGTCTTCGAAGTTGAAGCCATCCCACGACATGAAGCCCACGAGCACGTTGCGCCCCAGGGCCAGTTCGCCCAGGAAGGTGGCGGCGCCATCGGCGATGACGTCTCCCTTTTCGACCTTTTGGCCCGGGATGACGATCGGCTTCTGGTTCTGGCAGGTGCGCTCGTTGAGCCCGACGAATTTTCGCAGGGGATAAATATCTTCGCCGATTTCGATGCGCGTGGCATCGACGAAGCTGACGGTCCCCTTCTTGCGTGCCCGCACGAGCATGCCGGAGTTGCGGGCGACGTCGCGTTCCATGCCGGTGGCCACCAGCGGCGGCTCGGCGACGAGCAACGGCACGGCTTGCCGCTGCATGTTGGAGCCCATCAACGCGCGGTTGGCGTCGTCGTGCTCGAGGAACGGAATCAAGCCGGCCGAGACGCCAACCATCTGGCAAGGCGCCACGTCGATGTACTGCACCTTGTCGATCGGCACGAGCTCGAAATCGGCGCGGTGTCGGGCGATGATCGTGTCGCCAGTGAGACGCCCCTTGTCGTCGGTCTGAGCGTCGGCCGGGGCGACGAAGGCCTCGCTTTCCTGATCGGCCCGCAGCCACACGACCTCTTCGACCAGCTTACCCTTGGTGACAACGCGGTAGGGCGTGACCAGGAAGCCGTAGGCATCGACCGTGGCATAGATGCCCAAGCTTGAGATCAAGCCGATGTTGGTCCCTTCCGGCGTCTCAATGGGGCAGATGCGGCCGTAGTGCGAAATGTGCACGTCGCGCACTTCGAAGCCGGCGCGCTTGCGGTTCAAGCCGCCGGGGCCGAGGGCTGAGAGCCGCCGCTCGTGCGTGAGCATCGAGAGGGGGTTGGTCTGATCGACCACTTGCGAGAGTTCGCCGCGGCCAAAGAAATACTCGATCGCCGCGGAGATGCTCTTGGGATTGATGAGGCTTCGCGGCGTCATGTCTGCGACGTCCTTGAGACTCATCCGTTCCTGTACCGTGCGGCGGAGCTTCAAGAAGCCCTTGCGCAGCTCGTCACAGGCCAATTCGTCGATCGTCCGCAGGCGGCGGTTGCCCAAGTGGTCGATATCGTCGACTTCGGCGGTGCCGTCGTTGGCGCGCAAACGCAGCAGATAGTCGATGGCGTTGATCAAGTCCTCGGGGCGGAGCGTCATTTCCGACTCGGGGATGTCGAGCGACAGCTTGCGATTGATGCGGAAGCGGCCAACGCGACCCAGCCGATAGCGATTCGTGTCGAAGAACTTTTCGTGGAACAACGCCCGGGCCTTCTCCAGTTGCGGCGGGTTGCCTGGGCGGAGGCGCTGATAGATCTTCAGCAGCGCCTCTTCGTGGCTGTTGGTGGCATCCTCCGCCAGGCTGTTGAAGATCAGCGGATCGCGGACATCGGGCATGACCTCGACGCTCGTGAGGCCCGACGTGCAGATCACCTCGGCGATATTCTTGGTGATTTTCTGGCCCGACTCGACGATCACCTCGCCGGCGCGGTCGCTACTGGCCGGGTAGACGATGTCGGCCACGGCGAGCTTGCCTTCGATCTTGGTGACGCTGCGGCCGTCGTGGATCGACTCGGTCGAAGTCTCGTAGAAGACGCGGATCAGGTCGGCATTCTGGCTGTATTTGCCCGACATCGCGCGCAACAGCGTCATCGCCGAGAACTTGCCGCTCTGGTCGATGCGCACGCTGAGGCTGTCGCGCTTGGTGACGTTGAGCTCGATCCAACTGCCGCGCTCGGGAATGATGCGGCAACTGTGCATGCGACGATCGCCGCCTTCCTCGCCGACGACAAAGTCGACACCGGGGCTGCGGTGCAACTGGCTGACGACAACGCGCTCGGCGCCGTTGATGATGAACTCGCCGCCGCCGAGCATGATCGGCATGTCGCCGAGATAGACTTCCTCTTCGATCGGCTGCTCCTTGGTAAGGCGCAGCCAGATCTTGAAGGGGCGGCCGTAGGTGAGCCGCAACTGGCGACACTCGTCCGGCTCATAGCGCGGCTTGCCCAATTCGTAGCCGGCGTACTCCAGGCGCAGGCTCTTGTCGTAGCTTTCGATCGGGAAGATCTCGCGGAGCACCGACTCGATGCCCTGGTCCTTGCGCTTCTCTTGCGGCGTCTCGTACTGCAGGAAGGCGGCGTAGCTGCGCGTTTGGATTTCGGTCAGATCGGGAATGGGATACGTCCCGCGACCGCTGCCGAACTGGCGAACTTCTTGGGGACGAATGCGTCGTTCTGCCGGAATCGTCATAGTGTGTTGGCTCCTCGTCAGTCGCGGGAATGCTGAGGGCGTGTCGCCCCGCGCGGCTCACTGGTTGCTAAGCGCGCAGAGGCTGATCGTTGCGGACATTGGGGAAATCGAAGCGCTCGTCAGGTTCGCGAAGTCATCGGTCGCGAAGCTCGTTGCCGCGAGGTTGATCGTTGCCGACCGGATGGCGGGCAGTGGCGCGCTGGGCGCGCAGAACTGGCCTTGCGTCCCGTGCCCGCTGCGCGCCGAGTTCGTTCGGCAAACATCAGGCAGGTTGGGCGGCTCGCAAAACGGCGGCGCGGCGAACCGCTGGGACGTAGGTCCGTCCGTGTTGGGGACACCAAAAATCAAGCTTGGTCTACCCGAGCCTGCCGACACCACATCCGTGTGCGGCAAGCCAATGGCGTGCACGGTCAGAGCGAAACCTGGGGGCTGGGCTACCCCTTGGGGAGCGCGGCATGCTCCACTAAAGGTGTAACCTAGCACAATTGGCCCAATCTTTGCAGCCCCCCCGATTGAGGCAGGCTCGAATTACTTGATCGCCACCTTGGCGCCAACCTTCTCCAATTCGGCCTTGAGCTTCTCGGCGTCCTCTTTCGAAACGCCTTCCTTGACCTTGCTGGGAGCACCTTCGACCAGGTCCTTGGCCTCTTTGAGCCCTAGGCCCGTGGCCGCCCGGACCACCTTGATGACCTCGATCTTCTTCTCGCCGAAGGCCTCGAGGACCACGGCGAACTCGGTCTTTTCCTCGGCCGGAGCCGCAGCCGCGCCCGCACCGACGGGGCCCGCCATGACGACGGCGCCACCGGCGGCCGGCTTGATGCCGTGGACTTCTTCGAGGTAGTCGCTGAGCTCTTTGGCCTCCTTGAGCGTCAGGCCGACGATCTGGTCGCCCAATTTTTGGGCGCCTGGTGAAAATTCGCGGGTTGCGGTCGCCATGGGATCTGCTGTCCTTTCTCGCGTCGCGGGTCTGCTCGCCGTCTGTAGTGGGCCGACGAATGGGTTAAGTATGGTTGTTCGCTAGTAGGTAACCGATGGGGTGCTTGAAGTTCGCGCGCTCGGGCAACTTCGGATTCGCAATTAGCCAGTTGGTTCTGCCGCTTCGGGCGTACTGCCAGAATCCTCCTCGGCACCGGCTGACTTCTCTTTGATCTGGCTAGCCAGCGCGCCGCCGACACTCGACAACTGCGCGACGAGCTTGGCGCCCGGGCTGAGGATTTGCCCCAGCAAGATCGAGAGCTGCTCTTCGCGGTTGGGCCACTTGCTGACGTCAATGACCTCGGCGGGACTGAGCTTCGCGCCGTCCATGGCCCCGCCGCGGGCTTCGAGTTTCTCGAATTGCTTGTCGTTGAGGTATTTGGCGACGTGCTTGGCCAGATCGACGATGTCGGTCGACCCCCAGACAACGGCCGCTGGGCCATCGAGCCCTTCGACCATGGGGGACAACGATGTGCCAGCCAGCGCACGCCGGGCCAGGCTGTTCTTGATGACCAGCAGGTGAATGTTCTTCTCGCGCAGTTCCTTGCGCAGCCGATAGGTGCGATTGGAGTCGAGGCCCGACACGCTAACCAGCAGGGCGTCGCCGACGCCGGCCAGCCGCCGGCGAATATCGTCGGTGAGCAGATCCTTAACCGCTTTACTCATAAGGCTCGTTCTCCAAATTGCGCACGTGGAGATGCTAACGATAGCATCCAGCGGACTTTTATGGAGGGGGGTGGCTGACTCGCAAACCCGAAAAAACTCCGTGGAAGGGGCGAGAATCGCCGCGGCGAGGCGCGGGAGCGCTTTCGCGTGGCGAGCGGGAACAAAGCTAGCAGTCCGAGCGCGGCCAACAAGAACGTCGCTGGTTCGGGGATGATGTACACGAACGGGCGGTCTTGATACGTGCCGACGATGCGGTTCCCCGAGATGTCGAAGAACTGGTGGAAGTTGCCGCCCAACTGTCCCTCGATTCCGAAGGGGCGCGTAAAACTCCCGCCATCGTAGAGAAACGCGGCAGCGACACCACTGCTCTGTGTGTTGCCGACGATCTTGCTGCCGTCGATGCCGTAAAGCGCAGTGATTCCGGCGACAGAAAACAGCGGGTCGTCGAGCGTGGTCCAGGTGGTGCCGTTGTAGACAAACCCGTGCGTGCGGTTCTTCGCGTCGACGTACGCACCGACAATTGTGTTTCCCGAAATACTCTGCGCCGAGAC
>JAIESQ010000169.1 GCA_019745975.1 Pirellulales bacterium
AGTTCTATCACTGGAAGAAACACAACCTCATGCCTCCCTTACGAGTTAAGCAACGACGATAACTTGGGACAGTAGAAATAGAGACTGTCGGAACCCCCGGAAACAAACCTCCCGAATCCCCCAGAATTTCCAGGCCATTTAGCTGCGGGGGCTCCGCACGCTTAAACGACGACGCCGAAACTGTTTAAGGCGAGACGCCGACGGGCAAAACAGTTGTATCGCCCGGGGACTCTGTTAGTATGCTGTTAAGCGTGGTCTGCCAGCAACGCCGGCAGGCCATAGCGAGCGTAACAAAGTGTCGAATTCAGCTTGTTGGCCCTCCTCCGGGGGGCGTGGGCGAACCACTTGAGGCAAGTTGACGATTTTGACCACGCGAATCGGCAGCATCAACTTTTAGCGATCTCGGGCGAGGTTTCCGCGTGACACAGTTCGTGGTGCTCATCCTCAACCTGACACTTTGCTGGCTGAGGCTCCGGACCGCGCGAGCGGTCGCAGGTGCTCGGTCGGTCATGTCGGGCGTGTATGGCAGCCGCGAGCGCTCGGTGAATCGCACCGAGCGGCGACGTGTCGCCGGTGGCCTCGATATGAGACGCTATGACTCTTGGCTTCAGCTTCGTCGGATGGCGACGGAGTTGGTTTTTCAAGAAGTGGCATGGGACACAAGGAGCCGCCGCTGGCCCGATTGGGGGCGCCAGCGCGCGGCCGCCGTCTCTCTCGTGCACTTCGCGCGACCGGATCGGCCGCCGCGAGGCTGGCACGGTTTCCCCGAGCCACGAAGCTAACGAGTCAGGATTCTTGCTGCCCGATCGCGACGAAGTGCCACGAGTGCACTTCGGTCGGATTCGGCAATCGAGCGCGGCGGTTGCACCGCAAGGCGCTTGTCGCACCGTGGTTCGCTCCATGGTCCGCAACGGTCTGGCGAACGATCGCCAAGTACCGCGAGGCCCAGGGCCGCGGCTGACCGCCACGAGGGCGGGCCCCTGCAGAGGGGCAACCTTACGATAAGGGGAGCAAGCGCGTGCATCCGGTAGTTACCGTCATCGTCACGGCGATCATTGCCTTCGTGCTGGCCGCTGTCGTTCTCAAACTGATTGACTACCTGCGTCGCACGGATGCTGAGACACGAGCCCGCGAGATCATCGCCAAGGCCGAGAGCGACATCGAAAGCCGCCGCAAGGAAGCCGAGCTGCAGATCAAGGAAGCGGCCATTCAGCAACGGGCCGACGGCGAGCGCGAGCTGGCCCGCTTTCGTCAGGAGTTGCACGAGCGCGAACGCCAGATGGACAAGCGACACGACTCCCTCGATCAGCGTGAGGATCAGCTCCGCAAACAGGAGAAAATGGTGGAGAGCACGCAGCGAAAGCTCTCCGAACGGATCGAAGAGACAAATCGCCGCAACGAAGATCTGGAAAAGCTGCTCGACGTGCAGCGGCAGACATTACACCAGCTCAGCGGGTTAAGCCGTGACGAGGCCCGTGAGCTGTTGCTGGCGCAACTCGATCGGGAGATGCAGCGCGAGGCTGGCGCCCTGATCTCCCGCTACGAGAAGGAGTTGGCCGCGCAGTGCGAGCAGAAATCGCGCGACGTCATGATCACCGCGCTGCAACGGTATGCCTCGGCTCACACGGCCGAAACGACGACGAGCACGGTCGACATTCCCAACGACGACATGAAAGGGCGGATCATCGGCCGTGAGGGCCGCAACATCCGCGCTTTCGAAAAGGCCACGGGCGTCGACGTGATCATCGACGACACGCCAGGCGTAGTGATCGTCAGCGGCTTCGATATGGTGCGCCGCGAGGTGGCGCGAATCTCGCTGACGAAATTGATCGCCGATGGCCGCATCCATCCGTCGCGCATCGAGGAAGTCGTCAACGAAACGCAGCAGGAGCTCGAAGCACATTTGCAGAAGCTCGGTGAAGAAGCCTCGCAAGAAGCCGACGTGCCGCGCTTGCACGAGCGCTTGATCCACTTGCTGGGGCGCCTGCGGTTTCGCACAAGCTACAGCCAGAATGTGCTGCGGCACTCGATAGAAGTGGCTTTTCTGGCCGGCATGATGGCCGAAGAAGTTGGCCTCGACGGCGCGCTGGCTCGCCGCTGCGGCTTGTTGCACGATATCGGCAAGGCGGCCGATCACGAAGTCGAAGGTGGGCACCCCAAGATCGGCGCTGATATTCTCAAACGCTATGGCGAGCGTCCCGAAGTCGTGCATGCGGCATTGGGACACCACGACGATCTGCGGATTGACAATCCCTACACGGTGCTCGTCGCCGCCGCCGATGCCTGCAGTGCCTCGCGCCCTGGCGCTCGCCGCGAGACGCTCGAGCGCTACATCAAGCGGATGGAGGAGCTCGAAGCGATCGCCACCACCTTCCCCGGAGTCGAGCAAGCGCATGCGATTCAGGCCGGTCGCGAGCTGCGCGTGCTGCTGCGGGCGAAAGACACGAACGACGAGACAGCCGCCAAGATCTGCCACGACATCGCCCGCGCCTGCGAAGAGCAACTGACGTATCCTGGCGAGATCAAGGTCACAGTACTGCGTGAGACTCGGTTCACCGAGTTGGCGCGTTGACCAAGAAGCGGAGATTGTTTGCGTGCGCGTGCTATTGATCGGCGACATCGTTGGTAAACCGGGGCGCCGCATTGTTGAGCAGGCGGTGCGTGGCCTGGTCGCCCAACATGACCTTGACCTGGTGATCGCCAACGCGGAGAACGCCGCCGGCGGCACTGGTTTGACGCCCGCCATCTACCGCGAGCTGTGTGCCGCGGGGGTTGACGCGGTCACCCTGGGGGACCACATCTACAAGCGCGTCGAAATTAACTGCGTGCTCGAGAGCGAGTCGAACATCGTCAAGCCGGCCAACTTCCCGCCCGACGCGCCGGGTCGAGAGTTCGCCATCGTCCAGTCACGCTCTGGGGTCACGGTCGCAGTTATTAGCTTGTTGGGGCGCGTGTTCATGCGGCCGGTCGATTGTCCTTGGGCCGCCGCCGATCGAGTGCTCGCACAGCTGCCCCCTGAAGTTAAAGTGATCTTCGTTGACTTTCACGCCGAGGCGACCAGCGACAAACAACTGATGGGCCGATACCTCGATGGCCGGGTCAGCGCCGTGTTGGGGACGCATACACATGTCCCCACAGCCGATGAGCAGATCCTGCCACTGGGGACCGCCATGCAGTGCGACGTGGGCATGACGGGCCCCTACGAGAGTATTCTCGGGCGCCGCATCGACCGCGTGCTGGAGACGACGCGGACCTTCAATCCGACTCATTTTGAAGTGGCGACCGGCGACGTGCGGCTCTGCGGTTCGATCGTGGATGTCGATCCTGTGACCGGCCGGGCCACGGCGATCGAGCGGCTCGTCGTGCGCGAAACTGAAGCTCGGGCCCTGGTGCAAGTCGTACATGCCCCACCGGCGACTTCACCGTGACAGGCGTGGCGGGTGCGGGACGATTCCCGTCGCGGACCTGCATTTCGCCCGGCGGTGAACTAGACTAATCGCCACCAGGCCTAATTAGACTCTTGCCGTGCTCGAGGACCCCACCGATGCTCTACGCCGATATCGCAATGCGGGCCGTTTCTCGGAGTCGCTACTGGAACCAAGCCATGCTGCTGTCGTTGGTTTTCGCGCTGGCGCGGCTGGAGACGATGAGGGCCGAAGAGCCCGCGGCGCCAGCAGCCGCTGATCGTGGCGTCGAGATCGAACTCCGCGAAAACGTTCCGTATGGCACAGGCGCTGGCGAGGCGCTGACGCTGCACCTGGCGAAACTCAAAAACACCGAGGGTCGGCTTCCCGTAATCGCCTACATCCATGGCGGCGGCTGGCGTGCCGGCAACAAGGACGGTCACAAGCTCGACGCTATCGAGGCTGCCAAACGCGGCTATCTCTCGGTCTCGATTGGATATCGCTTTGCTCCTAAGCATCAATTCCCGGCGCAGATTGAAGACGTGAAGTGCGCGATTCGCTGGCTTCGAGCGCATGCCGATGAACTTGGCATCGACCCGCAGCGCATCGGCGCGATTGGCTACTCGGCCGGCGCACATCTCTCGATGATGCTCGGCACGATGGACTCGGCCGACGGCTTCGAGGGCTCGGGGGGCTGGGCCGATCAGTCGAGCAAGGTGCAGGCGGTCGTGGCCTACTTCGGCCCCACGAATTTCGAAGCTCCGTATCCTGCGATCACCGTGCCGATCGTCGAAAGCTTTCTCGGTGGTTCGCGCGAGCAAAAGCCCGAGGCCTACAAGCAGGCCTCGCCAGTCTCGTACGTCAACGCTGGCGATGCTCCGACGCTCATCTATCAGGGAACAAAGGACATCCTCGTGCCCTACGAACAAGCGTTTGAGATGGCCAACGCGCTCAGCAAGGCGGGCGTGCCCGGGCGCGTGGAACTGTTGCTAGGGCTCGGTCACGGGTGGAAACCCGAGGAAATGGTCCGCACGCAAGCCGGCGCGCTGGCGTTCTTCGATCAGTTCTTGAAGGCCCCGGCGGCGACTAACTAGCCAATCTCAAGCTTGTGAGAGTTGTTTCAATGTTCTTGCGAACGGCTTTCTCGGATCAACGTATGGCCCAAGCTCGGCTTGTTGCGGCCCTCGTCGCTGTGCTCTTCGCATTGGCGCCAGCGTGGCGCTTGTGCCTAGGGGACGAGCCCGCGATTGAATTTCGTGCCGACGTCGAATATGGCACCGGCAGCGGCGAGCCGTTGCGACTAAATCTGGCCAAGCCTCGCGATACGGCTGGGCCGCTGCCGGCGGTCGTGTTCATTCACGGCGGCGGCTGGAGTGGCGGCAATCGCGAGTCGCACGACCCGCAAGTCAAAGATTGGGCAGCCAAGGGATATGTCACCGCTACGGTGACGTATCGCTTGCTCCCAAAACACCGCTGGCCGGCGCAGATCGAAGACGTCAAGTGTGCGGTTCGCTACCTGCCGGCACATGCTGCTGAGTTGGGGATCGATCCCCACCGCATCGGTGCGGTTGGTTTCTCGGCCGGCGCTCATCTGGCGATGATGCTGGCCGTCATGGATTCGGCCGACGGTCTGGAAGGCTCGGGGGGTTGGGCCGATCAATCTAGCAAGGTGCAAGGGGCGGTCTCGTTTGCAGGGCCGACCGACTTGAGCTTGACGTTTCCGGATGCTGCCAATCGCATCATCGAAACGCTGCTGGGAGCCAAGCCGGCCGACGTTCCAGATGCAGTGCGGTCCGCCTCGCCAGTCAGCTACGTGAATGCCGGGGACTCACCGCTTCTCCTTTATCACGGCACCCTCGACGAGATTGTGCCCGTCGAGCAAGCCTATGCGATGGCGACGAGCCTCACCAAGGCGGGGGTACCTGGGCGCGTCGAGATTCTGATTGGCGCGCATCACGGTTGGGGAGCCGAGGAAGCGGTGCGTACATTCGACGCCGCGGCCGTCTTTTTGGCCGAGCACCTTAAGCCGGCGCCGTAACCTGGCGCTGTGCCACGATGGCTACTCCGCTGCCGGCGACGCGCGTCAGCACTACGGTTGCTGTGTGCTTGCCGCGCAGTGCCAGTTGTTTGCGAACCAAGGCCGGATCGTGCTCGACCCCGCGCTTCTTGATCTCGACATTGCCGATGTTGCGAGCCCGCAGATGCTGACGCAGCTTCCGCACATCGAGAGGCATTACGGCTTCGATCTCGAAGCTGGCCGCCAACGCGTGACACGCGGAACGGTCGCTGGTGAGATAGATCGAACCGGCATCAATGGCCCACAGTTGCAATTCGGCCGCGAACGCTCCCGTGAGTCGCGCCGCGAGTACTGCGGGGTCAGGTTCGTGCAAATAACGGCCGAGCGACTGAGCAACATCGACCGGCACGTCGGGCCGCCCGACGATTGAGCCCACCTCTCCACTCGGACCTACGCGCGTAGCGCGGCGGAGCGTGGGCACTGACGCCAGGCGGCCAAACCAGGCGACCTGTTGCCGGCACTCGCCGCCTCGACTGATCCATTCGAGTTCGCTACGCTGCGGCCAAGTGTCGGGCACGAAGGTTGCCGGCGCCAACTTGACTGCGGCGTGTGGAGCATCGGCAAGCATTGACTGCAACACGTCGATTGCTGGCGAGAAGTACTGGGCGACAACGACGCGGCGACCGCTGGCCCGCCGGTCAGGGTCGATGTGCCAACAACAATCGCGTGGAATTCGCAGCCGGCTCGCGTCGCCGCAGACCACGAGTTGGCCGTGCCGAGCCGCCTGCAACGCCGTTCTTGATGCCCCGGGACGCGCCGCCCGGCACACTCGTAGATTTGCTGCCGCGAGCTGTGCTCTGCAAGGATCGAACTCGACGCCCAACACTGGGCCACGATCCGCCAGGGCGAGCAAATCCCCACCGATGCCGCAGCACAGGTCGAGAACAAGTTTGGCTACCGGGAATCGCTGAGCCTTGTAGCGCGCGATCAGCTCGTCGGTCGCTTGTTCGAGGGCTGCCGGCGCGAAGAACATACGCTCAGACTTCGCGAATTTCTCGCACGCCCGCCGACGCAGCGCCGTTTGTTCGAGCACCAGCCGCGCACGTTCGGGCGAGAGGGCGCGACGCAGGCGATCCGCCTGCTGAAGTTGCGATAATCCGGCTTCGGCTGTGAGCGCGAAATTGGGCCCGGCATCTGCGCTGGTTAACCAGCGCAGATCGTTCCAGGTGTCGGTGAATTTCGACATCAACGGGACCAGGACCTCTTGACCCGCTGGGCAAGTCTCGTGCCGCATCTTACGCTAACTGGTGGTCGCATCGATATTGCCTTCCGCTAAGCGCAAGCCCGAAGAATGCACCCCGCCGAACCCCTGGCCGTCTACTTGCATCTGGCCCGCGCCAGCGCGGTGCGGCAACGCCCCTTGGTGCGAGATCGGTTTCTACTACTGGCCGCCGGCGAAGCGTCGCGGCTCGGTCTAGCGGATGTGGCCGAACAGTGCCGCCGGATCATCGTAGAACATAACCGGGGGCATTTGTTGGCCCGCTGGGGAAGCTACCAGGCGGCCGCTGGCGAGCCCGAGTTTCAGGATCTGCTTCGGCGGACCGTCCGGCAGTTCTCGGCCGAAAAAGCCGAACACATGCTGCGTTCGCTGGGAGTTGTCCTTCAGTTACACGATGTCGAGGCATTGGCGAGCGACGAGCGTGTCACCGCCTTTCTGGCGACGTTTCCCGACCCGCACGTCCCGCCCCATCGTGAAGGTGTTTTAGCTCGGCAACGGGGCGGAATGTCGAGCGGTTCGAGCGAGTTCGACGAGATTGCGATCGACTTTGAAGGGCACGAAGCCGAGCGCACGGGGGGGGTGCCCTCCTTGGCTGGCACTCCCAGCCGAATGTTCGAGCCGGCGCTTGGCTTTCCACTGACAATGTTCGCACTCTTCGCCCTGGCCGCCTTGATCGTGTGGCTGCTGGCCAACTACGGCTGACGTGCTGACGCAGCGGCTTTGCTCAATGGCGCGGTGGCGACGAAAACGCCGGCCGTAGCCCTTACGCGAGCCAGCGCGGTCGGACAGACCTTTTCCAAACTCAATACCCTAGGCTGCCGATGTTCTCGATGACGCGCGGCCCAGTCTCAGGTGCATGGATGTTCGGACGCTCTTCGCTCTTGTTGTTGGGATTAGGCGCCGCTGTCAGTGTCCCCTACCTGCTTAGCTCCTCGGGCGTGCAGAGCTTAATCAAATCGGCCTCGACATCTGCCGAATCTCCCGCCGAAATCGCCGTTGGCGGCCCACGCATCGAGCGGCGAACAGCGGTTGAAGCTGCTGAAGCGCGGAATTTATCAGCCGAGTCAGCCGGCGGTATCGCGGACGAAGCCGACGGAGCCGTGGTACCGCTGAACCTGCGTCCCGAGGGAATGCCGGTATACAACCTCGCGGAGGTCTTCCGCTTCGATGTGACGACCGCATGGGTCTTGTCACGGTGGCCACGGGTGAACACGCGGCTTTCGAGTCTGTCGACGCAGGGGTATCGCGTGGCGCTCGTGACTGGCACGCTGCCACACGATCTGGCCGGGTCGCTGACCTATTACTTCAACGACGCTCAGAAAGTTCAGCGGATTACTTTCCTCGGCACGACGGGGGACACGCGCCCTTTGGTGAATCTCGTTACCTCAAAGTTCGGGCTCGTTCGTCAGCAGGACGAAGGGCCAGGAGTGCACCTGTATCAATTTCGCTCGGGCAAGAAGATCTCCAGCGAGCTGCGCATCAAGTCGGCGCGCACGGTCTCACTGGCCGAGCCAAACACGCGGTTCGAGGTGGCGCTCGTGCTCGAACGGCCGGCAAACATGAAGTAGTTTCGCTGGCGATGGCGCCGGATACTCGTGTCTTGCTCAATATCTCGGTGATTTGCGGCTAGGTTGCCTGAGTCACGCAAGGTGAATTCCATGGACGCCGCCACGCTGCGCAGCACGTTGCTCTGGTGTGCGATCATCAACTACGGCATCTTGTGGTTGTGGTTCGCGCTGTTGAGGTTACCGCACGGTTGGTTGCATCGGCTGTGGGGTAAATGGACAGGCCTGGCTCCTGAACAGTTCGACGCGATCAATTTCGCCGGCATGGTTTTCTACAAGGTCGCGATCCTGCTGCTGAACGTCGTTCCATTTCTCGCATTGCTGATCACTGGCTGAGAGGCGACTACCAGTGCCGTAGACGACGAGATGTCGGTCGCCGAATGGCTGGAGACGCGACCTGCGCCGTGCATGACGGCACCGCACTTCAGTCGAGCGCCTGCGGCGGCTCGCGTTCGAAATCGCGCCATTTCATCGCCCGGCGGAACGGTTCAATCCGTAGAATGACCTCGCCATTCTGAAACAGCCGCACGGTGCCGCTCGACTGGCTCACCACCACGGCCACGGCCTTGGTCAATCGGCTGATCGCCGCGGCGGCCCAGTGGCGCGCGCCGAGACCTTTGGTCAGCCGCACATTGGCGGCCGGTGCGTCCAGATACCGGGCGGCGGCCGCCACGGTGCCGTCGGGAGCTACGATGATCGCGCCGTCCATTTGCGCGATCTCCTTGATCCCCTCGCGGACGCGGGCGCTCTTGAGATTGCGCTCCTTGCGGCTGTAACCCTTGACCGGATCGAAGCCAGTGGGGTGACTATGTGCGAGTACCTTGCGGGTGTCGCCGATCACGAACAATGTGCCAACTGGTTTGCCCTCGCGCCCTTCACGCCCAATATCGAGTGATAGGTTGACCACCGTTTGGAGCGTATCGAGCGGCACGCGGGTTTCGAGTTGCTGCAAGTCGCGAACCGTCAAGCGGCCGAGGTGCTCCCCCATGTCGACGACGCTGATCGTGTCGACCTTTTCCGCTTCCAGGCCGCTATAAATGGCGACGACTTTCGCGCCTGGCACCAAGAGCCCATCGGCAACACAACGAATCAGTACGTTGCCGAGTTGATCGGCGATGGGCATGTCGTCGATGTCGACCACGACCGGATGCAGTCCCTCGGCCTCGGCCCCTTTGAGCAGCTCTTCCGCGTCGGCGACGACGATCAACTTGACGTCGTCGCACAGCTCCTTCATGCGGTCCCAATCGGCCGCGCCTTCCAGCAGCACAACGAGCGCGCTGGCTTCGACCGAGCGGGCCAGGAGCACTCCTAGCGTGTAGACCGTTTCGAATTGTCCGCTGAAACGCTGCTGTTTCATGAAGCGCTGCTTAGATGGGTCGACGGCCGGCTCATTCGGGCCGAATCGGCTCGTCGGACCTGCCCTGCGTGGACCGGACGCCAGGGGCGGGCCCTCGGTCGGACGACCGCCACGAACCGCACAGCAAGCCTAGTCCAAAAAAGCGGGCACCGCCGGGTTGTATGGGCTCGAATCGGGAGCGTCGGCGGGTGGCTCGCGGCGGCGGCAAGCTTGGGCATGTTAATGCCCAGATTCCGCCAAGGCAACCGCACTCGCGGCAGCCACGCTCGATTCCTTGACTTGTGAGTCGCTCGCAACTGCCAGCGCGACCAGGCAGCCCACGAGCCACACGAGCGATAATGTTATGACCACGAGTCCAGCAATCAGGCTGGGCACGCGCCACGAACTGTCGATGCCTACCATTGCGATACCGGCCGCGAGCACGGTGATCCGCGGCAGTTCCGACCAGAATGCCCAGCGCCGCAGTTCGAAGAATCCGCCGATGTTCACCAGCGACCAGAGGACGAACAGTGAGGGGATAATTAGCTCGCGACGTGGCGCGTGTCGATCGGCCGCCAGCATGATCACGTTGGCGACAACCAGCACCACGAGGAACTGAAACACCGCATAGGCCGTTACGCGGGCGGGTATCCGCGGGTTAAACTTCTTCAGTTCTTGCGGGGTGACATCTTGGGCCCGCGGCTGTGGGGGCAGGCCACGTGGCGTCCAGCCCAGCGGCATAAACCAAATTCGCAGTTTGTCGCTCCAATAGGGCGCTTGCCAGGCCAGCCGCCCCAGATGTGCCCACATCTGCACATTTGCCCACAAGGGGTTCCAGCTTGCCAAGGGCTTGGTGATGCCATAGACGACCTCTTCCTCCTCGGCCTGGAAGGTGCCGAACAGCCTGTCCCAGATGATGAACATGCCGGCGTAATTCTTGTCGAGATACTTGAGGTTGCGACCGTGATGCACCCGATGGTGCGAGGGCGTGTTGAATACCCACTCCAGCGGTCCCAGCTTGCCGATCACGCGGGTGTGAATCCAAAACTGATACAGCAAATTGATGGCCGCCATCGAGATGTACCAGAGCGGCGGAAAGCCCAATAGCGCCAGCGGCAGATAGAAGATCCAGGCGAAGCAGCTTTCCAGCGCGCTTTGCCGCAAGGCGACCGCCAGGTTGTACTCTTCGCTCTGATGATGCACGACGTGCGCCGCCCAAGGCGCGGCCCATTCGTGCGCAAAACGATGAAACCAGTAGAAGCCGAAGTCGACCCCAAGCACGAGCAAACCAGCCGCCGCCCACCTGGCAGCGGGCGGAAACTTCTCGACCTCGAATAGCCGAAAGTTGTCGAAGACGAAGATGTAGCCAGAAAACAGCACCAGCTCGAGAAATACCCGCAGAACCTGGTCGAGCACCCCACAGCTCAGATCGTTGATCGAATCATTCAGGCGGTAAAGTCGGCGATGGGCCAGCCAGCCGATGACCAACTCCAGAAAGATCAAGGCGAAGAAGAATGGGACGGCGTACGAGATGTACGCGTTTCCCTGGCTAAAGACGCGATCGAGAAAGGTTGCGGATGTAGTAGCGTCGGACATTGATGTGGTGCGGAGTTGCCGTGAACGGCGAGTTGCCTGGAGGATTATTCTATCGCGCAATGCCATCGCGCGCGAATCCGTGGCTCGCCGGGTGGTCGGTCCGCGGTTCGACGCGCGGTCCTCCCTTGGCCTGCTAGAGATCGCGCCACGGCTGATTGCGAGTGCCGCGACTCGGGGGTTATAACTTGCGTCGGGAGGCGGCGTTTCGTCGGACCAATTGCCCAATCTTAAGGAGCGATCCGATGGCCAGCACTGCAACTACTACAGTTGTCAAAAAGGAGGAGGAGGTCGACACCAGGCGAGTGCCGGGACGACGCGACGTCCACTACCGCACGATGCACGACGTGCTCGATGACGTGGAGCGAATCGCGGCCGGCCCGTATCGGACAGTCGGCAACTGGTCGCTCGCGCAGATTTGCGCCCACCTGTCGAAGGGACTGAATCTGGCCCTTGATGGCAACTCCATTCCAACTCCTTGGCCGATTCGCATAGCCGCGCGCCTGTTCTTCAAGCGCCGTTTGATCGAGGGGCCGATGCCGGCCGGCTTCAAGCTTAAGGGTACGGCAGTTCGCACCTTGGTGCCGAGAGACGACACCGAGCTGGCAACTGCTGTCGGAGCGCTGCGCGAATCGATCGCGCGCTGGCAGAAAGGGGCGCCGACGCATCCGCATTTCATGTTGGGGCCAATGACGCCGGCGCAGTGGGATTCGCTGCAACTACGGCACGCCGAACTGCACATGAGCTTCGTGCAGCCGGAGTGACGATCCAATCAGTTTCATTCAACTCTAGAGCGTTGGGGGAGAGCAAGCACCGTGGGTCATCATCAAACCGTGCAGCATCGGCCGGGCAGACACTCGTACCACCAGATCGGACTCGTGCGAGGTCAGTTCGGAAACGTGCCAGAGGATCAGTGGCTTGATTTCATTCAGAAAGCGGGCTTCGACGGCTGGGAGGAAGCCACTTGGGAACTCGACCTGGGGCGTTGCGCGACGAATGATGGCGCCAAACAGTATGCGGCCGAACGCGTGGATAAGGCCAAGAAACGGGGGCTGGAGATATTCTCGCTGGCCGCCCACCTGCAAGGCCAGGCGCTCGGCGACGAACCCAGCGCCAAGACGCTGCAGTTTCTCGGCGGTGATGCGGTCGAAGCTTATGCCCGGTGGCGCGCGGCTGGAAACAACCCACCGCGCACCGATCCATTCTACGTTCCTCCAGAAGTTGCCGAGATCGCCCGTCGGCAAGCGACCGACTCGCTCGTAGCGGTTGTCCGATTAGCGCACTTCATCGGCAGGCTAGAGGACCGCATCGTGCCAGTGTCGGGCTTTGTCGGCTCGCCGGCTGGTTGCTGGAGCCATTGGTTCTTGTTCCCGCCACTTCCCAGCTCACTGGGAGGCCATCCGATTCCTGACGTCTACCAGACGAGTATCGAACTGCTTGTCGAGCGGTTCGCGCCGGTGTTTCAGGCGTGCCTCGACTACGGTACGACGTTCGATCTCGAGTGCCATCCTAGCGAGCGGGCCATGGGGGACATCGCCAGTGCCGGTGAGTATCTTGCAGCCGTCGACAAAGCCGGATTCGCCAAGGCCGCCGGGTTCAACTTCGACAACTCGCACATGGAATGGCAAGGGGTCTCCGGCGTCGACTTCATCCGCGCGTTTGGAGATCGCATCCATTGCGCGCACGTCAAGGGGGTGCAAGTGATCGACGGCTATACGCGGAACGGCCGCCTCGGAGGCCATCGCCCGATGGGAGACAAGCACAACGGCTGGAACTTCGTCACGGCCGGTACGGCGCGCGACGTGGTTAACCTCGAAGCCGTCTTTGTCGAGCTCAACCGAGCGGGCTTTAGCGGCGCCGTGTCGATCGAATGGGAAGACAACGACGTTGAGCAGCATGCCGGCGCGCGGCAAGCGCTGGCCAACGTGCACCGCGCCGATCAACCTCCCAGCGGGATGCGGCACGACGAGCAGTTGAAGGCATAGCCTGGCTACGCGCTCATGCGAAGTCGCCGCGACCCTGCGCTTCCGGTGGGCGACGCTGCGGCTGGACCAGGTACCGTACTGCGGCTCTGCGGCGGTCGAACCGCGCGATGCGCTTCGTCGAACCGCAAGATCTTGAGTGGCTCGTGATTGAGCATCGCGCTGGCGCGCTGTTGGAGCAGTTCGGCGGCTTCGCGCGCGCGGCGATAGGTTCCTCGCTCCAGCGTAGCGGTAATCCGACCGGTCATCGCCGCGGCGGCGCGCGGCTTGATGAGGCAGGTGAGTGCATCGCGCGCGACCAGAACCATGTGCCGCGCCACAGAACTGCTCGGACCAACCGCACCGCGGTGTCGCCAGTAGAGTCGTTCGGCTGAGCGGCCCGAGCGGAAGCTCATCGTCGGCGTCGTGACATCGGGTATCGTAACGTGGCACAGCGGCTCGCACACACTGTCGAAGCCTGCGGCTTCGAGTCGCAGGGCAAGATCGATGTCGGCCAGGTCGTCGCCAACCGCTGCATCGAAGCCACCTGCCAAATCAAGCAGGACGTCGCGGCGATAGAACCCCGCCCAGGCGGTGGGCCAGCAGCCGACGACAGCGCCGCGCTCGGAGTGTTCGGCCACGGAACCTCCGGCAACAAGCGCGCGTCCACCTTCGGACCGATAACCGACCCCCAATGCGAGGACTCTTGCCGGATCCGCCGCGGCGACGGCCACCGGCGAAACGGCGGCAATCCGTCGATCGCTGAAGTAACGCAGCGCGGGCCAGACCCAATCGTCCGCAACTTCAACGCCGGGCGAGACGATGTGCACCACTGGGCTTGTCGCTTCGCGTAAACCCACGTTCACGCTTTCGACCCAGCCGGCCCCTTGGGCCGTGGAAATGAAACGCACCTCGTCTGTGAGTGCGTAGGGGTCGGCATAGGGACTGTTGAGCACGACCAATACTTCGCTTGAACGTGGGCGGATGGCCAATAGCGAAACCAGCGATTGTTCCAGGGCCTCGATCCGGCCCAGGACCGGGATGATGATGGAGAGCTTGGGCAAGAGACACCTTCCTTGGCTGCCCTAGCAGGGGGGCGGCGTCGCGGTCGACGAGAGGTATTCCGCCCGGCGACTTCCGCCGTCGACTTTTCCCTAGCAAGCTGCTACTAAGGTCGGCCGTCGCAGGCAGGGAAGTTCACGGCATCTCACGGCGCCTGGAGAACCTCGCAAAACTACGGAATCGGCATACCCTGGGTGGTCGTCGAGTTTCTGTAAACTGCCGCCACACCGTGCGGTGGACCGGTAGAATTTCGCCATCTTGCGCCATTTGAGAATCAGGATTTCACCGCGTGGCGGTCGTGACACCAATCGCTTGCACTTGCGAACTTTGGTAGCTTGACGGCCTTGCCGCGGCACAAACCAAGGGCGGTGGTGCGAGCGTGTAACGAGCGGTTTTCACAGGATCCGGTCATGGCGCCGTCAGTTCGGTATCTCGTATTCGACCTGGAAACGGCGGCCGACGGCGAGCTAGTTTCGCGGCTGAGGTATCCGGGCCAAGGGCTTGAGCCGATCGAGGCTGTGAATCGCTATCGCGCCGAGTTACTCGCCAAGTACGAAAGCGACTTCATCCCGTACACCTACCAGGTGCCCGTCTCGGCGGCCGTCGTGAAGGTCGCGGCGGACTACCGCTTGATCGACCTGGTGGTGCTCGACGAGCCGAACTTCCGACCGCACGTGATCGCCGATCATTTCTGGCGCGGTTGGGAGAAGTATCGCCGCCCCACGCTGGTGAGCTTCAACGGCCGCACGTTCGATATCCCCGTTCTCGAGTTGGCGGCGTTTCGATATGGCCTGAACGTTCCGGCTTGGTTCGATCTCAAGAGCCGCAGCTTCGAGCAGCCGCGCAACCGCTACAATCTCGACGCACACTTCGATCTGCAAGAGCTGCTTACGAACTTTGGCAGTTCGCGATTTAGCGGTGGACTGAATCTGGCGGCGAATCTGTTGGGCAAGCCCGGAAAAATGGAAGTTCTCGGCCACATGGTGCAAGACCTGTATCACGAAGGCCAGCTCGCAGAGATCAACGATTACTGTCGCTGCGACGCGCTCGACACTTACTTCGTCTTCTTGCGCACGCGGGTAATGCTCGGTGATCTCTCTCGCGACGAAGAACAAGGGATCGTTGCTGAAACGAAGGAATGGCTCTCACGACAGGCGATTAGTTCGCCCGGGATCGCCAGCTACCTGAAAAGCTGGGGAGATTGGATCGACCCCTGGAAGTCGTAACCAGCGGCGGACCCTTAGTACGCCAGCCGATTGCGTCCGGCGCGTTTGGCCTCGTAGAGTTTCTCGTCGGCGCGACGCATGAAGTCGGCCACTGAGAGGTTCTCGTCGCCGGTTGTTGAAGCGATGCCGACGCTCACCGTGATCGCGATGGTTGCCGCAGGCAGCACGAAGGGGGAATCGGCTATCAGGCCGCGAACGCGTTCACCGAAGTGCACTGCCTCGGCGCCGCGGACCTCGGGAAGTACGATCGCGAATTCCTCGCCACCAAAGCGGGCGAATACTTCCTCTAGCCGCACGGTTGATGACACACGGCGGCACACTTCGCGCAATAGGTCGTCGCCCGTCAGGTGCCCGAACTCGTCGTTTACTCCCTTGAAATGATCGAGATCGAAGAGCACTAGCGACAGGGGCCGCTCATGGCGGCGGCTCCGCGACAACTCGCGCTCAAGCGTTTCGAACAAGTAGCGCTTGTTGCGCACGCCCGTCAACACGTCGTCGATCATCAGTGCGTAGATCGTTTCGTGATATTGGGCTTCGAGATCGTCGCTGGCCAGAAACTTGAAGATCTGATTGCCAATGCGCAGGCGATCGCCCGACGAAAGCCGCTGTCGCGCGACTGGCGCGTCGTTCAGATATGTGCCGTTGGTGCTGTTGAGATCGACCAGCAGCACGCCTTCGTTATTTGGCTCGAGGCGGGCATGCTCGCGCGAGACTCCGGTGTCGGCCAACTCCAGATCGCAACCCGCGTCGCGCCCGATCAACAAGGGTCGGCTGGTGACGGGCATGAGCCAGGTGCCCTGACCTGGCGGGTAGAGATGGATCAAGTAGCCGCGCGCGGCGTCGCCCTGGCGGCGTACGGCGTCGAGTGCGGACGTTGTCAGCAAGGTCGTGGCATCGGTGGACATAGCGCCGGCCGGCGTGGTGGGCTCGAGTTCGCTGCTTCGATCAACCATAGGCCACGACAGTGCGGATTGAGCCCACCAATCCCCAGTTCGCAGCAGGCGACCGAAGGCCGATTTTGCGGGCAACGCCGCTTGTTCCGAGCCAGTTCACTCTACGAGTTCGCTGGGATGTGGCTCACGCTCGACTAGGGGTAGTACCTGTGGGCTGTAGATCTCGGTGAAGGCGCGCCCCTGGCGATGGACATCGAGCGCCGCCTGAGATTCCCAATACTCGCACAACACGAACCGCCGCGGGTCGGCCTGAGAATGATAGACCTCGAACCGCAGGCAGCCCGGCTCGCGCCGCGAAATTCGCCCGGCTTCGCGTAGCAGGTCGCGTACGCGGGATGCGTTGGCCGGATCGCGAACCAGCAATAGCACGTTCAGATGGACCATCAGTGACTCCCCGCGGATACATCGAAAGCGACGCGTCGCTAACGATCCAGTGCCACGCTCGGCAGCGCGGGCGAACGCAGATCGGCAGCGCGGCGCTGCTCTTGCCACCACGAGAGTACCTTATCGCGTCCTGCTGCATCGCGAAACCAGTAGCCGGAGATGCCAAAGCTCGTAAATGGTGGAAACGCAGTTGAGTCGAGCCCAAAGGCCGAGGGGGGCAGGCGATGCCGCACGAGTAGCATGCCGGCGGCGCACGCCCCGACATCGGGGGTACGTTCAGCATACGCGTCCCGCCAGAGGGCCCCGGGAGCGCGGACTTCGCGAACGTCGCCTCGCGCGGCGGGCGTTTCGACATCTGCGGCGGGTGCGGCTTCTCGGTCGTTGGCGTCCGCGGCGGATTCCGAAGCAGCGGGGCGATAAACGAGCGGATCGGTTCGCGCCACGAGGCCGGCAAGCCATTCGTCGCTCTCGGGCCAGGGCTCGCGATTGGCGATCGCCAGTGCCGCCAGCCAGGCCCAGTGGTAAGGAGCTTCGGCCTTGGGGGGCAAGAACCGCCCTGCTTCGATCGCGGCCACAATGCCTGGCACTGCGGCCGGCGTGCCGACCCGAGCCAGGAGGCAGCAAAGATTCTGATGCCGACTCAATTGCCCGACGAGTCGGCTCTGCATGCCATCGTCATAGAGCGAGTCGTCGACCTTGCGGAGGTACCTGCCGGCGAAGCGCGAGACTGCCTCGGCATCGAGCCCTTCCAGCATCGACAATTCGCCCAGCGATAATGGCTGGCCTCGGGCGATCATCCAACCCAAAGTGCGCTCGGTGATCTCGGCCCAGCGTATGGCCGCCGGGCGTTCAACGTCGCAGTTATAGGCCAGACGATGGCGCGGCGTGGGGAGGTCGACAAGATGAAACTGCGCGCCACTATCGCGCGGATGGGGAAAGAACACGCCGACAGGGTAATCGCCCGGCGATAACGAATTGCCGCTGACGCAATGTGCCGTGGCGTGATCGCTGCGATCGAACAAGCTCGGCCGCTCGGCCCCTTCCGACAAATTGGGAACGCCGATCAGTAGGTGCTGAATGCCTAAGTGTTCGGGCCCCTGCCAATACTCGGCGACGAGCGCGGGGCGCGCCCAGTCGTCGATCTCCTTCAAGCGATCGGCCGCGTCCACGTCGAGTTGCGGATCGCTCAATCTTATGGCCAGAGCCTGGCGCACGCGTGCGACGCACTCGTCGCGGGCCATTAAGTCGACAAGCTGTCGGCGAGCTGACGCTTGCGCCGCGGCTGCCGCCACCGATTGTGGCGCACCTGCTTTCGCCAGTGTGCTCACCCAGGCGCTGATCTGCGCATCCGTAACGTCTGGCAGCCGCCAAGTTGCTGGGTCGCTGGTTAGCCAGGCGCTATGGGCAACGTTCCACAAACGCTGTCGTTGGCGAGCCAGTCCCGGCGCATCGCAGGGCTCGTCGACGATCTTCGTCAAACGCGCAAGCACGATGCCATTGGCCGAGGGTAGCCAGGCCAACACGGTCAGCCGTTCGGCCGCGCTCGCCCTCACCGCCGGCGAATTGTCGTCGAGCTGCGCTATTAAGAGGTCAATTTCAGCAGCGTTTGGCGTGCGCTCGATGGGCTGGGCGATCGCGACATGGTTCGCAGGCAACGAATCCGCTCGCATTCGCGCCAAGATCATCTTAAGTCGCAAGCGCAGTTCGTAAGACGTTTCGACCGATTGCAGCGCGGCGCGAGCGCGCTCCGCCAGCACCGACTGCCAGGCGGGTTGCCCCGCAAGATCCTCCAAACGTTGCGCGGCAGCGGCGCGGGTATCGCCGTCGACCGCATCCAGCGCGATGAACAGCCGATCGATTTCCGCCGGATTTTTCTCGACCGGCAGGGCCGGATCATCTTCGGCGCGGCAATCTCGCGGCACCACCGCGACGATCAGCGCCAGCATGGCTGCTAGCCCAAGCCCGATCGTGGAAGAGGTTCGCATATTTCGTGAGGCGGAGTTGTGGTGGGTGCCGAAGCGGCGCTGGATTCCAAGCAGCAGATGCGAGTTCAATGGCGACGAGCCCAGTGAGTCGCCCGGCACGCTCTAGGCTAAACAACCACTGCAAGGCCGACAACCCAAATTGTGCCAGGTGCCCTGTCGTCGCGAACCCCAAAATTGATTGGTGGACATTTCCGTGCCTTACGCGGCCGTGCAGGACGGCTGTAAGCGCCGTTCGCACAAGGCGCCGTCAAAGCTAGCGATCCGCGCGAGCAGCGCGAAACGCGTTGGCGTCGGTCTTGTCGCCCGGAGCGGTATCCGTTACAAGCCGCCACCCGACCCGCTGCTGTGGATCAACAGGACTAGCACGGCTGGAGCTTTGCTCACAATGCGTTCGAAATCCTGGCTCGCCGCCGCAGCGGTGCTGTTTGTACTGGTAGTGCTGTTGACTTGTGCCGCGCGCGCTCAAGGCCCAGTCACGCCCGGCGGAAAGCCGCTGAGCCTCTACGACATGCTGAGCAAGGGACTGCGCGCACGGCGGCCGGTCGACTTCGAGTATTGCCGGTTGATCGCCGACAAGGTCGAGGCGGGCGAACTGCCGCTGCACATGGTGCATGGCACGTTCTTCTATGCTTACAAGAAGTACCGCCGCCCTCTGCAGTACTTTCAACAGGCGCTCCACCTGCGGGCCAAAAAGGCTGGCCTTTACGCGCCTAGCCTTTCCGAGCACCCATCGACTGCCGAGACAACAGGGCCAATCACTACTGGCATCCAACCGCTGCCGGGTGTGCCGACACCGTAGTTAGCGTGGCCGTCTTTCTGGAATCACTAGCACCATGCCAGGGCGTAGTGCCGCGGCATCGGTCAATTGATCGCGGTTGGCAGCAAGTATCTCCTGGTGCTTTTGAGCGTCGCCGAAGAACTTGCGCGAGATCGCTGCCAGCGTATCCCCGTCTTGCACTCGGTAAACTCGTGATGCCGTGCCTGACGTGACCGAGCCGAGCGGCGACAACTTGGCAGTGCCCTCATTGCTGGGACTCGCCGGCGGCGTCGGCTCGCGCGAAATCGGCACCATCGGTCCGACTTGTATCGGCGGCGGCTCTTCGGCCGAGGGAATCTTGAGGATCGCCCCCAGTGGCAGTACGTCAGGGCTGCGCAGCACGTCGCGATTTGCTTCGTAAATCTCGCCGAAGCGATCGGCGCGGCCCAGGTAGCGGGTTGCTAAGCCGGACAGAGTATCGCCGTCTACGATTCGATGCGTGCGCGGCAAAGGACGACTTCCTACCGCATCGGAAGCACTGCTCCGGGCTGAAACGCGTTGGCGAGGCACGCCCGACCGTTGTGGCTGCCGCCAGGGCGCCTTCGAGGGCATATCTTCGGAGCCGGGCATGTCGTCAGTAGCCGACCAATCACCCGACGAAGCATCGGCATGCCAAGGCCCCGCACCCGGCGCCGTTTCGGAGGCAGCGAGCGAATCAATCCGGCCGACCAGGTGCGGCTCAGGCACCGGCTCCTCGAGTGCTGCCTGGCGACGTTCATCTCGTTCGCCGCGATTGACAAGCGAAGGAGCCTCAATTGGGCCCGCGGTTGGTGCGGGTTTGCGGAAGAGGAACGCTCCTACAGCCCCCCCGATCACCATCAGCATCGCCAACGCGATTTTGGCTTGCGGATTCATGTTAATGGTCCGGATCGCGTCGCGATTGTTGGGCGGCAAATGGCGGCCTGCCTGCGGGATTCTCTCGGCGGCTCGTGGGGCAACCGCTACCGGCAGCCTACGCTCCAGGTTTGGGCGACAGTGCTCTGCGCATCGTTGGAGATCGGTACTCTGCATCGTTGCTAGCTAGTGAAAATCACCCAACCAACACGAACCTCCAGACGCAGCTGCCGTCCCTAACGACCACGTCGACTGTGTGGGTGCGCTCTTGCGCGAGACAGCCATTTGGCGGTGTTGGGCCGATCGCATTTTGCATTACGGGATGCGGCACGCTCCGGGTTCGGTGAGCAGTGGCGAATTCGGCTGACAGACAGTCGTTGCCGCCAGCGCATTGGGTGGATTCGCTAAAGCTTGCCGCGCCTAAGCCCGACGCGCGAGCGCCCAATCGACGAACCATGGCGCGGCGCGATTAGCCCAGACCAAGAGCGCGCCGCTGGAGCTGGGAGTAATCTCGTGGGCGCCGCGTTCGATCGCCCGCAGCGTGCGGCGCGCCACGTCGACTGCCGGCACGCCTCGTCGCCGGCCGCCGATATGTTCGGCCTGAGCTTCATGCAGGTTCTCAAAGAACTCGCTTTGGGTCGTACCAGGGCTGACGACCAGCACGTCGATCCCTTGGCCCGCCAGTTCGGCGCGCAGGGCTTCGCTCCAGCCCTGCAGAGCGAATTTGCTGGCGCAGTACTCGCTCATCCGCGGAATCGCGCGATGCCCAAGCACCGAGCTGACGTTGACGATTATGGGAGCGCGGCCGCGCCGTAGCAGCGGTAACGCGTCGCGCGTCCACTCGCAGGGCGCAAAGAAGTTGACCTCCATGATGTGCCGCAGCCGCGCTTCGCTGGCCGTGGCGAAATGACCGATGGCCCCGAGCCCGGCGTTGTTGATCAGAATGTCGAGTCCACCCAATTGTTGTTCGGCCATCACCAGGGCGGTGCGCCGGATCTCGTGCTGCGTGACATCGCCGGCGTAGTGTAGTACTTTTCCCGGCCCGCCAGCGCACTCGTTGATCAAGGTTTCCAATCGCTCGGCGCGTCGCGCGACGGCCAGGACGGCGGCTCCCGCGCGAACGAGCTCCATTACGATCGCGCGCCCGATGCCGCTCGATGCCCCAGTCACCAGCACGCGGCTGCCGGCCAGTTCGCGCTTGGCCATGCTGTAAACTCCGTGGAGTGCCCAAAACTCGGCAGCTTACGAGCGGAAGTCGGCGCCGTCGAGGCCGTGGTTTTTCATTAGCCGATACAGCGTGCCGCGAGGCAAACGGGCTTCTTCAGCAGCGGTTTTGACGTTCCCCTGGTGCCGCGTCAGCAGCGCTTCGAGATACTCGCGCTCGAAACTCGCCACGTGCTCCTCTCTCGCGCGAAAGAAACCCGGCTGCTCATGCATGGTCCGCTCACCGGCGTTGACCACGAGCGAATCGGGCAAGTCGTCGAGGCCGATCAGCGACTTTTGCGTGAGCGCGATCGAACGCCGGATCACGTTCTGCAGTTCGCGCACGTTGCCAGGCCAATGATACTGCCGCAGCACTTGAAACGCCTCTGGCGTGATGCCGGCAACGGGCTTGTGCATTTCCTTGCTGTAGCGAATGACGAACCGCTCGGCCAAGAGCCCCAGATCGTCTCCCCGCGCCCGCAGCGGCGGCAGCTCAATCCGCACAACATTGATCCGGTAGTAGAGGTCCTCGCGAAACTGTCGCTGGCGGATCATCTCTTCGAGATTCCGCGAGGTAGCCGCCACGATGCGGATATCGACGTCGAACTCCTCACGGCCGCCAACGCGGCGGATCTTGCGTTCTTGCAGCGTACGCAAGAGCTTGGCTTGCAGCACGAGCGGCAATTCGCCCAACTCGTCGAGGAACAGCACGCCGCCGTCGGCGAATTCCAACAGTCCAATGCGGCGCGCGTCGGCCCCGGTGAACGCACCGCGCTCGTGTCCGAAGAACTCGCTTTCCAGTAGGTTTTCGGGGATCGCTCCGCAATCGACCGGCACGAACGGCTTATTGTGCCGGCGGCCACGGCGATGAATGCTGCGGGCGACCAGTTCCTTGCCGGTGCCGGTCTCGCCGATCACTAGCACATCGACGTCGGAGTCGGCCACTTGCGCGATGGTGTCAAACACCCTGCGCATCGCCGGGCTGGCGCCCACGAATTCGTCGAAACCGTACGGCTTCTCAATCTGGCGGCGCAACAGTTCGCGTTCTTCCAACGGCCGCCGCTGATTCAGCAGACGCGCCACACTCGCAGCCAGTTCGTCGCGCGTGAACGGCTCGGTCAGGTAGTCGCCCGCACCCGAGCGCATTGCCTGCTGTGCGCTTTCGATCGACGGGC
>JAIESQ010000195.1 GCA_019745975.1 Pirellulales bacterium
CGAAGCGACAAGAGGGATTGGTGTTGCGTTGCTGCTCGTGGGACGGCGGCTCCTCATTGGCCTCTTGTGCCTGCGGCGGTTGCTGCTGGGCGCCGACGGCGGTGATAGGATCGGGGCCACCCGAGGGTCCGGGGTCGCAGACCCCGGCTACAGAAGCGGCTACAGGCTGCAGACCACCGACTGCAGGAAGATCGGCACTGCTGAGAGGCAGTCGATGCCCGCCAGCCGTGGCACCCGGCGGATGACCAGCCGCGTTGCAACACGATTCCTCTTGTCGCTGCGCGACCGATGGTTGGGTCGCGCAGCGACTGTGGCACGCTGCGCGTCCCTGGGCCACCCGCGCTGACAACAAGACAGGTACTGGCGGAGCCGCGAAGCCCGGATTCTCAGTAGCGACAGCTACACGTCGCAATCGTGAAATCGTTGGCTATTTATTTAACCCGAAAGCCATAAAGGTCGGCGTCCAGCATCTCGATGAAGAGCACCACCATCCGGCCCTGCAGCTCCTTGAGGCTCGAGCCGTTTTTGAATTGCACCACTTGCTCGATGCTGTTGGCGTCGATGGGCAGACAGTCCTCGCGTGTAAAGCCCGCGAGCGCGTTTTGCTCCAGCAGGTGCGGCGCGACACTGTCGGTGGTGTCTTTGAGGGTGCGCACCGGCTTGTATTGGGCGATCCCGACCCGCACACGACCACGGGTCGCGTCCACGTTGAGCTGCAGTGTCTCGCCTGAAACCACGAAGGGCTTGGTGATCAGCGTTTGCATCTGGCTCGTCGTGCGCAGGCTCACGAACCGATGGTGCTTTTGCGTGTAGAGCGCGATCTGCCCCTTGCGAACCCGATCCGTATAACGCGTGCTATGCTGCGCGTCGGTGCGTGTGACGAGATGATCTCCATTCATCACGCCTACGTAAAACCAATCTTCGTCCTCGACGCGCACGGGTGGCGCCGGGACAATAACCAGGCGATCAAAACTGTCCTCTTCGGTCCCATGCGGAATCCAGGCCTCGCGGCTGGCGGTGCGATCCCACGTGCGTCCGCCGTCGCGACTCAGCGTGATGCGCATCTCGTTCGTTCCCTTGCGCGCCCAGGGCCAAATGAAGGGATTCTCGGACGTGGCTGGCCAGGGCCAGCCCTGACGCCGACCAGACATTTCCGGTGAGCTGTTATCGAGGACCGGCCCTCCTTCGGGCGTGGAGCGGTCGCCATGGAACCAGCTTAGTAGGCCCAGCACCACCCCATCCTGGCAATAAGGGGTCATCGACATCGGCTCGTCGTAAAAGTCGGCGCGATGCGGGTCCGCCGCATCGGGGGTCAGAACGATCTCGGAGCTCCAGCGCTTGAGATCAGGCGACGCAAAGCGCGCGATTTCGCGCGTCGGCAGCCAGTGCGGCACCGCGTTCTGGACGATGGCCACCCATTCCTGGTGTTGCGCGTCCCAAAAATTGAGCGAACGTCCGCGCGGGCTGAAGGTACCCTCGACGAGACTGAGTTTGTCCTTCCAGTCGCGGTCGTTGATGAAGTCGGGCAACTCTGCCCCGAAATAGTTGCGGCCGTCGACGTTGAAAGCGTACCGCTTGGCAGGATCGGTCACGTTGCCGTACAGCGCGAGATCCATGAAACCGAACGGAGCAAGCGTATTATTGTCCCGCCCGACTCCGGTGGGATGAGCGAAGGGCGCATATTTCTTCCAGTCGACCCCGGTCGGCTGATCGAGAATGCCAAGGTTTGGCTTTTCCCAATGGATGCCGTCCTTGCTCGTCGCATAACAAGCGGTCGTCACGTATTCTTGATCGGGGTCCGGGGGGCTGGAGTTCGCCACCTTGGTACGCCACACGCCATCAGCATAAGTCACGTCATTGATCGTCGAAGAACGCGCATCGCTTTTGGGAATCCACCACACGGCGGTGTAGTAGCCGACAAACGTGCCATCGGCTTTCCGCGCGAAGTGATTCGGAAGCGCGCTGTGGCTTTCCCACGGTTTGTCATTCGCAATCACGACCCCCATGGTCTTGGGGTGATGGACGACACGATCCAAGCCGGTGCCGCGGGAGACGGCGAAGTCGTCGATGAACAACTGCCAGTGCCGTGCATCGAGCATCGCGGCAGATTCCGCTTTGCTGTTGCTGGCTTTGTTGTCTGCTTGTTCCAAAGCAATCGGGTCAGAATCCGTAGCAGTCTGCTGCGCCGACAGCTCCATGCGCAGATGGAGTGCAAAGACTAGCACCAACACCACAACGGCACGCATGCTTCCGATGTGTAGGCGTATTATGTTCACGGTTCAGCGCACCCGCTGGAATGACGGACCACCCTTCAGCACACCCGGCCCAGCGCACCGTACGGCAATTTGAGCACACAACGCCGGAGCGCGCGGGGCAGGAGGGAATCACGGCAAGTCGGTTATCGTCTCGCCCGGCTTACTGCGACTGGCGAAATCATCGGCCAGCGTCTCGATCAGCCAGTTGAACTGCCCGTTGCTGTCGCCGAATAAGAGATCTGGACTGTGATCGTTGGCGACGGTCACGCCGGCTTGCAGGAAGCTGCTGCCGTTGTTGCGGGCGCCCGTACCGGTGCCCGAAATGTTGGCGATCCGTGTGGCGTAGTCACGAGCCGAGGTCCATTCGCTGAGCACGGCCGCCAAAGCCGTCGGATCGAGCGTCGTCGTACCCGAAACGAGGATGCTCCCCTTGGCCCCCTCGGCGCCATCGGCCGTTCGCGAGGCGTAGATCGTGTCCGCGCCGCCGCCACCGACGATCAGGTTCCGCCCGCCTTCAGCACCGTTCGAGGCGGCGCCGCTGAGCTTGGTGACGACATCGTAGGCGCCGTAGATCGTGTCGTTGCCGGTGCCGCCGACGATCAGGTTGTTGCCGCCGGTGGAGTTTTCGTAGCCGTGTTGGGCATTGCCGTAGATGGTGTTATTCCCGTTGCCGGCGATGATCGTGTTAGAGCCTTGCGCCCCTTCGCCTCCGTTGGAGCCGCCGATGAGTATGTCGCCGGCCTGGCCGCCGTAGAGGGTGTTGTTGCCAGCGCCGCCGTCGAGCGTGGCCTGCGTGGTTGTCAGGCCCGAGGCGTCGAGCGTGTCGTTGCCGGTGCCGGCCGCGGCGCGGACGCGACCCGTGACGCCCGACACTTCTCGGATATAGTTGACGGTCAGCCCGTTCTCTTTCAATGCGATAACACGGATCGTCGTATCATCGATCCGCTCGAATTTCGCCTGATCGTCGCCACTCGTGCCGGTCCACACCAGGTCGGTCAAGTTGGAGTTTTGAGCATTCGGCGCCAGTTGCACCGCCGAGGTACGAATGGCCGTCGATTGCAACTGTGTGTAGGCCCGAGTGCCGCCGTCGGTGTCGTTGCGCGCGCTGACCAAGACGCTGTCGATCGTTCCGGTCGGCGTGCCGGCCGGCACGGTGACAAAAGCGTGGACCGTGGCGGAGCCGCCCGGACCAATCACGGGCGTGTGCAGCGCGGAGAACGAAGCGTTCCAGACGTTGCCTTCGGCCAGCAGCGAATAGCTGGTGGCGTACGTTCCGGTGTTCTGCACGGTGATCGAGTAGTCGATGACCGATCCGTCGTTGCCGCTCTGCTGCATGGTGGGCGTTGTTACCGCGATTCCTGGCTTGAGTGAGTTCAGAATCTGCGGGTCGGCCGCGGCTTCCGGGCCCCACAGCTTGCGCCAGGCGGATTGGTCCCCCTTCATGTACAAGTTCAGCCATGCGACGCTGAACGACCGGGCGTAGGCCAGTTCCGTGGCGCGCGGCATCGATCCACTGTCGGCGCCGAAGCCGGTGCCGTAGTCCTCGAATCCGAAGTGATAGCCGCCGATCATGTTGTTCAGGATGAGGGGTGCGTTGCCCCGGTTGTACAGATCCGCCGTCGACGAGTTGGAGATGAAGCTATCCTGGGTGCCGGCGAGCAACTGGACGGGCACGTGCACGTTGGCGAGCTGGCCGGCCGTGTCGTTTTGGATCGCGATGTTCGCCGCGGCCCAGGTCACCACGGTCTTCACGTTCGCGTTGCGGGAGGCCTCGGAGATGCTCGCCGCTCCGCCCATCGAGTGCCCCATCGCGGCGAAGCCGGACGTGTCGACGTGTTGGTAGAACAGCGACGCCGGCGCGGCGTTCTGCCCCACCAGGTAGTTGTAGGCCGACGCCTGGTCGTTCCCCAGCGGTACGGCGTTAAAGGCGTCGAGGATCGACGTGTACGATTTCGGCGCGATGACCACGTACCCGTAACTGGCCAGGTGCGACATGCTGAGCGAGTACTCGGCCACGGGGTCGGTGATATAGCCGTGGGCGAAGCTCACCACGGGATAGGCGCCGCCGCTGGTGTTGAGCGGGGCGCCCTCGGCGGCGCTGGTGGCGGGGTAGAAAATGATCGCGCCAAACGTCCCGCTGCCGCCGGCCGTGCGCGCGACATTGAGGTTCAAAGTGCCGACCGTATACGGACCCGGCTGCGAGTAGTCGGTGCCCGATAGCATCAGGCGATCTTCCAGCGGTTCCAGACGCGAAGGGGAGCGCGCGGCGGCTGCCGGGCGTAACACTGCGGAAGCCGCGCGGCCGCTTGTTCTTCGTCGAATCTTCATATTCGGCAATTCCTGGGCGTGGAGAACCGGAAGTACTAGGCCATACTACCGGGTTCGGTGATTTGTTTCACCCGTAGCGAGACGGTTTGGGCTTGTCGACTGCTTTCGCGCGAAGCTTTGCCTTTGTCGTTCGTCGTTGGCGACGCAAACTCCTAGAATGGCGAAACACCGCCCGCACAGGAGAACCCACATGAACGCGAACAAGGCGCTTTGGGAACAGGGGGACTTCACGCGGATCGCCGACACGATGCGCGAGAGTGGCGAGGCGCTCGTCGAGAGAATTGGCGTCGTCAAGGGACAGAAGGTGCTCGATGTCGGCTGCGGCGACGGCACGACCGCCGTGCCAGCCGCCAAACGTGGCGCGGACGTGCTCGGGGTCGACATCGCCGCGAATCTTGTGGCCGCTGGCAACCGCCGGGCCCAAGAGCACGGCCTGAACAACTGCAAGTTTCAGGAAGGGGACGCCTGCCAGTTGCACGACCTGCCTGATGCGTCGTTTGATGTCACGATCAGCATCTTCGGCGCGATGTTCGCGCCGCGCCCGTTTGACGTCGCCAAGGAAGTGGTGCGCGTGACGCGACCGGGCGGGCGGATCGTGATGGGGAACTGGATTCCCAACGATCCGACCTTGGTGGCGCAAATTTTGAAGATCAGCTCGGCCTACACGCCGCCACCCCCCGAGGGATTTGTCAGCCCGATGACGTGGGGGATCGAGAGCCATGTGATCGAGCGGTTCGCGGGGGCGGGGATTAAGCGGGAGCGGATCGAGTTTGTCCGCGACACGTTTACGTTTCGCAGCCTGAACCCGCCCGCGGCGCTGGTGGACGATTTTCGCCGGTACTACGGTCCGACGATGAACGCGTTTGCGGCGGCGGAGAAGAACGATCGGGCCGACGCGTTGTTGCGCGAGCTGGAAGCGCTGTTCGCGAGCCAGAACGAGAGCCGCGACCCGAGCGCGACCTCGATCCCGGCCACGTTCCTGCGAGTGACCGTGACGCGGTGACGCGGGCGATGCGCGTTGGTGCGTGAGCTACGGCGGAGCGGACAATCAAGTGCGTCGGCGAATTGAAAAGCTGCGGCCGTGAAGAAGCAATTCCAGAAACTCGAAATTCAGTGTTGGGAGCACACCCGAAATCGCCTCGGAATCAATCGCCCGTTTCTATGTCTCCAGGCCGATTCGCCGGCATGCGACGTTCTGCTGGCGGCATTGGACGAGTTGGCTGCCGAAGGGGCTCCCGCGCGGCGAATGCTGACGCTACGGCCATGTCAACGCCCGAAGGCGTGTTCGACAATTCGCCTGCTCTTGTCGCCCCTGAGCGATGAGCTCAAGCAGATGTCGCTTACGAAAGATCAGACGTCCGCGATTTTCGAATTCACACCAGCGGGACTGGCGAGGTTTCGCGAAGCGGTCGAGGACTGGCGGAATGGCGCCGAGGATTTTTCCGTTCATCCGGCGACGCGAAAGAAGGCCGAGCGGGGGACGAAGGACCTGGCGTCGGGTGAAGTCTGGTTCTGGACGCCGCGGATGGACCCGTAGGTGGGCAAGGTGTTCTGCATACGCGCGGATTCATGCCACGGGTGTCGCTGCGACGGCCGCGCTAACATTCCCTCGCTGCGCTTCGGGCTCGTGTGCGATTCACGATCCCGAACGCTCGGCCAACAGCCGCAGTTCCATGCGTTTGATTTCGCGCATCACCGAGTTGCGCACCCAGACGAGGTAAAACCAGAGCTTGAGGAGGGCCACGACGATCATCGACGTCAGGAACAAGGTCGCGTAACCGATCCACGATTGCGTGTCGGCCGCCGTGAAGAATCGCACCGCCGCGAAAACCGCCACGCCCAGAAACACAAAAGTAAAAACGGCCGGAAGCACCTGCAGGTAGAGCGATTGGCCGCGGGTCATGTCGGCCAGCACGCTGCCGAGCGAGTCGACCTCGGAGTCACCAGCGTCGAGTTGTTTGAGGGCCGCGATGATTCGGTCTTCGTGCGCGTTCATGGGTTCACCTTTTCGATAATATTTCGCAAATGTTGTCTGGCATGGAATAAGCGGGATTTCACGGTGCCCGGCGCGATGTCCAAGGCCGTGGCGATTTGCTCGATGCCAAGATCCTCGACGTAACGCAGTTCGAGGATCGCTTGCTGCTCGGCAGGCAAGCGCCGCAGCGCCGCACGTACGGCGTCGGCCGTATCCGACCGGGCGATGTCGTCGGGCTCGCGGGCCGGCTCGCCCTGCTCGCTCGCTTGTGCTTGCTCGACTTGTCGGCGGCGCTGTTGCTGGCCGACCCAGCGGGCAGAGCGGCGCGTGACGATGCGATAGGCCCAAGGGCCGAACCGCGCGGGGTCTTCGAGCCGGTGCAGCCCTCGGCAGATTTCAATCCACGACTCTTGCATGACGTCGAGCGCGGCATCTGCGGGGCCAGTCGAGCGTCGCGCATGTCGCAACAGACGATCGTGCCAGTGCCGGACCAAGAGACCAATCGCGTCGCGCTGCCCGGCTTGCGCCCGCAGGACCAACAACTCGGTCAGTACCTGGTGGGCGTGCTGGCTCATGGTCTCTACATAATAAGTGCCGCGGAGAGCGCCCGCGGTTCAATCATTTCGCAAGTGGTGATGGGCAAGCGAGTTGTGGAGCATCCTCGCGCGACACGTGGACGCGAAACTGTGGTGCGAAACACCGGTCAAGACCCTTGCTGCGCCTCGGGCTAGTGTTTGAAGCATCGTGGCAACAGGGGCACTGCTGGGCAAGCCAGCAGTGGCACCCGAGTGTCGCGCGAGTCGTCACGGTAGCATCACCCGGCCGCCGCAGGCGACGACCGTTTGGCCGAGCATGAAGCGCGACGCTTCGGACAAGAGAAAGTGGACCACGTCGGCGATTTCGTCCGCCTGGCCGATCCGCTTCATCGGAGTCTGGTCGACGATGCGATCGATGACCGGCTGATCGACGTCGTCGATGATCTCGGTTTCGATCAAGCCCGGCGCGACCGCGTTCATGCGGATACCGAAGGGAATGAGCGCCTCGGACGCGCTCTTGGTGAAGGCGATCACGCCCGCCTTGCTGGCCGCGTAGGCGATGCCATAGGGGCGCGAGCGGAGGGCCGAGATCGACGACATGTTGACGATCCGCCCGAAGCGCCGCTCGGCCATTTGATCCTTGACGGCCCAGGTGACGATGTACAGCCCGGTGAGGTTGACGTCGATGGTGCGTCGCCAGTGATCGAGCGTCGTGCTCTCGGGCGTGACGTACTCGAAGATGCCGGCGTTATTGACCAGCATGTCGATCGGGCCGAGCTGATCGTTCACCTGGGCGACCATGCGGGCGACGGATTGTTCGTCGGCGACGTTGGCCTGCGCGGTGATGGCGCGGGCGCCGGCGGCGGTGACCAGGCGGGCGGTTTCCGCGGCGTCGTCTTCGCGCGAGTGATAGTTGATGGCGATGCGGGCGCCGGCCTGGGCCAGGCGCAGGCAGCAGGCGCGGCCGATGCCGCGCGAACCGCCGGTCACCAGCACGGTGCGATTCTCGAAGTCGGGCTCAGGCATCGTGGCGTTAACCATTCGAGCGGGGTGGCCCGGCTGCTCGCAGCCGGGTGGCGCAGCCACAAGAATTTACTCATGCCGCGCGGCCCATGTAAGCCACGTCGATTCTAGTGAACCGAAAAATGTGCCAGTCCCCGACTTCGCACGTCTCCTTGGAATCTGGGGATTCGGCGGCCTACGGCAGCGCGATCGTGCGCAGGTCGAGCGAACCGTCGGCATTTTTGGCCAGGATCACCCCGTGCGCGTCGTCGAGCTTATCGAGCTGTTCGACGCCAGCCAACTCGGCGATCGTTTCATACGTTTGCCCGGCGGTGCCGCCCCCGCGGACCGGTTCGGTCAGGCCTGGGTTTTCGCGCACGTTGGCCAGGCTGATCTTCATCACGCCGCGGGCCGAATTGGCCATGAGAATGTAGCGCTGGCCGTTCTTCTCGTAGACGATCATGTCCAGCGGACGGTTGCGGTTGCCCAACTCGGCGACCGTGGTGCCGCGGACCTTGTTGCCCGCCTCGAGCGCAGAAATCGGAAAGCGCACCAGCGGCGTGCAGGTGAAGCCGGCCAGCACGACCGGCTCTTCGTCGATCACCAGCGGCACAAAGGTGCGGACCACGGCGTGATCTTCGACGCGGCCGTGCGCGGCGTGGAAGATCTCGATCTTGGTCGCGGTCGCCCCTGCGGCGAACGGGAAGGCAAACTCGCGGACCGTCGACGGTGATTCACCCTTGGCCAGCCCGGCCACCAGCAGCTTGCCGTCGCGATAAGCCAGATCGGTGATGGCGTCGTCGCGCGGATCGCCGCGGCGGCCGACGGCGCTATCGGGCACGTCGGTCAGTTCGGCGCGGGCGTGCGGCACGTTCTCCAGCGAGATCGTCTTGAGCGTGCCGTCGCTGCTGATACCGACGATTGCTCCGCGCGCCGGTTTGCCGGCTGCGACTGAGAGATAGATGTGGCCTGTCTCAGGGTTCACGGCCAGGTCGTTCACCTTGAGGTCGGCTTCAGCGACGCCAAGGTGCTGTGCCAATTGGGCCGACAGCCCGGCCAGGCTCAACTCGCCCGCCGAGCGCGCGCCTTGATCGCCCGTCGCGATGGCGTACACCGCGCCGCCCGCCGTATCGCCCACGAACAGGATGCCAGCCGGGCCGAACACCAGCGCGCCAGCCGACTTGAGTTCGACGTTGCCGGGCTTGAGCCCCCACGGATCGACGGCGCGCGCCGGAGTTGCCGACAACGCGCAGAGAGTGAGGACCACGACACAGATGGCGACCGATCGAATGCAGTTTGTGAAACGCATGACAGGCTCCTTAGATTGGCGAATGATTGGAGCGTGATTTGTCGACGCAGCAGTGCGGGCGCGGGGGCTGAACGGCCCACGCTCGCCCTCGGCACGGGATTGTACCGCTGGCGATGCCCTGCATTCCACTATTTGCCAGCACGCTGCTTGGCGATGCCGATCCAGGCGCGGACGATCGTCTCGAGCGCCTGGCGGTTGGCCTTGATTTGCTTGCCGGAGCCGACCGTCACATCAAGGTGACCTTCTTCCGGGGGACGTCGCTGCGACCGGTTCCATCGGGCGGCACAGGCAAGGATGCGCGCTGGATCGACATCCACGAAGGCCAGCTCGACGAGTCGCGGATGGCAGCGTGGCTGAAGCAAGCCGCGGCGCTCCCCGGCTGGTCGCCGTAGGGGGTGGGCGCGCGGAAACCGACGAATGCGAGCGGCGTGTACCTGCATTATGCGCGTGCGTCGTGCGAGACGACATCACCCGGCTGCGCGTCGTTGCAAGTGCTCGGCTATTCTGGTTGATCCGTCGCTTCTTGAGCCAGCAAAGAGTCAACGACTTTGTCGAGCTCTTCGCCTCGCGGATCAAAGCTGCGAATGATGCCGGCTTTGTCGAGCACAAAAACCGTTGGCCAGTGCTGGATGTTGTAGGCAATTTGGATCGGAGACTCGCGCGTTGCGCCGCCATCCCACCAGTGACGCCAGCGCATCTGGTGCTTTTCGACGGTTGCTTGGGCTGTCTTGAGATCGTCTCCCGAGTTGACGCCCAAGATCACAAACGGCTTGTCTTTGTGTCTGGCCAGCAACTCCCTCTCGTGCGGGACCATGCGCATGCACGGGCCACACCAGGTTCCCCAGAAGACGATCACGGTAACTTTGCCGCGCGTTTCGCTGAGCGCCATCTGTCGACCGTCGAGGTCGGTTCCCACGATTTCGGGAGCTGGCTTGCCGACCTTGAGGTTGGGCAGATTGTCGAGGCGAGCGATTTGCAAGGTGGCCTGCTGGCCGATCGTCCGGCCGTTATCCGCGGGGACATCGGCGAACTCTTGCAGCGCAAGATTGTAGAACTCGCGTGCCTTGACCAACGAGGACTCGATTTCGGCGTCTGGTCGCTGCCGCGCGAACGGCAGCGACGCGTGACGATAATACTCGCCGAGTGCATAGGTTGCCCGCCCGCGTGCCTCGCGATGCGGTGACTGATCGCGAATTGCCTCCAGCAGCTCGCGTGACCATTGTTCATCGCCCCGACCGCCAAGTTCAGGGCAAATCCGGGCCAATTTCGGGCTGGCGATATACTGCCGTTTGACGATTTCAAGCAACTCCGTGGGAGGTGGATAAGACAGGTCGACGACAAGCGCCACCATGCCATCGAGGAAAGCGGGATCCGCGCGATGGGCTTCCAGCGATGCAATAAACGCAGCGACGATTGCGCCCGAATCGCGATTGTAGTCGTCGTTGAGCTGAGCGACTTTTTCCTTATCCTGCCCGGCGCGCCGCAGATCGGCGTAGAAGCGTCGTTCGCACGCTTTGAAGGCGGAAACCGTTCTGGCGATCTCATCGGAAAAGTTTTCGGTCGTCGCCGGTTTGTCGTCGTCGGCAAAGAGCTCCGCATGTGCTTGAGACACAAGCGCTGTCACAAGGAGTGCCGCCACGAACGTTCTTGCGAATACGAATCCCGTAGTTACATCGTGTCGCATGGTTTCACTTCCTTCGCTCGAGTGGCGTACTATGTCTATTTGTGCTTCACTGCCAGAGCTTGCCGAAGGTTTCGACGGTGATGCCGGCCGATTGATTCTCTGGGGCTTCGGCCAGCTTTTTGAGCGCGGCCCACCTGCCGCACACCGTGGCGTCGAAGAAGGCCAGGATCCAGGCCCGCGTTTCGGCGATGGTTTGCAGCTTGCCGGGGCGAGAGTCGGCAGTCATGTTGCCGTCCCAGAAAGGTTCGTCGGAGAAATCGATGTGGGTGAGGCCCTGCCGCGCGAGCGTGACACGCAGCGCGCCCTCGGTGATCTCGCCGAGCTGCCGTCGCCAGCCGGAGAGCAACTTTTCCACTTCAGCGTCGTACTCGGCGCGCGTGCGGCCGGCGCGCTTGAGCTGTTCGTCGCTCGGCGGCGGCGGCAATTGTTGCTGGATCCAGAGGAACGGCTGCGCGCCGCTCCCGGCGTCGGGCTTGATGGGCAGGACCGCGTAGGGAGTGGTGCCGTCGAGGTTGATGCCGCCGCGGACGCGCTCGTCCACCACGCGCACGGCACTGGCCGCCTGGCCGCCACGCGAATGGCCGCACGCTCCGACTCCGCGCGCCAGATCGAGCCGCCTGGCCAGCGGCCCGTCGCCGGCATCGAGCTCGACCAGGCGATCGATCACGAAGCTCACGTCGCGCGCCCAGTGACCGATCCGTTCGATGTAAAAGCGCTGGAAATCCTCGGGGCTTTTCGGCTCGGGCCAGCCTTTCTCGGCCGGCTTGAGACCACCCAGCACGCGTCCGTCGGGCAGGCGCACGGCGCGAGCGTTATACGGCGGATCGATCGCGGCCACGACCCAGCCATGGCTCGCCAGGTCTTCGAGCAGCACATGATAGGTGAGTCCTTTCATGCCGCCGCCAGGAGAGAAGATCGCGACGGGAAAGCGCGCGTCGCCAGCGGCCGGGGGCGGGCTCTCCAAACTGTAAGCGCGCAGGGCCGTGATGCGGGCGAGCTGCTCGGGATTCCACGGGCCGCGCATGGCGTCGGCGTCGGGCACGTAGACGGCGCGCTCGCCGGTGGCGTCGGCGTCGGCCGGATAGAAGAGGTGGACCATCAGCTCGCGCTTGTCATCGGCGGCGCTGGTCTCGAGCTCATCGCGAGCGGCGTCCTGCCAATGAAAGCTCGTGCGCCCTGTCTTGAACGGACCGGCGGGGGCCGGCAGCTCGACCTCCGCCGCATCGGCGGCCTGACACGCCAGCAACACGCCGAGCAACAGATGAAGCATGTGGGGTTTCCGCGAATGGAAGTACCAAGAAACAGTTTCAGAACCTGGGTTGTGTGCCACTGCTGGCTTGCCCAGCAGTGAATATCTCAGCACTGCACTGCTAGACGAGCTAGCAGTGGCACCCGACGTCGGTTCAATGCTGGTTCTGAAACTACTTCTGTCGAACGAAGAAACACGTGCGACGCTACACTTCGCCGCCGTAGAGCACTTCGGGTTCGGCCTTACCTGGCGCCAACAGCACCAGCCCGCCAGCGGGATGGCGATTGACGTGCACGACGCAGTCGGGCGTGCCGGCGGCGCGCTTGGCGAGGATTGCTTCGAGCGCTTGCACGGCCGCGACGGTTTGCCGCTCGGCCGACAGATCGTTGTACGCCAGCGACCGCGCCGCGGCGAGTCGCGCATCGCGCTCGCTGGGTGGACCGCCGAACTCAACCGTGGCCACCTCGCGCACGAAGTGTTCGAGCACCTCGATGCCGTAGCCGCGCTGGGAGCGCTCGCCCCAGGGCTCGACGAAACGGCCGTTGTAGTGGTTGTTCATCGTCGTCTTGAGCTTTGTCGGGGTCAGCCCTTCGATGGTGCACTCGACGCCGCGCTTGCGACTGTGGCAGTTCCAGACGCCGTTGTCGAAGCGGAACTGCACCTCCTGTTCGACGTAGCCGGGAAAGTTGTCGGGCGTGACCCACGAGGTGTGAATGTCGAACGCGGCTTCGCGCCCGTCGGCGTATTCGTAAACGAGCCGCAACTGGTTGGAATCCCAGGTGGCGCCATCGGCGGGCCCCACCAGGCCGCGCTGCCCGGTGGCGGCGATTGACTTCAGCCGCCCACCGAAGGTGAAGTCGATGAGCTTGATGTAGTGCACGGCGACGTAGGTGCCAGGATTGCGTCCGTGGATCCACTCGGCGAACTGATCGCCCGAGATTTGCTTGGGCTCGAGCAGCGAGCAGTAGCCGTGATTGACGTGGCGGAGTTGATTGTCGACGACGAGCGTGCGGAGCTTCTTGTGGTCGGGATCGAGGAGCTTGTGATAGACCACCTTGGCGAGCACGCGCTTCTCGCGCGCTGTGCGTTCCAGGGCGTCGAGCTCGGGGAGCGACAGCACCGACGGTTTTTCGACCAGCACGTGCTTGCCGGCGGCCAACGCCGCGCGGGCGATGTCGAAGTGGCGATCGTCGGGCGTGGCAACACAGACGAAGTCGACACTGCTCTCGGCCATCAAGCCGCCAGAGTGTGCGCCGACATGGCTTTCGAACGTGGCCGTGGCTGGCGGCGCCGTGCGGCGATAGCTTTCGGCGCGGGTGCCGGTGCGCGAGGCGACGGCGGCCAGCCGCGCGCGACAGACGCCGAAGGCCGGATCGAAGATGCCTTGCGCGGCGGCCTGCTCGAAGAAGGGGCGATAGGTTTCGTCGAAGATCATGCCGAGCCCGGCCATGCCGGCGCGCAGCTCGTGTACGGGCAACTGGGCGGGCGAGGCGTGCTTGGTCATGGCTTCATCGTAGCGAGCACGACCCGTGGCTGGCTAGTTTCATGAAAACTGACTCTTGATGCGTGAACGCCGATCGGCGATGCCGTTTGCATCGCTCGACCCAAGAGCAACCGAGGCGTCAATCCCCTACTTGCACGGCTGGCCGGTCGCTTCGACAATGCCAGTCCCCCGCGTCCGATCGGGCGAACCGGCGCCTGGTGAGCTTGCGGGGAGCCTGGAAGGGAAGTCGATGCTCGAAAAGCCACGGGTGATCATCAGCGGATTCGGCGACGAGGCGGCCATCCATAAGACGGCCGTCGAGCAATACGCGGCGCTGGCGGCGCTGGGGCTGGAATACTACAGCATCAGGTTCGTCGACGCCGGCGACGGCATCAAAAACGTGATGCAGCTCACGAAGAGCGAAATCCGCCAACTCGCCCATCTCGAAGACGAGTATGACTTGAGCGTCGCCTCGATCGGTTCGCCGATCGGCAAAGTCAAGCTGATCGACGTCGAGGACGGCACGAAGAATCAGTTCATTTCGTTCAAGAAGTACCTGGCTCAGCAGGTGCCCAAGGCGTGCGAGATCGCGCATGCCTTCGAGACGAAGTTGATTCGCGGCTTTTCGTTTTATCATCCCAAAGGGACTGATCCGCGCGAGCACCTGCCGCAGGCGGTCGACCAGCTCGGCCAGATCGCCGAGGTGTGCCATCGGTCCGACCTGACGTTTGGGCTGGAGGTCGAAGCGAACCTCGTCGGCCAGACGGGGCAACTACTCGCCGACATCTATCGCCAGGTGAATCACCCCGCGATGGTGTTGATCTTCGATGGCGCGAACATCCTTTGCCAGGGATACACGCCGGCCGAAGTGTTCGAACAGTACCTGGCCATGAAGCCGGGGATCGGCTGGATGCACATCAAGGATTACGTGGCGACGAATCACGTGCCGCGCACGCTCGGCTCGAAGCGCGTGAAAGCGGGGGGGCACGTCGACGAAGAAGCCATGCGTAACTTCGTGCCGGCGGACGTGGGAGACAGCGGCCATGCCGCGATCCTCAAAGATTTCGCCGGCGCGATTCCGGCGCTGGAGAAGAAGCTGCGCCGGCGCGGAATCCCCGGCGTGTTTCTCGATCTGGAGCCGCATCTCAAGCGCGGCGGTCAATTCGGCGGCTTCAGTGGGCCCGACGGCATGGGTGTGGCGCTGCGCGGGCTGTGCCGGGTTTTGGACTTCGTAGGTCTCGACTATCACCTGACGGATTTCCACGACATCTGTACCGAGCGGGGGTACTGACGAGCGGCCGCGGCGTGCTCTCCCCCGACTCGATTTCGCCGGTTCGGGATCCAAAACGAGCTTGCCAGGTGGTTTAGTTAGAGATAAACTTGGATGGCGGTCTATCGCGAAGTTGACGACGACCTCGTCGCGCAGGGTGTCTGGGGCGAGGTGCGCCACGCGATTCGCGCCAGTGGGGAAATGGAAGCCAAGGATTGGCTCGACGACGCGAACAATGCAGCCTTCGTCGCCAAGTTTGACCACCTCTTCCGGAAAGTCCGCGCCGGGCAAAGGATCACAAACGAGCAGCACTTCAGGCATCTTAGTAAACACATCTGGGAGTTTAAGCGCGACGCGAATCGACTGTTGTGTTTTCAGGACGGGCGATGCTGGCGTTTGACACACCACTTCCCGAAGAAGTCGCGAAAGTGCCCTCCCAAGCAAATCGAGCGCGCCAATCGAATCCGCGATGAACACTTAGCACGCCAGGCCAGCAAGGGTGAATAAGCATGTCAACCTTGACCGCGCGGCTTACGTCAACGCCTGCTGGAATGAAGCTCTGGCAGCAAGAACGCTGCATCTTTGAAACGACGGAGCGGTTGTGCGAACTGATGGAGTTGCACAAAGTGTCTCGCTCCGAATTGGCGAAGCGTCTGGGAACGACCAAGGGATATGTGACGCAGCTACTGGACGGCAGCGCCAATATGACCCTGCGCACGCTTTCAGACGTTTATCTGGCACTTGGGTACGAGTTTCATCCGGCAGACAGTCCGATTGGAGTTCGTTGCGAGAGCCAGCCCTTCATAGTAAGACGCCCCGATCTTTGGACTAAGGACTGGCGGCCGCAAGTGGTATTCAGCGAGGCCAGTTAACGAATGTCAAAGAAATCGGCTCGCGCGCCGAGTCCTCGCGGGAAGCGTACTGAAACGCCGCCGTTCATACTCGACAACGTGGCGATGGTGGACTGCGCCTGTACGAGAGCGGGAATCATCGCAGACCAAGAAATGCCAAATGTTGTGGTCATCAAGCTGAGTTACCGTACGGCTCGGTGGCAAGAGGATTCAGCGCGTCTACTTTGTACAATGCCGATCGAGACAACGGCCGCGTATGCAGAAGGGCAAGCACCTGCTCTAGCACTAAGGGCCACGTTTGCAGCGCTGCTGCGGTTTTCTGCGCCGCTTCCGGAGAGCATCGGGAATGAAAAAGCCCGTAACTTCATCAGGGACAGGACCATTTTCCAGGTTTGGCCCTATTGGCGACAGTTTGTGCAATCGACTACCGTCAGAATGGGCCTGCCGCCGATGCAATTGTTTCCCGAGATCCCGCAAGAGATGCTGAGTAACTTTGTGACAACGGAGTAGCCTCTGTAGCGTGATGTGCTATTTGGCCTACGCGCTCGATCGAGATCGCATCTATCGGTAAGATGGCTAATCGCCGGCGGGCGTTCATCTCAGACCGGCAAGAATCCAGGCCATCAGGTCAACAGCCCATGTCGGCACTCGACCATTGGCACCCCGTTTACGAGGCCGGCAAGCTGCGGGCCAAGCCTGTCAGCGTTCAACTGTGCGGCCGGCAGATCGTGCTGTTTCGGGCCGGCGACCGCATCGGCGCGCTCGACGATTGTTGCCCGCATCGGCGCATGCGGCTGAGCCAGGGGGAGGTGGTCGGCGATCGCTTGCAGTGCCGGTACCACGCCTGGACGTTTGATTGCGCGGGGGCTGGCGAAAGCCCCGGCACGCCCAAGCTGCATGCCCAGGCCGGTTGCTACGAGGTCGCCGAGCGGCACGACTGGATTTGGCTTCGCGCGGCGGGCGCGGCGAGCACGTTTCCTGAGTTTGAGGTAGCAGGCTATCGCTTTGTCGGCGCGCTGGCCGAGGTGTTCAACGTGCCGCTGGAAATCGTGCTGGACAACTTCACCGAAGTCGAGCACACGCCGACGACGCACGCGCTGTTGGGCTACGAGCTGTCGCGGATGCACGAGGTCGAGACGCGCGTCGAAGTCACCGACGGCGCGGTGCGCGTCTACAACGCCGGCCCGCAAAAGCGGATTCCGCCACTGACTTCGTGGCTGTTTGGCGTGCGGGCGGGAGACCAGTTCGTCGACGACTGGACGACCAAGTTCTCGCCGGTATACGCCTGCTACGATCAATACTGGTCGGACGCCAACACGCGCGCGGAAAAAGGAGCGCGGTGGCGGATCTACGTGTTCTTCAATCCGCTGGACGACGAGCGCACGCAGTTGGTTGTCTTCGCCCACCTGCGGCCCGATCCCCAGGGTGGCTGGCGCAACTGGCTGCTGTTCAAGCCGTCGCTATTGTGGTTGATCCAGCGCGAGGTGACGCTCGACCGGCAGATACTCGAGCTGTTGGCCGACAAGCGGCCCGGCCTCGAGGGGATGAAGCTCAGCCGCTTCGACAAGGTGTTGGGGCTGCACCGTGCACGGATCGCGAGTCTGTACCGCGGCGAGATTGCGAGCGCGACGCAGGCTGTGGACGCCAGTGGTTCGTCGTCGACTCGGCACGCCGCTGGAGCCGACCTGTTGTGAGCGCGACTCAATCGCCGAATCTGCAACTCTCTTCGGCGGCCGACGGTTTTCCAGCGCAACCTCTCGGCGCTTCGGTCTAGGAACACGCGCGCCATCAATTCGATAGCAGCACGGCGCGACTTAGCGGCGCGGCGCACCTGAGCGCGAGACCCCGTAGCTAGCCGGATTCTTGAGGCGCAGGTCGTTTCGCGCACTGGAGTTGCAAACACGCCGCTGATGCTGCCCGATGAGGTCTCCGCCAATGGCACAACCAGTGCATTTGGCATGGATGCAGAACAGGCGAGCGATACTCAAGGCTGCCTTGGAGGTGGCCCTAGCCATCGCGAAGCCCCAGACCGCTGGGTTGCAGACCAGCGCGGGTGGCCGCCTGTTCGGTTGAAGGGAGACAGCAATGTTGCGTCTCGTGAAGCGGCTGCTGGCGCCCGCCTTGATCGCAGCCGCGTTGGTCGCCGTGCCGTGGGCCTCGGTCCAGGCTCATCATCCCCATCACGGCCCGGGCGGCTTCGGCTACCACGGCGGCTACGGGATGGGATACCCGGGCTACGGAGCCGGATACGGCGGGTATGGCGGATATGGCTACCGAGTGGCCAGACCGTATGGGTACTTCCCGTACCAGGCCGGTCCGTTCGGCCACTACCCGACCTACTACCGAGTGCCTGGCGCTGGCTTCTACGGCGGCATCGGCCAAGGCGGCTTTGGCTTCGGCTATAGCGGTTACGGCTGGTAGGGCGTTGGATCGCTAATCGCGCGTCGTGGAGTCGGCCCGAGAGATCGGCCTCTCCTGGCGCGCGGCGGCGAACTTGACCATCGCTAACTCGGACAGGGAGAGGCGTTCAACAAACCCGTGCGGAAGGCCGTGCCGACCACGTCCCACGGTCGATGATTTTTTCGCGATCGTCATCGCCACGCAGGTGGCGGTCCGCGCCTTCCGCACTTTTTCCGACCCAGGTTGTGTCAGCTTCGGTTATCGACCGGGGGCGTCGCGCAAAGAAACAGTCCGGGAGACCGCCGTAGCGGTCTGCACCGGACTGTTTGCCCTCCTGGGAAGTTCGGTTCCCCGACTGGCGGCAGTCTGCCGTCGTCTCGGGGCGATTGCGACGTAGGCTAGCCCGTGTTTCTGGCTGCCATCCCCCCTCGTCCGTCGCAGCGAAAGCTCTCCAAGTTGCCGGCTCGCGGCAGCGGAAGCGTGGCGGTGGATTTCGCTAGCAGGTTCCGCGGCCCGTGGCTGGCTCCACAGCTAGGACTATCGTCCAGCCAGGGAAATCTCTTTCAACGATCTGGCCGCAGCACCGCTTTCGCCCCTCGACTCGGCGATTCTCGCGAGTCTTGGCAAGCGGGGCGGGACGCGCGGCAAACTCCGCGACCGAACTGGGCACCAGGCGAGTCGCCGTACCGCGGCATCAGGCCGGCCAGCGGAGAATCGCAGTTTCTTGCCGACGCGGGGAAGTTGGTGAGTTAGACTCAAGAGTCCGCCGCTCCCTTGATGGCCCGGCGGAACGGCTGCCATTCTAGAAGCCACGTTCGCTCGGTTGGTTCAGGCAATGCCAACGGTGCGGTCAGAATCGGATGAGGCCTGTACGCCACTGGCCAGCGAGACTCTCCCACTATGATCGACATCGTCTCCACAGTTCGCGGGATATCGTGGCCCGGCATCCCGGGGCCCTTCATTTCGCAGCTCTTGGCGATGCAGTTTCAGCTCGATCGCACGCAGTGGCTCACTGCTGAGCAGATTGTCGAACGCCAGAAGCCGCAACTCGGTCGGTTGCTGGCGCATGCTTACGACACGGTCCCCTACTACCGCCAACGGCTCGACGAAGTTGGCTTGCCACCGGCGGGCATTCAAGGGCCCGACGACTGGCGCCGGATACCCGTGCTCTCGCGCGCCGAAGTGCAAGCAGCGGGCGAGCGGTTGTTCAGCGCTTCGGTGCCAGCCGAACACGGACCCGTCAGCAAGCTGTTCACGTCGGGCTCGACTGGGCGGCCGCTGTTGGCGCTGGGGACCGGCGTCACGCAACTGTTCTGGAACGCCTTTACGCTGCGCGACCACTTGTGGCATCGGCGCGTGTCGGGGGGCCGGCTGGCGGCGATTCGTTCGCTCCCGGCCGAGGTCGCCCGCCCGCCCGAGGGAATCCGCTCGAACGATTGGGGACCAGCGACGGCGGGCATCGTCGACACCGGCTCGGCCGCCACGCTGAATATTCACTCGACCGTGGCCGAGCAAGCCGACTGGCTCGAGCGCGAAGATCCTGACTATTTGCTAACCTACCCCTCGGTCGTGCTGGCACTCACGAAGCACTTCGCGGCCAGCGGTCGGAAGCTGCCCGGGCTGCGCGAAGTGCGCACCTTCGGCGAATTGCTCGAGCCGCAAATCCGGACGGCCGTTCGCGACTCCTGGGGCTTGCGCGTCGTCGATATGTACAGCTCGCAGGAGGTCGGCTACCTCGCCCTGCAATGCCCTAAGCACGAACATTACCACGTGCAGTCGGAAGGGGTGTTGGTCGAAGTGTTGGACGATGCGGGGGAGCCCTGCGCGCCGGGCGAGGTCGGTCGGGTGGTGATTACGCCGCTGCACAACTACGCGATGCCGCTGTTGCGCTATGAGATCGGCGACTATGCCGAAGTGGGAGCGAGCTGCCCCTGCGGTCGCGGTCTGCCGGTGCTCAGCCGCATCCTGGGGCGACAGCGAAACATGGCGATCCTGCCCGACGGCAGCCGGCGGTGGCCGTCGATCGAACTGTCGGGCCGCGAGGACCTGGCCGACTTTCCGCCGATCGAGCAGTTTCAGGTGATTCAACGGAGTTTGCAGACGGCAGAGATGCTGCTGGTGACGCCACGACCACTAACTCCGGCCGAAGAAGAACGCTTGCGCGGCTGGGTGCAAGAGGCGCTCGGACATCCGTTCGAGATCAGCCTGACTTACGTGCGCGAGATTCCGCGTTCGAAGGCCGGCAAGTTTGAAGACTTTCGCTGCGAGGTCGAACAAGTCGGCTCGACTGCTTAAAGCCACCGGGATTCACTGCGCCGTCACGACCGGTTTCCCATGACTGAAACTTCGACCGACGAACCGTCGCCCCAAACTCGGGTTCCGCTGATCAACGCTACGGTACGGATACCAGCGGAGCTTGCGCCAGCCGAGAGGACGCGGCTTCACGAGTTAATGACGGAGCACTTCGCCGGCGTGTCACCCGCTTCATTTTTCCAAGACCTGGATGAGAAGAATTGGGTCGTGTTGCTCGCTGACAGCGTAGGGCAGCTGCAGGGGTTTTCGACATTGGCGCACCGTGTCTTGTCGTTCGAGGACCGCCCCATCGCGATGTTCTATTCGGGCGACACCGTGATCGATGATCGCTACTGGGGTTCGATCGGTTGGCTGCGCGTCTGGCTCAAGCATGTCATCGGCGTCGTCGAGCAGACACCCGCTGTGCCGGCCTACTGGCTGCTGCTCACGGCCACGCATCGCACGTACCGCTTCTTGCCCGGCTTCCTGCGAGAGTATTGGCCGCGACCCGACCGCGCGACGCCCAGCGAAGTTGAGCAATTGCTGGAAGCGATGGTGCGAACGAAGTTCCCCGACGAGTACCAGCGCGAGACTGGCGTCGTGCGGCTCCACAAGGCGGTGCCGGTGCAGGCCGAGCGCGCCGCTTCTATTTCACCAACGGTCGACGAACGGAGAGAAACCGATCAATTCGTCGAATTCTTTTGTCGACGGAATCCGGGCTACCTGCAAGGAGATTTTCTGGCCTGCATCGCACCGATGTCGCGCGAGAACCTGAATGCCATGGGGCGGCGGTTAATGAAGCCGCTCCCGGGCGAATCCTAGCAACAGCGCCAGGGCATTCGTCAATACAATCGCCTAGTCGCGCTTTGGGCTTCGCTGCCGCGCGTTGGCGCGGTTGCTTGTGCGAGACCTCCAAAGCACAACACCAGACGCTACGAGCCCGATCGCCAAGAGCGCAACGCTGCCTGGCTCGGGGACGATCAAGCCCGATTGTTTAGCATGAAAGGCGATGTCATACCCGATGACGAGACTGTAATCCAACGACGACATAATCGTGAGTGCGAACGGCGTTTCTATGCCAAAATCAACTTCGGCCGGCCCACCTCCCAGATTGAAGTCGTACCTGCCGTCGGCGTCGAACTCGATCTTCGTATTTCCCGGCGGTCCGCTGACCTTGTAGCTCCCGGTAAAAACGCGGGGAGTTGCAAAAGACGGGTCGCCAAGCTCAATCGGGATTGCGCCGGCAACCAGCAATCGCGCGTTTTTGTATTGCGCCTTAGCAAACCCTGGGATGGCGAACGTTCCGACGTTTTCCCCGGTGGGCACAAGCGAGGCGACCCCAGTTTGCTGGAAGCCGAGGCCTGCGATCTGTACGGAAACCTGGACCGAGATATTCGTCAGTAGCGGGAACGTGCTGTCCGTCGCGACATTCATTGGTTCGGTAGCGACCGGCAACGCTGGACCGTTGTACAAGTTAACGTTTAAGTTTGTGATCTTGGTCACATGCCCCCCGACGATGTCGATCGTCGTGTTAAGCGGCGCTTCGCTAACGATGGCCCCCGTGAGCGACTTGGGGCCGCCTTGCGTTGCAGCCGCGTGATCGAAAGGGGGCAAGAATGAATAATCTTCGAGATTCTTTGTCAGAGGATTCAGCACGCGTCCGCCGCCCGTGGCGAATAACTCAGCGGAAAGATCAACCGTCGCGCTGAATGACTGGGCAGGCCCACCAAAATTCACCGGCACGGTGATCGCCCGGGCTGCATTTGCAGAAAGCACGATGGACCAACCTAGCGTCACCGCCACCCACAAGATCCGCGACATTGTCAAGTCCTCAAAATGAAATTGTCAAACGAAAGTCAAATACGCGGCACGAGCGCGACGAGCATCGGGGTGGAAAGGTGTCGGTCAATGCGACCAGAGCGCGATGGCGCCAGGCCGACTTGAATTGCAAGACCGACGCCAGTACAAATTCAGAACTGCGGGTTGAGAATCAGCAGACTTGCTTGTGCCGACGTTCGTCGCATACCCGCATTAGCGGCCCCTCGTTTCGCAGCAATAGCGATGTCCCCAGCAGGGGAGAGAGAATCGAGCGGCAACTATAGACGCGATAGCTGCGGATTGCAACAAGTCAGCGGTGCTTTTGGAACGAAATCGATACCTTTCCCTGGACGACACGCCTAGCGGCGGCATGCGCGTGGTCTGCTGGCGCGATATCGCGCAGGGTGGCTGGGATTGAGATCGGTCGAGTGCCCACGTGCATCGCGCGACCGAGGCGCTTGCCGAATCAAGCAAATGCTACTGTCTTGGTTCAGCGTGAATCGGAATGTCGGGGGTTGAGAGTTAGCGAATTTTGGGTTGTCGGTTTCGCCCTCGGT
>JAIESQ010000149.1 GCA_019745975.1 Pirellulales bacterium
GAAAAATCATCCAACTGACCGAAAGCCTCTTAGCTCTGGCTGCTTGATACAGCAACGGTTCTCAGAAAGTGCAGAACAAATATTCTCCCTCGCCATCGGCAGCTTCGCGCCTTCGTGTGAATCAGCCGCCGAAGATCGCGCGCGAAGGCGCGGAGAACGCAGAGGAGTAAATTTTCCAAGTAGAGTTAATGACAGTGGGTCGAGAACAGATCGCCGCCCCCCTCGCAAGACTCTCAGATTTGTCCGCGCACTCCGCGCCTCCGCGTGAGAAATCTGGCTGGCGCGCGAAGGCGCGGAGAACGCAGAGACATTGAGATCCGCCGAGATCGGCTTGCACCGCGATTGGCTAGGCCTGGGCGTCGCGGCGCCCGGCGGCCACCGCCGAGCGGAGCATCGCCAGTTCGAGTTCGACTGCCAGGCGGCCGGCGACGATCTCCAACAACTCCGTTTCCCGGTCGTCGAACGTCCCCGGCTGCGGCGCGAAGAACCACGCCGTACCCAAGAGAGTCGACTCGGCCGCCACGGGCAGGCAGATGGCCGCAGCGCACGGTTCTGGCACCGGCCAGCTCGCTTGCAGCGCGATGTCCTCTAGGACCACCGCGTGCCCCAGGAGCGCTTCGAGATCGGCCAGTTCGGTGGCGAGCCGGCGCGGCGGATCGGAGAGTCGTTCGGCTGGTAGCCCCCAGCTCGCGCGGAGCTTCAGGCAGCTTGTCCCTTCGTCGAGCAGATATAAGCCAGCGGCTGTGCAGCCAGCGGCTCGCGCGCCGCCGCGCAGGATGGCTTCGAGGCGATCCGCCAGGGCGCCAGCCTGCGAGGAGGCGATGTAGATCGGCACGCCGGCGGCCAGCTCCGCCTCGCTGGCCCGCAAGGCTCGCCGCGTGCGCGCCAGCATGGCCAGGTTGCCGGCCAGTGCCGTGGCCAGCTTCATGGCGGCGGCGCGAGAATTTGCCGGCGGTGGACCATCCTTGGAGCGCGCGAGATGGACTTGATAATCGAGATCGGCGTCGCGCTGGGCATTTGGCGGCAAGCGGTCGGCGTGCTCAGCCGCGCCGCGTCGCGGGCGCAGATGTAGGCGCCAGCCGGTCGCCGCGGCGAACGTCTGGCATAACTCGGCCAACGACGCGTCGCTTGCGGCAGTGGTGGCCGGATCGCACGAGTTGGTCTCGCGTTCGACCACGCGTGCGCGCGCCGGACGGCGTTGTTCGCCGCGCTCGTCGCGATCGTGGGCAGAGCGCTGTGGGTCTGGTTCCATGAATTCGCTGGCTCGCAGCCAAAGCTGTTCCACGCCCGGCTGCGTCGCAGCCGCCAGCTAAAGCCTATGTCGAGATGGGCCACCGAGCGTCGCTCGTCATACCGCCGCAGAATCGTGCTGCGAGGCGATTGCAAACAAACAATCGGAACAACTGGTACGAGCCGCTTAGAGTGCCAGCGGATCGCCGCCAATTTGCCGCTCGTGGCGCGTCAGCTCGTGCATGTCGCGGATGAGCTGAATGTCGCACGCCCGCTGCTCAACCTGCCGGCGGGCGAACATCCGCCCTTGCGTGGCGATCATCACTTCGACCGGCGTTTCGCTCACCTGGCCGAAGAGCCGGGCGTAGTTGACAAAGCTCGGCACGTTCGTGGTCACGAAACCGTAGACCATGCTGCAGGTGCCGATTGTTTTGCCGGTGAAAATGCCGGTGTTGATGGCCGTCTTCGAATAGTCGCCGACGATCGTGCCGACAAACTGCATGCCTGTCGGTACTTTGCGCCCGTGATACTCGATATTCACCTGGCCGTAGGTGTTTTTCAGATCGCTGTTGCAGGTGCCGGCTCCCAGATTGATCCAGCTCCCCAAATAGCTGTGTCCCAGAAAGCCATGGTGCTGCTTATTGGTGTAGGGTTCGATGACCGAGGCTTCGATTTCGCCGCCGATCTTCGTGGTGTGCCCCAGGGCCACGCCATCTTTGATGGCCGAATGTTCGATCACCCGGGCGTGCGGACCGATATAGGCCGGGCCGCTCAGGTAGCAATACGGCCCAATGCGCGCGTCGTGATCAATGACAATCGGCCCTTGCCGGGTGTCGGTCACGACGTACTGCCCAAGCGTGGCCCCCTCGCCGACGAACACGCCATCCTCGCGCTGCGTGAACTCACCGGCGGCGATGCGGCGCGCGAGGTTGCCCGGCAACACGCGCGGATGGTAGCGGATGATGTCGTGCGGGAACTCGAACAGCGGCAACTCGGCCTCCAAGGGTTCGAGACCGGAAACCGCTTCCCGTAGGGCGTCCGAGAACTCTGACCACGACGACGTCGATTCATCGGGCAGCGGGCGCGCGGTCGGCGGCAGCCAGGCCGCGGCGATTCGCTCATGCGTGCGGACGACGCCCGGCTGAGCGCGCTCGAGCAGCCGCTCAATTTCGACTAGCGTAGCTGTCGACGGAACCAGCGCCGCGTTCAGTAGCAGTTTCGGCCCGGCTGCCGAGCCCTGCTGGCGCGCGGCGCCGTAATCCAACTGCGCGATTTCGCACAGGTGGGCGCGCACCCGCCAGGAAACGGGCCGACCGAGCGTGCTCACCAGGTCGATCAGCCGGTAGCTCCCGCAGCCGATCGCAAAGGCCGGTCGACTGATCGACACCGGGTACAAATCGGCGACGTGCTCGTCTTCGAACAGTTCGATCGTGGCGGCGGTTGTCATCTTCCGCCCAGGGTGCACAGGTAGTCAGGGGTGACGCAGGCAAGTTTAGGTTATAACCTACTTGCCGGACACGCGGTTTGAAGCAGCGCGACGACAGCCCGGTCGCCAGATCGTGCCGTCACGATCCAAATGTCGGCCAGGTTCGGACGGGTTGCGCCGGCATGCTACTTGCCTGCTTACGCCGCGAGGTGCGATTCATTCGTGGCAAGAATCTTCGACGGAGTGTCAGCCATGACGACCTGGATCCTGGTGGCCAACGCCAGCCGAGCGGCATTGTATGCGACGGACGGCCGTAGCGAGTTCGAGTTGTTGGCGGCGTTGAGCCATCCGGAGAGTCGGTTGAAGTCGTCCGAGCTTTCGCCGACCGAGCCGGGACACGCCGGAAAATCGCGCGGCGGCAGCCCACGCCGCACGGCGTTGGAGAACACGACTCCTCCGCACGAAGTCGAGGCCGAGCATTTCGCCGGAGAGTTGGGAGAACGTATTTCCGACGGCGCGCGGCGCCACGCCTTCGATCGGCTCGTGCTGGTGGCTCCCCCGGAGTTCTTGGGTCAATTGCGCCAGCGGCTGCACGGCGACGCCAAGAAGAACGTCGTGGCCTCGATCGACAAAGACTATACGCTGCTAGAGCCCAAGGAGCTACAGGATAAGCTGGTTGACGTTTTGCAATCGAGTTGAAGTGCAAGGACGCTGCTACGGCGATACGTCGCCCCCGGGGCACCCTTCGTCGAGTGTCAAGAAGCCTGGCACGTCGCGGCGCAGCCAGTCGACGATCGCCCGCGCCGCCTGCGCGTGCGCGCGGCTGTTGGGGTGATGGTCGGTCGGGTGGGCCCAGAGTTTCTCGGTCTCTTGGCCGCGGAAGACCGGCACCAGATCGAGCACGGGCAAGCCGGCCTCGCGCGCCAACTCGCCGACGCGGTCGTGAATCGGCTGCAAGGGGTAGTCGCCTTCGAGCGATTCCAACAACGGGTACATGACCAGCGCCACGCGGCAACCGGGGATGCCGGCGAAGGCGCGCACTTGCGCGGCCAGGCGCTCGAGATTAGCGCCGTTCTGCGCCGGGTCGTTGCAGTCGAGATACCACTGAAGCGTGTCGTCGACGATCCGCCGCATTTGCCATTGTGAGAAGGCGAGCTCCAAGAGGCGGCTGCGCCCCGTGTACCACGCCTGGTCGCGAAACTCAGCCAGGTGCAGGTCGTGAATGTTCACCAGGTCGTTGATCAGGTTTTGTCGACGCGCCAGCTCATCGCTCGGACGGATATCATTGGTCACGAACACCACGATCGCCCGCGGGCAGTGGAAATCGCGTGCGAAGTACTGGGCCGTGGGAACTTCTTCCTCGAAGCTGAACCCGGAGCGGCCCGTGTTGAGCACCTCGAAGCCGGGGCCGAGCAGATCGAGCGTTTGCCGCGGCAGGGTTTGCTGCTCCTGGACCCCTTCGCCCAAGACGAACGAGTCGCCGATCATGGCGATGCGCAACACACCGGCGGGGGGCTGCGGATCGTGGACCCGGTCACGCATCAGTTGCGGCGAAATGCGAAACTCGACGCACCACGGCGTTTCGTCGATCGCCGCGAGGGGAAATTCGTGCCGCGAGTAGTCCATCAACTGCCATTGGCCTTGGGTGACGTCGGGCGCGGGCATGAAGTCGCCGCTCGTGTTCGTGGGGTAGCAAAAGAAGAAGTGTTCGCGGAATCGCTCGGGATGCGCCAAGAAGCGCTTGCCGAGCAGCGGCGCGCCCCCCCCAGCCAAGCAAGCGCACGGCCGCCTCGGCGACGAGCAAGCCGGCGACCAGGCCGATTAAGATCGCGAGCGCACGAAACACGATCCGCCGCGTTCCCCGCGCGCGAGCCAGGTTCTGCACTGGCGGCGGATTGGTCAGTGGGGGCGAGGGAGTGTCGGTTGCAGGAGTGCCGCTCATGGGCGCGAGCGAGAGGGGGTGGAATCACATCGCGAATCTCACACCAGCATAGCCAAAACTCGCTGCTGGCCTCGGTCAAATCGTCCAAAAGACTTGCGAGAACTCGAAGGCCGTTTGCGCGATGCTGCTCGACGTGCTGCTTATCGATGCACTTTCCTCCGCAGGCGGACGTGTATCGTGGCGCAATCGGTCGTAAAATCAATCGATTGCAGGCGTACCCCCCGGGGGAGACCATTCATGGCGTCACAACAAGTTTCCACGTCGACGGTCATCATCACCGAACACGAAGCCGACGAGGGGCGAATTCTCGACATCATGCTCAATCGCCCCGAGGCGCATAACGCCGTCGACGGCGACACCGCGGCCGCGCTGCTCGCCGCCTGGCGGCGCTTCCACGATGACGATTCGCTCACGGTGGCCATCCTGCGCGGCGCCGGCACTCAGGCCTTCTGCTCTGGCGCCGATCTTAAAGGCCTCGCGGCGCTCGCTCCAACGGAAGCCACCGCGGAGCAAATCGACCTCTTCGTCCGCCACGGCACCGGCCCGATGGGGGGCACGCGAATCGTGCAGACCAAGCCGGTGATCACCGTCTCACAAGGCTACACGTACGCCGGCGGGCTTGAGCTGTTCTGTCATGGCCACATTCGGCTGGCCGAGCCGCAAGCTACGTTCTCGGTTGCTTGCCGCCGCTGGGGAGTGCCGCTGGTCGATGGAGGGACCGTTCTCCTGCCGCGGCTGCTCGGCTGGGGAGCGGCGCTGCCGCTATTGATCACGGGACAGCGGATCGACGCCAAGCGCGCCCATGAAATCGGTCTCGTCTGGGAGTTGGTGCCGCAAGGAGCCGGCTACGAGCGCGCCATGCAGTACGCGCGTCAGATTTGCGCCCTGCCGCGCGACGCCATGCTGGCCGACCTCGGTTCGGCGATGATGGGCATGCACTTGTCGCTCGACGCGGCGCTTGAGCTCGAAGCTGGCAGTTGCTATCCGGTGATGCGCAGCCAAAGCACCCAGCGCGGTGTCGAGTCGTTTCTGGCAGGCAAGCGGTTCTGGTTTGAATAAGCGTTGCTTTGCTGAGACGGCAACGTGATTGTTAGCCGCGGGACTTGTCCCGCGCGCTAGCTTGTGCGACGCTGCTTAGCATGGCAACCACTTCAGCGATGCCCGATCTGATCTCCTATGCCCAGGCCGGTGAGCAGGAGTTTCTGCGGCAAATCTTCGTGCGCGACCAGATGGCCGAGTGGTCGAAAGACCCGCTCATCATGGCTCGCGCCGATGGCGTGCGCTATTGGGACATTCACGGCCGCGAGTACCTCGACGCGCTCTCGGGCATCTACGTCGTCTCGGTCGGACACAATAACCCGCGCGTGATCGACGCCATCCGCCGGCAACTCGAGTCGCTGCACTTCTCGCCGCCGATGCACGGCACTAACCCGGTGGCGATTCAGCTTGCCAATCTGCTGGCCGAGTTGGCCCCCGGCGATTTGTCGACCGTCAAGTTCCAGTGCGGAGGTGGCGAAGTGATCGAAGGGGCGATCAAGCTCGCCCGGCAATATCACCGCCTGACCGGCTCACCCGGCAAGTACAAGATCATCAGCCGCTACCAGAGTTGGCACGGCTCGACACTGGGGGCGCTGGCCGCCTCGGGTTTGAAGTCGCGCAAGACCGTGAACGAGCCGCTGGGGCCGGGCTTCATCCATGTCTTCCCACCGACGTGCTATCGCTGCCCGTTCGACAAGCGCTACCCGGATTGCGGGATCACCTGCGCCAAGCTGATCGGCGACACGATCGAAATGGAAGACCCGGCCACCGTGTCGGCGGTGCTCGTCGAGCCGATCGGCCACACCGGCGGCATCATCGACCCGCCCGATGAATACCTGCCGATGCTGCGCGAGATCTGCGATCAGCACAACGTGCTGCTCGTGTTCGACGAAGTGATCACAGGCGTGGGGCGTACCGGGCAATTGTTCGCGGCCGACACCTTCGGCGTGCTGCCCGACGTGCTCTGCACCGGCAAGGGGCTCAGCGGCGGGTATGTGCCGCTGTCGGCGATGCTGGTGCGCCGGCCGATCGCCGACGCCTTCTGGGGGCCGATCAGCGAGAACCCCGGTTACGTCGAGGGGCACACGTTCGAGGGCAATCCGATCAGTTGCGCCACTGGCATCGCGGTGCTGCGCGAAATCCTGGAGCGCGATCTGCTGGCGAATGCTCGGGCGCTGGGCGAGCGACTGCGGGCAGGCTTTGCCGATATCGCCAGGCGGCACGGCTGCATCGGCGACATCCGCGGTCGCGGTCTGCTGCAAGGAGTCGAATGGGTGCGCGACCCGGCGACCAAGCAGGCATTCGCGGCGGAGCTGAACTTTGGCGTGCGCGTCGGCCGGCGCGCCCTTAAGCACGGGCTGTTGTGCCGGTTCGATCCCAATTGGCTGGCGTTTGGCCCGGCGCTGACGACCACGGCCGACGAACTCGACCAGATGCTGGCAATTCTGGATCGGTCGGTGGGCGAGGTGCTGGGAGAGCTGGGGGACCAACGTTAGTCGCGGCGGCTGATCCCGTGTGCCACTGCTTGCTATCGGCAAGCAGTGCTTAGTCGCAACGGCAGATCACATGAGCACTGCTTCTGCGAAGCAGTGGCACACCCTGAACGATCGAACGGGGTCTTATGGGGGCGCAGGCTACACCAGCTTCGCCATCGCGCCGACGAGCCCTTTCACCGCGTCGACGCTCTTCTGGAACGCGGCTTTTTCCGAGTCGGTGAGCTTCAACTCGATAATCCGCTCCACGCCACCGGTCCCTAGCACCACCGGCACGCCGACGTAGTATCCGCCGACGCCGTATTCCTTGTCGCAGTACGCCGCGCAGGGCAAGAGTCGCTTCTTGTCGCGGACGATCGATTCGACCATCTGGGCCGTGGCCGCCGCCGGGGCGTAGAAGGCGCTGCCAGTTTTGAGCAAACCGACGATCTCTGCGCCGCCGTCGCGGGCGCGCTGGATAATTTCCTGCAGACGCTTCTCAGGAAGCAATTGCGTAACCGGGATGCCGCCGACCGACGTGCAGCTTGCCAGCGGCACCATCGTGTCGCCGTGTCCGCCCATCAGCAGGGCCGAGATATCCTCGACGCTCACGCCCAGCTCCATCGCCAGAAAGGTGCGATAGCGGGCCGTGTCGAGCACACCGGCCTGGCCGAGCACGCGCTGATGCGGAAAGCCGCTCACCTGCCAGACGCGCTGCACCATGGCGTCGAGCGGATTGCTGACGACGATGATCACCGCCTGCGGGCTGGTCTTCTTGATCTGCTCGGCGACCGAGCCGACGATCTTGGCGTTGGTGGCCAAGAGATCGTCGCGACTCATGCCCGGCTTGCGCGGGATGCCGGCAGTGATCACGACCACGTCGCTCCCCTCGGTGGCTTCGTAGCTGGTGACGCCCTGGATGTTCGAATCGAAGCCCACGATCGGCGAGGCTTCCATCAAATCGAGGGCCTTGCCGGCTGGCATCCCTTCGGTGGCCGGAATATCGACCAGGACGATGTCGCCCAGTTCGGCAGCCGCGCACCAATGGGCCGTGGTCGCTCCGACATTGCCTGCTCCGACGATCGTGATCTTGGCTCGACGCATGATAAATCCTTCACTGGTTTACGGTTGGCAGGGCAAGTCGGCGGTACGGTTGGTGCGTGTCACGCACCTATCGTAGGGTGTGCGGAGCACACCACGCATATGTGCTGGTTCGTTTCACGCACGCTTACGACTCTGGCAAATTCGTGGTGCGTTTCACGCACCCTACAAAGCACGCAGCAAGACGGAGAATATGATGCCAAGCGCCCCGGCGTTCAAGGGCGTGCGCTGGGACACGTCACGCCCAGATCGGGTCGAGCTTTTCACGCACGTAGTCCATCGACACCCGCCAACTCTCGGCGATCGAGACGCGGATCGTGTCGAGATCGTGGTTAATCCAGCCGGCGTACTTCTTTTCGGCCAGCATCTTCATCAGCGCGACAAAGTCGATCTCGCCGCGTCCGAGCTCCAACATCGAATTGAAGAACTTGCCCGAGTGCGAGTCGCCGGCGAACCGCTCGCCGTTAGGCGATAGGTAATCGTCGGCGACCGGCTTGCGCGTGGCGTCTTTGAAATCGGTGTAGACGATCCGGTCGAGCGATTTGCGGAAGGTCGCCTGCACGTCGCAGCCGCCGACGTGCAAGTGCGCGGTATCCCAAGCGCAGAAAACGTAGTCAGGATTTGTCCCTTCCAGGTAGCGGTCGACTTGGGCCTGGTTTTCGACCAGCGTGTCGGTGTGGTTGTGCAGCCCGAACCGCACGCCGTACGCTTCCAGCGCCATTTTTCCCATCCGATCGACGAAGCGGAACATCTCACGGAAGGCATCGGCCTCTTCGGCGGGCTTGACTGGCGACGGCGGAAAGAACACGCCCGCCGTGGCGCCGAACCGCTGGTGCAAGGCCAAGGCATCGCGGGCCCGGGCCAGAATTTCCGACTGCTGCCCTCGATCGTAGTACTGCCCGCCGAACGAGATCGTTGAGAAGCGCAGCCCTCGCTTCTCGAGCTCTTCGCCGTATTGCTCGGCGCTGAGGTGGTTTTGCTCGAGGATATTTGGCCAGCCGGTGAGCCGCACGCCGTTGAACCCTGCGGCGGCCGTTTCATCGAGGATCTTCAAGAGTGGCAGCGGTTCGCCGGGGCGGATCACGCGCCCCCACGATCCGGTCGACAGGGCGTAGAGCACGTGTGGCCGCTCGCGAGGCTTTTTGATTTCCGCAACGGGCTCGGCGGCGCGGGCGACTAGCGATCGAGAAGCAACCACTGCCGCCGTGCCGGCCATAAACCGTCGTCGATCGATGCGCGTCATGGCCTTGCCCTCAGTGCTCGATGACTAGAAGCAGTTTCAAAACGGGCATTAAACCGACGTCGAGTGCCACTGCTAGCTCGTCTAGCAGTGCTGTGTCGAAGTTTGCACTGCTGGGCAAGCCAGCAGTGGCACCCAGGCCGGGTTTTTGAAACTGCTCAAGCGTCTTTGCCAAACTCCCATAGTCGCAGCGCCGTGCCCCCCAAGATCCAGCGGCGATCCTCGTCGTTGAAAAACTTGATTTCGTCGCGGTACAGAGCCAGCGCTTTGGCGTAGCCGCAGTATTGCTCGACCATCGGCCAATCGGTCCCCCACATCAATCGCCGCGGACCGAAGGCGTCGTACAGCTTTTTCACCTGGTCGTGCGTGTCGCGATAGGGATACGCCTCGCGCGACAGCGACCACAGATGGCTCAGCTTGACGTACACCCGCGGGTAGCGCGCCAAAGCCAGCAGCTTGTTCAATTCATTGGGCTGATCGATCGGGCAATCGGCCATGTGATCGATGCACACCGCCAGCCGCCCATTGTGCCGGGCAATTACAGCTTCGACGTCCGGGATTCGGCTGATCGGGCACAAGACGCACATCGGCACGTTGCGTTCGGCGGCGCGGTTCCAGATGCGGTCCATCTGCGCGCGGTCGTTGATCCAGTCTCCCTCGGGACCCGCGCCAGGGCTCAACCGCACGCCGTGATAGCCCTGTTCGAGCCAATGGTCGAGTTCTTCCGGGGCGCGTGGGCTTTGCGGATCAACGCGGCAAACTCCCTGAAACTCGCGCGGGTGTTCCTTGATCGCCAGCGCCGTGTAGCGGCAGTCCCATTTGTAATAGATCACGTGGACGATCACGGTGTGCCGCACGCCGTTAGCGGTCATCAGTTTCAAGAGTGTGTCGGGCAGCGCGTCGTCGGCCGGCGGCGTCTTCAAGTCGGCGGCGAAAGGATACAGCGGATCGCGCCTCCAGACGTGGACGTGTGGATCGACGATCGTCGGCGCGGCATCGGCGCTGGGCATCGGCTCCTCTCCACACTCGGCGCAGCTAGCGGGTGACGCACCGCCCAGCGGCTGGCCGCTTGAGCCTAACACCGTCGCGGCCAGCGAGGCGCCGGCAGCTTCGAGCCAGCGGCGTCGCGTGAACTCTGTCGGTCCCGACATGGCGGCGTTCTCCCTGTTGCTGTTCGTACTCGATTTTTGAGTCGGATTCCAACAGATTTCGCAGAGCGCGGCACCGCGACAACCCTTCCACGAGCAAGTTCTCAGGACTGGTTTTCGGCCGCGCCAAGTGCTAGTCTCAGGAGCTTCGCGGGGAGTGTCGATTGTGCCTGTGGTCCCCGCTGCCCCAAGCGGCGATACATCAGGCGGGAGTTCTCCACAGTCCGTTTTGTCTCGCAAGGAGACCCGATGTCGGCGCGACCGTTCGCAATCGTGGCGTGCTTTCTGGTGCTGTTGTCTGGTCCCGCGGCCAAACGGTCGCGCGCGCAAGAACCCGCTGCCGACCAGCCAGCCGAAGCGGTCAAGCTCGAACCGCTTGTGGTGTTTTCGATCGCGAACTATCAGAGCCTGCTCGACGACCTGAGGTACATCGCGACCGTCGCGGACGATGAGAGGTTCTTCGAGAAGTCGTTCCCCGAGTTCCTGGCGATCGTCACGCAAGACAAGACGCTGCGTTTCGACAAGCTCGAGGGGATCGACGCCGCGCGTCCCTGGGGCGCGGCGCTCTTGGCCAACGGTCCCGAAGTGCGGATGCTCGCCTTTGTGCCGGTGACGGGCGAAGCCGAAGCTATCGTCGCGCAGCTCAAACCGCTGTTGGGCGAGGCCGAAGCTCAGGAGGGGGGCGTCTTCGCCGTCAAGCGCGGCACGACGACCGGGTTTGTAAAGGTGGCCAATGGTCACGCCTGGCTGTCGCAATCGCGCGCGCACCTCGACCAGTTGCCCGATCCCGCGGCGCTGCTCGCTGGCTTGCCGTCGAACTACGACGGGGTGCTACAGCTCAACTTGCAGAAGATCCCCAGCGAGCTGCGCTCGCTGTTGGCCGATCAGCTTGGCGCCGCGCTGGAAGGGGTGTCGCAGCAAGAAGAAGGAGAGAGCGACTCGGCCTACGCGTTCCGCCAGGAGTTCGGGCGGCTGCGCTCGACGCTCTTGACCCGTGCGTCGACCGAGGCCGATTCCGTCACCTTCGGCTGGAACATCGACAGCGAGAGCAAGAAGTTTCTGGCCGACGTCACGATCAAGCCGATCGCCGGCTCGCCGTTGGCCTCGCACTTTGCCAGCGACTTGCAGAACCTCAAGAGCCGCTTCGGCGGCGTGCTAACGGCGACCACGCCCAAGCCGCAAATCATGTTTAATCTCACGGGCAAGCTCGAAAGCCAGTCGGCGGCCGACGCCCTCAGCTTGTTGGAGAAATATCGCGGCGCGGTGATCGGCGAGCTCGACAGTTCGACCGACGTTGCCAGCGACGAGGAACGGCAGACGCTCAAGGACCTGGCCAACGGGTTCCTCGATGTCGCGCGGAGCACGCTCGAGGCGGGCGAGCTTGACGTCGCGGTGCGCATTTCCAGCGGCGTGAAGCAGACGATGCTCGCCGCGGTCAAGGTCGCGCGCCCCGAAGAACTAACGAAGCTGTTCGCCACGTTCGGCGAGTTGGCGGCCAACGACAAAGGTTTCGTGTCGGCGAAGCTGAACGAGGCCGAGCACAATGGCTCGGCGATCCACAGCCTGACGTTCAAGACCGACAACGATCAGCTTAAGTTCTTCGAGCGGATGTTCGGCAAGGCCACTCTCTATGTCACCGTGCGCGGCGACACCGCCTGGCTGGCGGCCGGTGCGACCGCGATCGACGAATTAAAGAAGGCGCTCGATGGTGGCGAAGTCGCCGTGCAACCGATGCAAGCCACGATCCAGCTCGGCCCGGTGATCGTCATCGCGGCGCAGTTGATGCTGCCGAAAAACCTCGCCGTGCTGGGGTCGGTGCTGAGCATGCAAGTGACCAAGGAAGGGCGCGCCGATATGGTTGCCGAAGTGCTGCCCGATGGCAGCTTGCGGATGCGGGCCGATTTCGAGCAAGGGCTGTACCGCCTGGGCGTCATGATCATGAAGCAAGTTCCCGGCCTGATCGAAATGCAGCAATCGGGTCGCACGCCCGGCTCGGGAGGACCGTTTTAGTGGTTAGCGTTCAGTTGCTAGAAGCAGTTTCAAAACCAGCATTGAACCAACGTCGGGTGCCACTGCTAGCTCGTCTAGCAGTGCCGTGTCGAGCAATTCACTGCTGGGCAAGCCAGCAGTGGCACCCAAACCAGGTTTTGAAACTGCTTCTAGCTAGTGATCGGATTCGAAATTCACTGCCCACTAGCCACTAACCACTACCTCGCCGATCGTCCATTTAACGATTCAACGAACGAGGGAATCCGATGAGTCAAGCCACGACCGACGCGATCGTCCTGGGCGAACTGCACGGCAAAGTCAAATGGGTGCGGCTCAATCGCCCGGAAGTCAAGAACGCCATCACGCCCGACGCCGCCGATCTGGTGCGTCAACAAGTCGAGGCGGCGCCCGACGAAGGGGCGCGCGTCATCGTGCTCTCCGGCACCGGCGGTTCGTTCTGCGCGGGTGCCGATCTCAAGGCACTCGCGCCGGTGATGGCGCAGTTCACCGGGGTCAAGCAAGTGCTCGAAGAACGGTATCATCCGTTGGTGCTGGCAATGACGCGTTCACCATTGCCGGTGATCGCGGCGGTCGACGGCGCGGCAGCCGGCATCGGCAGCGACATCGCGCTGGCGGCCGACATTCGCCTGGCCAGCGACCGGGCGTTCTTCGCCGAAATCTTCGTGAATATCGGCCTGTTGCCTGATGGCGGCGGCACGTTCACCTTGCCGCGCCTGGTCGGCAGCGGCCGGGCGCTGGAGATGGCGATGACCGGACAGCGCGTGGCGGCCGAAGACGCCTTGGAGTGGGGACTGGTCAACCATGTCTATCCGACCGACGACTTCGAAACCTGCGTGCAAGACTTCGCGGCCAAGCTGGCCGACAAGGCGCCCTGCTCGGTCGCCCGTTCGAAGCTGGCGATCCGCGCGGCGCTCGGCCAATGCACGCTCGAGCAAGCGCTCACCCGCGAAGCCGAACTGCAAGAAGAGCTGATCGCCACCGAAGATTTCCGCGAAGGGGTGATGGCCTTCCTCGAAAAGCGCGCGCCCCACTTCAAGGCCAAGTGAACGGAAGCCAGGGTGCGCCAGCCGCACAGCTGAAGGAGGAACCGGATTCGATTGCCAGCGGTGATCGATTGCGTGAGAATTGATGTGACGGCCGCCCCACGACAGACACTTCGAATTAACCTCATGTGGTCTTGGCGATGGAAGTACCATTCGACCCCTATTTGAAATGGCTGGCCATATCCGATCCACAACGGCCGCCAAATCACTATACGTTGTTGGGCGTCAGGGTCTTTGAGACTGATGCCGAAGTCATCTCGAATGCTGCCGACCGGCAGATGGCCCACGTTCGCACCTTTCAGATCGGCGCGTATTCCGCGCAGTCTCAGCTTCTGTTGAACGAATTGGCAGCGGCACGCGTCGTCTTGCTGAATCCGCAAAAGAAACAGGCCTACGACTCCGAGCTTCGTGCCAAGCTCGTGGCGCGGAAGCGCGCGGCGCCGCGAACCACTGCGCCCATGCCATCCCCGGCAGCTCCAGTTGTTGCGGCGGCGACCAATGCACCATCGTTGGGTGAATACTCGGTCGCACCGATAGTTAATCCCACTGCTGCGGTAGCGCCCTCAGCGCCAACAATTGAGATTGCGACGGGATCCTCGCGACCAATTCGACGCAAGACTGCATCCGGTTGGATTCCGCTAGCGGGGACTCTAATTGCAACTCTCGGCTTGGTGGGTGTTGCAGCCTGGATCCTCAACAAGCCATTAGAAGTCGCACACATTCCCGCCGCGAATGCTCCTGGCGCGGCGACTGCTTCGCCATCCCCTAGTGCGGTAACCCCGGTGCCGGCAACGTTGTCGACATCCGATCCCTCGGGCGATACCGAGAGCACGCCGGTCGGCCCGCAGGCAGTGGCCTCGCCACCGGCTGATGCACAGGCATTTCCGGCTGAGGGCAGCGCCGCTGACGACGCAACGGTCGAACCATCAGACGAAGTGAGCAAAGCGGCTGAAGGTGAATCCGTAGGCGATGCCTCGAACCCTGCTAGCGGCGCGACGGACACCGAGGGTAGCTCAGACCGGACGCGTACGAATGAAGGCAAGACTCAGGATTCGGACGAGCAAATCGCTTCCGATCAAGCGAGTCCTACGGCGGAACGATCGAGCGCTGCTGCAGCTTCAGACGAAGTGGCGCCGGCGGCCTCGCCAAGCTCAAACTCAGACCCTCGTGCCGTGGTGCCATCAAGTGCGGCACAAGCCAAAGCCACCGAACAGTTGGAGGAAGCGTATGGCGTGGAGCTTGCCGGTGCAAAGTCCAGCGAGTCCAAGGCAACGCTCGCGCTTAAGCTACTGAACGAAGGCGTCAAATCCGAGGCTGACCGCGCCGCGCAATACGTCCTTCTCGCACGATCGACCGAACTTGCTGCAGAAGGGGAAGACCTCGCCACGGCGCTGAAGGCTGCCGACCTGCTCGAGGAGAAGTTCCGGTACTCGGCGATCAAGGCAAAGGTGGACGCTGCCGAAGTCGTGCTGAAGAAGGTGAATGTGCCTACGCTAGTGCGGGCCGCGATTGAGGAGTCGTTGGCGGTCGCAGAGTCAGCTTTGGCTCAAGATGCATTCAGAGAAGCTTCGCAGGTACTTGAGGCGGTGCGCAAGGCGGCTCGCAAGGCCAAGGATCCGTCGCTAGCTGCTCGACTCAAACGCATCGGCGATCTATCGCGTGCCATTGAGAAGGAGTATGGCGCATCGCGCAAGGCCGCTGATACTCTCAAGGCGGATCCCGACGATCCCGATGCGAATTCTGTACTTGGCGCTTACACGTGCTTTTACAAACACGCTTGGGAAGAGGGCCTACCGCTATTGAAGAAGGGGGCCAATCCCGATTTCCGTCGCGTGGCTACCTTAGACCAGCAGAAACCACAGGCCGCCGACAAGCAGCTCGAGGTTGCGGACCAATGGTGGGACCTTGCGCAGCAATCCAAGGGACCGGCACAGCGCGCTTGCGAAGCGCGCGCTGTCTTTTGGTACGAGAAGGCTCTGCCGCGCTTGAGCGGTTTGAATCAGTCCAAGGCAAGCGATCGAGTATTCGTCACGATCTTCGGCAAGACGAAGCTTTGGACTACGAATCCCAAAGACGGTGGCGCGAATCTTGGCCATGCCGAATCGCGTTTCCCATCCGAGTGCACCGTGGAGTTATGGTTCTCGACAAGCGCCAACACGGGTACTTTGATCACTAAACGCCAACAGGAGCCCGAGGGTTCGTTGACCCTTGTGATTCAGGACGGCCGCCTGCGTGGTTGGGCAAACGGCTCGTTTTATCTGGTCGAAGTTCATGGCGATCAGACCGTCAACGATGGTAAATGGCACCATGTCGCTTTGGTCAAAACATCGGGACAGATGCAGTTGTACGTTGACGGACGACCAGGCGGCACTGCTGGAGTTCGCGACGACTACAATTCGCAGTCTCCCTGGACGTTGGGAATCCACCGCATCAATACCAGCCACGCCGGACCGATTGATGCCCGGTACTGCCGAATTCGGTTTTCAGCGACGGCACGCTATACCGGCCCGTTCAAACCCGATCAACGCTACGGAGCTGATCAGGCGACAGTTTTCCTGGAGTGAGCTAAAAAACGCGCAACGCTAACGCCACTTCACGTCCGGTAGCGCATCGGGTGGCTCCGATAACCTCGCGGCCGCCTTCGCAATTCCTCGTTTGGGGAAGCCAGCTCATGACGTCAAACGCTGCCAGACGAAAGCTTGTTGGCCTTATGCTGGCGGTGCCGCTGTGTGCCGCTTGGCTCACGGCCGTTGTGGCCGCCGGTCGCTGCGATGAACCTGCCGTCCTGGCGCTCCCCGACTTGTTCCAAACGTTGGTCAACCCGAGTTGTTCGCACTGCATCGACGAAGCCAAGCGCCGCGCGGGCGAACTGACCGACGACGACCGCGTGTTGGCTTGGATTCGCGGCAAGTACGATGGCGGCGCCATCCCGCATCGTTTCTTCCTGGTGCCGTATCGGGTCATTAGCGACACCTATGGCGTGTTCGTGTTTGATCCCGACGCCGGCTTCTCGCGCGGCTACGAACCGTCGCTGGAGTTCACGTTCTACGGATATCGCAGCGGTATCATGGTCATCAAGCACAAGGACGGCACGTTGTTCTCCGCGCTCTCGGGCAGGGCGTTCGCCGGCCCGCGCAGCGGACAACGGCTGAAACCGGTGCCGACTCTCACCTCCAGTTGGGGTTTCTGGAAGAAGGCGTATCCAGGAACGGTCGCCTACCAGATGTTCGAGAAATACCAGCCGCGCCCGCTGCCGACCAAGCCGCAGCGCGAATCCCAAGAAACTCGTCCGCCGGCCGACCCTCGGCTCGAGCCCGAAACCGAGGTCTTGGGCGTCACGCTCGATGGCCAGTCGGACGGCGCCAGCCGGGCTTATCGCCTGGCCGATTTGCAACGCGCCGGCGGCCTGATTGCCGACACTCTGGGGCAGCAACCGATCGTCGTGCTCTGGCAAGAGCGGACGCAGACGGCCGCCGCCTACGCACCCGAAACGGATGAAGCCGCACAACGCGTCGAACTGACGGTCGACCGCTCCGACGAGACGGCTCCGTTCGTCGATAGCAAGACCGGTTCGCGGTTCGACATCGCGGGCCGGGCCGTGTCTGGAAAGCTCAAGGGACAAACCTTGCGCTGGCTCGACGGCACGCAGTGTCGCTGGTATGCCTGGGCCGCCGAGTATCCGCAGACCACGATCTTCTCGCCACCTGATGTTTCGTCCGTGCCGCGCGAAGCGCGTGCTGTGGCGCCGGCCGAGTCGCCACCGCCCCAGCAGGCCGTCTTGGTCAATCCGACCGACGTGACGGCTGAGCACCTCGCTGCTTGGCGCCGCGCGGGCTTCTCGGCAATCGTCACGGTCCTCGACGAGCGATTCGCACCCGCTGCGTATCAACAGGCCAGCGCGGTGATCGAGCAAGCTGGCTGGCCGCAATATCACTGGGTGGAAGTCGGGCGCTGTCCCGCGCTCGCCGACGCGCACCCGCGCTGGATGGCGGGGCTGGGCATGCACGACGACTGGGTCGAGCGCTTTCCCGACGCGCGCGCCCCGCGCCCGGGAGAGGTTGCCAAGGCGTATCCCTGGGTGCCGATCGGCTATCGCGCGGCGTTCGAGGCCCACGTCGCGCGCGTGCAACAGTTGCTCGAGCGGGTCCCTACTGACTTTCGTGGCTTGCTGCTGAACGATTTGCAGGCGGGGCCATCATCTTGTGGCTGCGGAAATGTGCGCTGCCGGTGGGCCCTGGACTACCACGTGCCAGCGACTGCCGGCGAACCGGTCGGCGACGATGCGGCGGGTCGCTTCCTCCAGCGCGTCGGCCAACTGGCCCCCGCTAAGGAATTGATCCCAATTTGGACCACCGAGTGCGATGCGATCGACTTGCCTGGCGCGCCGCACGGCACCGGCCTCTGCGGCCAGGTGAAATGTGCCCATACGACTTGTCCAAAAGCATTTGCGCGGCAATGGCAAGCGCTGGTCGAAGGGCATGACGGCGCGATCGGCTTGCTGGCGTTGCATCGCGAACTGCAACAGCCTGGCGGGCGTGGACAACCACGAGCCGCGTGGGTCGCTTCGCCGCTGGAATATGTGGAGCAGATCGGCAAGATCGCCAAGCTCGAACCGATTGCTCGACAGCGGCTGTGGATTGTTGTCGAAGACCTGGACCTACCGGTCGCAGAGGCGAAAACGGTTCGCGACATCGTTTCGCAGCAGCGCCCGGCGATGGTCGTGATCGCCCGCGTGCGCGTCGATCAGTCGTTTGTGCCGCGCATCATCCCGATCGACGCGACTGCGCGATAAGCGATCGACCGTCCCTCGCGCCTGGGGTCGCCGTTCGCCGCGACCACAGTTTGGATCGCACGGCGCGGCGCTAGCGGAGCCACTTCACGTCCGGGAGCGCGGCGGTTTGCGGCGTGCTCGTCACACCGCGCGAGTAGCGGATATCGATGTCGAGTCGCGGCGCCCCGCCGGTCGGCGTGCCTGGCTCATGCGCTTCGGCCCGCGTCAGATGCTGCTTGAGGCGCGCATGCTTCTCGCTGGGCGACACTTCGCCGGTCAGTTGCGTCGCTGGCCGCCAGCCCCAGATCACGCGCGTGCCATCGCGCGTCCAGAGCTCGAACGCCGGCTCGTCGGATGAGCTACCAGTGTCGGGAGCGATGCTCGGCATGATGCGATAGAGCCCCAGCGTCTGCCAATCGTCGACGAGCAGCGCTGCGATCTCGGCCGCGCCCCCCACGCGCGGATCGCCCCATGCGGTACCAGCCGGTCCCGGCGGCAAGTAACCGATGCCGCTGATGCGCGGATAGCGCTTTGTTTCCACGCGCGAAAAATCGGCCGTCGGCAGGAGCACCGCGTGAGCGTCGATGGGCAACAAGCCGCCCCCCGTCGTCACGGCCGACAACATCGTCGCCGCATCGCCCGTGCCGCCGGCGGCCGCCGCGGCAGCCGTGTCGCGGTCGGCGTCGGGGACTTCGTCGGGCCCGGCGGGCACTTCGACCATCGCCACCGGCCGGCGATACTCCAGCTTGATATCGACGCGGGCCGGATAACTCTTCCGCACTTCGATCACGCGCAGCACCCAGGGATGCAGCGCGAACTCATCGGCCAAGCGCGAACACAAATCGTCGTCGACCAGCGCGAACGAGTTGCCGGGCCAGTTCATGCGACTGAGAACCTCGTCGCGGATCTGGCTACGGATCCAGGCTGGTGGCGGCGAAAGATAAATGTCCTCCGCGGTCACGCGGTACGCTCTAGCCGCCAGTACGCGTTCGCGCACCGTGCGCCAGCCAAGCCACCAACCGGCGCTAAGCGCGCCGGCGGCCAGCACGCTGAGCGTAAACCAGCGCAGTTGAGGGCCGAAGATCGTCCGCAAGAACACGGCCAACGGGCTGGGTGTGGTCTTCATCGGTTGCCTGGGAGGCTTCATCGATCATTTTCCTGACGAGGGTCGAATGTCACGCTGGACTGTGATCTCGGCTCGTGTGCCACTGCTTCGCAGAAGCAGTGCAACATGCCTTGGACACTGCTTGGCGGCTTTCGCGGTACGTAGCTGGTTCGCCTTCTCGACCGCCAAGCAGTGGCACACATCATGTACTTTGATTCGACACGAGCGCTACCGCACCATGGTCAAAGCCAGGCAGTCGCGCACCAGCCGGTCGCACAAGCGCGGCAGGTCGATGCCGGCCTGCGCGGCGGCTTGCGGCGCCAGGCTCGTATCGGTGAGCCCCGGCACGGCATTAAGTTCCAAAAGCCAAGGGTTGCCCGCTTCGTCCATGCGCAGGTCGACTCGCACCAATCCGCGCGTGCCCAGCGACTCGGCGGCGCGGCGCGCGAGCTCTTCGAGCGTCCGCGTCAGTTCGCTCGGCAGCTCGAAGCGCACTTCGTGCGGGTCGTCGGCCTGATACTTGGCCGCGTAGTCGAACACGCCGCGCGAAGTGACGATCTCAGCGATCGGCAGCACTTCGCGGCCGATCAACGTGACGGTGAACTCGCGCCCTTTCACATACGGCTCGATGAGCACGTACGAATCGAACTTGCCGGCCTGCGCGACGCGCTGCGGCAATTCGTCGGGGTTGCGGGCCACACCTACGCCCAGGCTCGAGCCCTGGCTGTCGGGCTTAGCGATCAACGGATAAGGCAATCGCGCCGCCCGCGCCTGCACCTGTTGCGGGTCGTCGCCAGCCGCGACGAGTAGATAGTCGAGCGTCGGCAATTCGGCCTGGAGAAAGCGTTCTTTGCTGGCCGACTTGCTCATCGCCAGGCGGCAGGCATCGGGCCCGCTGCCGGTGTACGGCACGCGCAGCAGTTCGAGCCTCCGCTGCAGGCGCCCATCCTCGCCGGCACCGCCGTGCAAGGCGATGAAGCAGGCATCGATGCGGCTCCAGGAGATCTCGGCCAGGTCGCACTGTGCCGGATCGATGGCGGCCGTCGCGTGACCGCAGGCTTCGAGGGCCGCCAGGACGTTCGTACCGCTTTCCAGGCTCACCTCGCGCTCGGCCGAGTTGCCCCCGGCCAATACCGCGATCGTCAGGCCCTGACTCCCCGCATCGAAGCGCAGCGTGCGATGGAACATCGACCGGTCCTCCCTGACCTGGATGCTAGCATGGTCGTCCCCGGCTGGGCGCTTGGCGCCGTCAGCACAGCATGCCTCCCAGCCATTACCAGATTTCGATCTCCAGTTCGAGATCAACTCCCAGCCGAGCAGCCACCTGGGCTCGCACTTTCTCGATCAATTGGAGCACGTCGTTGGTCGTGCAGCCTGGGTCGGCCACGATGAAATTCGCGTGCCGCGTGCTGACCTCAGCCCCGCCGACGCGGGCCCCTTTGAGCCCCGCCTGATCGATCAGCATGCCAGCACTCATGCCGCGCGGGTTCTTGAAGATGCAGCCGGCGCTCTGATGCCCCAGCGGTTGGGCGGCTTTTTTCTGAATCCACTGCTTCTGCATGCGTTTGGTCAGTTCGACGGGATCGTCTTGTTCGAGCTGAAAGCGGGCTTCGACGATCACCAGCTCGTCGAGGCTGCTGTCGCGATAGGCGAACACCATGTCCTCGCGCTTGCGCTCGATAACGCGGCCAGCGGCGCTCAGCACCGTGGCGTGGCAGGTCCATTGGCCGATATCGCCGCCGCGGCTCCCCGCGTTGCCGTGCAGCGCACCGCCGATGGTGCCAGGAATGCCGACAAGCGCTTCGAGTCCGCCGAGTCCTTCGCGGATCGACGTCGAAATCACATGCCCGAGCTTGGCTCCCGCTCCGGCGATGACCTCGGTTCGCTTGACCTCAATCCGCGCGAATGTGGGGTCGGCCAGATGGATGACCAGGCCCGACACGCCTTCGGGACGCACGAGCAGATTCGACCCGCCCCCCAACAGGCGCACCGCCAGACCTTCGTCGTGCGCACGGACCACCAGCGCCTGCAACTGGTCGAGGCTGCGCGGCTTGGCGAAGAACTGCGCGGGGCCCCCCAGCCCGAACCAGGTGTGCGGAGCCAGCGGCTCGTTGGTCTTAAGAATCTCTTCGAAGCCGCTGAACGAGGCCATGTCGCACTTTCCGAATGTCGCCCGCCCCCAAGGTGACGACAGTGTCGCCGGGGCGCGCTTCGGCCGCAAGCTGTTCGACCACTTCTTCAAAGCGCTCCCAGGCCACGGCCGAGCCACCAAGCTGCCGCACACGGGCCGCCAGTTCGACCGCCAATTGGCCGTCGGCAGCCGCTGGTTGCTCGCGGGCGAAGAACACCTCCGTCACCAATACACGATCGGCGCCCAGCAGGCTGCGTGCGAACGGCTCGAAGCAACAGATCATCCGCGAGGCCTGGTGCGGCTCGAAGACCGCGAACAGTCGGCCAGCGGGGTGTGCTTCACGCAGAGCCGCCAGCGTCGCGGCCACCGCCGAGGGGTGATGTGCGTAGTCGTCGACCAGCGTGACGCCGCCGAACGTGCCAACGGTTTCCAAGCGCCGCTCGAGCCCGGTGAAACTCTCCAGGGCCTCGCGAATCACCATGGCCGGCATGCCGAGCTCGGCCGCCAGCGCCGCGGCCGCCAGGGCATTGGCGATGTTATGCCGGCCGGGAACTGCCAATCGTAGCGACGCGAAATGCTCGCCACCGACTTCGATGTCAAACTGGTAGCGACCACGCTCGGCCGCGAGATTCACGGCCCGCCACTTAGCACCTTCGTGGAAGCCAAACGTCACTAGCCGCGCAGCGCCAGCCCGCTTGGCTGTGCGGCGACACACGTCGCGCGTCGTCGGGCAATCGGCCGACGCCAGCAACAGCCCATCGCCCGGCAAGTGCCGCGCGAACTGCTCGAAGGCGGCCACGACCTCTTCGTCGGATTGAAAGCAATCGAAATGATCGGGTTCGATGCCCAGCACCACGGCCACGGCGGGCTTCAACAGCAGGAAGTTTTGGCGGTATTCGCAGGCCTCGACGAGCACCAGATCGCCGCGGCCGCTGCGTCCCCCGCTGGTCCAGCCATGCGGCACAGCTCCGAGGACTACTGTGGGGTCGAGGCCCGCGTGGATCAAGATCGTCGCGGCCATTGCCGTGGTGGTCGATTTGCCGTGCGTGCCGGCGATCGCCACGCCGCAAGGTGACGCGACCGCCGCGTCGCGACGTGCAGCGCCATTCATCAGGGCAGCCAAAGTCTGCGGATAGCTGATCGCCGGAATTCCCAGCCGCCGCGCACGCCGCAGTTCGCAATTGCCCGCCTCCAGGGCATCGGAATGGATCACCACGTCGGCGTCGAGCGGCACATTACGAGGGCTATGACCCGGCCGCACGCGCACGCCTGATCCGGACAAGACTTGCGGCGCGAGCAGTCCGGCATCGGAACCGGTTAGTCGCCAGCCGCGTTGGACCAGGACATCGGCCAGCGATCGCATGCCCGCCCCGGCAGCCCCAATCAAATGGGCGCTGGACGAGGCGGCCGGATGTTCGGCCGCCTGAAGGATCGCCGCGCCGCGCCGCGCAACTGTTTGTAATGGTGTCACTTGGGTCGCCATCCATGGCCTGCTTGGTAATTCGTTGCTGGGCCAACATAGGCCGGTTCGACGAAGCGTGTCAATTTGAGTTATCCAGTTCGCTCCGGGAGGGGTGCATCCTGCACTTTGCGCGTGAGGCATGGTGGGTCATGATTGGCCGGGGGGATTTTCACGCCCAGAGACCC
>JAIESQ010000025.1 GCA_019745975.1 Pirellulales bacterium
GGCGGCAGCAACGTGCTGCCCCTCTCCTACTCGACCGCGAGCTGCGAAATCTGCGGACAAACAGCAACCTGCATTCTTGGCGCCTTTGCGCCTTGGCGCGAGGTCCAGGGAACAGGCCAGAGGTGAGAGGCCAGAGACCAGAGGAGGAATGGCTCTCTAGCCCGGACGCAAATTGTGCTGTGTTACATTCGCCCCAAGTTGTGCCCTCTAATCGAGTTCGGGTCTAACGTCAAAACACCCGGACGCAAGCCGGACGATCACCCGGACGCAAATCGCGCGATGTTACATTTGCCCCAAGCTATTCCCTCTATTCGATTTACGGCCCAGTATCAACACACCCGGACGCACCCGGACGCAAATTCCCGGACAACTTTATTCTTGGGGACCCCCACGTGGGGAAGCCCGGAACGCCTCAGCGCAAGCGCCTCACACCGCCGCCGGCTTGCGCGCGAAGGTGTGCAGCCGCTCCATCTCGTGCTTGCTCCCCACGAACAGCGGTGTGCGCTGATGCAGCGCCTCGGGCTGGATGTCGAGAATCCGCCCGCGGCCGTCACTCGCCTCGCCGCCGGCTTGTTCGGCCAAGAAGGCGATCGGGTTGGCCTCGTACATCAGCCGCAGCTTGCCTTGGGCGTAGCGGCCGGTGGGCGGGTACATGAAGATGCCGCCGCGCAGGAGCGTGCGATGAAAGTCGGCCACGAGCGAACCGATGTAGCGCGACGAATAGACGGTGCCGTCCTCGCCGCTCTTGAGCCAGTGCAAAAATCGCCGGCAGTACTCGGGAAAGCCGTCGGCGTTGGCCTCGTTGACCGAATAGAGACTGCCGCGCTCGGGCATGCGGATGTTCGGATGACTCATCACATAGGCGCCGATCGACGGGTCGAGCGTGAAGCCATGCACGCCGTCGCCGGTGGTGTAGACGAGCATCGTCGACGAGCCGTACAGCACATAGCCGGCAGCCACCTGGCAGCGCCCCGGCTGCAGGATGGGGTCGCTCGCTTCGCTCCCTTCGGGATCGCAGCGGAGAATCGAGAAGATCGTGCCGACGCTGACGTTCAGATCGAGGTTGCTCGAGCCGTCGAGCGGATCGAAGATCACGATGTACTTGCCGGCCCCCGGCTTTTCGAGGACGACGACCGGCTTTTCGTTTTCCTCCGAGGCCAGCATGCCGATGTTGCCGCGATACTGCAGACACTGCAGCAGGGCCTCATTGGCGAAGATGTCGAAGCCCTGGACCTCCTCGCCTTGCACGTTGATCTCGCCGGTGCCGCCGAGCCGGCCGTTCAGACCCGCCCGGCGCACTTCGGCAGCGATGATCTTGGTGGCCAACGTGATGCCCGAGAGCAGCCAAGAGAACTCGCCGCTGGCTCCCGGATAGCGCAGGCGTTGTTGTTCGAGAATGTGCTGGGCAACGGTCGTGGGCAGCCGGCGGTCCATGGTTCCTCGGTTCGCGTCGGTGCTGGCGGGCGAAAGGTCTGGTTCGCGGGTTCTTCGATAATACCTGGATACGCGAGCTGGTACAGGCGGCAAATCGACGCAAGCGCCCGTCGCGTTTCGGCCGCCGCAGGGCGGCGCTACACGATCCGTCTTGGCTAGCCTACCGCGGCGTGGCGCAGTTCGGTCGACGATATGTCGTCTCGAAATTCCTCCGCTGGCACGCCGACGCACATCGCGGCCAGCGCCGGCGGCAGGTCCAGATCATCGAGCGTCGCGAAGCTCTGGCCCACTTTGCGGCCGAACACCAAAAACCGACAGCCAGCGGCCGCGATCGCCGTCAGCGCCTCGTCCCGGCGGGCGACGTAGTTGCCGTAGTATCGCGGATCGCCGATGCGCGTAACCGTGTCGGCGCCCACGACAAACGTAGCATTGGGAAAGAGTCGCGATTTTTCGACGAAAGTCGCGGCCCGCGTAAACCAGAGCGCCTCGTCTGCACTGAACTGCCCCGCGCGAGACTCCAGATCGAGAAAATCCAGCGGCGCCTTGTCGACACTGACGATGGCAATTTCGTGCTCGACCGGCACGCCAAGCCGCGCCGCGGCGATCGCTTGCATGCGTCGATGCCCGTGATGTCGTGGATTGAACGCCCCGGGAAAGACGGCCCGCGGCGTGGCGCTGGCTGTGCGTGTCGGGCCGTGGTAGACCGACGTTCGCGCGCCGCAAAACAGTTGCTGCCAGGAATCGGGAGCGTGAACGATCGACCGCGAAATCTCCTCGCCCGAACGCAACGGCAGCGACACGCGCTGGGGAACGTTGACGGCTTCGGCCAAAGCGTTCAAGACAAGCCGCGAGACCAGGGTTTCTTCCTCGTCGCGCGCGCGCGCGCCTTTGACCAGTTCGAGCGAATAGGCGGCCGTCGCCGACGCGGTTTGCCAGGCGAGATGAACGCGGTGCGGGCCGCGCTTGGGGCGATCGGTCGCCAGGCTGGCCGTGCAACCGAAGCCAAGTTCAATTGCCGCGGCGGCAGCGATGCCAGCATGGCCCGAGCCCGCAACAGCAGGCCGTGTCGCGCGGTACGACACGGCGCGCTCGAAGGCCCGCATCGCCATGGCGCGCGCGGTCGCCGGCGAACAGAACTGTTCGGGATCGGCGCCAAGCCAGCGGGTCAGCGCCTCGGGGGCATAGGGAATGATCGCCTCCAACAGCACGCGCGATCCACCCGGCACGACGAGCAATTCGCGAATGGCGCCGCTGCCGCCGCCGGTGATCACCATGACGAAACGCCGGCCCGAAGCGTGGATTGCCTCGACAACCGCAGCGGGTGCGGGCGGTTCTGCGGGCTGCGATGGCGGAACGGTCATAGGTCGCTAGCTGCGGCAGTGGTCATACCACAGCTTAGCGTGTTGTTGTCTTGCGGTCTGCCGGCACCGATTGATGCCTTGTCGAAACTCAGGTCAGCAATGCAGCGTGTGCCCGATTTCCCCGTCTGGAATTCGAGTGCAGGAGTGCCTGTCGAGAAAGTGAACGCAAGGTGCGGATGGACGCGCCGTCGGCGGCCGCGGCTACGCCGACTGGGTGCCGTCCGTTGGGTTGGGCGAAGCGGCGACGAGGGGTTCTGTAGCGGCTGCCACGGCCGCGGCGGGGAATCCAACAGGAGTCTGGCGATGACCGAGCGCCGTGGCAGGTTTCACGACCTTGAGATACAGGTCGTTCCCCAGAAAGAACCGCACGATGCCAAATCGTCCACAGCGGCGCACCAGGCGAATGAGCCGACTGTCGCAATACGCCTGGGAGTAGCGATGTTGATCGGCGCGCGTCAGGTCGGGGTCGATCCAGACTTGCGGGCGCGGCAGTCCTGCCGTTACGGCCAGGCGACGATAGCTCAACTGATTGTACTCGTACACGTGCAACCGGCGCATGACTTCCAACTGCTCGTCGAGCTTCTGCACGCCTGCTTTGTCGAGCCAGCGCAGGATCCACTTGCCCCAGGGATAGATCCAGCGCACGAACACCGTGTTGGGCGTCGTCTTCACCAGCAGGAAACCGCCGGGGCGCGTGACGCGGTACATTTCGCCCAGCGCGGCCACGCCGTCTTCCCAACACATGTGTTCGATTACGTCCCCGGAAAAGACCCGGTCGAACGAATTGTCGGCGAAGGGGAGATCGCGGGCGTCGGCCACGTGCAGATTCGCCGCGGGAAATTCGGCCAGCGTTTCGCGAGCCACGCCAATCGCGTCGCCGGCGTAGTCGACTCCGGCCACCTCGGCGCCGCGACGCGCACAATGCAGCAACAATTCGCCGCGGCCGTAGCCGACTTCCAGCACGCGCATGCCCGGCGTGATGCCGAGCATTTCGAGTTGCCGCGCTTTGACAAAGCTCAGCTCGCCTTGGAGGTACTCGTCGTACCCTTCCAAATGCTGGCTCAAGAAGAAAGCTCGGTCGTAGACTTCTGCCGGAATCCGCCTGAGCATGGAGTCTCGTACCGAAAGTACTTCGTGATCGTGGTCGCGACGAGAGAATGGAGAATCTTTCGTATAATCTGTGGGCGAATCGCCTGCAAGCCACGCGTGGGAATTCGGCTGGAATCGCCTCGCGATCGGCGCCGTCACCGCCGCGCCGTGGTCGTGCGGCGACCAGTCAGACGCCACGCCGCCGCGAACAATGACCAGGTCGCGCGCGGCTTTTGCGAGCAAGTCGGCCATCGGCTATTCTTGCTGATCACCCTGCGAGGCGCGCGAGGATAACAACGTGAAGCTGCTAATCGCAGTCATTCAGCCGACCAAGCTCAATCCGGTCAAGGAAGCGCTCGAGAAGATCGGCGTCACCCGGATGACGGTCTGTGACGCCCAAGGCTACGGACGGCAGCGCGGGCAGACGCAGATGTATCGCGGCAACGAGTATACGAGCCATCTGCTGCGCAAGGTGGCACTGGAGATCATGCTCAACGACGATTTCGTCGAGCGGACGATCGAAACGATCATGAACGTAGCCCGCACGGGCCCTGAAGGGACGATCGGCGACGGGAAGATATTCTTGCTGCCGGCGCTCGACACCGTGCAGATCAGCGAACCGCTGCGCGGCCCGGGTGCGGTATGAGCGACCGCGGCGGTCGGCCGGCGGCTAGGATTGCTTTGTCAATTGGTTCCGACCTGCTGTTTGCCTCGCGACTTTCAGCCGCGGCGGCGCGCACCGGGTTGGCGGTCGAGCAAGCGACTGGCCTCGACGCGGCGGCCGAGCGTGTTGCGTCGAGTCAGGTTGGCTTGGTGATTTTGGACCTCAGCTCGGCGAAGATCGATCCGGCCGGTGCGATCGCGCGGCTCCGTTCGGCTCGGGCGGACGTGCCGATCCTCGCCTTCGGGCCGCACGTACACGAAGCTCGGCTCGCCGCGGCCCGGGATGCCGGCGCCACCGAGGTGCTCTCCCGCGGCGCACTGGACGCCCGGATCGACGACATTCTGCGGCGCTACCTCGCGCCGACGTCGGAATGAGACAGACGATACGATCGTGGCGCGATGGCTGCGAAGCGTCTTTCCAGTGGCGGGGGCCGACCCCTAGAATAGGCCCCTTTGCCAGGCGACCAATTGCCGGAGCAACCCGCCGATGACCGTTCGCATGCGCTTGTGCGTGATGATGTTCTTGGAGTACTTCGTGTGGGGGCTCTGGGGCGTCGAGCTCGGCGGGTACATGGCCGCGCAATTGCGGTTCGACGGCGCGGAGATCGGCAAGGTCTATTCCACGACTGCGATCGCGGCGATGCTTTCGCCGTTGCTATTCGGTTACGCAGCCGACCGACTGTTTTCCTCCGAGCGATTATTGGGCGTCTTGCACCTGGTCGGCGCCGGGCTGCTGGCCGCCGCCGCGAACGCGCAGACTTCGAGCGCGTTGTTCTGGGTGATGCTCGTGTACGCCATCTGCTTTATGCCAACCTTGGCGCTGACGAATTCGATCAGCTTCGCGAATATCAGCGACTCGGAGAAGGACTTTCCGCTGATCCGCGTGTTTGGCACGCTGAGTTGGATCGCGGCGGGCTTGTTCGTCGGCTTCGTGCTGCACGATAACCCCAACTTGCCGTCCAACGCATTCATCTACTTGGCGGCCGGCACGTCGGTGTTGCTGGGACTTTATAGCTTCACGTTGCCACACACACCGCCCAAGCCCGCTGCCGCGCCCGGCGCCTCCGGCGAGCGCCGTGGAGTGCTGGCATTGCTGGCTGATCCGTCGTTTCTGGTATTCGTGATCGCGTCGTTCTTGATCTGCATTCCGTTGGCCTTTTATTACAACTACGCCAACATCTTCTTGGGACAAGTCGACGCTCCGTATCCCACGGCATTGCAGACGGTTGGCCAGATGTCCGAGGTGTTCTTCATGGCGGTGATGCCGTGGTTCATCATGCGCTTGGGCGTGAAAAAGATGCTGGCCGTTGGCATGCTCGCCTGGCTGGCGCGATACTTGCTCTTCGGTTCGTTGGCAATGCCGCTTGTGGTGGTGGGGCTCGTGCTGCATGGCATCTGCTACGACTTCTTCTTCGTGGCCAGCCAAATCTATGTCGATACCAAGGCCGATGTCAGTCAGCGCGCCAGCGCCCAGAGCTTCATCGCCTTTGTCACGTTGGGTGTCGGCATGTATGTGGGGGCGTATGTGTCGGGCATGATTTACGACAGCTACCCGCCGCCGGTGCAAGTTGCCGACGTCGAAGTAACCAGCATTGAGGGGACAGCGGAAGCGGCACCTACGCGAACCAAAGCACCGCTCCCGAATTGGGACCCCGTGGGTGCGACAGGGCTGGCCAAGGCGATGAACCTGAAGCCCGACGACACGCTTCGCGCGGACGCGCTGCCCAAGACTGTCGTCGAGGAGACGGGCGGGAAGCGCTTCGTCTTCGAACGAGCGCCGCTGACCGTCGCGGTCGCGGCTGCCGAAAAGCAATTTGGCGACCGCCAGCCAGGGCTGACGCGGCCCGAGTGGCGCATCGCCCAGCGCTACGAGTGGCGTATGATCTGGCTGTGGCCGGCGTTGATGGCTGCCGGCACGCTCGTGTTTTTCTGGTTCGGATTCCGCGACCAAGTGTCGGCTTCGCAAACCGACGCGATGGCACACGAAGCTCACCTCGGGGCTGGTCCGGGTCCAGAGCCGCAGGTCGGATAAGCGGCAAAAACCCTGCCTGCTCTGGCCGTGGGGGCAAGCTACCTTTTCTCATGGCGAGTGGCGGGGGCGGCCGGCCTCGGGGGGCCACGGCCCAGATGGGCTGTATCAGAGTCACTGCCCGAGCGCAATTCGCTGCGAAAGCGCAATTCGCTACGCAAAGGTGCGCGCCGCACGTCACACGTTGACTTGTGGCGCCTGTTGCGAGTGCTTGACTATGACCATGGAATTCAAACCAACCTCATTCTCGCGGCTAGGGCGGCGCAGTGCGCGCTGCGTGCTCGCTACGTTGGCATTGTTCACGATCGCTTGTGTCGCGACGACCCTCTCGCCGCTGGTGATCGACAACACCAAAGTTGAGCACGAGGGAGAGGGGGACATTCCACTCTATTGGGCCGACATCAAGCGGATGCGCGCCGGCGAAAGCTACTATGAAGCACTCTCTCATGAGTTGCGACCGCGCGGATATCCGACCAAGTCGGTGTTCAACTGGCGATCGCCGCTGCCCGTGTGGCTCGTGGCCAAGCTGCCAGACCCCGGCGGGCGCATCTTGCTCTGCATGGCGGCAGCAGGGGTGCTCGTCTATGGATTCCGCATTCTGGAACGCGAAGGAGGCGTGGGGGCGATCCTGGTCGGCATGCCGCTATTGTTTGGCGCGCTGGCACCGGTGTGGATGGGAGATTTGTTTGTCGTCACCGAATTATGGGGCGGCGTGTTTATCACGCTATCGCTTTGTGCATACGGGGTCGGCCGGCGAATGCTGGGCGTGACGACCGGCATCGCCGCGCAGTTCGCGCGCGAGTTGTCGTGCGTCTACACGGTGGTGGCGATGTTCCTGGCTTGCCGCGAGCGGCGCTGGAAGGAGCTGGCCGGCTGGACACTCGGCATGGCAGTCTATGCCGCTTACTGGTATCAGCACTACGTGAACGTCCAGCCGTGGATTCGCCCCGACGACCTGGCGCACCACCACGGCTGGGTACGGTTCAACGCGCTGCCCTTCATCCTGGCGACAGCGCACATGAACTGTCTGCTGTTGGCTTTTCCGCAATGGGTAGTCGGATTCTATTTCCCGCTTGCGATCTTGGGCCTGGCGGCCTGGAGCACGCCGACAGGTACGCGATTCGGCCTGACGATGGCCGGCTATGTGGTGTTCTTCGGAATAATCGGACAGTCGTTCAACCAGTACTGGGGAGCGCTTCACGCGCCACTGTTGTGCTTTGGATTTGCCTTCGCGCCGGGCGCCTTGCGCGATCTGTGGCGCGCCAGCCAGCTAGGAACTGCCGTGCAGCCAGCAGCAGCCCCAGCAGCGTAAGGCCACGCCCCCAACGCAGGCTCTCGGGCCGAAACTCGAAATCGACGACGTGGTCGCCGGCGGGGACCGGGCACCCGAGAAAGTCGCCGTTGACGCGGCAGAGTTCGACCTTCTCGCCATCGATTCGCGCCTGCCAGCCAGGGTGATAGCTCTCGGAAACCACCAGCAGTTGGCGCGTCGGAGCGCGAGTCACCAACTCGATGCGGCCACAGGCCTCGCGGCGCACGCCCACGCGGCCAGGCTGTTCGTTGAATTCGGCGAGCCCGGAACCCAAGGCCTCGGTCAGCGAGCGATCGACAATCGCGCATGTCGCCAAGTCGATCTGTTCGATTGATTGGGCGGGATACGCGTCGACGATCACTTGAGTTACCAGTCGATACTTCGGCAGCGGGTCGGGAACTTCGAGCCAGCACTCGTCGCGGCGCGCGAGGCCGGTAATTCGCTCGGCTTCTGGTGAGTGCGCGACCCAGCGTACGCCAGCTAACCGCAGCGTGCTTAGCCGAAGCGGGTCGAGCACTCGTTGCGGAGCGAGCCCCGCGTAGCCGTCCCAGCGCTCGTAGCCAGCGAGCGTAATGCGGTCGCCGGTGAGTTTCGCCGCGCCCGGCAAGTCACAGACGACGCGACCGCTCGTTGGCGCCGCGGGGGGTACGATCGCGGCGTTCGCGAATTCCGCTAGTGTGCCAGTCGTGCGCACCGGCTCGTAACTCAGTCCATAGGCGCCAAGATCCACGGCAGCCAGCATCATCAAGGCGGCAAGTGCTGCGCGGTACCCACGCTCAGCGGCGACGACCAATGCTGCAGCCGACGCGATGAGCATTGGCCCCGCCGCTACGGCCCAAAGCGAACCGAGATGTTCGTTTCCCCAAAGCCAGGGCGCAAGCATGGCGATCAGTGTGCTGATTGCCACGAGCGCCAATAGTGTTCGCGAAGTGCCGGCGGCCACGACTCGCGCGGCGCGCTGTCGCTCGCAACGCGCGGACAAGGCCGCCAGTGCGCCCGCGGCGGCCATTGAGACACCCCAGGTCGCCAGCCCTACGTAGCGACTGGGGAAGCGAAACTTGCCGATCACGGGCAAGTGTGCCAAAAGGTCGCCGAAGAATCCATACTTTCCCAGCGCCAGTGCCAATGCTCCAGCCGCGAATAGCAACCAGCCGAAGCAAAAGGCACGCGTGTTTTCCCCCAGTTCGCGCCGCCGCGCGAACAGCCAGGCGATGAGCACCAGTGGCACCGCGCCGAAGTAGCACGCCAACTCGTGCGTGTTTTGGCCGACGACGCGATCGAAAAATAAGTATGGCCCGACGAGCTCGGCGAAACTCCACGGATGGAGCGACCCTTCGAGAAGTTGGGCCGACGTAAGCTCCTCGCGCGCGGAGTGCCGCAAGAGATCGAGTGTCGGCAGCCATTGGACGCCGCCGATCAAGAGCCCGAGCACGACGGCGCCGCTCAGTCGAGCCAAGCCCACCAAGCGTTTCCTATTTTCAACGGTAGCGACAGCGAAGATCGCGACCGCCAGAAGCGAAAACCAGACAAACTGTGGATAGCCTAGGAGCAGCTCCGAACCGAGCAAGAGGGCGACCGACAGTGCTGGAATCGACCGCTCGCGCGCGGTCGCGCCCCGCAACAGTCTGTCCGCAGCCCACAGCAACCAGGGCAAGTGCGCGAAGACCGCGACCGCGTTGGTATGCACGAAGTGCAGCAGATTGAACGCGCTGAACGCAAAGAACAGCGCGCCGGCGACGGCCGTCGGTCGCCCATGCGGACCTCTCCAGCGCCGTCGCAGAAACAGATACGTGCCGCAGAACGCCAGCGGATACGGCGCGATCACCTCGAGCGCGAGCGCCCAGTTGAGCGGCAACCACCGATAGATCGCCAGGTGCCACGGATGGTACGTGCCTGTTTGACCTTCGGCTGACAGGAAAAAACCGCCGTAGATCTCCGGGCACCAGTCGAAGCGCTCGCCGGCAGCCAACTGCCGGGCGTAAAACGCCCTGGCAGGCACGTGGTAGGCGCCGAGGTCATCGCCAAGGTAAACGCGACCCTGCAGGCACGGCCACACGAGCACGACACAGATCGCCAGGGCGGCTACAACGGTCGTGATCTCTGTTTGCGCTGCGAACGACATGGCCCTTCGTATCGCGGACCATCGCATCGCGTTTGGCAATCGACTTGGAGTGCGTTGGGAGCTCACGTCCAAGTCTACGTCTGGATTGGCCGGGGCAGCCTGTTGTAGACCGCTAGGGCTACGACGTGCGGACGTCGTCTTCGCTGGCCCGCAACTGCTGCAATTCGGGCAAATCCAGAATCTCGAACGGACGGACGAGCGGGCGCCACGGTTCGCCCCGCTGTTGGATCTGGCGCTCGCCGAGTGGGCCAATGTGGCCGTCGGCAAGCGCCAGATAACTGACGCGTTCGGGGACCAGCCCCATGATGCGCGCGAGCGTGGCGTCGAGCGAGGCGACATTCTGCCCAACGGCGATCAGCCCCATGGGTTTGGCCGTTCCCATGATCGGCCCATCCCCCTCCATGCAATCGATGGCATCGACGATGGCCAACGTCCGCGGCAGGCTGGCGTTGATGTCGACCACAGTCTGCGGAATGCCCGCGTGGTGCAGCACGTTCTTGGGCCATCCATAGACGCAGCCTGGCATCACGCCGTAAAGGTTCTTCATCGCCGCAGTCATGCCGACCCAATGGTGCGTCTTGAGTTTGGGCATCGAAACGACGAAGTCGGCTTCGAGCACGGCACGCGGCAGGCAGATGTCGGCCAGGGGGCTGACGCGCCCGGCGTTGGGGACCGCTTGGACTTCGTCGTAGTTCAAGTCGACGAATGGCAGCTTTGCCGACGCAAGTGCGGGGCCCATTGCCGATTCGGCCAAAACCAGCTCGGTGTCGCGTACATGGCCTGGCCCTTCGCCGACGGTAACCATTGCGCCCCATTTTCGCAGTACGTCGGCCGCGGCCAACAGAACTGCCGGATTCGTCGTCATGTGCGGCGACGTGCGAATCGGCTCAACGAGGTTCGGTTTCAAGAGCACACGGCGGCCGCGCAAGTCCTGTTCGCGCAGGCCGACCGAGCGCAGCCCGTCGGAGATCGTCTGCACCAACGGACCGTCATAGCGCTGCTGTCGAGCGACAAAGACCTCGGTCGGCGCGAACCGCCGGCGCCGCAACATGGGATACGCCGCGACCCCGAGTGCGGCCGCGCCAGTGGCCACAAGTAGCGCACGACGCCCGATGCCCGCGGAGGCGTTCGCTACGGTGGGCTCGCTCTTTTCGGATGCGGCGAGGCTCATCGCGGCGCGCCCTCGCGGTAAAGAACAAGGGGCCCGCGGTCGCCGGCAGCCGCCAGCGAAAGGAGCGCCAGAGCATGCAGGTTTTTGCCCTGCCGCAGCGTGCGTGCGCAGGCGGTTTCGAGCCAATCGTTCAACTGTTCGGGTATCCGATGCTGCGCGGCCAAGCCCATCAAGCCGTACGAGAGTGAAAGCGCGGCGGTCGATCCGTCGAGAGTCTTCGTGAGATAGTCGCAGGAGCGCGCCACCTTGCCGATCGCCGTGGCTCGACCGGATAAAGCCAACAGCGCCAGGCCGGTGGGCTGGATGTGGGGCCGCAGCACTTGACCGAGCACGGAAGTGTTTCCGTAGTTGCAGCCCCCAGTTGCAAGCAGTCGGTCTTCGATCAGCCGCAAGCCGTCTCGGGTTCGAAGATGATCCCCTTGCCCCGCGGCGCGAAGTGCCAAGACAGCCCAGGCAGTGGGCTCTAACCAGGAATGCGTGCTCGCGACCCAAGGCCAGCCGACGATCGAAGGGTCGTGCCCCATGGCCGGGGTCGGTTTGAGGGCGACTCCCTCGATGGCCAGCAGCCACTCGACGCCGCGCTTGACCGCAGTCGCAAGCCGATCGCGGCCGATTGCGTGCGCCTGATCGTCAGTAGCTCGATCGATGGCAGCTTGCCAGGCACAGATGGCCAGCGCAGTCGGCCAACCAGGGCGTGGCTCGCCAGCACGCACTCCGACCGAACCGTCAGCCGCCTGCAACTGTTGGAGCCAACCGAGGGCCGTTTGTGCGGCCTCGAGCCGCGCGTGAGCAATCAAAGCCAGGGCAGCCAGCGAGGTCGGTTCGGCCGCTGGGGCGTGCGCCGCGACGTAGCCGCAGACCGGACGCTCGGCAAGTCGATCCAGTGCCACGGCCAGCCATCGATCGAGAACCATCGCCACGAGGAAGGTCCTTCGCGGGGCGCGGGAGCGTCGTCGGAAACCACTCGACAAGCCATAGGTAACGCGCCGCGGAATATAGCAGAATTGTAGGATGTCCCCTACCTCAGAGTATCCCGGCTCGACGAACCCGATTGGGACACCACGTTCCCGCGCGCAGACGTATTCGCGATGGCACCGCTCGTTGGCGAGGTACGGATTACACCGACGGCGACTGTCGATTGGCGCGAATCGAGCCGTTGCGCGGTTGCACGAGAATTTTCCCGGAATTGCTAAACTCCACGATTTGACAAGCCGGGGGTCTGAACTAGGGTTTGAGCAGAGAGATTCGCCGACGCAGCGCGGATCTCTCGGCGCGTGTCGGCCTGACAGCTGACGCCCGCGCGGCAATCCCGGATTTCTACGCCCATCATCTCCTCGTTGGCGAAACGGTCCGGGTGGTCGCAAGGCCTGCCGCCTCACACTTCTCCTTGACAAAGGCAAACCGATCGCAAGGTCGGGACGCAAAGCCGTGGGCCGGCCGCACTCGTGGTGGACGGTAGCCAGGCTGCCGAAGGGAAATTGGCGGTCGAGGGTGGGCGAGGTATCGACAACTTGAAGCAGGCGCCCGACGGCCTGGTTGGCAGGCCAGCACCGCTTGGCAACGAGCGGCGTACGGGTCCGAGGGCGCCATAGTCCAATCTTGAGGCCAGTTCTCGTTCACGGCGGACTTCCACGCGCCCGAGAGCTGCCTGGAAAAAACTGGAGGGTTGTATGAGCCTGCTTGCGAAGAAAGTCCAACGATTTTTGGTTTCGGAAGACGGCCCAACGGCGGTTGAATACGCCGTCATGCTAGCGTTGATCGTGATCGTCTGCTTGACGGCGATCAGTTCGATCGGCACGAACGCCAAGAACACGTTCTCGAGCGTCGCTGGCTCGCTGGCCAGCGGCAGCGCCAGCTAAATGGTTGCGGTGGCCGAGCGGCGCGCGCATCGCGTTGCCGCTCGGCCGCGCACTCCTCGCCGACACGCATTCCCTGAATGCACAGCATAGGCCCCCGAGGCTCTCCTGGTGAGCTTCGAGGGCTTTCTGCTGTCAGCAGGTAAGTCGGTTTCCCAGCGTGCAAGACAGGTATTCGGTCTTGTCCACGGTAGCGCAATTCTGCGCGACTTTACGGGAGCCTTGTCATGTACATGCTGACAACGAAAGTTCGACGCTTTTTGGTCGCGGACGATGGCCCGACTGCAGTTGAATACGCGGTGATGTTGGCCTTGATCGTGGTGGTCTGCTTGACGGCGATCAGCTCGATCGGCACGAACGCCAAGAATACGTTCCAGAGCATCTCGGATTCGCTGGCCGGTGGCAGCGCAAGCTGACGAACCGGGCGACGAGTCGAGCAACCTCTGAACCGGCGCCACGATTGATCCGTCAGTCGCGGCGCCGGTGACCTATGGTTGAGCGGAGCAACCTGGGGCGCAGTGCCCTGGCGACAAATCGATCCCCTCAGCGACGCGTAGGAGCGCAATGGGCATGACTCTGGCCGAACAATTCGCCGCCGATTTCACCGAACATTGGCCCATCTGGCTGGTCACGATCACGCTCGTCGTGGCCGCTTGGATCGACGGGGTCAAACTCAAGGTTCCCAACTGGCTGACTTTCCCGATGATCATCAGCGGATGGGTCTATAGCGGGCTGTTCTTCGGCTGGGAAGGAATTGGTTGGAGCCTGGTTGGCACGCTCGTGGGGTTGGCGTTGCTGTTGCCCGCCTACGCTATCGGCGGCATGGGGGCCGGCGACGTCAAACTGCTAGCAGGGGTCGGTGCTTGGACCGGCGGAACCGTTACCTTCTACGCGTTTTGCGCGTCCGCGATTGTCGGTGCGGTGCTGGCGGTGTTGATGGTTCTGTGGAGTGGCCGCTGGCGACACCATTGGAGCCAGTTGCAAGTCATCGCTGGCGAGATCGTAACGATTCGCGACCCGGAGGCCCTCTCCGCGATCGCGGCCGAGCGCAAACCACGCATGATGCTGCTTCCCTACGGAATTCCAATTGCCCTGGGAACGATCGGATATTTTGCCTGGGCGGGCATGTTGCTTTGATTGATACCGCTAACGCGATTGGGTCGCCGATTGGTCCTCCGATCGGGTGGAATCCGCGGGGTCGCTGACGAGCGTGCGGGACATCTCGATCAATCCGGTTGTATCGCTTAGCGGCGCACGTGCCGGAACCAGGGCTTTGAATCAAGAAGAAAGGCCGGTTCAGCCAATATCGTTTGACGGATGAATCTCGAAACCACGGACTTAGTGCGCACTTTCCACCACGGGAAAAGTTCGCGTGGCCGTTACGAATTCACCGAAACCGGCCCGAGCGGGAATCGGTCCACTCGTTAAGGTTTCCAAGAGGAACCGGGCATGCGGCCCAGATCGTTAATCTTGTTTGGTTTGGCGCTGGCTTGCGGCACCATTGCCGCGATCGGCATCAACCAGGTATTGGCCAGCCGCAGCCAACCGTTGGCGGCCGACGGGCCGACGCAGTCGATCTTCGTCGCCACGACCGACGTAGGCATGGGAACGCAACTCAACGCCGAGAACGTCAAGCTCGAGCCCTGGCCGCGCGACAAGGTGCCTGCCGGAGCGATCACGAAGCTCGAAGACCTTGATGGCCTGCGCGTGCGGACACGCGTGTTCGCCGGCGAACCGATTCTGGCCCCCAAGCTGCTGAGCCGCAATGCCAACGGCTCGAGCGCTTCGGAGATGATCCCCAGCGGCTTTCGCGTCGTGGCGGTCAAAGTGGACGACGTCAGCAGCACGAGCAGCTTGATTAAGCCGGGCGATCGCGTCGACGTGCTGGTGCATCTGCGTGCCAATCAGAACTCCGGTGTGCACGAGACGGCCACGCGCACGCTGCTACAGAATATCAGCGTGTTCGCCGTCAACGAGGTGTTCCAGCGCCCCGACGAGATCGACACCGGCGCTATTGCCGCCCGCACGGTCTCGCTGTTGGTGACCCCCGACCAGGCCGAGCTTGTAACCTTGGCGACCGAGTTGGGGACGATTCGGCTGGTGCTGCGCAGCATCGAGGACGAGGACATCGCCTCGACGCAGGGAGCTACCACGCAGCACGTAACGGGTCGCGGGACGTCGGCCGGCAGTAGTCGGGCGGAATCGGACGCCGGACTGGGCGGTGGCGACAACCCGCTCCTGGAAATGCTCAACGAGCAGCAAACGACAGTCGCGGCCAGGCCTGCCGCCGCGCCGATCTCGGACATCAACCGTTGGCGAATGCTGCTGCTCGAAGGAGCGGAGATGCGCCACGTGCACATCAATCCCGATGGCACGCAAACTTCGGAACCAGCCGATTCATCAGGCACGCGACCGCTGCCCGTCGCTCCGACAGCCCCAGATAATTCGGCTGACGAAACTGCCGACGAGCCACCGACCGAAGGCGACGAAGCGACAGACGACTCGCCCGCCGACGAGACTTCGGCCGAGAGCACGACGCGCGACGAAACACCCTCCAATGAAGCGGACGGCGACGAAGCGGCAGACGCTCCGGCCGTCGACGAAACGGGGAACGAAGGAGACGGGCAGAGCGAACCGGCGCCGAGCGACGAGTCGACGCCTAGCGAGACTGAGTCGGCGGCCGACGAGCCCGAGCCGACAGTTTAGCGAAATACTACCAACTTCCGCACCAAACCACGACAGGGCAGACACCTACCGAGACAAAAGCAAGATCTTCGCAGTCGCCGTCGAACGGATACTCGACGTGGCCGCGATATGAGATCTCCGCAAGGACGTTCACGGATGAGCACTCGATTCTTCGCCCATGGCCTGCGATGCGGTGTCTTGGCGGCACTGCTCGTGCCGCTTGCCTGGTGCGCCGCGCCTGCCCTCGGCCAACTGCCTGGCCCCACGCCCATCGAATACAAGGTGGCAGGCAATCACGACCGGCTCGAAATGGTCGTGAACTCCAGCCGGCACCTGGTGATGGACAAGAAAATCCCTCAAGCGCAGGTGAACAACCCTGATATTCTCAGCATCACGCCGCTGTCGGCGAACAAGGTGCAAATCTCGGCCAAGAAGCCGGGCGTCACGCAAGTCAACTTGTGGGACGAGGACGAAAAAGTCCATTCGATCGACGTGATCGTCTTTGCCGACGCTCAAGAGCTCACGGAACTCTTGCGCTGGCAGTTCCCCAAGGCACAGCTTCGCGTCATCCCGCTGGCGAATAGCGTGGTGATCACCGGTTACGTGGATGATCCGTCGATGGTCAGCCGCATCGTGCAGATCGCCGAGGATTTTCATCCCAAGGTGCTCAATCAGATCAGCGTCGGCGGTGTGCAACAGGTCTTGTTGTACGTCAAGGTGATGGAGGTTTCGCGCACCAAGCTGCGGCATTTGGGCGTCGACCTGGCGAACCTCAACAAGAGCTGGAGCTTTGCCACAGGGATCAGCGGGTTAATTCGTGCATCGAGCGGCGTTACACGTGCTATCACCACCGCGGGCTCGGAGACGGTGACTGCGGGCGTGTTTCAGGGCTCCAACACGTTTTTCGCAGTCCTCCAGGCACTGCGTCAGAATGATCTGCTGAAAATTATGGCCGAGCCCGACCTGGTTTGCGTCAGCGGCCGGCCGGCGTATTTCAACGTTGGTGGTGAGTTCCCGATCCTGGTTCCGCAGAGCCTGGGTACGGTGTCGATCCAGTACAAGCGGTTCGGAACCCAGCTCGATTTCGTGCCCATCGTGTTGGGCAACGGGCTGATCCGGCTTGAGGTCAAGCCGCGCGTCAGCGAAATCGACCCCACGCGCAGCGTAATCATCAACGGCACGACGGTGCCGGGGTTGCGTGTGCGGGAAGTCGAAACGGGCGTCGAGATGCGGGCTGGCGAAACACTAGCCATCGCCGGTCTCGTGCAGAACCGCGTGGAAGCACAGAACCGCGGTTTGCCTTGGCTCGGCGATATTCCGATCTTGGGGACGTTTTTCAGCGCGCGGCGCGAGCAGGTCAACGAGATCGAGACACTGATCCTGGTCACACCTCAATTCGTCGAGGCGATGCCCTGCGATCAGGTGCCGCCGGGTGGCCCAGGTTTGAACACGCAATCACCGAGCGACTGCCAGTTGTACTTGAACGGGCATATTGAGGTGCCGCTGAATCCCGATCGCAGTGCGCAACCGGGCGCCTTCCCGCCGCCAGGCCCCAGCGCTATCTTCGTCCCTGACGAGAATGGTGGTGGCGTCGTGGGCGACGACTTGATCGGGCTGCCCCCAGGGGCGATCTCCAGCGAGGTCGTGCCTCCGCCAGCCGAGGCGCCGGCTGACGTCGAGGGCGCTGCGCCCGTACAGCCAACGCCAGTTCCGGCGCCAATGCCAGAACCCGACGGTTCTGCGACTGCTCCGGCGCCGACCGACGCGACTCCGACGCCGAGTTCCACGCCTGGTGCTGCTAGTCGCCGCCCGTCTTCCAGGGTGCAGGCAGTAGGGGCGCGACCCGTTGCCCGCCCAACGGGCCGCTCAGCGGCAGCGGCGTCGTCCGGCCCCCAGTTGCGGCGGGCTTCATCGGGAGGTCCGAATTTGCCGCCAGTGCCGAACGCTCCGCGGCCACCGGCTGTTTCGCCACAGAATCGTCCCAACCGTTCGGCACCGACTAAGCAGTCTGGGTTCGCGCGCGAATCATCTCGTCCCGGTCTCATCGGCCCCAGTGGCTATGACGTAGATAAGTAAGAGCTTCCGCAATCGCTCACGATGCTGCCGGTGCGTTCGGACAGCGGAAACTCTCCTGGTCCACAACGCCACGACAGCGTGCCTTAGCGCAGCCACGGGCGGAATGCACGTGGACATGATGCACAACGATCGCGCGGTCGCGACACGTTGCGGTCTGATCCCATTGGCGATATTGCGGCGGCCCGAACTCGACCAATCTCAGCAAACTGTGGAAAGATGAAGAACGTACTTCGCCTCGCGATCGTCGATCCCAGCGACGCTTCCCGCAATGCGCTTAAAGCGACCTTGCTGGGCATGGACATGATCTGGCTCGAGGCCGAGTGCTCGCGGTACGAGTTCTTCGCCGACGTTGTTTCACAAACCCAACCCGACATCGGCATCGTCGCCCTCGACAGTTCACCCGACAAGGCGGTGAATCTGATCAGCCGCATTGCCCGCGAATCGCCGACAGTCAGCCTGCTGGCGACTAGTTCGTCGACCGACGGCAATCTGATCCTGCAGACCATCCGAGCTGGAGCCAAGGAGTTTCTGACGCAGCCGCTACGGCTCGAAGACCTGATCGCCGCGCTCGATCGCATCGGTACACAGCGTCGCGGCGGGTCGGAAAGCCACAATCGCGGCTGTACGGTGATCGCCGTAGCAGGCTCAACTGGGGGCGTCGGCAGCACGAGCCTGGCCGTGAATCTAGGCTGCGCGCTAGCTCAACACGAGAGCAACTCGGTTGCCCTGTTGGATCTCGACATGTCATTGGGCGACGCCGACGTCTTGCTCGACACGATCCCCGACTATACGCTGCTCGACGTGGCGCAAAACGTCGAACGTCTCGATTTCTCGCTGTTGAAGCGCTCGTTGACGAAGCACTCCTCGGGTCTGTTCCTGTTGCCGCGCCCCGTGCAAATGGAGGACGCGGCTCACATCTCTCCCGACGACTTGCAGCGCGTGATCGGGTTGCTGAAGGCCACGTTCACGCATCTGATACTTGACTTGTCGAAGTGCTACAACCCCATCGATCGCATGGCCATGCAGAGCGCCGACCACGTGCTGGTCGTCACGCAACTCGACCTGCCTTGCCTGCGCAATGTCGTGCGGCTGATGGCGTCGTTCGCCGAAATGGACGGCATCCTCGACAAAGTGAAAATCGTCGTTAACCGCTATGGTCTCGAAAGCGGTCAAATCAGCCTCAAAAAGGCCCAGGACACGATCGGCCGCGAGATTTTCTGGAAGCTGCCGAACGACTACCGCACGATGGTGGAGGTGCGCAACAACGGCGTGCCGCTTGTCGAACAAGCCCCCAAGGCGAAACTCACACAAGCGATCGTCGGCCTGGCCGAAGCGCTCTGCCACGGACAGCAGCCCGTCGACGCCGGCGCGATCGAACCGTCGAGCAAGACGTCGTTCGGCAAACTGCTCAGCGGTATCTGGACCACAAAGGGTTCTTGATCCCGGCGCGCTTCCGCCGGCTGGCTTTGTCCCAATGCCGACGCGCTGGCGCCGGTGCTGCCAGTCGCGCCGATTTTGCCGCTCCCGACGCGCGAAGCGCAAGGCCGACTCACGTGCCGGTGGTGAAGGCAGGCAACGCCTGCTGCCTGGCCGCCACGACGCCCGACGCTGACCTATGCTTTTTCTGGCGAGACCGCATCCCAGGCCCGCGCCTGACGAACGTCGGTTACTTCTGAGCACTTACTCCCTTCGCGCGCCATGGCCAAATCATTCAGTCCCGTCAGCCGGGCAACCGACAAGACACCCGAAGTTGAGTTCGAAGAACTCAAGCGCCGGATCCACACCAAGCTGGTCGACAAGCTCGACCTGACGCGTGTGGGCGAGCTGGCGGGCGACGTGCTGCGCCGCGAGATTCGCCTGGTCGTCGAGCATCTCTGCGATACGGAAGACACGCTGCTCAACCGCAGCGAGCGCGATCGACTGATCGAGGAAGTGCTCGATGAGACGTTTGGGCTGGGGCCGCTCGAACTACTGCTCAAAGACCACGCCATCAGCGACATCCTGATTAACGGGCCGAAGAACATCTACGTGGAGCGCCGCGGCCGTCTCGAGAAGACAACCGTGCAGTTTCGCGACAACGCCCACTTGATGCAGATCATCGATCGCATTGTGTCGAAGGTCGGCCGCCGCGTCGACGAAGTCTGCCCGATGGTCGACGCCCGTCTGTCCGACGGCTCGCGCGTGAACGCGATCATTCCGCCGCTGGCGCTCGACGGCGCGTCGGTCTCGATTCGCCGCTTCGGCGCCAATCCACTGAAGCTCGAAGACCTGCTCAACTACAAGGCCTTTACGCCCGAAATGGTGATGTTGCTCGAGGGCTGCATCAAGGCCCGGCTGAACATGATCATTTCGGGCGGTACCGGCTCGGGTAAGACGACGCTGCTCAACACGCTGTCGAGCTTCATCCCGAACGACCAGCGCATCATCACGATCGAAGATGCGGCCGAACTGCAACTGCAGCAAGACCACGTGGTGCGGCTCGAAACCCGCCCGCCGAACATCGAAGGCAAGGGCGCAATTACGGCCACCGACCTGGTGCGCAACGCCCTGCGTATGCGTCCCGAGCGGATCATCATCGGCGAATGCCGCGGCGCCGAAACGCTCGACATGCTGCAGGCCATGAACACGGGGCACGAAGGCTCGTTGACGACGGTGCACTCCAACAGCCCGCGCGATGCCCTGGCGCGTATCGAAACGATGATCATGATGGCCGGCTTCGAACTGCAACTGAAGGCCATGCGGCAGCAGGTCGCCAGCGCCGTCGACGTGATCATCCAGGCGAACCGCCTTCAAGGCGGACCCCGCAAGATCACGCACATCAGCGAAGTGGTCGGCATGGAGCAAGAGACGATCGTCATGCAGGACATTTACCTGTTCGAGCAACAGGGCATCGACGAGAACGGACGCGCGTTCGGACGATTCGTCTCGACCGGAATTCGCCCCAGCTTCATGGATCGGCTGGAGACCGCCGGCGTGCGGCTGCCGGCCAGCGCGTTCCGACAGCGCGTCATGTTGGGAGATTAAAGGTACGTGAGCCCGCTGCTGATCACCATCATGGCCTTCGTGTGCGTCGCGGCGCTGGTCGGCGCGGTTGCGGTGACATTCCGCGAATCGGCCGAAAGCAAGTTCGACGACCGCCTGGCATCGCTCATGGGCACCGGTACAGCCAGGGAAAAGAAGCCCAAACCCTCGCTGTTGGCCCAGCCCATCGAAGATCGCACTGGCATCGGCGAGCGGCTCGTCAAGCGCATCGCGCGCTTGCGGCTGCTGTTTGAGCAAGCCGATACGCGCATGACGCCGCGGCAGTTCGTGCTGTTGTCCGGCGCGCTGGCCGCAGTGGCATTCGCGGCCATGGCCTTTACCGGCTTGAATGTCGCCTTGGCGCCAATCGCTGCGGTCTTCGCGGGGTCGATGCCGCTGGTGTGGTTGACGGTTCGCCGCAACCAACGCATTAAGAAATTCGCCGTGCAATTGCCCGACGCCCTGGAACTGATCGCCCGCGCCCTGCGCGCCGGTCATAGCCTGGCGGCAGGCTTTAGTCTCGTGCAGGAAGAAATGCCGCCGCCGATCGGCCGCGAGTTTGGCCGCGTTTTTGAAGAGCAGAATCTGGGCATCCCACTCGAAGACGCGCTCGAGAACTTGACCGACCGCGTGCCCAACCTCGACCTGCGGTTCTTCGCAACGGCTGTCATCTTGCAGCGGCAAACGGGCGGCGACCTGGCCGAAATCCTCGACAAGATCGGCAGCCTGATCCGCGAACGCTTCAAGATCTGGGGACAAGTGCAGGCGCTGACCGGCGAAGGCCGCCTGTCGGGCGTAGTGTTGCTGGCGCTGCCGCCGCTGCTGTTTTTAGCCGTGTATCGGTTGAATCGCGAGTACGTGATGATGCTGTTCACCGACGAGATGGGCAAGAAGATGTTGCTGGGCGCCGTCGTCATGCAGTTGCTCGGCGCGCTGGTGATTCGCAAGATCGTCAATATCAAGGTGTAAGCCACCGTGTTCGTTGTTGCCGCCATGACCTGGGAAGACATGCTGCCGTTCGCGGTCTTTGGCCTGTTCGCGGCCCTGGCGTGGATGGTGCTCGACTGGCTGAGCAACCGCAACACCCGCGCGCACGAGCGGCTCGACGAGTTGAAGAACCCCTCGCAGCGGCGCAGCGGCGAAATGGCCGCCGCCAAGCGTAAGGATCCCGTCACCCAGATGATCAAGAAGGCGTCGCCCGCCTTGGCCGCGCCGCTGCAACCGAAGAACGAACTGGAAATCAGCAAGCTGCGCGCCAAGCTCTCGTACGCGGGCTTCCGCGGCGAGGCAGCGCCGACCATCTTTCTCGGCTTGAAATTCACGGGGCTGATCATCGGCTTCTTCTTCGGTGGTTCGGCGATGCTGGCCATGTATGGCATGTCGCAGAAATCGCTCACGGCTTCGACGATCGCCGCCGGCCTGTGCTTCTACCTGCCCGAAATCGTTGTGCTCTTGATCGCTCATGGTCGCAAGCAGGCGATCTTCCTGGGCTTGCCCGACGCGCTCGACTTATTGGTCGTGTGCGTCGAGGCGGGCTTGGGCCTCGACCAGGCGATGCGCAAAGTGTGCGAGGAAATGAAGAAGTCCTGCGGCGTGATTTCGCAGGAGTTCGCCTTGTGCAACTTTCAACTGCAAATGGGTCGCGCCCGACAGGAAGTGCTTCACGAGTTAGGACTGCGCACGGGGGTCGACGACTTGCGGTCGTTGGCTGCGATTCTGATCCAGGCCGACAAGTTCGGCTCGAGCGTGGCGCAGGCGTTGCGCGTGCAAAGCGACTCGATGCGGACCCGTCGCCGGCAACTCGCCGAGGAAAAGGCCGCCAAGACCGCCGTCAAGCTGATCTTCCCGCTGGTGATTTTCATCTTCCCGGGCATCTTCGTGATTCTGGTGGGCCCGGCCGCGATCACCATGGTACGCGACATGTTCCCAATGATGAGCGGCAGCGGTAGCTAAGGCATTCTCGCGTTGGCCGCATCGCCTGGTAGCTCGCGCCTGGCCGTCGTGGCAGCTTGTTTGTCCGCAATCCTGCTCTGTCTCCTGTTCTCCTTTCTCCTGCTCACCTTTCTCGGCCGCAGGCCGCGGGGGGTCCCCCAGAATAAAGTTGCCCGGGAATTTGCGTCCGGGTGCGTCCGGGTGTGTTGATATTGCACCCGAACTCGAATAGAGGACAGAACTTGGGGCAAATGTAACACCGAACGATTTGCGTCCGGGTGATCGTCCGGTTTGCGTCCGGGTGTTTTTGCCATTGGACCCGAACTCAAATAGTAGGCACAACTTGGGGCGAATGTAACACCGCGCATTTTGCGTCCGGGTATTTTGATATTGGACCCGAACTCAAATCGAGGGCACAGCTAGGGGTGACCGCGCAGTTGGTGTCCGGGTGGCGAGCTTATCCCTCTGGTCTCTCGACTCTGGCCTCTCGCCTGTCCCGACATTTTGCGTCCGGGCGGTAGGGACTAGCTCCTCCCTCTGGTCTCACGACTCTGGCCGACGACCAGGCAAGTCGTATCTCCGGCCTGCAGGGCCGGCTCTACCAGCCCAGATGTAACGATGAATTTCAAGGGCCGTCGGTCGTGATGACGGCTGGGGAGGACGGGTTCCTCTTCTCTG
>JAIESQ010000092.1 GCA_019745975.1 Pirellulales bacterium
CGAAGTACGCAGAAGAATTCCTCCGCATCTTCTGTGTCATTCTGTGCTCTCTGTGGATGTATTGCCGGGTGGCCCAGATACGGCGCAGCCGCATCTGGGTCGCGCGGCGACAAGAGGATGTGTGCCAACGATGACCCGCCTTGGTAGTGGGTCAGTTCGAAAAGTGTCTGCCACGTACTCTGCCCGTGCGGGTGAGTTTGTTCCGCCGAAGCGGCATCCCCATCGGGTGCCACTGGCTCCACCAGCGCCTGTCCCGTTTTTCACTCCGCTCGGGTGCCAGGCTCCGCCAGTGCTCGTTGACTGTCATTCGCCGCCGAGCGGCGCAAAGCGCACAGCCGTGGGTGCAAACCCACGGAACCGTGTCGCCAGCGAACCATCAAGCGAAGATCTTTGCTCTAGGATTCGGGCTGATAGAAGAGGTCGGCGCCCACCCGGACGCAAAACCTCGCGCCGGACGCAAACCGGACGATCACCCGGACGCAAATCGCGCGATGTTACACGTGCCCCAAGTTGTGCTCTCTAAGCGATTTACGGTCCAATATGAAGACACCCGGACGCACCCGGACGCAAATTCCCGGACAAACTTATTCTGGCCCCCCCCGTGACGCGCGGCCTGCGGCCGAGAGGGGCGATGCTTCGGCAAGCTCACCACGTGACGGGGGAAAGGAGAACAGGAGACACGGCGGACCTGCGGGCGGACCCCCTCAGGCGCTCGCCGGTTATGTTACGTTGAGCGGCCCGGCCAGTGCGAGCCAGGGCGTAACGCTCATCAGGCCCCATCGCTCCTTACTACTTCTTCGGTAACTCCACATGCCAAGTCGAAATCTGCGGTTGCTGGTCGCCATGTCGGTCGTTTCGCTGGCTTGTCTGTGGAACGCCCGGCATAGCCCGTACGCCGCCACCTACGTGCAGGTGCTCGACGCGATCAACCAGCGCTACATCGAGCCGACCGACAAGCAGCAGATGCTCGAGGCGGCGCTGCGCGGCATGACCTCGCGGCTCGATCGCTACTCGACCTATATCCCGCCGCGCAGCTTCCGCGATTTGAGGCAAAGTCTCGAACAGCACTTCGCCGGCATCGGCATCCAACTGTCGCTCGATCCGGATACCAAGCAACTGACCGTGCTCACCCCGATTGTTGGCTCGCCGGCGCACCAGGCGGGCGTGCTGGCCGGCGACCGCATTGTCAAGATCAATGGCCAGAGCACGGCCGGCTTCTCGATCGACCAGGCGGCCGAGCGCCTCAAGGGGCCGCGCGGCGAGCCGGTCGCGGTCACCGTCGTGCATGCCGGCCAGACTGAGCCGGTGAACATCAGCATCGTGCGCGACGACATCGAAATCGATTCGGTCCTCGGCGACACCCGCCAGTCGGACGATCGCTGGAACTTTGTGCTGGCCGAACACCCCACGATCGGCTACGCGCGGGTCGTTTCGTTCAGCGAACGGACCGTGGCCGAGCTGCGCGCCGCCCTCGAATCGTTCGCCCAGCGCGACGTGACCGGCCTCGTCCTCGACTTGCGCAACGATCCCGGGGGCATGTTCGACTCGGCGGTCGACGTCTGCGATTTGTTTCTGCCGGCCGACAAGTTGATCGTCAGCACACGGCCCCGCGATCCCAAGCGCCAGCGCAAGTACTTTTCGACCGGCGCGGGGCCCTACTTCGACCTGCCCATCGTGATCCTGGTCAACCAGTACACGGCCAGCGCCAGCGAGATCGTGGCCGCGTGCCTGCAGGATCATGGCCGGGCCCAGGTCGTCGGCCAGCGCACCTGGGGCAAGGGGAGCGTGCAGCACGTGCTGAACCTCGAAGGAGGCCGCAGCGCCCTGAAGCTGACGATCGCCACGTACTGGCGCCCGAGTGGCCGCAACATTCATCGCCTTCATCCGGACGACCCCGAAAGTCAGCCCTGGGGCGTCATGCCCGACCCCGGCTGCGACGTGCCGCTCGACGCCGAGGCGTTCGAGCGCGTCGTTCGCGCCCGCAATTTGCGCGACATTGTCCGCTCGGCGGGTGGAGCGGGCGGCGCGGAAGCGTTGCCGCCGGGGTTGGCCGCCTTTGCCGCCGACGCGGCGCGCGATCCCGTTGAAGTCGACCCGCAACTTGGCAAGGCCTTCGAACTGCTCAGCGCGTCGCCCGCACAAAGAGCTGCCCGCGACGCCGAAGCAGCTGTCGCGCCGTAGTGGCGCGACGCGCCGCCGAGCAGGCCAGAGCGCTGGTTCATTGGATGGCAGGCGAGCATTCTTTGCACACAGTTTGCACGCGACCGCGTGAAACCGTCGCGAACATGCCTGGCATGCGCGTTAGGCAAAGTTCATGGGCGGGCGAGGTTAACTCCTTGCCGTTTCGAGCGCAGCTTGCGTGCCGCTGTCGGTTTGGAACGTCGTCGCGGAGAATGGCCCCAAACTTGCACTGCGCCCAGGCGAGAAGCCCGACTGGGATCGCCGGATTGCAGGGAGCGAAGCGCCATGAACCGAATTCGCCTCAATCGTCCCATCGTCGTCGAAACGACCGAGCAGCCCGGCGAGTCGCCCACCGTGCGCGAGCTGAACCCGGCGGCCGATCCGCTCGTCAAGTTGGCCATCGATCGCGCGGCCGAACTGGTCGCGCGCGAGTCCCGTCGCCAGACCGCCCCGACCGTGAGCTGGCCCGCCGGCGCCGCGTATCACGATCGGACGGGGCGCGTTCGCAACGACCTGGCTCCTCCCTTCGAAGGGACGCATCCGATGGAGCCCGACTCCGCCGATGAGTGGATCCGCCGCGAAGGCCGCGATTCTGGCTCGGAATCGAGTCGCTGACGTTTCGATGATCGCCTATCGACGCGCTGACGACTGCAACTCACGCGGGCCACTTGGCCACGCTTGCCGACCGCAAGGCAAGGTTCGCTAAGTGCGGCCCCCACACTGCCGCCACGCCCGCTTCGACCGGTGCCGTTGGTTGCTGCCGGCTGCGGATGCACTCGATCCAGTTGGTCAGGTGCAGCAGTTCGCCGTCGGGCTGATCGTAGAAGTCGGCGCCGCGCGGACCGGTTCCCAATACCATTTCGCGCGGCTCGAGCTTGCTGCGTCGCTCGGGGATCAGCTCGTATCGCCCGCGATCGAGGTACAGCGTCCCCTCGGTTCCCATGAACTCGATCATGGCGGCGTTGCGCGCGCTGGAGAATGTGCCCTCGAAGTAAACCTGCGTTTGTCGTGACGGATAATGCACGAGCGTCTGCACGGTGTCGGGCGTTTCCCAGCGCCCGCCATCGTTGACGTGATCGCCGATCGCCGCCGCCGTGGCCGGTTCGCCCAAGTCGAGCACCCAGTTGGCGATGTCGATCTGGTGCGTCATCAAGTCGGTGAACAACCCGCCGCCAAAGTCCCAGAACCACCGCCAATTGCGAAACCGATACGGCTCGAACGGCTGCTCGGGGGCCGAACCTAGAAAGCGCTTCCAATCGACCGTGCTGGCATCGACTGGTTGCACGCCGGCTTGCGCGCGCGGCTGGTTGCGGTTCCAAGTGAGGTGCACCTTGTGGATTTCGCCGAGCGTGCCGGCGCGAATCAACTCGCGCGCCGCCTGCATGTGTGGCATGCTCCGCTGCTGCATACCCACTTGCACGACGCGCTGGTGGCGGTTTTGCGCTGCGATCACGGCCGGCCCTTCGTCGAGCGCGTGCGTGAGCGGCTTCTCGACGTACACATCCTTGCCCGCCGCGCACGCCTCGATCGTTAAGGGCGAATGCCAGTGATCGGGCGTGGCGATCAGCACCGCATCGAGATCGGCGCGGTCGAGCACTGCCCGATGGTCGCCTGTCACCAGCGCTTGCGGATCGGCCAGTTTGCGGGCGATCTCCAGGTTCTCTTGCCAGATATCACACACAGCCGCCACGCGCACGTCGGGAATCTTCACCAGCGCCTTGAGCAAGTGCCGGCAACGCCCGCCAACGCCAATGCAACCAATATTGAGCGTGTCGTTGGCCTGGTAGCCGCGCGCCGTTTCCGAAGAAAGTAGATATCCGGCGCTGGCCGCCGCCGAGCCGAGCTGCGCGAGAAAGCCGCGCCGATCGAATTTGCCGCCCATCGAAGTGCCTCACAGCAAGAATCGTCGCGGCACCGTAGTGCCATTCATCAGCGTATCGAGCGTGCCATGCCCACGCTTGTCGTGGGCATGCAAAGTTGCTGGCACGCGGTCGCGACTTGCCGATCACTCTATCGCGGCGCGCGGCACCTCGCCACCACGGGCTGCTTATCAGAGGTTGGTTAGGGCGAATTGAGCGGCGGCTCGACCGCCGGCCGCGTTGATCTTTCGCTGGGGCTGGCCGGAGTCGGAACGAGCGGCTCGGCCTGCGCCGATCGCTCGGTAATCTGCACGATGGCCGCCGAGGCCGCGCGGCGCACCTTGGCGTTGGACGAACGTGCCGCCTCATGCAAGTTGGGCAGCGCCGCCTCCGCCGCCGCACCGAGGCGACCGAGGGCCTCGATCACCTGGACGCGCAGCGCTACGGGGTTCTCACGTCGCGTCAATTCGATCAGTCTTGAAATCGCATCGTTACTCGGCAGAGGCGCATTTGGTGCCGCCGTCATCCCGCCCGCGTTCGGCACCAGCGCCAGAATCGCCGTGATAGCCACCGTGACGTTGTCGTCGTCGAGTGCCGCGACGATCGCCGGCGAGTTCCGTTCAAGCCGCGAAACCACGATTACGGCGTCGCGGCGAATCTCCGCCTCGCGATCCTTGGTCAGCTCGACAAAGGTGGGAAGCACTCCGGGTGGCGCCTCATAACCAAATGCAAACACCTCGAGCGCGAACCGCCGCGTCCCCGGTTCTTTCCCCTCGAGCGCCGCCATCAGCACCGGCAGCGCCGTTTCGCGATCGATGACGTTGAAGGCATTGAGTGCCACCTGATACAGCGTGCCCGACGGCGTGTTGTCGATGTACCAATGCCGATTCGCGCGCATCGCCCGCATGATTTGCCGCGCCGCGGTGTTGGCGAGTCCGCTGTCGTACGCGCTGAAAGCTGTCAAGGCTTCGATTGCCACCGCCCTCCGCGCGGGGCTTAGCTCTTGCTGTAGCACCATCACCCATTCGTCGAACGACTTGCCGTCGTAACGGGCCGAGTTGACGTCCACGCTTTCAGGCAGCGCCGGACGCAGTGGCGGCGCCAACGTCGGCTCGGGCAAAAGTATCGGCGGTCGCGGCGCGGCAGCCGGTGTCGTGGCCGGCGTCGGGACCAGCGCGGGCGATGCCGGTGTCGGCACCGGAACGGGTGCCGGAGTCGGCGTTGCCGCGGGAGCCGGAGGCAGCGGCGTCGCCGGATTGCGCTCATCGACCGGCGCTACCACGGACAGGCGCCGCTGCGCCCGGTGTTCGGCCTTGGCCAGGTCGCGCTTCGCCTGCACGATGTAGTACGACGTGAGCGCCAGGCGTTCGGCCTCACCACCTTGAGCCGCGGCCTTGTGCAATTCCTCTACGTGCTGATGTAGGTTCTCCATCCGCTTCAGATGAGCTCGACAGTACTCGACCTGCCTGCCCGGATCGTTGTCGAGCTCCAGTTCGGCGGCCAACCAGCGGCGCGACCAGTCGCACACCAGCTCGAGCGATGCGTTGCCATTCTGATACGACAGCATCGCCGACTTGAAGCCCTGCTGCGAAACTTCGACCAGCTCCTTCGTCAGCCCGCGCGCTTCGTCGTCTGCCACCGCCGGCGCGAAATCGATCGACAGCGTGGTAGCCGCGCGCGGCACAGCAGCGGGCGCAGCGGCAGGCATCGGAACGGCTGGCGCCTCGGGCACAATCGGGGCCGATGCCGGTTCTTGCGCCACCAGTTCGACACGCACTACGGCGGCCGCGATCACGAGCGCGGCCGAAATCAGCACGAAAAGCTTCTTCATTGTCGAATCCTCCCTCGGTTCCCCAGACAACAGCCGCCGGACACGTGTCGCGAGTCCGCGACCCCGCGCCGCCGGATTGAACGATGCCTGCCGCGCGGGCGCGGCGCCCAAATTGACCAGGATCGCCGCGAAATCGGTCGCCGCCAGCTCCGCCACCGCCGCCCGATCGCAGGCCCACTCCGCCGCTTCATCGAATCGCCGCACGCACCACCAGCCGGCCGGATTGAACCAGTGCGGCAGCGCCAGCACGCGCGCGGCCAGCGACCACCAGACATCGCCGCGCAGCAGGTGCGCCAGTTCGTGCCGCAAAATCGCCTGCCGCATCGCCGATGACATCGTTGACCAGACCTCGCGCGGCACCAGGAGCACGTATCCGCGCGGCAAGCGGCACAGCGATGGACCGACGTCCGTCGTCGCCACCAGAGGGATCTCATGCCGCACGTGGTGCTCGTCGACGAGCCGACGCCACTGGGCTTGCCATGGGCTTGGCGCCACAACTTCGTACCGACACGCTCGTCGCACGAGACTGATAAACCGAACATACGCGACCAGCCAGTTCGCGGCGGCAGCCAGCATGCCAACTGCCCAAATCCCTGTGAGCCACACTAGCCAAGAACTCCACGGCGCTTGGCCTGGAGTTTTCGGCACCGCCGTGACTTTTGCGTCCCAGGTGTTTGGTGACACCGCGTCCAGCGGAGGCGGATCGGCACTCACACTCACCGCTTCAAGTTCGCTCGGCGACGATGCGATTTCGCCTGCAGTAGCGGTATCGAGTTCGCGGGCCGCCTGCGACAGCGGGATCGGAACCGCCGATGTTGTCGTGATCTCCGAGTCTTCGACTGCGGGCACCAATTCGGCCGTAGCGCCTGCCGAATACCACGGCACCTCAACCACCCAGCCGCCGAACATCCAGCCCACGGCCAGCGCCACCAGCCAGCCGATGCGGTGCACGCGCGGAGATTGTGGTCGGGCAATTTGCAACACCAGTTCCACGACCGCAGCGGCCAGCGCCAGGCCCAGCGTGGTTCGCAATAGCACCGGCAAAACGGTCAGCGTTAAAGCCTGCATCGTTGCGCCTCCTCATTTTTCCCCGGCGCGGCGTTTCTTCTCCGCGTCGCGAATCAGTTGCTTTAGCTCGGCGATCTCCTCGCGCGTCAGCTCCCGATCGCGTACTAGGTGCGCCACGAGCGGCACCACGCTCCCGCCACTCACGCGTTCCAGCAATAGGTCGAGATGCCGCGCCCCCACTTCGTCCGGCTCGACCGTCGCCACATAGCGCGCGGGCCGATCACTGCCGCGGCGCACGACACCTTTTTCCACGAGGCGATTCAACCGCGTCTGCACGGTCGTGTAGCCCAGCGGCCGCCCGAGCGCCCCGTGAGCTTCCGACAAGGTGGCGCCGCTCAGTCGCCACAGCACCTGCATGATTTCCATCTCGCCGGCCGAGAGCCGGGCGGTCTTCCGTCGCGCGCCCATCGCCAAAAACTCCTCGTCGCCACTTTTCAATATGACACAGGTAGTAATGCGGACTATACGACAATCGTCATAAATTGCAAGAGAATTCCGCGCCAGATGAGCGCCGCCTGTCCGTGCCCCTGGGGTGGCGGTGGTCTCGTCGGCGAACTACCATGAAATCGCTGAGAATCCCCGGGCAGTGTGGCCGCGGACCCTAACCGATTCGTGGCCGTGTTTCCGGCGGTTTCTCCTCCCGCCATCGCTCACCCCGCCTGCAACTCGCGTCGACCTGGTTCGCCGCCTCCCGTGACGCCAGTTTGACGCGATCCGCCTATCCGCTGGAGAAGTTCGCCATGCGTTGCCTCAACTCCGAGCGCTCGCGAGCCTGGAAATGCCTGCCACGGGTAGGGTTGGGAGCCGTCATTTTCATAGCTCTGTGGGAAACGCTCCTACCGGCTCAACAGCCAACCGCCGAAGCGCCGCAACAACCAACTACTCCCACGACCCCCGTCGCCGGGCCGAAGACCGTCGACGAATCGAACCAGGCCGGCTACGGGCGACTTTCCGATCCGCTCGTCCAGAAGGAGCTGTCGCTCACCCCCGAGCAGCAGAAGAAGGTCACGCAACTGCTTAGCGAACGCGGCGCCGCGCTGGCTCAGGCCGCCGCCGTCGACAAGCCCGGCATCGTCGCCAGCGTCGAAGCCGAACTGGCCGCCGTGCTCACCGACGAGCAGCGCGCGCGGCTGGCCACCCTTGAGCCGGCCGACACGCGGCGCTTGCGGTTCAGTTTCCGCTTTCAGCCCTGGGCCGACGTCCTCAACTGGTTCGCCGAGCAGGCCGATCTGTCGCTGGTGCTCGATGCCCCGCCACCTGGCACGTTTAACTACACCGACAATCGCGAGTACTCCGTCCCCGAGGCGATCGACCTCTTAAATGGAGTTCTGCTGACCAAGAACTACACGCTCTTGCGGCGCGAGCGCATGCTAATGGTGATCGATCTGGCGACTGGCGTGCCCGACGATCTCGTCCCACGCCTCACGATTAGCGAGGTCGATCGCCGTGGCAAATTCGAACTGGTGAGCGTCGCTTTCCCCGTCGGCGAGCTCAATCCCGAGGAAGTAAAGACCGAGATCACGCCGCTGTTGGGCCCCCACGGCAAGGTTTCGGTCTTGGCCAAGACCAAGCAGGTATTGGTGACCGAAACCGCTGGCAAGATGCGCGCGATCGGCGCGGTCATCGATTCGATTCCCAAGCCCGGCGCGCCCGAGGCTCCCAAAGCCGAATCTCCCGCCGCCGCTTTAGCCGTCTATCCCCTCAAAGGCCTCGACGCCAAGGCCACGACCGATGTGCTGGCCGCGCTCTTCTCCGACACGAAAGTCGTCGTCGATCCCAAAGTCGATCAGCTCATGGTCTACGCCTTGCCTGAGCGCCAGGCCGCGATTCAAGCGGTGCTCGATCAGCTCCGAGCCGACAATCCGCCTGAGAAGAAACCGGGGCTGGAGCGCTACCCGATCCGCGCGGGCCGCCGCGACCAAGTGCTCGAAGTGCTCAAGCTGGCTGTCCCTGCGGCGCTCTTGCGCGTCGATCCCGATAGCGGCGATTTGCTGGCCTGGGCGACGCCGGCCGAACACGAGACAATCCGCAAACAGATCAACGAGCTCGGCGCGCCGGCGGCCGCCGCGGCCGAGCGACAGCTCGAGGTCTATCCGCTCCGGCACGCCGATCCGACGGCCGTGTTGGCACTCTTACAGAAAATGCTCCCCGACGCGCGCCTGGCGGTCGACGCCGGCACCAAGAGCATCGTGGCGCTGGCCGCCCCCGACGAGCAGCGCGCGATCCGCGCCACGCTCGATCAGCTCGAAGCCCACGGCAACGAACGTCAATCGCTGGTCGTCTATCCTGTGGCAGCCGACAAGCGGAAGCGCGTGCAGGCGGTGCTTGCGTCTTTGGATTCCGAGCTCCCCGGCATGCGCGTTGTTCCCGACGCCTCGAGCGCCGACTCACTGGCCATCTTCGCGCATCCCAAGCAGCACGAATTGATCAAGTCGGTGATCGAGCAATGCGACCGCGAGCTCCCCGCGGCCGAGGAGTTCAAGGTCGTCGCCTATCGCTTGCGGACCGCCGACCCCGCGAGTGTCTTGTCGGCGCTGCAAACCTTGTTGCCCGAGGTGAAGTTCGTGGTCGACGCCAAGGCCCGGCAGATCGTCGCTTGGGCCCGCCCGGCCGATCACGAGCGGATTCGCCAGGCGGTCGCCGAACTCGACGCCGATGTCGCCGAGGACCAGCGCGTCGAGATCATGTCGCACTCCTTGGGCAAGGCCGACGCTTCGGCCGTGCTGACCGTGCTCCGGTCGCTCTTGCCCGAGGTCACCGTCACCAACGACACCAAGAACGTCGCGCTCGTGGCGTGGGCCCGCAAGCGCGATCAGGAAGTGATTCGCCAGGCGATCGCTGGCGCCCAGCCTGATGTGCCAGACGCCCAGCGGCCAAGCGTTGTCGTCTACGAAGTCCCCGACGCCGATCCGATTCAAGTCGCCGCGATGCTCTCGACTGTCGTCCCCATGGGGCGCTTCACCGGCGATCGCGCGTCCGGCAAGCTGGCGGCCTTCGGTACGCCCGAAGAGCAGCAGATCATCAAAACAACCGTCGAGGGGATGAGCAAGGGCCGTGACCCGGCAAGCGACTTGACGCCCGTGGTCTACCGTCCAAAGACGGCCGATGTGACTACGCTCGTGTACGATCTGCGGGTTATCGCCCCTGAAGCGCGGTTCTCGGCCAATGCCGCGCAGCGTACGATCGTCGTTTGGGCCCGGCCTGCCGACCAGGAGAAGATCCGCGCCACGATCGAAGGGGTCGATGGCGGCGATGACGCGGGCAGCGAGCGCATCTCGACCGTGTACGCGGTGCCCGACACCGACGCCGCAACTTTGCTGCAAGTGCTCACAGCCGCCGTGCCCGAAGGCAAGTTCGTCGCCGACACTCGCGCCGGCAATGTGATCGCCTGGGCGCGGGCAGATCAGCACGAAACGCTCAAGCGCGCCGTCGATGGGCTCGCCGCGCAAGGCAACAGCGACAATCGCCGCACAGCGCGCGTCTACCGCTTCCGTGCTGGCGATGCCAACGCCGCGGCTACCGTGCTGCGGTACGTCGTCCCCTACGCGTACCTGGCCGTCGATACGCGAACCGGCAGCCTGGCCGCCACGGCGACGCCTGCCGAGCATGAGCAGATCGCCACGATGGTTCGCGAAATGGAGGGAGAAGGAACCGGCGCCAACGATCTCGAGCTCCGCGTCTACCGCCTGCAAAGCGCGGAACCGTCGAACACGCTGGCGATGTTGCGCGATTTGTTCGCTCAGCGCGCCGAAGTGCGTTTGTCGCTCGATCCCAAGGGTCGCACGATTGTTGCCTGGGCGCTCCCCGCGCAGCATGGCCTGATCGAGAACGTGCTGGCACGCGTCGATCGACCGACCGACGATGGGGACTTGCGACAGCTCGAAGTCTATCAGCTCGGCGATGCCGATCCCGACAGCGTCAAGTTCGCCCTCAATCAGATGTTCGCTGATGATCGCAACGTGCGCATTGTCACCGACGAGGAGGGCGGGCTGCTGACCGTCTTCGCCGTGCCGCAGGTGCAGGCCACCGTGCGCTCGACGATCGAGCAGATGCAGGGGCGCAGCAACCAGCTTGAAGTGATCGAACTGGAAGTCGTCGATCCCTACGCGGCCGAAATGGCGATCGACCGCTTGTTCGGCGACTCGACCGGCCGCGCCAAGGCGGGCGCGCCGCGCATCGAAGCCGACCCCGAAACGCGGCAACTGCTCGTGCGCGGCAGCAAGGAGCAACTCGCGCAGATTCGCCAACTACTCGTCAAGATGGGCGAAACCCACCTGTTGGCCCAAGCCGATGGTCAAAAACCGGGCGATCGTCGCTTGCGCGTGTTGCGACTGAGCGATCGTTCGGTCGCGGCCGCTTTGACCGAGATTCAACGCGTCTGGCCGCGGTTGCGTAAGAACTCGATCCGCGTGGTGGCGCCGTCGGCCGTGGCTCCCACGCTGCGCGAAAGCCGCGCCCCTGCGGCACCGTCAGTTGAGCCGGTCGCCGAGCCGGCCGCGATCGAGACTAAGCCGATAGAGCATGTCGTGCCTGAGCCAAGCGCCGACGACGGGGCCTCCGCGTCGCCGAGCAGCCACGCATCGCCAACTCGATTAGTTCACCATCGGGTGTCACTTGCTCCGTCAGTGTCTTCGCCTCCTGAAGTTTCAACTCAATCGCAGTGTGACGAACCCGCGAACGTAAATTCAGGCGAATCGACTGAGGAGGCCGAAGCTCCCGCGCCGCGTCGCGAGGCAAGCGATCCGGTTGTCGAAGCCGTGCCCGAGGGCTCGGCTCAAATTCCCGCAACGCCAACCGACCAGCCCGCCGCCGACACGGAGCCCGCCGAGCCAAAGCCCACGGAATCGCCAGCCGCACCAGGCGAAGCAGACGCCGCTGCTGCCGACTTGCCGCCGATCATCATCGCCCCCAGTGGCGACAGCGTGACGATCGCCTCCGACGATCCCGAAGCCCTCGATCAATTCGAGCAATTGCTGCGCAGCTTCTCGCAGCGCTCAGGCGCGGGCGGGCGCGATTTCACCATTTTCTATCTCAAGCGCGCCAATGCGCTGGACGTGGCCGACACCCTTGAGAACGTGCTGCGCGGCGGCGGATTGGGCTTTCGCGGATACGGCGGTCCGGTTGTCGTGCCCGACTCGCGCCTCAACGCGCTGATCGTGCACGCGTCGCGCGGCGATCTAGAAACGATCGAAGGACTGATCGAGACGCTCGATTCGAGCGAGGTTTCCGAATCGGCGATCGGCTCGCGGCCACGGCTGATCCCGGTGCGCAATACCGACGCCGACCGCGTCGCCGAAATTCTCCGCGACGTCTACAAGACGCAGCTCACAGCCGGCGCGGGCCAGCGTCGGCAGCGCCTGCCGCGCCGCGAGGGCCTGTCGCGCGACATGGCCATGATGATGGCGCAAATGGACGCCGAAGCTGCCGGACCCGAGATGACCATCGGCGTCGATCGCGCGACCAACTCGATCGTAGTCTCCGCGCCGCCGCGACTGCTGACCGAGGTCGAAACGCTCGTGCGCGAGCTCGACGAACAATCGGATGCCTCGCGTCCCACGGTCAAAGTAGTCGCCTTGCAAAAGACGAACACCAAGGCGGTGCGCCGCGCATTGGAGAGCATGGTGCAAGAAGCGCTCCGCTCCAGTCGTCGCTCGCAGTAAGCCGAAGCGCTCAGCCAACGCCGCAATTGCTCACGCGGCAGCCAGTCTGCGCGATCTGCAACCGCCACCCACTCCGCGTCGCGATTCGCATGGGACATTCGGCACAGCTTGCTAGAATGCGCCCATGATCGGGCAAGCTGGACAGCTCCGCGCACGGACACAGGGAGCGTGGCGCGATTCGCACGGGCTGGCGCGCTGGTGTGTCTGGGCGCCGTTGCGCAAACGCGTGCAACTCGTGCTCTATGACACCGCGAATGTTGGCGACACGCAGCGGCGAACCTTCGATCTCAATCGCGCCGACGACGGTTACTGGAACCTCGAGCTCGATCAGGTGCCGGCCGCTGCCCGCTATGCGTATCTCTTGGATGACGAGTCCACGGAGTATCCCGATCCGGCCAGCCGCTGGCAGCCCGAGGGGGTTCATCGCCCGTCGGCCATTTTCTCGCCGGAAGAGTTCATCTGGAGCGACGCGTCGTGGTCCGGGGTCGAGCGCTCCGACCTGGTGATCTACGAGTTGCACGTCGGCACCTTCACGCCTGAGGGAACCTTCGCGGCGGCCCGCGCGCGGCTGCCACAACTGCGCGAGTTGGGCGTTACGGCCATTGAATTGATGCCGTTGTCGCAATTCGCGGGCACGCGCAATTGGGGCTACGACGGCGTGCACCCCTACGCCGTGCAACACAGCTACGGCGGCCCGCGCAGCTTGCAACAGTTCATCGACGCGGCGCACGCCGCAGGCCTCGGCGTGCTCATCGACGTCGTCTACAACCACATCGGCCCCGAGGGGAACTACTTCGGCCAGTTCGGACCGTACTTCACCGATCACTACCGCACGCCGTGGGGGCTCGCGCTCAACTACGACGGGGCGGACAGCGACCCTGTGCGCCACTTTGCCATCGAGAATGCCTGCCAGTGGGTGCGCGATTTTCATGCCGACGGGCTGCGGCTCGACGCCGTGCAGACCATTTACGATATGAGCGCGAAGCACTTGTTGCAGGACCTCAACGACGCAGTCCAAGCGACGGCGCGCGATACCGTGCGCACCGTTGTCGTCATCGCCGAGACGAATCAGAACGACATTCGCCTCGTTTCGCCCGCCGAACACGGTGGCTACGGCCTGGCCGGCGCCTGGAGCGACGACTTTCATCACTGCGTGCACGCGCTCTTGACGGGGGAGCGCGACGGCTACTACGCAGGCTTCGGCACGCGGCGTCAACTGGCCAAGTCGCTCGCCGACGTCTACGTGTACGACGGCTGCTATAGCCCTTTTCATCGCCGTCGCCACGGCAACCGGGTGGGGAGCACGCCGCGGGCCGCCTTCGTCACCTGCATTCAGAATCACGACCAAATCGGCAACCGCGCCTTGGGCGATCGCCTGGCGACGCTCTTAGCGCCGCCGGCGCTACGCCTCGCGGCTGGCTTACTGCTCTTGTCGCCGACGACGCCGCTCTTGTTCATGGGCGAGGAATACGGCGAATCCAACCCGTTTCCTTTCTTCTGTTCGTTTAGCGACGAGCAACTGATCGCAGCCGTGCGGCGCGGGCGGCGCGAGGAGTTCGCCGCCCTCGCCTTTGAGTGGAAGATCGAAATCCCCGACGCACAAGCGCCGCAATCATTTGAGTCGGCCAAACTGAGCTGGGACTGGCGCGACGAGAATCGCGCCGCAATTCGCCGGCTTTATGCTGAGCTGCTCGCGCTGCGCCGCGCGTGGCGGCAAGCCGAACCCCACGACGCGCTCGCTGCCGAACTGGTCGGCGACACCGCCGACCCGGTCACGCTCGTTGCCCGCGCGCACAGCGGCCAATTTGAGCTGTGGGCGAACTTGTCGGAACGGGTGGCGCTCACACCGAGGTCGACACCCGCCGGCGATCTGGTACCCCTATTGAGCACGGCCGCGATGAAGTACGCCGGCCAGCGCACATCGCTCGACGATCTCGCGCAGCTCTTGCCACACGAACTTGTCGCTTGGGGGCCAAGCGCGTGGCGATAAACGAAATCGCATCGACTGCGCTCGAGTCGCCCGCCGCCGAGCTGGCGGCCGCCGCCCTGCGCCGGCGCGTCGATCCCGGCGCGACGTATCGCCTGCAACTGCATGCGCAGTTCGACTTCGATCGAGCCGCGGCGATCGCCCCCTATCTGCGCGCGTTGGGCGTCACGCACGTTTATGCTTCGCCGATTTTGCAAGCCCGAGCGGGGAGCGAACACGGTTACGACGTCTGCGATCACGATCAGATCGATCGCGGTCTCGGGGGCGCGGCTGGCTTCGCGCGTTTAAGTGATTCCCTGGCCGCCGCCGGATTGGCGCTTCTGCTCGATGTTGTCCCCAATCACATGAGCACCGACACCTCGAACCCCTGGTGGCACGACGTACTCGAAAACGGGCCGAACTCCCCCTACGCCCACTATTTCGACATCGACTGGCATCCCGTCAAAACTGAGTTGGCCAACAAGGTGCTACTGCCGATCCTCGGCAAGCAATATGGCGAAGTGCTCGAAGCAGGCGAGCTGCGCATCGAACACCACGATGGCGGTTTCACGCTCCGCTATTTCGACAACGTGCTGCCACTGGGCCCCAAGACGGCGATTCCGCTGTTGACCAATCGCCGCGAAGTGCTCGAAGCCACCTTGGCCGACGACTGCGACAGCTTGAACGAATTTCAGAGCATCGTCACGGCGTTGGAGCATCTACCGTCGCAAAACGCCACCTGGCCCGAAGCGATCGCCGAGCGGCAGCGAGAAAAGGAGGTGATCAAGCGCCGGCTTCGCGATCTGGAGGCCAGCTCTGCCACAGTCGCGCAATTCGTCGCGCGCAACGTCGAGCTTTGCAACGGCACTGCCGACGATCCGGCCAGCTTCGATCAACTCGACGCCATCATCTCCGCGCAGGCGTATCGGTTGAGCAATTGGCGCGCGGCAACCGACGAAATCAACTATCGCAGGTTCTTCGATATCAACTCGCTGGCGGCCGTCTCGATGGAGCTGCCCGAGGTGTTCCGCCGCACGCATCGTGTGCTCTTCGAGCTCGTCGCACGCGGGCAGGTCGCGGGCCTGAGGATCGATCATATCGACGGCCTGTTCGCCCCCGAGCAGTACTTGTGGCGTCTGCAATGGGCCTATCTCGCCGTGCTGGCCGAGCTCCGGCGACAGCGCCACGGCGCGCCAGCCTTTGGCGATGTACCAGACGCGCCGGCCACCACCGCGCCAAGGGCCCCGCTAATCGAAGCAGATAAGCAATCGCTCGACGAAGCGTGCGCGCTACTCGGATTTCCACGCCCTGAAGCCGCCGATCTGACGGCGATCTATGGCGCCGACGCGGCGCCAGCCACGCTTCCGCGCGCGAGCGACGCCGCGGCGGAATCGTCACCGCTCGACAAGCTCGATCCCGACACCGTGGCCGCGGAAGCGCAGTCGGCCGTTGCCGGTGCCAATGGCACCACCGCCGAAGTGTCGCAACCGCTCGACCTCGCCGATCATCATTTGCCGCTGTTTGTCGTCGTCGAGAAGATTCTCGGACCCCACGAGCCGCTCCCTCCCACCTGGCCCGTCGCCGGCACCACCGGCTACGACTTCATGCACCAGGTCGGCGGGCAGTTTCTCGATCCGCAGGGGTGGAAGTCGATCGTGCAGTTCTATCGTCGTGCGGTCGGAGAAGCGCGCACGTTCGACGAAGTGGTGCGCGACTCCAAGCGGCTGATCCTGCGCTCGGCGATGGCCAGCGAGCTGCAGATGCTCGCGCACCAGCTCAATCGCATCTCGGAGCAGCATCGCCGCAGCCGTGACTTTACACTCAACGTGCTGCGCTACGCGCTGCGTGAAATCCTGATGTGTTTCCCGGTCTATCGCATTTATCCCAATCCTCGCGGGGTCGGCGACCGCGATCGACACTTCGTCAACCTTGCCGCGGCGCTGGCCAAGCGCCGCAACCCCGATACCGACTGGGCGGTGTTCGATTTCATTCGCGACGTGCTGCTGCTAAACCATCCGCCCGGCCTCACCGATCCGCAGCGCCGCGATCGCGAACACTTTGCCGGCCGGTTCCAGCAGGTCACCAGCCCCGTGATGGGTAAGGGCTTCGAGGACACCGCGTACTACGTCTATTGTCCGCTGGTGTCGGTTAACGAAGTGGGGGGCGAGCCGCAGTCACCGGTGGTCACGCCAGCCGCGTTTCATGACGTCAATGCGCGGCGCTGTCACACGTTTCCGTGGGCGATGCTCGCCAGCACGACGCACGATTCCAAGCGCAGCGAAGACGTGCGCGCCCGCTTGCACGTGCTCTCCGAACTGCCGCAAGCCTGGCGCAACCACGTCAATCGCTGGTTCCGCACCAATCGCGTCAAACGATCCGAGATCGACGGCCAGCCCGCTCCCAGCCGCAACGACGAGTATCTCTTCTACCAGAGCCTGCTGGGCATCTGGCCACTCGAGCCCCCCGACGAAGCCCAGCAAGCCGAGCTCGTCGCGCGCTTGCAGCGCTACATGGAGAAGGCCACGCACGAAGCCAAACAGCACACTAGTTGGATCAACCCCAACGAGCGCTACGATCGCGCCGTGCGCGACTTCGTGGCGGCCACGCTCGAACCGTCGCCTGGCAACCGCTTTCTGGCGCAGTTTCGCGACTTTCACGCCGCGGTTGCCGCCTGGGGACTGGTCAACTCGCTCGGGCAACTGGTGCTCAAGCTCACATCGCCGGGCGTTCCCGATCTCTATCAAGGACAGGAGCTTTGGGACTTTAGCCTCGTCGACCCCGACAATCGCCGGCCGGTCGACTTCGAACTCCGCCGGCGGCTGCTGGCCGACATCAACCGCGCGGTTGCCGACGCTGCCGGGCTGCGGGCGCTGGCTGCCGAGTTGGCCACCTCGCTGGCCGATCCGCGCACGAAACTGTTCGTCACTTCGCGTTTGTTGGAGCGGCGCCGGCGCACCGCGGACCTATTCGTCACGGGCGAGTATCGCGCGGTCGACGTCACCGGGCCCGCGGCCGAGCACGTGATTGCTTTCGCGCGGATCGAGAAACCCGACGGAGTTAACACCGGCCAGCGCGCCGCGCGAGTGGTTTTGGTGGTCGTCCCGCGGTTCTTGGTGCGGCTCACGCAGTCGGCCGGTGCGGTGCACATCGCGCCGCCGCCGAAAGCATTCGATCCCGCGCTGTGGGGCGACACGTCGCTCGATGGCGCGGCGCTCGGCGAGGTCGAGCTCGAAAACGTCTTCACGAGTGAGCGGGTGCGCGCGGGTGCGAGCGTCCCGGTCGCGCAACAGTTGTGCACGTTTCCCGTGGCGGTGCTAGCCTCCGTCGAGAGTTAACGGCGTTTCGACCACCGCCTAGCCCGAGCCAGCTTTCTGCGCTCGCCGGAACGCGATGTGCCGGCACCAGTGCGCTTCGTCCAACTTCGGGAAGTCCTGCCGCAGGTGTACCCCGCGCGACTCGGTCCGCTCCAACGCCGCCGAGATCATCAGCCGCGCCACCACTAGCATGTTCTCGAGCTCCCAGCCGTCGGGGGCCGTGAATTGCCGTGGCAACACATAGCTGCACCAGAAGTCGACGTTCTCCAGCGCCTCTGCCAGCGCGGGCCCATCACGGCGGATCCCCACGCTTCGCCACATCAGGCTCTTGAGTGAATTGCGAATGTCCGACAGGTCGAGGGCCTCGCCCGGCTCCTCGATGCGCGGGTTCTCCAGCGGCAACCCACGATAGTCGTCGCTGATGCCAGCCGCCGCGGCGCTCGCGCCTTCGCCGGCGCGCGCGCCGTAGACCAGTCCCTCGAGCAAGCTGTTCGAGGCCAGCCGATTAGCGCCGTGCAGGCCGCTCGACGTGACTTCCCCCGCCGCCCACAGGTTCGCCAACGTCGTGCGGCCTTCGAGATCGATGGACAGTCCGCCGAGCATGTAGTGCGCGCCGGGGCGCACCGGGATCGGGTCGGTGGCGATGTCCAAGTCGAACTTCGCGCACAGCGCGGCGATGCCGGGGAACCGCTGGCGCACCCAGCCGGCGTCGAGATGCCGCATCGACAGGTAGACGTTCGGGTGCCGCGAACGCTCCATTTGCGTGACGATCGCCTGGCTCACCACGTCGCGAGGCGCCAGCTCGGCGCGCTCGTCGAAGTCGGGCATGAAGCGGTGCCCGGTGCGATCGACCAGATGCCCCCCCGCGCCGCGCATCGCCTCGGTCAACAAATGGCGGCTCGACCCGGCGATGTACAGCACCGTGGGATGGAACTGCATGAACTCCATGTCGCGCAGCTCAGCCCCGGCGCGATAGGCCAACGCGTGGCCGTCGCCGGTGGCCACGTCAGGATTGGTCGTCTCGCGGTACAGTTGCCCGCAGCCGCCAGTGCAAAGGATCGTCTGTTTCGCCCACACTAGCGTTTTGCCGTGATGCGGGTTCCACACCAGCGCGCCGCGGCAAGCGCCGTCGTCGGTCAACAGGTCGAGCGTGAAGGTGTTCTGCCAGGTCTCGATGTTGCCGCTTTGCGCGGCGCGGGCGATCACGGCCCGCATCACCTCCTGCCCGGTGGCGTCCCCCAACGCGTGCACAATGCGATCGTGGCTGTGCCCACCTTCGCGGCCCAGAGCCAGGTTGCCAGCGATCTGGTCGAAGTTCGTCCCCCAGTCGATCAGCTCTTGAATGCGGATGGGGGCTTCGTGCACGACCATGTCGACGACACCGCGATCGCACAGCGAGCCGCCGGCGCGCAAGGTGTCGGCGATGTGGTTTTCGAAGCGGTCCTCGGGATCGAGCACGCCGGCGATCCCCCCTTGCGCCCAGGAGCTGTTCGATTGCTGCAAATCGTGCTTGGTGACGACGAGCACCGACAGGCCCGGGTCGACGGCGATCGCTGCGCGCAAGCCAGCCAACCCACCGCCGATCACCAGCACGTCGGCGAAGTGATGGGGCACCCGCTTGGGATGAAACGGCACCAGATAGCGCGGCGTGTTGGGCATGAATGGCAGGATAGCAGCGCGCCGCGCGGCGAGCACTTGTGAGTTGCGCTCCCACGCCTGGCTACGCGTAAGCCGGCGCCGGCTGCAGCGTCGCCTGACCGCCCCACCAGGCATTCGCCCGCTCGTGGTTCCAGCGCCCCGCCGCTTCGCACTCGTCGAGCGCGCGGCGCATGCTGCTGGCGTCGGCGAAACGATCGGCGGGTTTCTTGGCCAACGCCCGCAGCACGATCAGTTCGAGATCGGCCGGCACGTCGGCGTTGACCTGCGAAGGGGGTGTCACCGGCTCCTGTGCGTGGGCCAACAGCACTTGCAGCGGCTTGAGTCCATCGAACGGCGGACGACCGGTGAGCAGGTAGTAGGCCACCGCCCCCAAGGCATAAATGTCGCTACGGGCGTCGGCGTCGCGATCGAGCGCCTGCTCGGGTGACATGAACAGCGGCGTGCCAGTGATCACGCCGTCTTGCGTGAGTTGTGTGCTATCGGTTTCTCCCAGCGGCTTGACCAGGCCAAAGTCCAACAGCTTGACGACATCATGCACGCCACCGCGCTGCGCCGCGAAGATATTGCTCGGCTTGATGTCGCGATGAACCAGCCCCTGTGCGTGGGCCTCGCTCAGCGCGTCGCAGGTTTGGGCAAGCAAATGAATCGCCCGTTCCGGGGGGAGCGGCCCGTGCTGCTTCACCAGATCACCCAGCGACAGGCCGGGCAGGTATTCCATCACATAGTAGAACGTACCGTCCGCCGTGTGGCCGTAATCGAAAATCTCGATCGTGTTCCAGTGCGAGAGCCGCGCCGTGGCCTGCACCTCGCGCTCGAATCGCGCCAACACCTTCGGATCGCCAGCCCGATGCGGGCGTATCAGCTTGATCGCACACGGCCGCTTGAGCAGGCGATGTTCGGCCAGGTAAACCTCTCCCATCCCGCCGGCGCCGATCTGTTCGCCCAAACGATATTGACCGAGTTGCCGGGCTTCGAACGCCTCGCGGCGCAACTCGCCCATCGTCGAGATGCCGTAAACGGTGGCGAAAAACACGATCGCCATCATGATCACGGTCTGGCCGAAGATACCGGCACCGGCCATCGCCTGCACGGCCGGAAAGGAAAACCAGGCGAGGAACGTTACCACCAGCGGCGCTGCGCACATCAGCCCCGCGACGACAGCCGCGCGTCGCACCGTGTTCGGGATGAAGATCCCGTACGTGAAGACCAGCGTGCACCAATACAACGTCGACGAGTGCAGCGCCAGCGCCAAATTCATGTTGTCAGGCATTTTCACCGCATAGTAGCGCAACGTCTCGAACTGCATCACGGCGAACAGGCAAGATGTCAGCCCGAACACCACCAGCTCGACGAGTCGCAGGTTCTTCAAGCGGTGTGGGCAGCGGCCGAACAACAGATACGTCACACCCCCCAGCACCAGCACGAGCGCCGCGTGAAAGGCCGTGGTCAGCGTACTGGCCTGCCGGTATGCGGGGGGAAAAAGAGTTGCCCAGGTGAGAAACGCCCCCGAGCCGACAAACAAAACCAGCGTCGCCGCGCGCAGCCGGCGGATCAACAGCGTCTGAGTTTCAGCAGTCATCCGGCAGCCCGAGCCTTCGACCAGCTCGACACACCGGCCATCGGGGCGGGGCGGTGCGCTCGGGGTCAGCGGCGCGGCGCGGTCGACCTCGAGCGTCGGGTCGAACGGCGAAGCGTCGCGGTGGTTTGGCAGGGTGCTCATGCGTGACTGCTTATGCGGTCCCAGCGGGCCTCCTAATCATATCCCAGCGGTCCAGCCCCAGCGACTTGCCCCAGTCTACCGCGGGACTTACGTCATCCCGCTGGCGGCCAGCAGTGTTTCTTGCACGTCGAGATCGTGCTGCAGGCTGAAGTCGGGTTCCTTCTGGCGGGCGACCACGGCGGCGAACTCCCGTAAATCGCGAATCTGCAAGGTGGCGGCCTCCAGTTCGAGCGTCTGCCAGTCCTTGTCCCCTTCGCGGTACACCTCGACCGGCTGGATGTTGCGGTTCGCCAAATGGCCGCTTCCCAGATGTGGGATTACGCAGGCACCGCCGGTGCCGTAGAGCTCGAACCGCCGCGAGTGGGGCGCCACCTCCAGCGCCGGCACTTCGAGAATCGACCAGGCGCGGTCGTGCTCGAGAATTGCCACGCCGTTGTCGACAAACGTGTTTGGAACCTGGTGATGATGCGCCAGAAACGGCGTCACCCGCTTCGGCTTGCCCAAGAGCGCAACGGCCAAGTCGACCATGTGCCCCGCCATTTCGAAGAACATGCCGCCGCGGTATGGTGCGAGCTCCTCCACAAAGCGGTCGTAAGAATCGAGATCCTTGGGCAACCGCGCGCGGAACTCATAGATCGCGCCGAGCTCGCCGGCGCGCGCGCGTCGCAGCATCTCCTGCACGCCCGACATGTAGCGAAACAAATAGATCATCTGCAGGTGCAGATGTTTGCTTTGCGCGAGCTTGACCAGGGCGCGATGCTCGGCGAGGTTGTTGCCCGCCGGCTTTTCGAGCATCACGGGGCGGCCGCTTTCCAGCGCGAGCTTCGCCAGGGCAAGGTTCTCAAAGACGCGCCCTTCGACGACCACGCCATCGAGCGGTTCGGCTAACAGCGCGCTGGCCGAATCGAAAACGCGATAACTGGGTATCTTCGCGCTCCACGGCTCGCGGCGCCGCGCGGCGACCGCCGGATCGTGATCCCAAAAGCCGACCAGTGTGAATTCGTCGGGATGAGCCGCGACTTGATTGACGATGCCGTCGGCGTGCGTGTGCCACATGCCGAGCATGCCGAGTCGAAGTGGCATGGGTGTTTTCCTCGTCTAGCTTTCATTGCTTTCAGGGCCGCGGCGAGCACTGGCGTGTCGGCACTTTTGGCAGATTGCTGCGACAATATGCCGCAGGTCAAACAGCTATTCTAAGCATTGAATGTCGTACGATTTACGATTAGAAGATATACATTGTGAAAAAAAACACGAATTGGATCGGACGTTAATTGACACCCCAAAAAGCGTCCAGTAGAGTGAGCGACCTTACGGGATCGCAAGTAGTGAATTGAACGTGTCCTGCCCGCCGGCTGGGGAGTCTGCCAACCGGCGACGCACCGCGCGACAGTTGGGCGGCGGTGAACTGGGGATCCGGGACGGAGTGCCGTTGGGCGTTTCGTTTATCGGCCTCGGGATCGCCCACGCCCTTGCGAGCCCCACGCCGTGAACCGCCCTCCCGACGATCGCTCCCCGCTGGCCGTGGCCATGTCGTGGGTGTCGACTGTCATCGCCATCTCGTTGCAGATGGCGTTGCCCGCCTTGTTGGGTCTAGCGCTCGATCGCTGGCTGGCGACGCGAATTGTGTTTGCGGCGCTGGGAGCCGTGGGGGGACTCGTGCTGGGGATCATGAGCTTGCTTCGCATAGCGGGCAAGCCCAAGCGTTAGCACCGCGAGGCGCGAAACCGCCCGCACCGCGGACGGCCGGGACCGCTGGCTCACTCCGAGAGCCAACTCGGTCGAAAGGGTAGAGAACCGTGACGCACGCCGCGCTACAGCGCACGTTGCCCGAGGGTGCCCTTGGCACACGCGGGGTCGCGCGCGGCACGCTCGTGCTGATCGGCGTCACGCTCGTGGCTTGCCTCCCCGCCGCGCTACTCGGCAATTGGCTCCATGGCGCCGCGGGTGTTCAAGCGGCCGTCGCGGCAGCAGGATTATGTGTCGGCGGCGCCGTGCTGGGCCTGGCGGCGGTGCCGTTGTTTCGCGGACAGCGTGCTTTCGCCGGTGTGCTGGGGGCGATGCTGCCGCGGATGTTCGTGCCGCTAACTGGCGCGCTGGTGCTGCGGATCGTCAAGGGACCGCTCTACGACGCCGGCGCGCTCTACTTCCTGATCGCGTTTTACCTGTTGAATCTCGCCTTCGAAACCATCTGGCTCTTGCCGCGACACACCGCCGGCCAGGCGCCGCTGGATCGACCGAATCGTCCGCCGCAAACCGCCTGAAGGCGCTAAACCACTAAAGAACTCGCTATGGCCGACGCCGCACACGCCATCGGGCACGTCAAGGACTCGGATTACTTCGAGGTGCCGCGGTTCATTTCGTCCAGCGGCCACCTGACGATCCCGCAGCCGTTCTATAGC
>JAIESQ010000150.1 GCA_019745975.1 Pirellulales bacterium
GCCGAAGGGCCAAGGAAGAGTCTGCGCGCCGCCAAGCCCTTGACAGGAGCATCTCTTTCAGGGAAGTGGCACCCGAACAGAGTCGTCGCACGGGGCCGAGGGGGACAGGTACATGTTTTCGGCCGGCGCGGTCTGGTTGGCAGAAAGTTGCACGCCGAAAAATGTACCAGTCCCCGACGCGAGGTCGCGCACCGAAACAGGACGGTCCCCAACATGCTGTCGCCGCTGGGCATGGTCCACGACGCTCCGCGGCGGCAGTTCTCACCTGTTCGGCGCGTGGTAGTCCCGGTAAACTAAAGAAGGGTGCTTCACTCGCTTCAAGCTGCGAGTACACGGCAAGCCGAACTTGTCTAGCGAAGCTTACCTACATAACTGGTGCGTTGCACGCACCCTACGACTCGCGAAATTTGCTGACCCATTGGTGCGTTTCACGCACCTGAAGACTTCCGGTGCGCTTTACGCACCCTAATTGGAAACCTCTGGGAGCTCGTCGATCATGCTAGGCGCGTCGCTCAATGTCGCCGATTACGTCAACCGCTTGCAGACAGAGCTGGCCCGCGTCGATCAGGACGAGATCCGCCAGATGGCCGACCTCATTTTTGAGGCCTGGGCTGGCGATAAGTTTGTCTACATCTTCGGCAATGGTGGCTCGGGGACCACGGCCACGCACATGAGCGAGGACCTCGGCAAGAGCTCGCTGCGTGAGAAAGACCTGCACGACGAAACCAAGAAGCGGCTCAAGGTGATGAGCCTGACCGACAATCTTGGTTGGATCATGGCCGTTGGCAACGACCTGGCTTACGACCAGATCTTTGTGCAGCAATTGATGAACTATGGCCGCGCTGGCGACGTCGTGCTGGCGATCAGTGGCTCGGGCAACAGCCCCAACGTGCTCAACGCCGTCGATTGGGCCAATCGCCACGGACTCAAGACATTTGGCCTGACCGGCTACAGCGGCGGCAAGCTCCGCACGATGGCCCAGTCAGGATTGCACGTCCCCTTGAACGACATGGGAATGGTCGAGAGCATCCACTTGTGCCTGTTCCACTGGGTGCTCAACGACGTCTTCGCCCGCATCAATCACGAAGGGCGCTACGCCCAGAACGGGCAGCCGGCGCGGGCGTAGCGGCACGAGCGCGCGACGTCTATCTGAACGACGACTTGAATGCGGGCGCGGCTTGTGCGGCCGCCTCGCGCAACACCTGATCGATGGCCGCGAGTCTGCTTCGCGCCAGTTGCTGCGCTGCCGCGTTCTTATGCGCGACGCTGGAAGCATTTTCAATACTCGATTTGGGTGCCACTGCTGGCTTGCCCAGCAGTGCTAAGTTCGATACGGCACTGCTCGACGAGCTAGCAGTGGCACTCGACTTCGCCTCATCGCCCGTTTTGAAACTGCTTGTCGCCACAGGGCTGCTGGCCACGCCGGTGCGCGCGGCAAGCGGGATTGCCGAGACGTCGCTGAAGCCGTACAGGGCATAGTCGACGCCATCGGCCGACAGCTGCGAAGCGGCGCTTTGCGCCAGGCGCTGGTTGTCGCCAGGCGTGTGATACAAGAGCGCGAGGCTCGTACCTTGCCCGGCGAACGCCCGGACGCTGGCAAAGTCGCGCGCCGAGTAGGCGAAAGCGTTGCCGCTGAACTGAACTACGCCAGGCCGAGCGACGAACAAGCTCTCGCCGGCGCCGGCATACAAGTAGGCCTCGTCCGCGCCGCCGCCGCCGTACGACCGCACGAGCGCGAAGCCGCGTGCCGAGTTATCGAAGCCAGCGCCGCGCAGTTCGACGGTGTCGGGGCGCGCGCTGAGCGTATCGTTGCCGGCCGAACCGTAGAGGTGCGCGATATTGTTCTGGCCACCCGCGAACGCCACCACACGGCTGAAGCCCAGCGCCTGGCGAAAATATCCACTGGTTGCGAGCTCGGCGCGATCGCTCCAAGCACTGAACGTATCGCCGGCAGCCGCCGTATAGAACGACGCCTGGTCCTGGCCGGCGGATGACGAAGCGATCACGCGTGCGAATCCGGTGGCCGTGATGTCGAAGCCCGTACCGGTCAGGCGAGCGCTCGTGGGGCGCAGTTCGAGCAGGTCGTTGCCGGCCGAATCGTAGAGCCGCGCCTCGTTAACGCCGCCGCTGGCGACGACTTGCACCTTGCCGAAGCCGGTCGCGCGGTTGTCGAAGCCGGTGCCCGTGAGCTGCACGGAACTCGGAGCCGCGATGAGTGTGTCGTCACCGGCGCCGTCGTAGAGCACCGCGCGATCGCCGGCCGCGCCGAGCGATCGGACTTCGATCGCGTCGACATCGGTCGCGGTGAAGCGATAACCAATACCGACGAGCTCGACCGAGCCGACGCGCAGCGTGGCGGCGTTATTCGCGCCCGACGCGGTCAAGCTGACGCGATCGCGGCCCCCTTGCCCGACGAAGCTGATATCGGTCAGCGTGGTAGCGTCGAATTCGTAGGACACGCCATCGATCGAGAGTTGGTGCTGGCTGCCGGCGGCCGCCGCGAAGGTGTCGTCGCCGGCGGTGCCATAAGCGGTTAGCACGCTGCCTCGGCGCGTGAGCAAATTGGTAAGGCGGAAGTCGACGTCGGGACTGGCGCCGTGCGTGCGCAAGACGAGCGCCTGCCCGGCCGACACCGTGACGTCGAGCCGCTGGCCGCTGGCCGAAGCAGCGCTCGTACCCAAGCGCCGGCCTGAAAGATCATAGAGATCGAACGTCACTCCGGCCGATGCTGCGCCGGCCAAGGCCTCGACGGTGAAGATGCCATCGCGCGCGGCGCTAAACGAAAAACTGTCGCTCCCAGCGCCGACGGCCTGGTCGACGATGATGGCCTGGTTGATCGTGCCCCAGTCGGGCATGGCGGCGGTCAGTGAGGCCGTCAGCGCGTAGCGGCCGATGGTTCCGCTGGTCCCCAGGTCGAAGGTGTAGGTGCCGCCAGCAATGACGTCGATCGTGAACACCAGCCCACTGGCGTCGACGGTCCCTGAGCCACCCTCGAGCGCCCAGTTGGGGCGCAGGGCGCTGGCGGTGTCGAGCGTGATCGAGAGCTTGCCACTGCGCGCGGCGGTGAAGCGGAAGTAATCTCGATCGCCGAGGCGCGCGATCATGTCGCCGACCGAGAAGGTGTCGACGACGAATCCCAAGTTGGTGGCGGCCGCGGCGGTGCCGTTGGTGTTGGCCGGCATCAGCGTGTCGATCGCGCGGTCGATATTCAAGCGGCGATACGTGGCACTGGTGGCGGCGTCTAGCACGGTGTCGGCCGTGTTGCGCAGCAGGTTGTAAATGCCGTTCTGGTTGACCGTCTGCCCCAAAAAGGCGTACGCCTCGCGCACGAGTACCGCCGCCCCCGCGACGTAGGGCGCGGCCATGCTCGTGCCCGACATGGCGGCGAAGTCGTCGTTGCGACCGTTGCGGTTGCCGATGTAGTCGGGCACGGTGCTGGTGACCAGTCGCCCCGGCGCGGCCAGCACGCGGTCGCTGCGCTGGCTGAAGTAACTGAGTTGACCGTCGGCGTCGGTGCTGGCGACCGGCACGACGTACGGGCTGGCTGCGGGGTAGCTCAAGCCTTGGGTGTTGTAGGTGGTAAACGAATTGCCGGCGGCCACCGCGATGAAGATGCCATCGGTGGCCAACTGCGCGAACTCATCTTCGAGCGTGGCCCAAGCGGGAATCGACGCCGCGTTCCAAGTCGAGCCGATCGAGATATTGACCGTGGTGATCGGATTAGCAAACGACGTGCGATGCTCGTGAACCCAGCGCAGCGCTTGCTCGACCCAGGCAAATGTACCGCCGCCGCGGTCGTCGAAGACGCGCAGGCTGACCAGGTCGACGCCGGGCGCGGCGCCGGTGTAGCGCGTGTCGCTGGAGCCGATGATGCCGGCGACGTGCGTGCCGTGCCCTCCGGCCGGGCCATCGTCGAAGGGATTGGAGTCATTCTCGGCGAAATCCCAGCCCCCCACGATGCGGTAGCCGGCGCCAAAACCGGCGCCCAGCGCGGCGGTGTCCCAGGCGATGCCGGTGTCAATGACAGCCACGGTTTGACCAGCGCCGTTGAAGCCATACTCATCGCGGATCGCGGTCAGCGCCGCCGAACCGGCCGACTGACTGGTCGCGCGGGCGGCTTGCAGCTCGGGCGCGACGATTGCCGGATCGGTCGAGTTTGCTTCGAGGAGCGCTTGCGCATCGAGCCAAAAGTCGTACGCCGGCGCGGCGGACATCACCAGCCGTGACTCGATCGGTTCGAGTGACAGCGTGCGGCGTCGCTTTGGCAGCCGTGTGCCCATCGCGCGAGAGAACCTTCGTCGGACGTGGACGACGACGGTCAGCGAGAGCGCGCGGCAAGCGCGCACGGCCGTCGTCGCCGGTGAATACCGGATTGCGAAGAGAACTACGTGCGCCCGGCGGCAATCGCCACCAGACACTGGGGCCGACGAGGGGTGACGGACCCGAACCTACCGAATCAATGCGAACTGCAACGGACAAGTAACCAGGAAAAGCCCGGCAGCCAGCCGCAGGGCGGGGCTGCCGGTCGAGAAACTATAGGTCAGGCCAGATGAGCGAAAATCACCGCACCGGACCGAATTTCCGCCAATTCGTGCAGCGGTTGTACCGTTTGCGCGGGTGCAAATCCGTGAGCGCCGTCACGAGCGTGCGAAGTGGATTCTTGGCCGATGGCAGACGCAGTGCGAATTCGCGAGAATGCGCGCGTCGCACGCTGCCGATCACGCGGAGTTGATGCCATGCCGATCGAAGCCACCACGGGGGACGAGTTGTCGCCCTCGAAAACAGAACTTGGCCCAGCCGTGCTCGCCGAATCGCAACGCACTCTGGCGCACGCCCTGGCCAAGATCGAGCACTGTTTGACACAACTGACCGACGAGGACGTGTGGTGGCGACCGCAGCCAACGCACAACAGCATCCAGAACATCGTGCTGCATCTGTGCGGCAACGTGCGACAGTGGATCGTGCACGGGATCGGCGGCGCGCCCGACGTGCGCAATCGCCCGCTGGAATTCTCGGATCGCGAGCCGCGGCCGAAGCACGAGCTCGTGGCGCAACTGCGGGGAACCGTCGCCGAAGCCAACGCGGCGCTGGCGACATTTCCGGCCGGCAGGCTGCCGGAGCGCTGCCGCATCCAAGGGTTCGAGACCACGCGGTTGGCCGCGATCTTCGAGACCGTGAGCCACTTTGTCGGGCACACGCATCAGATTGTGTACATCACGCGGATGCGGTTGGGTGATCGCTACAGATTTCAGTTCGTGCCCAAGGGGAAGGAGCAGGGAGGCGAGTGAGCACTTCGCCGCCTATAGCCGCATGGCGGTGAAGCCGCCGTCGACGTAGTAGGCCGCGCCGGTGATAAAGCTGCCGGCGGCGCGCGACACGAGCAAGAGCGCGGCCCCCACCAGTTCATCGGGGTCGCCGAAGCGGGCCATGGGCGTTTGGGCCATGATCTTCGCCGTGCGCTCGGCGTCGAGAATCTTGCGGTTCTGTTCGGCGGGGAAGAAGCCGGGGCAGAGCGCGTTCACGCGCACTCCGAGGGGCGCCAGCTCGCGGGCGACGTTCAGGGTCAGGCTGACCACGGCGGCCTTCGAAGCCGAGTAAGCGAATACCTTCGACAGCGGCAAATTCGCGGTGATGCTGGCGATGTTGAGGATCGAGCCCCCTGCGGGCTGCGCCGCCAGATGCTTGCCGAAAATCTGGCAACCCCAATGGACGGCTTTGAGATTGCTGTCGAAAACGCGGTCCCACTCGTCGTCGGTGGCTTCGAAGTAGGTCGACGCCGAGTTGACTCCGGCGCCATTGATGAGGATATCGACGCGGCCAAATTCCTCGAGCGAGGTTGCTAGCAGCGCCGCGATCGAATCGCGCTGCGTCACGTCGACGGAGACAAAAGCCGCGTTGCCGCCGGCCGCTTCGATCTCGCGCACGCAGGCAGCGCCCCGCTCGGCTCCGCGACCTGCCACGACTACGGTCGCACCCGCACGAGCCAATCCGCGGGCGAGCGCCCCGCCCAAGACGCCCGTGCCCCCCACGACCACGGCGACCTGGCCGGTGAGGCCAAAGAGATTATTCAAGTAGTCGGCGGCGCTCATGCGTGCTCGCTGGATTCTTTGCTAATCTCAATTAGATGCAGTTTCAAAACCTGGACTGTGCCACTGCTGGCTTGCCCAGCAGTGAAAAGTTTGACACGGCACTGCTAGACGCTTCTTGCAGTGGCACCCGACGTCGGTTCAATGCTGGTTTTGAAACTGCTTCTAATCGCGGGGTTTGCGGCGCAATTCGAGCCATTCGGTGTGGAAGACGCCCGGCTGGTCGGTTCGCCGGTAAGTGTGTGCCCCGAAGTAATCGCGCTGCGCTTGCAGCAGGTTCGCGGGGAGCCGTGCCTGGCGATAGCCGTCGAAGTAAGCGAGCGCGGCCGCGAATGCCGGAATCGGAATGCCCAATTGCACGGCTGTGGTCACCACGTGGCGCCAGGCGGGCTGCGCCTTGTCGATGGCATCACGGAAGTAGGGGGCCAGAAGCAGATTCTCGAGCCTGGCGTCGGCGTCGAAAGCCTCCTTGATGCGATCGAGAAACTGCGCGCGGATGATGCACCCGCCGCGCCACAATAGCGCGATGTTGCCGAAGTTCAGCGGCCAATGATGTTCGGCCGCCGCCGCCTGCAATTGAAAGAACCCCTGGGCATAGCTGACGATCTTCGAGGCGTAGAGCGCTTGCCGCACATCATCGATGAACGCCGCCGGATCGCCCGTGTATTGTCCGCTCGGGCCTCGCAGGACTTTGCTGGCGCGCACGCGCTGTTCCTTGAAAGCCGAAAGAAACCGCGCGTAGACGGCCTCGGTGATCAGCGTCGTCGGCACTCCCAGGTCGAGCGCCAACTGGCTCATCCATTTGCCGGTTCCCTTGTTGCCCGCCTCGTCGAGGATGTAATCAACCAGCCAGCCGCCGGTCACGGGGTCTTTAACGCTGAAAATGTCGCGGGTGATCTCGATCAAGTAACTGTTCAACTCGCCGCGGTTCCAATTGTCGAAGACGTCGTACAGCTCGTCGTTCGACAGGCCGAGCGCTTTGTGCAACAGCGCGTACGACTCGCAGATCAACTGCATGTCGCCGTACTCGATGCCGTTGTGCACCATCTTGACGTAGTGCCCGGCGCCGTCGGGCCCGATCCACTCGCAGCAGGGGATGTCGTGCTTGGGGCCGACTTTGGCGGCGATCGCCTGAAAGATCGGCTTGACCAGCGGCCAGGCGGCCGCGCTGCCGCCGGGCATGATGCTGGGGCCCAAGAGCGCTCCTTCTTCGCCCCCGGAAACGCCCGTGCCGACGTACAGCAGCCCTTTGGCTTCGACTTCGCGGGTGCGGCGTTGCGTGTCGGCGAAATGGGTGTTGCCGCCGTCGATCAGCACGTCGCCGGGCGAAAGCAACGGCAGCAAGTGCGCGATCAATTCGTCGACCGCCGGGCCGGCCTTGACCATCATCATCACTTTGCGCGGCCGGGCGAGCTGCCCAACCAGCTCTTCGAGCGAATGGCAGCCGACGATCTTCTTGCCGGCGGCGCGGCCGGCGATGAACTCGTCGACCTTGCTCGTGGTGCGATTGAAGACGGCGACGCGGAAGCCTCGGCTCTCCATGTTGAGCACGAGGTTCTCGCCCATCACGGCCAGGCCGACGAGGCCGATGTCAGCTAGTTCGGGCATGTTGCTGTTTCACTTCCGCTTTGTGGTCGAGGGATGTCACTGCTCCACGACCGGCCAGGGGGGGCGCTGGGGGAGGCGTTTGTCGAACTCACTCAGCAGTTCGCGCTGATAGTCGCCGACGAAGGCGCCAGCGAAGAACCGGTCGAGCCCTTCTTCGCACAAGCGCCGCCAACTGGCGTCCTCGTCGCCGGGATTGATCGGAAAGAAGAGCGCCGCGTTGGCCCGCGCGGCCTGGTAGTCGCCCGGCGCGTCGCCGATCATCAGCGTGTGTTCCGGGGCATAGCGGCGGGCCGTGGCCAGGGTTTCCTTCTTGGTGCCGATCTCCTGGCCGCAGATCGCCCGGGCGAAATCGGCGATGTCGTGCTCTTGCCATTCGCGCTGGAGCGCCTCGTTGGGCGTGGCGGAGACGACGAGTACATCGGCGCGACCTTGCAGTTTCTCCAGGCAAGGGCGCACGAAGGGAAAGGGCGGCACGCCGTGGACCATGGCGGCGATCGATTCGTTGACAGCCTCGGACCAGGCCAACGCCTGCCGCAGATCGGCATCGCCGGTCGCCGCGACTTCGCGTTTGAGCGCGGGGTTGGCCAGCTTCGTCTCGCGCGCGATCCAAGCCACGAGGCCGGCGGGCTGGGGGGTTTTGGCGCCGCGCGCCCGCACCTCGGGCCGCCGCGCCAGCCAGTCGAGCGCTTCGATCAAGGCCGGAAAGCGATTGATCCCCCGACTCTTCGAATACAAGTTGACGAACTCGGCCGCCTCGCGCGCGTACTTGCTGACTGCCTGGAGGTGGTAGTGCCGGATGATATTGGGGATGAAGCACTCCTTGTGCTTGATCTCCATGGTATCGAAGGCGCAGCCATCGGAGTCGATGCCAACGAGGTAGTCGTGCTGGGGCTCGAGCTCGTAACTCATTTGCGGTCCGCTTGCGGCACGTATTTGGGAAGCTGTTGCGCGGCGTAGATCGGTTCGAACCGCGTGAGCCGCTGCCGCCCGCCGACGAGCGGGAGCGAGACCATGTCCTCGCCCAGTAGCGGCTGCGCGTAACGCACGAACTCGTCGGTGACGTCGGCGCCATCGGCGGTGATCCACGCCGGCGGGAACGTTCGCTCGCTGTTGGCCACCTCGACCAGCGGCACTTTGTCGTAGCGCACGCCGTAGATATGGCCCGGCTGTCGCAGGATGGTCGCCATCCAGCCCCCTTCGCCGGCGGCGGCCAGCTCGGCCGCCTTTTGACCGCTGCGATACGCTTCTTCGAGATCGATCGTGGAGGCGTACGCCATCGAGTGTCGCTGATCGGTGCCAGGGACTTGCCCGCGCGCGGCTCCTTTTGCCGCCAGGCCCGCTTGATTCAGATAATTGACGACGATTTGAGCGACGGTCGTCTGGCTCGCGCTGTACATCGTGTGGCCGAATGAGTCTTTCACCTGACCGAAGTCGCCGACATCGAAGCCCTCGCTCACCACGACGATCGCTCGACCGTGGCTGCGTAGGCAAGTGTTCAGCTGCTCGGCCAGTTGTTCGAGCGGAAGCTTGCGCTCGGCCAGGTAGATCAACAGCGGCAGCTCGCGGCCGGGGTCGGCCAGCCGGGCCGCCGCCGGGATGAAGCCGATCTGTCGCCCCATGGCTTGCAGCACGAGCACCGGATCGGCTGGCGATGATCCCGCGTTCTCCTCGTTGGCATTCTGGACCAGGTGCATCCAATACTTGGCGACCGAGCCGTAGCCGGGCGTGTGATCGATCAGGCGGAACTCGCTGTCGCCGACGTCGTTGTCGATCGTCTTGGGCACGCCGACCGCGACGAGTTCCAGCCCACGTTGAGCGGCCAGCTCCGCGATGCGGTGGGCCGTGTCCATCGAGTCGTTGCCGCCGATGTACAAGAAGTAGCCCACCTGGTGGGCGCGGAAAACTTCGATGACGCGCTCGAAATCTTCGGTCTGCTTCGGCTTGAGCTTGTAGCGGCAGGTGCCGATGGCGCCGGCCGCCGGCGTGACGCGCAACAGCGCCACTTCCTCGGCCTGCTGGGCCGATAGATCGAGCAGTTCCTCTTTGAGCACACCTTCGATCCCGTGCCGCGCGCCGTACACGCGACCGATGGCCGGCAAGTCGCGGGCCGCCTCGAGGATGCCGCGCAAACTGTTATTGATGACCGGGCTGGGACCGCCGCTTTGGGCGACCACCAGGTTGCGAGGCGTGCGGCTCATGCGCGGCGAGTGGCTGGTTGGCGAAGGTGCGGCGCCGCCGCGGCGAGGAGCGTCGGCGTGGTGCGCTGGAGAATCCGCCGGATTCTACCGCTGCCACCGCGCGGCGGCAACGAGCGGGAGGGTCGGGTAGTGTCCTAATTTGAATCCCGGTCGCCGACGACGACTAAGCCGAATCGTTCTCGAAATCCCTCAAAGCACTCGTCGCAAATCCAGTGACGAGGACGATCATCCTCGGTGGCATAGCCCGCGCGCAGCGCGTCGGGAATGGTCTCGCTGAACTTGTCCCAGCAGAACACGCAATGATCGTGGTCCCATCGCGCACTGGGGGCGAAGTAAGTCCGCCATCGCAGGACGGCCCCCTTAATCCAAGGTTTGTCGCTTGGCTCGATCTTGAGTCGCCAATCGTCATCGGCCGACATTGGTCCCTCCCGCGCAGGAAAAAGCCGCCCGAAGGCGAGATTAGGAAACCACCGAGCGTGGCTCCGCCGCACATCAACGAACGAGTCAGTTCGCCGCGGCCACGGCCGGCGTCGGCTCGGGGAGCGGGCGCCCGCCGGGCTGACGGTCGATGAACTCCTGGAACCACAACTCGGTGATGATCCAACGATAGATGTTGCTCGACAAATCGATCTGTCCGGCGATGTGCCGGGCGATGGCCGCGTCGATCGCCTGCGGCGCGAAGACACCGCGCTGCCGACAAGCGGCTGAGTGCAGCACGGGATAGATCGTCAGGTCGGGCCGTTCGCGGAACCAGCGCGCGATGGGCGTGGGAAACCCCAGCTTGGCGCGCGTGTCGATGATTCGCGCGGGGACCTCCTTGCGCACCGCTTCGCGGAGCACGAGCTTGCCCAGACCATCGCGGTACTTGAAGTCGCCGGGGATCCGCAAACAGAACTCGATCAAGCGGTGATCCAAAAACGGCAGCCGCGACTCGATCGAGTGCGCCATTGACATGGCGTCGCCATAGTGCAGCAGGTCGACGAGCCCCCCTTCCATCTGTCGGATCAGCGAGGCGTTCAGTCGATCGGAGGCGTGCAGGATGCGACGCTCGGACTCGGGCCGCTCGGTGCAATGCTGCAGGGGGCCGATGTACACGCCGCCGTCGCCGCGCAAGCGGCGAAAGACCCTGGGCAAAAAGGGAGGATTGGCCTCGCGGGCGGCCATCAACAGGGCGTTCACCGCGCCGACCGTATGCGCCGCCCAGCGCATTTCGCTGTAGGCCTGGCGCAGCTTGCCGCGGCGCAATTGTTGCCGGCAGGCTTCATAGAAATTGCTCTTGTAGCCGGCCAGCAATTCGTCGGCTCCTTGCCCTTCGAGCAGCACGGTCACGCGGCGCCGGGCGGCGCGCATGATATTCCACAGGGGAAACACCGCGTGCGAATGGGTCGGAGATTCGAGATGCCGCACGACTTGTCGCAGGGTGCCCAGGAAATCGCCTTGCGTGGCCGGAATCAGATTCGAGCGCATCTCGAGCGACTCGGCCAGTTGCTGGGCGTCGCCCGATTCGTCGTACGACTCTCCCTGATAGGCGGCCGTGAACGTGTCGAAATCGCCGTAGAAAAAGTTCCGCAGCAGACAGGCCAATGCCGACGAATCGAGACCGCCCGAAAGGGTCAAGCCTACCGGCACGTCGCTGCGCATGCGCAGTCGCAATGAGTCGACGAGCAGGTCATGGACGCGCTGGGCCGAGTCGGCGAAGCTCACGCCGTGCAACGTGTCGAGCGGATAGTCCCAATAGCGCTCGATCTTGATTCCGTGGCGCGTGGCAGTCAGGGTGTGCGCTGGTGGCAGGCGGCGGATGTTTGCGAAGCAGGTGCGCTCGCCCCGCGCCCCCACGCTCGCCCGCAGCACGCGCGACAGGGATTCATAGTCGGGCTGGGCCAGGTCCGAATCGAGCGCGAGGATCGCCTTGATTTCCGAGGCGAACAGCAGCCGCCCTTGGTGGACCAGGTAATTGAACGGCTTGATGCCGAAGCGATCGCGCGCACAAAACAGCGTATCCTGGCGGCGGTCGTAAATCGCAAACGCCCACATGCCGTTGAGTCTCGGCATGACGGCCGGGCCCCAGTGCTTGTAGGCCCGCAACAGCACCTCGGTGTCGCTCTCCGTGCGAAAGTGATGCCCCAGGGCTTCGAGCTCTTCGCGGAGCTCGATGTAATTGAAGATCTCGCCGTTGTAGGTGATGACCAGATCGCCGCCATCGATCTCGAAGGGCTGATTGCTCTCCGGGCGCAGATCGAGAATCGAGAGCCGCAGGTGGCCAAAGCCCGCGCGCTCGCCGAAGCGCTGCGTGCCGTGGGCGTCGGGCCCGCGGTAGGGCATCGTCGCCAGCATGCTCTCGAGTTCGCCCGTGGTCACCGGGCGTGTCGAGTAGAGGTTGTAGATGCCAGCGATGCCGCACATAGTTGGCCCGTCGACGCGGCCACGAGGTTGCAGCAGTACCGCTCGCCGTTCAATTGCCAGGCGGCAGGTACTGGTGCGCCGCCGCGCGGTTCTTCGGGAGCGGAAGTGGGCCGGTCAATCTTCGATTCTAGACAGCCGCGCGCGGCCCGCCAATGACCGACAATGGCACCTGATGAAGGTGCGCTAAGCAATGTGGCTAGAAGCAGTTTGAAAACCAGCATTGAACCAACGTCGGTTGCCACTGCAAGAAGCGTCTAGCAGTGCCGTGTCGTGCAATTCACTGCTGGGCAAGCCAGCAGTGGCACCCAAACCAGGCTTTGAAACTGCTTCTATGCCCGTTGGGGCGACTGGCTCATGGGGCGCGCGAACTGATCGATTGCCGCCAAGGCTTCGCCCAACGGCGCCCGCATCACGGCGTCGGCCGTGGCGTCTTGCTCCGTCGGGTCGCGGTTGATGATCACCAACCGGGCACCGTGCTGCCTTGCGACTCGCGGCAGCGACGCCGCCGGTTCGACGACCAGCGACGAACCGAGCACCAGAAACAAATCGCTCTGGCGGGCCAGCTCCCAGGCTTCGGCCAGCACGTCTTCGGGAAGCGCCTGACCGAACGACACGGTCGCGCTCTTTAGCCAGCCGCCGCACGCCTCGCACTGGGGCGCCGAACCGGTCTCGCGGAAGGCGGCCATCATGGGTTCTGGCTCACAGCGGCGGGCGCACGACAAGCACTCGATCGCCAGCGCGGTGCCATGCAGCTCGAGCACGCGCTGGCTCCCCGCGGCCTGATGCAGGCCGTCGATGTTCTGCGTGATCACGGCGCGCAGCTGGCCGGCCGATTCCCACTCGGCCAATAGTTTGTGTCCGACGTTCGGTTGGGCCGTGCCGAACTGGGCGTGCGCCTCGCACTTCTGTCGCCAGTACTCGCATCGCGCCGCGTCGCTGGCGAGAAAGTCCTGGAAGTAGACCGGCCGATATTTCGCCCAGACGCCACCAGGCGAGCGGAAGTCGGGGATGCCGCTCTCGGTGCTCATCCCGGCGCCGGTAAAGACCACCGCCGAGCGCGCGGACCGCAGCCACTCGGCAATCCGCGCGGCAGTGTCGTTGGTGATGGGCATCGCTATCTCAACTCGACGCGTGCGCCGCGCTCAACGCGCCCTGGAGTAACGACCGTCGCATAGACGCCGAAGTTGGCGTCATTTCGCTCGGCGATCGCCCGCAACACTCCGACATCCTTCGGCAAGTCGCCTTGCGGCACGGTGGTCATGATACATCGCCCACAAGGCCTGAAGATTGCCAATTCCACGTCATCGCCGATCCACAGGGTGCGACCGATCCAGTCGTTCTCGACGAACCCGACGCGCCCCGCGGGGGTTTCGATCACCAGATTCGGGCGGAACCGGCGGATGTCGAAGCGGCTCGCGGGAGCCGCGGCGGCCAGGGCCTGGACGCTGGCGGTAGTCAACAAATGCACCGCCGCCAGATCGAAGAAACCCTCGGGCGGAATTGGCACTTCGAGCACTTGCTCGGTCGGATCGTTGGGCAGCATCATTTCGATCTGCTGACCCTCGGCCGGCGCGCCGTGCAAGGCGACCTCGCGGCCGAAGTAGCGAGAAAGTTGCCGTGGCGCGTCGGGAGAGTCGCTCGAAATGCGAGTGCCGTCAGGTAGCGTGATCACGACCGGTGGAACCGGCCGCGCGGCATTGGGCGGCGCGGAGTATGTCGCACGACAATCCAACAGCGTAGCCCATTTGCGGGGGTTCTTCGCGCACACGATGGCCCCGGTGGCCACCTCGCGAAGCGCTCGACCGCGGTCACCCAAGAGCCCTGCGGAACCAATCTCGACGGCGTCGAGTTGTTCGCCGGCCATCGACTTTACCGGGTAGCGCCAGATTGCCGCGACGGTTCCCAGAAGCGTATTCGAGCTGGCCATCTGATTTCCTCGCTGTTGTCGTTCGGGGCCGCGCAGTTTACGCGGTTTATTGTAGCGACGCCGGCCCGAGATGCTGCCAGACCGGTTCAAAGCGGCGGCAATTCACTCGACCTGCGGCGTGTCCTGTTGCTGGCGCGGCGACGAAACCATCGTCGGCCGTAGGCGCTTTGCACTGCGGTACGTCGCAGCTTGATTCCAGCGCCATACGATTCGAACGCAAGCCCGATCCGCCGCGATGGGGTCATGGCACTAGCAAACGGGGAGTCGTCGATGTTCACGCGCTCTGGATTTTCAGCCGCGAAATCGTTTCTCGCTTGGCGCGGCCGGCAGTTGGCCGCGGTGAATGTCTTGGTGGTCGTCGCCATGGCGATGGGTAGCACACTGAGCTGCCCAGTCGCACGGGGAGCCGCGCCGCGTGTCACGTTCGATGCCACGGCGCTCGCCGCTTGCCGCGACGTGACACCCGACGACTTCGCCGCGCAGCACCCGGGCTGCAAGCTGGTCGAAGCGCGATTCCAAGTCTCCGTACGGATCGAAGAAGGGCGCGGCGATGATGTCGCGACGGTCTCCGTGGAATTCTCCAGTCCCGAAGGACGCTTCCGAGTGTTCAGCTACGACCCGCAGACTTGGTGGGTGAGCGATGCGTTAGGGCCAGTCGACGTCACGACCCAGCGCGAGACGGCCGCGGCCGCGCAGGCCGAAGTGCGGGCGTCGATTAAAGCCGACGTTGGCCCGGCCGAAGGCGAGTTGCAGCCCAACCTGGGACGTACGTCGAGCCAGCGCATGCAAGTGCAGGAACACTATTCGCGCCGGCCCGATAGCCAGCGCGTGCTGGTCACAGGCACGACCGACGCGGAGCACGGTGTCTTTTTTCGCTGGCGACGCAGCGAGGAGGCCACGCTCGAAGGACGCTTCGACTATAGCTGCCGGCTGATCGTTCCGACCGCCTGGCGAGCCGATTGGGCGGCCATCCATTGCACCGCCGAGTCCGAAACTTCGACGTGGCTAGGCAGCAAGCGGCTGACTTGCGGCGAGACAAAGCAGGTCGTTGCGTTGTACGCGGCGGGCGACGCCAAGGCGCGACGGCGGGCCGAGCAACTGGCCGAAACCGCCCGGGGTGTCACGCATGCTTCACGTTCGGGACGAGGCGGCGATGCGACGCGTCACACGACGCTCCGCCCGGTCACCGGCGACGAAAGCAGCAGCTCCCACTGGCTCGCCGAGCTGACGCGCTGGTTGCACCGCTGAACCGATCAAGGCCGCGCGGGCAATTGCGTTCTGGTCCTCGCTCTACTACGGTGTCCTAGCGCACAGGATGACTGCGTCGCGGGCACACCACTTCCTTGTAGGGCGACCTCGTGGGTCGAAGAAATCACAGATCGACCTCTACTACCGAGCGGCGCGCACCCGCGGCGCAGGCTCCAGCCGAAGCGGTGCGTCGCGCAAAGCTCGATCGACAACTGTGGTGGGCAGGATTGGCGACGGCCGCCGCCGTTTGGTTGGCGCTGGCCGAGCCGTGGTCGCGCGGCGCGAGCTATCTCATGGGAGACTTGTACCATTTTCACCTGCCGCTGCGGGCGTTCTATGCCGATTGCCTGCAGCGCGGCGAGAGCGCCCGCTGGATTCCCGAAGTATTTTGCGGTTACTACTTGCACGGCGAGGGGCAAGTCGGCCAGTTGCACCCGTTTCATCAGTTGGCGTATCGCCTGCTGTCGCTGGTCAACGCTTTTAATCTTGAGTTGCTCGTCAACTATCCGCTCTTGATTGCCGGCACTTACCTGCTCCTCGTGCGCAGAGGACTGCCGCGTTCCGCCGCACTCCTGGCGGGCGTGTTGTTCGCCTACTCGGGCTTCAACCTCACGCACTTGCTCCACGTCAACATGGTGGCAGTCGTCGCGCATCTTCCCTGGTTGTTACTGGCAATCGATTTCGTGCTAACCGATCCCAGGCCGCGATTTGTGGCCGCGGCCGTATTGCTCTTGGCGCTCGTTACCGGTTCGGAACTCTTGCTGGGCCATCCGCAGGCGGTCTGGCTGGTGGGGCTCGTCGAGTTGTCGTATGTACTACTGCTGTTGACCGCTGTATTGCGCTGGTGGCGCGTGCCGCTGTTGGCCGCCTCCAAGCTTGTGGGCGTGGCGATTGGCTGCGTGCAATGGTGGCCGACCTGGCAATTACTGGGGATGTCGCGACGCGAGACTACCGACGAAGCGTTTCGCGGCGTCTCGTCGTTGCATCCGTGGAACTTCTTGCAGACAGTCTCGCCTTATCTGTTCGCCGATCGCGCCTACGCGAACGATTCGGTTCAGGCCGGCTCGCACGAGCTGTCGTGGTATACCGGCTGCGTGGCGCCGATCCTCGCGATCTGGTTCCTCGTGCGCTGGAAGTCGCTCGCGATGCCTCGGCGCAAGCTGGTTGTGTGGGGGGCTGCGTTGATTGCCGTGGGAAGTGTCCTCGCTTTGGGGCGCTACGCCAGCCCGATCCACGCGCTGGTCGTGCGACTGCCTGTGGTGGGCTTGTTCCGCTGCCCGGGGCGGTATGGCCTGCTGATGTACTTCGGGGCGGCGGTTTTGGGTGGCGTGGCGATGGCCGATCTCTTGGAAGTCGTCGCTCGCGGCGAGCGGCCATCGTGGCGGCGTATTGCCGCGCTGTGGACCGTACCGGTGGCGAGCCTGGTCGCAGCGATTGTTGTGGTTGTCGTGCTCGATGCCTGGCAGGGACACGATGCGAGCCCGCGCTGGGAACGGCCGCTCACCGGGGTCGTGCTTACGACTGCTGCCGCGGCGCTGGTCACGACGGCGCTGCGTGGTCAGTCTTGGGCGCTGTTGGGCTTGCTCGCCTTGGCGGGACTTGATCTGGGAGTCTATGGAATCAGTTATGCGCGGCTTGTGCCGCCAATGGCGCTCGCTGATTTGCCAGCGAGTCGGACGCGCTACCCGCGTGATCCGCAATGGCGAATCACCGAAAGTGGGCAGCTCATTCGCAGTGACGCGCCGTTGTTGGGGGGCGCGCGATTGATGTACGGCTACGTGGGACTTTTCCCGCGGTTGCGATTGCTAGGCGATCCCCAAATCGCCACGAGCGATCCCGACTTGCTGCGCCGGCTGGCGGCCGTGCGCTGGAAGTGCGCCGAAGCGCGTGCGGTCGAAGTCGAGGGTTGGCTCCCCCGCGCGCGGCTGGTGGCCGAAGCGCGGGTTTCCCGGGATTTGGCCGCCGACGTGCGCCGCTACGATCCGGCTAGCGTGGCGCTCGTGGACGAGCCAATCGAATTGCCGGGGGAGTTGCCCGGGGAGCCGGGCCGGGTGGCGATCACGCGCGATCGCCCTGGCGCAATCCATTGCACGGTCGACGCGCCGGCCCCGCAACTGCTAGTGCTGGCCGAGAGCTGGTATCCCGGATGGCGCGTGACGATTGGCGGTACCGCCGTGCCGATCGTGCGCACCTTTGGCGACTTTATTGGCTGCGTGGTGCCAGCGGGGAACAGCCACGTCGAGTTCCAGTTCGACAACCCCGTTGAACGCCGCGCCGCCTGGGTGTCGCTGGGCGGGCTGCTCGCCGCAATACTTCTAGCGGGCATAGCCTGGTGCGGAGCGCGGCGTGATGAACGAGTGAACCCCAGTGTCGCGGCGCGAACGCGCGCCACGAGCTAACCCGGCTGCTCGCACATGGCCTGCACGCGCAGCGCGCGCTGCTGTCGCGATTCAGCGAAGTGAGTCGCGTAGTAGAAAATCGGGTTGTCGCGCCACGACCAGAGCCGGTGGCGATACTCGGGTCGATCGATGTCTTGCCGCACACCGTCGACGAGCTTGGCGTTCCAACCGGCCAGATCGTAGGCGAAGGCTCCGAGCGTCTGCACGCCGATCGACCAGGCCAACGCGACCGCGAGCGCGCCACAAACGAGTCGCCGTGCCACGCGGCGCTGCGGCTCGACAAGCGACTCCAAGCCGATCGCCGCCAGCGGCGTGAGCAGCACGGTCGAGTCGACAATCGGGCGGTAGCCAAACGCCCAACCTCCCCACCAATCGTAAAACTTGCCGTGGACCGCCAGCATCACCAGGGCCGCAATCGGTAGCGGCCGCAGCAGTGCCCAACGCCGGTTGCGCCACGCGAGCACGCTCCCCCACAGCGACAAGAGTAGCCAGGGTGAGTAGACGAACAGTCCGCGGCCCGGGCTGGCGAGCAGGCCTGCCGCGCCGAACCAGAGTGGCGTCTGCCAAACGCCTGGCGTGCCGCACTTGTATCGTGCGAGCGTCTCGGCGATTTCGACCTGGCCGGAAGAAACCGGCGACCCCTGGTAGTAGGCGTTATAGGCAGGCAGGCTCAGGCCGATCGGCAACGCTCCTAAGAACAGGAGCAGCAGCGCTCGGCGGTCGCGAATCGCTAGCCAGGCCACGACGACCGCCACCACGACAGCGTTGGTCGGCCGGCAGGCGACGGCCATCGCCAGAGCGCTGCCGCCAAAAGTAGCTGCGACCGCATTGGCGCGCTCGCTGACCAGACAATACAGCCCCAGCGCCAAAAACAGCTCACTCGGTCCGTGTTGCCACAGCGCTTGACTGCTCGTGCTCCACACGCAAGTTCCCAGTCCGTACGCCAGCGAGCTCACTAGCGCAATCGGCGGGCGCACGAACCGCAGCATGGTCAGATAGAGCAGCGCCGCCGAGAGCGCGACCGCCAGCGCTGCCGCGAATTTGGCTGCGTACCAGACCAGCTTGGGATGAGCGCGCAAGTCGCGTGCCACGAGCCGCAGCGGCGCGATCACTGGCAGCGCGGTGATTCCGGCCCCCAGGCCAAAGGTGTTGGCATACAGTCGTTCGCCGCTGCGCGCGTCGACGCGCTGGGTAGGATACAGATAGTAGCCCGGTCCGCTCAGCACCAGCCGGCGATCGCGGTACAAAGCAGCCGCCGTGCTACCGGCGAGCGGTTCGTCCCAGCGGGCGAAGCGCACGATCTGGCCGCCCGCGGCCAGTCGCCAGTCGAACAGGTACGGCATGCGCGACGGTCGGAACACAAGCTGTCCTTCGCCAAGCAAATTGACCGGGAGCCAGGCGTTGGCGACCGAATCGCGTCCCGGCAGAAAGTCGCCATTGGCGTGATAGATCATCAGCAGCCCCACGACGATGCCGACCACGGTCAGGCGGGGCGAGGGGCCGCGTCGCATCCCCGCTTGATCGCCAGCGCGCTGGGGTTGTGCTGTCGGCATCGCGACGGACATCGCGTCACCTCGATCTCGGCATGCGCGGGGGCGAAGCCAGGTACTTGCGCTTGATTTTCAACAAATCCAGGCTCGCTCGCAGAAAGTCTTTGGCCCGAAGTTTCGAGCCCGCCACGTCGCGCCACGTTTGCAGTGGCAATTCGTAGATACAGGCCTCGGGCGGCGGCAGGTTGGTGCCGCGCCGCGCCTGGATCAAACGCGCGATCAGCTCGACATCAAAGATCCAGCCCGCCGTGAAAGGTGTAGCCAGCAAGCGGCGCAGTTCGTCGGTGCCGCGGAAGAGCTTGGCGCCGCACTGCGTATCGTAGATCGGCAGACCTAGCAGGAGCGAAACCGCCGTCGCGAACACGCGCCCCAGGTAGTGCCGCGCCCGGCGACGTTCGATCGTGCGGCCCAGCAGTCGCACCCGCGATCCAAAAACCCACTCGATGTCGGGCCGGACGTCGAGTATGTGCGCCAGCTCGGGGAGCGCTTCGAGTGGCGTCGCCAGATCGGCGTCGAGAAAGCCGACGCGCACCGCACCGCCACCTAAGGCGGCAAGCAACCCTTGCCGCACCGCTTCAGCCTTGCCCACGTTTGCAGGCAGGTGCAGCACCTGGCACTGCGGCACGCGCGAGGCCAAGTCGTCGAGCCGTCGCGCAGTGTCGTCGGTGCTGCCATCGTTGACGAACAGAAAGTGCTGGGGATGCCCCGATGCGACGAACGCCACGAAGGCCTCAGGGTGCAGGCGGCGCGCCTCGTTGAAGCAGGGAATGACGATTACGGTATGCGTCATGTCGACGTTCCGCTTCGTGGGCAGGCGAAGCTCCTACCGCCGGCTCGGTGCGCGCGACTTCAGCCGGCCGGAGGTGCGACCGCGGCAGCCGTGTTGTCGGTCACCGTCTGGGCGGCGGCCACCGGGTCGAACTGGTCGGCGGGTAAGTCGGCAGGTTTGCAGCGCATCGCGATCTGGCCCTCGCGCCGGCGCAGCACGGCCAGCAAGCTGACGCCGGCCGCGTAAGGCGGGCCGCCGTGGGCTAGCGCCTGCTCAAGGCGCGCGCCCTCACTAGCATAGAGCGCTGTGAGGAGCCGATTGACGGGGCGCGGCGGCAGAAACAGATCGGTTCCGGCGTGTCCGGCTGCGCGGCCGCGGCGTCGCGTGAGCGTGCGCACCGTTTTGATCGGCAAATACAGCCGGCTGTTGAAGGCCGAGACCAGCGGCACTTCGACCGGCAAACCGCGCCAAATCCGCTCGAAGCGCTCGCGTGTGTAGCGGCGATAGTGCAGATGACTCTCGTCGTGGGCGCTCCACAGCGCGGGATCGGCCGGCACGGTAATGATGAACCAGGCGCCAGGAGCGACCGCGGCCAACAACCCACTGGCCAACGCGAAATCGTCGCGCACGTGTTCGAGTACGTCGGTCAATAGCACGAGCCGCGCTTGTGGCAGGACGTCGCTCAGGTCGGTTAGCGCGTCGCCCAGCCGAAACTCAACGTGCCCAAATCTTTGCCGTGCCAGCGATACGGCCTCGGGCGAAGTGTCGATGCCCACGCCGCGGCGCTCGCGCGCGACTGCGGCGAGATTGGCGCCGGTGCCGCAACCGACGTCGATGACCAACTGCTCCAGACCTGCACCGACAAGCCGATCGGCCAGCCGAGCCAGAATGCGCCGCCGACCAACGAACCACCAATGCTCGTCCTCGATGCGGGCGTTGAGACGAAGCTGTTCGGGGTTCATGCGGAGGAGCCAAGGGAAAGGCGCGCCGATGCTGCCCGCCGAGAAGCCAAGGCTATCGCACGTTCATGTCGCAGCTCAGGCCGCCGGCCGCCGGCAGGTAGCACGCATTCACGTAATCCATCACCATGCGATCGGCGCTAAAGCGCCAGGCCAGCGAGCTGATCGAGTTCATCATCAGCTTGATCCAGTGGCGCGGCAGACCATCGATGTCGCGATCATAGTAGAGCGGGACGACTTGCTCTTCGAGCACGCGATACAGATCGGCCGCGTCGCGGCGGTCGTTGATCTCGTCGGACACATGGCTCGAGCCGGTACCGATGGCAAACCCGTTCGAGCCGTCGTAGGCTTCCGCCCACCAGCCATCGAGCACCGAGAGGTTCAGGCCGCCGTTGAGCACGACTTTCTCGCCGCTGGTGCCCGAGGCTTCCAGCGGGCGGCGCGGATTGTTCAGCCAGACGTCGACCCCTTGGATCAGGTGGCGGCAGACGTTGATGTCGTAGTCCTCGATGAAGGCGATCCGCGCGGCGAAGCGGTCGTCGTTGCGCAGATTGGCGATCTTTTTGATGAGTTGCTTGCCCGGTTCGTCGGCGGGGTGCGCCTTGCCGGCAAAGATGAACTGAATCGGCCGCTCGGGATCGCTCACCAGGGCGTGCAAGCGCTCAGGATCGGTGAGGACCAGGTCGGCCCGCTTGTAAGTGGCAAAGCGCCGCGCGAAGCCGATGGTCAGCACGTTGGGATCGAGCACGTTGCGGGCGGCTTCGACCCGCTCGTCGCTTTCGCCGCGGCGGCGACATTGCCGACTCATGCGCCGCCGCACGAATGCCAGCAGCAGGTTCTTCAGCGCCTGATGGGTCTCCCACAGTTCGCCCGGGTCGACTTTGTGAATTCCCTGCCAGACTTCCGGCTCGCCCAGGTGGTCCATCCAGTTGACGGGGAAATTGCGGTCGTAGAGCTGCTGCATCTGCTGGGCCAGCCAGGTCGGAACATGCACGCCGTTGGTGATGTGGCCGATCGGAATTTCTTCCTCCACGCGCCACGGCCAGAGGTGCGCCCACATCCGTCGGGTGACATGCCCGTGTAGCGAGCTCACGGCGTTCGCCTTGCGCGAGAGCTTGAGGCCCAACACTGTCATCGTGAACAACTCGTGATGGTTTTGCGGCTCGACGCGTCCCAGCCCCATGAGCTGGTCGTACGATATGCCCAGCGCCTCGCGCAGCGGCCCGAGATGCTCCTCGACGAGTTCTCCTTCGAAGCGGTCGTGCCCGGCCGGCACCGGCGTGTGCGTGGTGAAGACGGTGTGTTGCGCGACGGTGCGCAGCGCTTCGTCGAAGGAGACGCCGTCGAGTTCCATTCGTTGCCGGATGACTTCCAAGGGGCCAAACGCGCTGTGCCCTTCGTTAAGGTGATACACGCCCGGCGTCAGCCCCAGCGCCTGCAGCGCTTTGACGCCGCCGACTCCCAACACCAGCTCCTGGCGGATGCGCGTGCGGCGGTCGCCGCCATATAAACGGCTGGTCAGGTCGCGGTCTTCGGGCGCGTTGCCTTCAAAGTCGCAGTCGAGCAAAAACAGGTGCACGCGCCCCACTTTCAACAGCCACACCTTGGCCAAGAGCGCGCCGGTGCGGGTGGGGATGTTGACGACCACCGGCTGGCCCTTAGCGTTGAGCGCCGGCTCGAACGGCGTGTTCTCGACCTTGGTGTCGAAGTATTCCTCGACCTGGTAGCCGTCATGGTTGAGGTGCTGTTTGAAGTAGCCTTGGTCGTAGAACAGCCCTACGGCAATCAGCGGCACGCCCAAGTCGCTGGCGCTTTTGATGTGATCGCCCGAGAGCACGCCGAGACCACCGGAGTAGATCGGCACCGATTCGTGCAGCCCGAACTCCGCCGAAAAGTACGCTACTGGCTTGGAACCCAGCACGCCGACGTGGGTGGTGCTCCAGGTGCGCGCGGCCGCCAGATATTCCTTCAAGCGGCGAAAGGCCTGATTGATGCGGCTATAGAGCACCAACTCGGCCGCCCGCATGTCGAGCCGCTCGGGGGTGAACTCGGACAACAGCGCGATGGGATTGTGGTCCAACTGCCGCCAGCGGATGGGATCGAGATCGCGGAAGAGATTGGTGACCTCGGGATGCCAGCTCCACCACAGGTTGCGCGCCAGGGCCAAGCACTTGTCGTATAGCGATTGCGGCGAAAGCCCGGTCAAGGCGGAGGTCTCGAATTTGAGGTCGGCTTCCGCTTCGGTTTGGCTCATAGGAGATCCTTGCAGGGAAACGCTAGCAGGTTGCGCTGGCGATTATAGCGGTTCGTGGCGACGGCGCGAGCACCGAAATGGCATGGCGCCGCGAGGCGTTCGGTCTGTCATCGTCAAACGAGGCAGCACACGACTTGGCCAGCGTGTGGCGGCGGAACGGTGTGCACGCGTCAGTCGCGGGCAGCAGATGCGGGTCGCCGCTGGTCGCACTGGAACCGATCGCTGTCTCTCGACTGCTTGCTCCCTGTGCGTTGGCCTCCCGGAGGGGTGCATCCCGCGGTTTGTACTTTTCAGGCGGCTTGGTGGTAGCATCGCTGGCTGGAGAGTCGCTCCGGGCGGG
>JAIESQ010000033.1 GCA_019745975.1 Pirellulales bacterium
AACCGGCGGCGGGAAAGCATAACCGCCCTCGGGCCGGCGCAGGAGTCGGAGGGGTTCGTAGTAGCGACGAAGCCGGGTAACGCCGGCCGAGCGAAGGAACCCTGCCGGAGAGTCGTGGCAGTCAACGAAGGACGTGCCGCTTGGGTCTTGCACCCGACTACGGAATTCAACGCGTCCTTTCGCGACCGCCACTGGTTGTTGGTCCAAGCGGATGCGGTCAACATTCGTGCATGTCCAGCAATGAGTGTCTTCGGGAAAGCCGGATGCGGTAGCTCCGCACGTCCGGTTTGAGGAGGGGAGAGGCGGCAGCAACGTGCTGCCCCTCTCCTACTCGACCGAAATCCGTGGTCAAGGCAGTCGCTTTGCAAAGTTGCTACGGGCTGCAGGCAGCTTTCAGGCGCTCGGGCGCGGTGGCGACGATGGCGGCGGCCAGCAGGCGTTGGCCTGGCACCAGGTCGTGTTCGTAGCGGACGACAACCGGCACGGGGATGGCCCAAATCTGGTCGTGCCGCGCCAGCGTCGTTTCGTTGAAGCCCTGGACGAACAGCGTGGCTTCGTCGCCCGACATGCAGGCCTCGTCGGCCGGCTCGATGGCGACGGCGCGCGGGGGAATCTCGTACCAGGCGGTCGGCTGCCAGTGCTGGAAGCCGACGAGCCAAACCCGATATCCAGACTGCGGTTGCGCTTTCACAGTAGCCCTCCTGCATGGGTCCATTTGGGGGTGCGGCGGCGGGCAGCTTCGGGAATCGCCAGGATGCGTAGCCGCCGGGCCGGCGCTTTTTGATTGATTCCACTGGGCTGGATACTATACTTACGTACAGTATTCGTCAACAGTAAAAGTGTAAAAATGTGGCAACACAATCCGGCATGTTTATGCATCTTTTTTGACAGCAGCGACTAACGGTGAGCAATTTCTCCGACAATCTCCGGCGGCTCATGGCGCGCGGTGGCCTGACGCTCGATGCGTTGGTCGAGGCCTCGGGGGTCGACGCGCGCACGGTCAAGGCGATCCTGGCCGATCGCGGCGTTCGCCCTCACGCGCGCACCTTGCACAAGCTGGCGGCTGGCCTGGGCGTGCCGGTCGATGAGTTGTTTCAGACCCCGTCGCTGTTGGCGTATCGGTCGTTCGATCGGCAGACAAATCCGCTGGTCGACGAAGTCGTGGCCGAGATGCCCTCGGCGTTCGACGGTTGGGGGGCGGCGGACTTCGACGAGTTGTACAGTCATTTTGGGACGGGTGGGGCACTGACGCATGACGGCGCGCGGCAGGTGGTCGAGTCGATCAATCGCAAGCGCGATTTGCTGGCCAAGGCGGCGCTCGTGCTGGAGACCGATCAGGCCGACGTGCTGGCGGGCGTGATCGAGGTGTTGTATGGCAAGGTCGTGGTACATCGTTGATAACAATGTCGCGCTAGGGCGACCAACGTCGGATGACTCACGCGGAGGCGCGGAGAGAGTACTCAGTTGAACTTGTTAGCCGCGGAGTTTACTCCGCGCGCTAGCTCGCGCGACGCGGCTTCGATTTCGAGCCATTCGTTGACATCGCGTCAAACGAGCTAGCGCGCGGGACAAGTCCCGCGGCTAACAACTCCTCGATCTCGGCGACTCCACGTGAATGAATTCTGCTTTCTGCTTTGCGTCTTGGCGCCTTTGCGCGAGACGTCCTCGCTCTGCTACTCGAACCGCTCGATGAAGTAGATCGCGGAGAACGGCGGGATGTGGCCGCGGTCGTCGTGCGCAAGCGTCACTTCGTCCAGCGCCAGCGACGCGCTGACTTCGATCCCCTCGAGATCGACCGTGCCGGAAAGAGCCAGCGCGGCCGCCACGTCGGCGGCGCCGATGTCGTGCGCGTGCCCCGGGTCGGTGACGTCGTGCGTGAGGGTCGTCGCGCTGCCGGCGGCTTTCTCCGTAGTCGTGTCCGCAGTCAGCGGATAGATGGCAGTCACGCCCGTGCCGGTGTCGGCCGTCACGGTGTTGAAAGTCAGCGAGTGATAGTGCGGATCGTGATCGGCGACGGTGACGCCGGTCGTTTCGCTCGATGTGCCGATCGTGCCTGAGCCGCTGATGCCGCCGCCGCTGATCGTGGCGGTTCCGCTGGCGGTCGCCTCGACGCTGCCGGTGGGCGTGAAAACGTGATCGGCGTGGGTGTGATGCGAGGTGCCGTCGGCGGCGCCCAAGGTCGACGGATCGTAATAAGCATCGCCTGGTCCGACGCCGACGGGAAACCGCCCGCGCATGGCCGACAGCTCGCGCCAACCGCCGCGCAGGGTGGCGACGTTGCCGGTCCACATTTTGACCGTGTCGATCGGGTCGTCGGCCACCTTCGGGTCGACGGAAAAGGGGACGCCCGTGGGATCGATGAGGTAGGCGATCGTCTGATCGGCCCGCACGTTGGGATGGACTTTGCCGGCATCGTCGCTGGGCAACCAGACGCGGACTTCGATGGGATTATCGTCGGCGTCGAGTTCGAGCGTTCCGTCTTTTTCGAGCGCGCGATAGCAATCGACGTAGCTGGCATTGGGCCCGGCGACGCGCGTCCAAGTGGCGATGGCTTTGGCCCACAGCAGCAGCGAACCTTCGTCGCGGACAATCTCGACGCGATCGGCCAGCGGTCCCGCGACGATGCGATAGCCGCGATTTCCCTTTTTGAGCGCCCACGAGCCGCTTTGCGCTCCCCACGCTTGACCGACGGCCGGCGCGTCGGCCGGGTTGAACAAGGCGCAGCAGGGAAAGCTGTGGGTGCAACTACCGAATTCGCCGGCGGCCACGGCCAGCGCCCCATTGAAGACGTAGTGCGTACCGCCGTCGGCGTCGGGCTTGTCGACAGTGAGCACGGCCTGGCCTTCGAGCTCGACGGCGCCGGTGATCCGCATCACCGCGCAGGGGGGGATCGTCTCGGCGGAGTCGTTCCGAAACGAGAGCCAGCGGACGAGGTTGCCGCGGGGGGAGAAGGACATGGTAGTGGCTAGGGGTCAGGGGCCAGTGGTTCGTTTTCAGTTTGTTAGCCGCGGGACTTGTCCCGCGCACTAGCTTGCTTGGGTGGCCCCGATTCCATCGGGGTGCCGCAGGCACAAGAGGACTGTTGGGAAACGGTGGCTGCTTGCGAAGGCCACGCAACACAATTCCCTCTTGTCGCTCCGCGACACGGACAAGGTCCGTGCCACCCAACGCGGATTCACACGAAGCGCCATGCGGGAAGTCCTGTGTTTTCGGCCGAATCTGTTTGGTTGCGCATCGTCGAACACCAAAAAACGGGACAGTCCCCGGCGCGTACGATCGCTCACTCCGTGTCGCGCCAGGCGCGGGTGGTTGTTCCCCTCGGGCCGATCGACCACTCGACCGCGTCGATCGAGCCGTCGGGTTCGAGTGGAACAAGGCCGGCGTATTCGACAAACTGCGGTGTGCGCGGTCGATGGCGGCGCTCCAGCGCGTCGAGATACGCCTCGGCTTCAAGGGTCAGGGCCGCGGCGTTGTCGGTCGCGCTGGAGAGTGCGTAAGTGCCGGGGTCGTACTGGAGCAGGTAGCACTGCACGAGCTCGTCGACGCGCTCGACAGCGACCGTCGTGCCGCCGGCCACCAGCTCGCGATCGTGCTGCCAATGGCGCCAGTTTTGGGTGGCCAGTTCGCGCACACCAATTGAAGTGCGCAGCACAAGCTCGGCGGGGGCGAAGCGGTCGCCGGCGACGTAGCGAATCACCGGCGCCGCGAATTTCACGAGTCCTCGCGACGTGTCGAGCACGAAGGGAGTAGTGACGATCGTGCGGGCCTCGGCGGCGCTCGGCGGCGAACCGATGGGCGCGAGCGACGTGGCGCGGTTCGCGCTTTGCCAGGGATAGTCGCACCAGACGCCAAAGGGGACGGCCGGGCGGTTTTGCGGTCGCATATCGGATGGCGGATCGTCGAGCTCGACTTGCCCGGCCGCATACGGCAGGAACCTGTCGCGCGCGGTCAAGGTTTCGGCGGCCGGCAACGCAAGGGGCGGCACCACGCGGTACCAGCGGAACACGCTGGCCAGCGCCAGCTCGCGCAGGCGGCGATCGGCGATCGCTTGCAGATGTTCGAGATCGGCGGTGCTCCATCCGCCCGAGGGAGCATACGTCAACTCGTCGAGCGGGCGGACTTCGCCATCCTGGTCAAGCCCGACCGCTTCGAGGCGTAAGTCGCACTGATAGCGCGTGCGACCGCCGACAACACGCAACCGCCCGGGGCGCGCGGGGCCGACGGTGCGCGCGCCGGCACGCATCACGTCGAGCGAGATCGGCAGTTCGAGGCCGGCGCCCAGCGCGCACACGCGGGCCGTGTTGTCGAGGCCCAAGGCGACGCGGCAGCCCAAGCGCGCGGCGAGCCGGTCGAGCAGTTCGGCGGCGGGCGCGGCCGTTGCCTGGAACGTCGGTCGGGAGGCTGAAGCCAACGGTGCGGTTTCGGCGGCCAGTTCCCCCAGCGCGTCGAAACAGAGTTGTGCCAGATCGTCGGGCGAGCGCTCGGTGCCGGCGACGAGCGTGGCGTCGTCGTGCCGCTGGTTGAAGTGGGCCGAGAGGTTAGCGAAGTTCCACTGCCAGCGACGATCGAGCAGTGCCAGGCGCTCGATGTTGCCGTCGCCGTCGCGCACCAGCGACGCGCGATCGATCTGGCAATCGGGGAACGCCAGGTAGGTGTCGCCGCACGATAGCTCAAGCGTGCCGCGCTCGCTGGCGAGCTCGGCTTGCGGCACGATGTCGAGCCAACACGTGCTCGGCGCGGCGCCGGGCGCGAAGCGGAACCGCGCGGCGATCACCTGGTCGATGCCGGCGAAAGCGACTTGTCCTTGGGGGTCTGGCATGGGAGTAGGAGTTAGGGGTTAGTTTGTTAGCCGCGGAGCTTGCTCCGCGCGCTAGCGAGTTCGACTTAGCATTGAAAGTTCAGTGCCACTTCGCACGAGCTAGCGCGCGGGATAAATCCCGCGGCTAACTACTCTCCGCGTCCTCCGCGGCTCCGCGTGAAGTCATGCGATTGCGTTTTCATTGTGCCTTGGCGCGGGTGGCCCCGATTCCATCGGGGTGCCGCAGGCACAAGAGGTCTATAGAGAAACGGTGGCTGCTCGCGCGGACCATGCAACACAATTCCCTCTTGTCGCTGCGCGACACCGACTGAGTCGGTGCCACCCAACGGATCGACACTTTCTTGGCGCGAGGTTCTTCTTCACGGCGCGGTGGGGCCGCCGAGGAGTGCCGCGGCGGATTCGAATTCGTACTGCCAGGCGATTTCGTAGTCGGTGTAGGTTGTCGTCTCGGTTGTCGCCACGACGCGCGGCGTGCGGCGGACGATCTGCCGGCGGTCGACGTGCTCGTCGGCGGGCCAGAGGGGTGCGTTGGCGGCGGGATACGCGGCGCGGCCAACCGCGCGGCCTGCCTGCTGCGCGCGGTAGGGCGTCTGTTCGGCGACCTGCTGGCGGCGCGGCGGTCCGGCGATCGTTTGCAAATAGACAAAGCGTGGGCCGCCACCGTCGAGCGTGATCGACTCCTCGCGCAGCACGAGATCGAGCGCGGCGCCTGCGGCCGGCACCAGTCCTTCGACGACGACGCGATAGGTGCGATAGAGGGCATACTCCTCACCGCGCGAGTCGAGAAACTCCGGCCCTTCGACGACGCGCGTGCCGCCGAGCGTGTCGGCCGACAACAGCGCGTGACTGGTGGGCGTGACGCCGTCGATCAGGAACAAGCCGAGGTCTTGCCCCGATAGCGCATAGGCGGCGGCGAGGTCGTCGATTGCCGCGGTCAGCTCGGCCGGCGTGGCGGCCTGCAGCAAGCCGGTGATCTCCCAACGCTGGCTAGTGGCATCGCGCAGCCCGCGCGGGTTGAAGTGTGCCCGCGACGTGATGACTACCGATGTCTCCCCCTCGGAGTGCGCGAAACCGCCGTACTTGAGCACGAGCGTCCCCTGCCCTCGCGCGACGAAGCGCAGCACGAGGGTCGAGGCCCAGAGACGCTGTCGCAGGAGCGTGGCGTCTTGCACGGCTCTGCCTGGTTCGACCGCGCAATCGTAGACCTCGCTGACGCCGGCCAGCCGCTGATGCCGGAAGGCGGCGGCAATTGCTTCGCGCCAGGCGAGCCAGCGATCGAGGTTTTCTGGCAGGTCGGGGCGCTCGGCGGCCAGGATGGTGACGAGCACCGGATAGTCGACATCGTGGTGCAAGTTGACGTCGCGGCGCGCTGCCTCGCGTTCGGCCTCGTGCAAGCTGAGCTCGACGACCGGCAGCGCGTGCGAGCGGCCGGCGCCGATGTCGCGATCGCCGGCGACGGGTCGCACGAGGACGGCTTCGTCGGGCAGGCCGGCCAGATCGAGCGCGCGAATCGTGGTTTGCGCGGCGGCGAGGATGCGGAGCCAGAGAGGGTCCATGCAGCGGTTAGGGGATTGGGGTTAGGGGTTAGGGGCAACGGTTAGCTTCAGTCTGTTAGCCGCGGAGCTTGCTCCGCGCGCTAGCTTGCTCAGCGTCGAATTGAAAGCTCAGCTCCACGTCGCACGAGCTAGCGCGCGGGATAAATCCCGCGGCTAACAAGTCACGCGTCGCGCGAACTTCGGAGGGGGACAGTCCCGTCTTTTCGGATGACGTGGTTTAGTTGTTGCATCATCGAACACCGACAAACAGGACAGTCCCCTTGGCTCAGCCGCGTAGCGTTTGTGTGACCACGCGCCAGCGCGTGCCCAGGGTGACGCGTGCCGCGGCGACGATGACGAAGCTCTCCGCACCTGCGATCAACGTATCGCCGGCGCGCGGTTCGAACTCGCCGAGCGCCGAGCTGGGCAAGTGCCAGACGATCGACTCGGGCTCGAGGCTCACGCCGCCGCTGGTGGTCGGCGGATGTCGCTCGCGCGGGCCGCGCAGGGCGCCGGCGACCGCGACGCTGGTCGTGCCGCCCGGGCCGACGCGTTCGAGCGTGACGGGTTCGGCGCCATCGACGACGTCGAGATCGGCGGGATCGAAGTCGAGCGTCATTCGGCGAGCCCTTGCGAACGGATTTCGAACGGTTCGTCGGCCGCGAGGCGCTGGTCGCACCAGGCGACCGTGGCTTGCAACTGTGCGAGGTATTCGGCCCAGCGGACCGACTGCCCGTCGATCGCGTAGCTTGGCTTGGGGTTGGCGGTGATCGCGGCGATGGTGGCCAAGGCCTGGCTCTTGATCGCCGCGAGCATTTCAGTGTCGGTCATGTTCAGGGTCCTTCTTAGCTCCTGGCCAACAGACGCCGCGGCCAGCGACGACGCGCCAGCGGCGTGGGCGGCTGCAAGCGAATTTGCACCATCCGTCCGGCCGCGACGTTGGCGCCGGCCGCGCCTCCGCCAGTGGCAGGGTGCGTGAAGTCGGCCCAAAAGGTGGTGTTGTTCGGATAAGTCGCCGGGTTCACGAGCGTGTCGGTCGCCAGGTCGCTGAGCGTGAGCAATGCCTGGCGTTGCCGCCGGGCGAGTGCAGCGCGCTGAAGGTCGTTCAGCTTGGCGATGGCGGCCAACTGCTGTGTCGGGTAGCCGCGGGCCGTGCCGCCGCTGGTGTATGTGCCGCCCGATGTGTCGATGCCGGTGAGGCGAATCGTATTGGCATCGACGACCACGGCATTGAAGACGAACGCGTTGGCGGCGGTTATGTTGCCGGTGCCCACGACTCCGGAGACATCGATCTGCAACGTGCCGCCGATCGGCAAGCCGTGCGCGGCGGCGGTGATCACGGCGGGATTGGCGGCGGTGACTGCTGTGATGGTCAGCGTGCGCAAGTCGCGCGGCAAGATCGTCGAAGCCCAGACCGCGTTGTCGCGCGCGACGGCCCAGGCCAAGAGCGCGTCGAAGTTATTGGCGACTTCGGCGAGCACCGCGCGATCGGCGCCGGTGAGGATCAAGGCCACGTCGTTGATGGCGCCTTCGATCGACAGCACCTCGCAGCCCTGCGTGTGCAAGAGCGGAGCGAGCACGTTGCGCGTGAAGTCGCGGCGCGCCAGGCCACTGCGCCCCAGCGGCGCGACGAGCACGCGCCGCTCGAGTCCCAGTTGTTTCAGCGGCCAGTGCGCGCCCGGCAGGCTTTGACATTCGCGCTGCATCGGGAAGCTGCGGGCGATGCAAGTCGCATTGTTGATTGGCGTGGTGTTGCCGCTGGCCGGCGTGTGCGCGGCGGCGGCCAGGCTGTCGAGCGCGAACAATGTCGGCCGGCGGAACACGCCCAAAAAGCCGACCTCGATGTTGTTGGCGCCGTTGGGAATCGCCGACAGCGCCATGGTGCCGAGCGGCTGCACGGTCCAGTCGGGGAGCCGACCGCTGGTGGTGATCGAGACGTTGCCGCTGCCGGAGCCCGGTTGGCTCGACAAGTCGATCGTGGTGAAGCTCGCGCGGCCGTCGCGGTTGAGATGCAACAGCACGGCGTAGCGCGCCGTGGCGGGGGTCCAGTTGCCGACGTTGAGGTACGCGTCGCTTTCGTAGGCGACGAAGATGCTGCCATTTCCGGCCTGGAACTGGAAGAGCGGATTGCCGTCGTCTTTGTTGATGCGCCAGGTGGCGAACCCCTTGTTCGACGAAGTCGTCGGCACGAGCAGATCGCTCAGGACGAGCGTCGCCCAGCCCTGCTCGTTGAAGGGGAGCGTGCCGACTTTTTCGATTGTGGTCCAAGTGGGTGTCGATCCGTCGCCGGCGAAGATCAAGCGATGCCGGCACGGGGAGCCCGATTGATTGAGATACTCGGAGTCGACCGTGACGGTGCCCGTGCCCGAGACCTGGCCGTGACAACCTTGCACCAGGGCGCCAGCCTGGGCGGTGGCAAAGGGAAGGAAGATCTTGGTGGCCAGCGGCGTGGGGCGATCGGCCGCTGGATTGTCGAGGCCCCATTGCGAGCTGATTTCGATGTCGGTCGCCGACCAAGATTCGATCGGGCCGCACATTTCCCAATAAGCGCCGACCCAGGCGGGGAGCGCGAACAAGAAACTGTTGGCGTTGAGGCCCGTAGTCCAGAGCTGATCGGTATTGATGCCGGTCTTGTAGGCGAACAGCACGCCGTTAACGAACAAGCGCCACTTGCCGGTGGTGGCGTGGCGTTCGACATGCAGCACGAGCTGGCACCAGTCGCCCCAGGCGATGACGGGCTCGGGGCCGGCATCGAACATGATCGAATCGCTCGCCCCGCCGGCGATGCTGGCGTCGCCGCGCAACGGAGTCCAGCCCAGCGTGGCGTCGCTGTTCGTCTGAAACTTGAAGGTGAGGAAGCGCGTGCCGTCCCAGGCGAACAGGCCGTAGTCGAGCTTCGACGCGGGAGCTGCGCCCGCGCCGCGCAGTCCGCGCACCCACAACCGCAGCCAATAGTGATCGCCGGCGCTGGGGGCGACACTGGCCAAGGGATCGACACGAAGGCTGGCGGCGGCGTTCTCGGCCGAGCGCAGCACGCCGGTGGCCGCGGAGCCGGGCGGAACGTTGGTCGTGGCGACATAGGTGAGGCCCGTCTGCGCCGCGAGGTTGGCGTAGCTGGCCTGGCTGCCGGAGATTTGGGTGATGGAGGGCATGGTGTTTAGATTTCAGTTTTCAGTTTTCAGTGTTCAGTTTTGTAGGGTGCGTGAAACGCACCGAAGCATGACGCTCCGAACGGTGTGCTGCGCACACCCTACTAAGGCCACAGCGTTCCGGGCTCGGCGATCAGTTGTCGTTGCTGAAAACTGAATACCGAACACTTGACACTCACTACTTCACGCGGGCTTGGATGGTGGCGCCGGTCAGGCCCGAGCCGGTTAGCGCCGTGCGCACGGCGGCGAGCACCTCGGTGCAGCCGTCGGCGTCGACTTCGAGGGGTTGCGTGTAACTCATCTGCGGCGTGGCGGCGTCGCGCACGTCGCTGGCGGGATCGGCCGACAACGTCAGGGCGTGCACGCCTGAGCCGTCGACCAGGCGCTGCGGCGCGCCGCGGCGATCGCGTCCGAACGGTTGCACGACCGGGCTCGTGGTGACACTGCCGGCGGTGGGGTACTTAAGGCGCAACTGCACGGTGCTGCCGAGGCCGGCGACGTACAGCCAGTTTTGCGCGGCGCGGGTGATGAGCGTGGGCGCGACGACGGTGCCCGCGACCACGACGCCGGCATCGCTTTCGGCCGCCGCGGGCGCGGTGCACAGATCGACCCAATCGCTAGCGACCGAGACCGGCAGCGTGATTTGCCGATAGCCGAGCGCGCTTTGGGTGGGGGAGGTTAGTTGACCGGTTGGCATGGGAGTAGGGGTTGGGGGTTAGAGGATAGTTTTCAGTTTTCAGTTTTCGGTTTGTTAGCCGCGGACCTTGGCAAGCTCAGTCCACGCGCTAAGGCGTTCGACTTCGCGGGTGGCCCCGATTCCATCGGGGTGCCGCAGGCACAAGAGGTCTGTTGGGAAACGGTGGCTGCTCGCGCGGAGCACGCAACTCAATTTCCTCTTGTCGCTGCGCGACACCGACAAGGTCGGTGCCACCCAACGGATTGGGATTCTCTTCAAAGGGACCGAGGGGGACAGTCCCGTGTTTTCGGACAACGTCGTAGGTCATCGCATCATCGAACTCCGAAAAACGGGACAGTCCCCGGGGCCGTATCGCGCGATGTGCTCGATTTAGCTGTCGTAGCAGAGCACCGCGTAGCGGGGGTTGAGGACCGCGGCGGCGCCGCGCTCGCTCACCTTGAACCGCAACACGATGTCTTGCGTGAAGTCGGCCTCGTCGTTCTGCGGCGCTTGCACCACGGTGATCGGCCAGTTTTCCATGTAGGCGAACGCCCGACGGAAGTCGCCGACGAACCAGTACTTCTTGGCGTCGGCCGCCGCGATGCCGCTGGCCACCAGCCGCTGATAAGCCAGCCGGCTCGACTCGACGCGATAACCGCTGATCGGATTGGGCGCGATGGTGGTCGTCGCCGCGCCCGTGCCCGTGTAGCGGATCTCGGTGGCGTTGAATATCCGGTTGGCGGCGTGGCGATAGGCGGGCATGACCAGCACGGTGTCGGCCTCGACCAGCACCGGCTCGCCGGTGGCCGGATCGATCAAGTCGGCCAGCGCCTGCTCGACGCGATCAACGTCGGTCCAATCGATCAGCTCGTTGGCGGAGATCTTGTTGATCCAGGGAGTTGCCGCCTGGTAGGTGTTGTACGACGTGCCCTTCCACTTGTAGGAGTTGGCCAGCCCGAGCACGACGTCGAGCACGCGCTTCTCCTTGTTCAGGCCGAGCAGCTCGCCGACTTCAGCGGCGCGGGCCAGCACCAGGTTCGTGCGATCGAAGAAGACCGCCTCCTTGGTGACCGGCACGATGAAGCCGCGTTTGGTGGTCGACGGGGTTTCGATGTAATCCTCGCCGAAGCCGAGATTCGGATAGGGCATGCCGGGGCGAACCTCGTCGAGCGCGTCGGCCGGGCGGGTGATGCCGGGAATTTTTTCGCCGTCGAAGCGCGTGGGCACGGTGCTCACCAGGCGTGAGGCGACGAACGCCTCGTGCTGGTACGATTCGAGCAGTGTCGAGTAGACGAGCTGGCCGGTGATGTTCGAGAAGGCCGAGACATCGACGGCATTGCCGGCTTCCTGCAAGGTGACGCCGGCGGTGCTGCGCGGATCGAGCAAACGAACCCATTCGCGTCCGTCGGGGATCAGCCCTTCGGCCAGGTCGCGCAAGGAGAAATCGGTGGGGCGCAACTGGCGCTCGGCCAGCGCCTCGCTGAGGTGCTGCACGGTGCGGGCCGGGCCGTCGAGCTCGTACTGGCGACGGAGTTCACGGTACTTGATGGTGGGCATGAGAGACCTGTAGGGGCTAGGGGTCAGTGGTTAGTGGTTAGTGATCAGGAAGAATCAAGGGCCAGGTGTGCCACTGCTTGGCGGCAGCGACGGCGATTTGCTCGTCCGACGGCAGTGCCGACAAGCAGTGCCGCGCTCGCCTCATTGGGCCAGCACTGCTTGCTTGTCAGCCAAGTCGGTGCCGCGATACGGTCATCGTCAGTGACAAGCAAGCAGTGGCACACTAACCACTAGTCGCTAGCCACTGACCACTGGTGTCACGCTTTCGCTTGCGGACCGCCGGCCAGCACCGTGCTGGTGATGTCGACCAACACGCGGGTGGTATTGGCGGCGTAGCGCTTGGCGACGCGACCGATGGCCTTGTTCTCGTTGCCGGCGGCCAGGGCGACCACCTTCTGGTTTTCGAGCGCGTTGCCCGTCTGCTTCGCCGGCCCGACGAGGGTGCCGAGCTCGAAGGTGGCGGCGGCGCAGTCGAATTCGAACACTCCTTCGGTGGCCACGCGGATCGGATCGCTGTCTTGCGCGGGATCGCCGGCGCCGCGCGAGCGCTGCATGGCGACGCCGAGGAAGGTGTTGTGGAACTCGTTCTGGGTAGTGGCCAGATCGGTGTTCCAGGTGTGGCTGGCGGCGGGGGTGACGTCGCCGCCGGCCGCTTGCTCGACGAGGTCGCCGATTTCGATCTTCGTGGCGGCCGCGATCGCCTTGGTGATCACCGGCTTGGTGTCGCCGTAGCGCCAACGCATGTTGTCGGACATGGAAAACTCCAGTAGTGGTTAGTGATTAGTGGCTAGTGGTTAGTAGGGGACGGGGTGGTCCGTGGTAGGGTGTGCGCAGCACACCGATTCACAGCGCATTGCAACGGTGCGTTTCACGCACCCTACGGGACTCCAAAGGGGAATTCATTGGTTGAGAATAGTGGTGACTTTTTCGGTGTTCAGTTTTCAGCTTGTTAGCCGCGGAGCTTGCTCCGCGCGCTAGCGCGTTTGCTGCTGCATTGAAGGATCACACGTCGCGCGAGCTAGCGCGCGGGATAAATCCCGCGGCTAACATGTCGCGCAAATCAATGCGTCACGTAATCGCTCGGACGAACTCCTTGACATTGCGCGGCGCGTGCCCCGCGCCGGCCGTGGCTTGCTGTTCGCGCGAGCGCGGCAGCGGCGCGATCGTCGCTTCGGCCGGAAGTCGCCGCGCTTCGGCAACGAGCCGCGCGCGGTCGGCGACCAACGCTCGCTGGGCCCGTTCGTCGGGAGCCGCGAGCAAGCTCTCGAAAAACGTGGGGTCGACCAGATGCGACGTCGCGCCGTCGGCCGCTTGCGGATTGGGGAGGCCGAACTCCGCCAGCAGCGATACGGCCCGCTGCCGCCGGCAGGCGAGCGCTTCGCGGGCTTCGACTTCGGCGACGCGCGCTTCGAGCGCCTGGCGGACGTCGTGCTCTTCGGTCAACAGCAGCATGACGAGATCGGGGCGCGCCGCGCGCAGCTCCGTCAACGTGCAAGAGGCCAGGGGGCGATGCAGGGTCTCGCCGAGCGCGGCGCTTGAGGCAGGCGCCGGCGGGCTCGGCGGCGGCGACGGAGGAGCAACATCGCCGACTCGCGCTGCTTCGCCACCCTGGCCATGAGCAGTTGCAAAATCCGGTATGGGTGCCACTGCCGGCTTGCCCGGCAGTGCAAAGTTCGACACGGCACTGCTAGACGACCTAGCAGTGGCACGCGACGCCGGATCATCGCCACTTTTGAAACTGCTTCTCGGAGTCGTGTCGCACGCTTCGAACAAACCGCGCGTGGTCGCCGGATCGGCCACCAGGTCGACGCTGTGCACCGCCACGATCGACTCGACGATCGTCCGCCCGTCACGCTGCGCGGTGCGAGCTTGCACGTTGTGGGAGAAGCCGACGTTTTCCGGAGCGTGGGCAGCGTCCCAGAGCAGTTGTTCGGCCAGCGTGTGCCGCGGATTCAAGTACAGATCGCCAAACAGGCCGGCGCCGGCGCGGAAGTGAACCGCGCGGAGCCGGCCGATGCGATCCTGATAATCGCGCGGCGCGGCGGGATGCCCCTTGGCGTGATTGACGTTGACCTTGGCTCCCTCGTAAAGGGGCACTGCGGCGGTCAGGGCGGACGGAAGATAGCTGCGGCCGTTCTCCGACTCGAGACCGAGAATCTTGACGCCGCGAATGACCGCGCCCGCACGATCAACACGCAGCGCCGAGTCGCGCGAGTGAACGAATTCCTGGATGGGGGTTGCATCCGGCAGGTGCGGCGCACTCGGCGTCGGGCGCCGCGCGGCCGCATGGTCCGCGACGGACGATGGCGAGATGGATGGCATGTGGGGTTCCTGAGTCGGGGTTTGTGTTCGGTTTTCAGTTTTCAGTGTTCAGATTCAGTTGGTTAGCCGCGGGCTTCGCAGGGTGGCCCCGATTTCATCGGGGTACCGCAGGCACAAGAGGTCTGTTGGGAAACGGTGGCTGCTCGCGCGGGTCACGCAACTCGATTTCCTCTTGTCGCTGCGCGACACCGACAAGGTCGGTGCCACCCAACGTTATCGTGCGCACGAAAAAAGGCCCGCGACCCAGCGGCCGGCGACGCGCCGTATGTGTGGCGAATCGGCCGAGCGATTGGGTGACGGGCCCGCGAGTGATACCTGCCGTGCGTGTGGTGCGCGAGCAGGCTCAGGCGATACCGGTTAGGGATTAGTTTTTCAGTTTTCGGTGTTCAGTGTTCGGTTTTGTTAGCGGCGGACTTCGACGAGCTCAGTCCGCGCGCTAGCGGGTTCGACGAGGTTGAAACCCCTCACCCGGCGGCTGCGCCGCCACCCTCTCCCACAAGGGGAGAGGGGAACGCGCGGCGATGTTATTGGCTTCGACCCGCAAGCGGTCCAAGCGATCCCGCGGCTAACAGGCGGACACTACTGCTATCGTTCGATCCTTTCGGTTTTGTGGCGGAGGTTCTGGATGACGCCGTCTTGCACGGCGACTTCCAGGGCCAGCGTGCCATAAAAGCCGCGGCGTAAGGCGTCGTCGAGCAGGCGGGCCAGAGCGGCCTCGACCTGTCGCAGTTTGGCCTGGTTGGTGGCCGACTCCCGCAGCGGCGATTCGTTGTTCGTCATGCGTATATTTGTACACAGTTTTGTACATTTGTCAACGGCCGCGCGGCTATTTTTGGAGAAATCTTTTTGGGGGACTGCCGAAAGTTGGGGGACTGCCGAAAGCTAGCCGTGAGTGTGAAGGGGGTCAGCGGCGTACTCGAGCGCCGCCTGAATGTCGGCAGCCGAAATCGTCGGATAGCTCGGCAAGATTTCCTCATGGCTCACCCCCGCAGCGAGATTGTCGAGGATCACCGCCACCATGACGCGCGTTCCCTTGATGCACGCGGTACCGTGGCAAATCTGTGGATCGACGGATATTCGATCGCGCCAGTCCATGGGGAACCTCCAGGGGCCTTAGAGACTTGACACCATTGTTATTCTGATCGCATGGACGACAAGCCAAGCCAGCGCGAAATCAACCAGGCCGAATGGGCGAATCCCGACAACTGGTCGGGAACCTGGCCATTCAATGCCTACTTCAGCAAGCGCGACTCGCGAATCGTCGTGCCTGGCCTTTGGAATAGCACGCTGAGCCCGGCAACAATCAACTACGGGCATCGGTTTGGGCCGGCAATACAAGTGTCAGTTCTCGTAGCCATCTTTGTCTGTTGGTTACTGTTGTGGCTGGGATTCTGAACGCGTGCCAAGCTAACTGCGTAAGCGCCATTCGCCCGGGGTGGCCCAGCCGCTTGCCGGCTGGGTCGCGACAGCGACAAGAAACCCACTGAAGCCTAGGTAGTTGAATCGACTCGCGCGGCATGAACAGATTCTTGTGGCTGCGCCACCCGGCTGCGAGCAGCCGGGCCACCCATCACTCGTTCTTGCCCGTCGATTGCTGTCCGTGGTGGGCCGCCAGGTTGGCCTGCTCCTGATCGTAATCGAGCCCGCTGCGCTGCGACCACGTTTGTGGCGAGAGGATACCGCTGGCCGACTGGATGCGCGCGACCTGCGCCTCGGCCAGTGGATCGCGCACCGCCAGCGACGGCGCGGCCGCCTGGATCTCGATCGCGTCGAGCGCGTCGGCGGGCAAACGGCCCGCGGCTGCCGCGCGGCGCACCACGCGCCACAGCAGATCGAGGTCGTCGGCGATCTGCTCGGCCTGCAAGCGCTGGAACATCCGCGTCGCCGGGCCTTCGGCCACCATCGTGCTGGCATAATTGGCGTTCGACGCGTCGCTGGTGAGCATGAACTCGGGCATGACCAGCCGCGCGGCGATCGCCCGCAGCTCGGCTTGCAGCACGGTGACGTATTTGCCGGCGTCGAGGGCGGCGGCGGGAAAGTCGTATTCGATGCCGCCGGGGGCGTCGAGAATCGTGCCGGGGCCGAAGACGCGGAAATTGCTTGTGCGGCTAGCGGCCGGCTCGGCGGCGGTCAAATCGGCCGTATCGCTCACGAAGCGTTCGACCGACGCGCGCGTGGCCGCGCGGTGCCGGCGAATGAGCGCGATCGCCGACTGAATCTCGGCCACGACGCTCATATTGCGCAAGAGCTTTTCGGCGCGTCGCAAATTCTTGCGCACCGGGGCGAACAGCGGCAGCCCGCGTTTGACGTTGGCGTCGACGTTGGCTTTGCGATGCTGCAGATCGTCGGGCGCGACCAGCTCGCCGTCGATGAAATAGCCGCGGACCGTTTCAACGTCGTCGCGGTCAGCGAGCACGCCGAGCGAGGCGGCCGGATCGTGCGCGTAGACCGGCGGCGTGGCGAGCTGATCGGGCTCGACGAAGCGGACGCGCGTCGCGCCATCGGAAGCGGTGAACAAGCGCAGCAGCGCCTCGCCATCGCGGTCGCGGCGGCGGACCGCCTCCTGCTGCCGGGCGTGCCAGCGATTGTCGAAGATGAAGTCGTCGAGAAGCGTTTGCACGGCGGCCGGCAGGTCGGCGGGGGCCGTGCGCCCTTTGCGCACGGTGGCGCGATAGGTATGCCCGGCGCCAACGATGTAGCTGATGCGATTCTCGTGGCCGTTGATGGCGAACTCATTGTGGGCGGCCAGCGCGCGGCATTCGTCGCGCAACCGTTGCAGGCTTTGCTCGGTCCAAGCGGGCGAGGCCGCGCCGTGCTGGCCAGCGCCCAGCGGCAGCCAGGCGCCGTCGCCGTCGAACAACGGCTCGCGCGGATCGACGAATTGGTTGCCCAGTTCAAGCCAGGCTTCGAGCAGGCGGTGTTCGAGTTGTTGGCAAGCGACGGTGGAAGTGTCGTGGGTGTGGGTGGTCATAGATGCGATCCAGTAGGGTTGGGTGGTTAGTTTTCAGTGCGCCGTTTGAGGCAGATTTCGCGCGGGGCGTGTGCCACTGCTTGCCGGTCGATCGAACTTGAGGCTCGCGAGGCTTCGCACGACAAGCAGTGCGGAGTTGTCGCGTGCGACTCGGCACTGCTTGTTCGTCGGCGGACACCGCAAGCGCACAACTATGCGACATCGCCGACTCCCAAGCAGTGGCACACTGATAACCCTGTGACGAAATGGGATAGTTCCCTGAGTCAGTGCGGTTAACGGATATCTATTGGCAAGCGGTCGCCGAGGCCGTCGTCGGTCGCGCGGCCGCGCAGCAGCGTCGCCGCCAGGCGAATCGCCATCTCCAACGCGTCGGGGCCGTCGTCGTGGTCGCCGACCGGGAACTGCCGCATTTGATCGACCAACAGCCGCGTCGCCGGCGAATTGCTCTTAAAGCGCAACCGCCTGGCCGCCAAGAGCGGGCCCAGGCGGCGGATGCGAACCCGCTTGTTGAGGTTGTTGTGCACCAGCATCGGCTGCACGTGGGCCAGTCCGCGGCGACGCAATTCGCCGATGAGCAAGTCGCCGATCAACTCTTGAAACTGGTTGGCTTCGATCCCCAACACGTCGGGCTGATGATGCTGATAGAGCTCGGCCGCGGTCGCGACCAGCTCGACGATGGGGAAACGCCGCAGCTCGGCTTCGACGAAGTACACGCCCGACGGATCGAGCGCGATGAAGACTAGCGCGGCGTAGTCTCCGCGATGGGCGTCGCGCCCCTGGCTGGGGTCGATCGCCAGCGCGCGCACCAACGGCGCGAACGGCCAGCGATCGAACCAGATCGCGTCGCTGAAGTACTCGGCGGGCCATTCGGCGCGCTCGGCGGGCCAGGGATTGCTCTGCTTCTCGCGCTCGAAGGGGGCGCGGCCCGACTCGGCACGCTGCGCCATCAGCGCGTAGAGGTCCTCCTGCTCGGGCCACAGCAACAGGCTGCCGGCGTGCAACCGGGCTTGATGATCGAGATAAAACGCACGGGCGGCGGCGCGCGGATCGGCCAGTTCGCAGTTGGTGTAGATCTGCTCCCACTGTTCCCAGAGCGCGAGCTCGTCGGGCCAATGCTCGATGGCGCGAAACACTTGCGACGTCCAGCCAGGGTTTTTCAGCAGGTCGAGCGCCAGGGCCTCGGGATGCAGGGCCGTGGCCAGGTGCAGGAAGTTGGTGCGCTGCCCGCCCGCCGGCACTAGCGCGCCGTGAAACCAGCGCCGCGCCAGTTCGCGGGCGTGAGCCGATTCGATGTGCCGATCGCCTTGCAGATCGTCGCAGACGATCAGCGACGGGCGAGTATCGCGATAACGGCGGCCGCGCAGCCGCTGGCCCGTGCCGAAGGCTTCGATCGCCACACCGTTGGGCAAGCGCACGGCGCCCGCGCGCCACATCGAGCCACGTCCGGCCGCCTGGGGATAGGCGGCGGCGAGGCGGCGATTGTCGACGAGCTCGGCTTTGACATTTTCGAGGTGCAGGTGTGCTTGTTGCCGCGTGTCGGAGACGATCCAGATGTACGACTCGCGCCCTTCGAGGGCCATGCGGAGCGGGTAAGCCAGCGAAGCAAGCGTCGACTTGGCGGCGCCGCGCGGCCCGATGACATTGAGCTTCCAGCCGCGGTCGAAGAGCCGCCGCTCCAGCTCGCCGGCCAGCCACAAGTGCAGACTCGACGGCGGCAGTTGAAAATGATGCGGCAAATAGCGGTGCCCCCAGGCCAAGAGGTCGCCGACTTCGTCGTGCTCGGCGCGGCGGCGCGCCAACCGCGCGACGGTCGCCTTGACGAACGCGCCCCAGGTGGGGTAGCAACGCTCGAGGTCGTCGAGGTCGACCGCCCGGTCGGAGTGCGGCGGCCAGAACAAACTCACGGCTTGCGCCGCCGTTCCGGGAGGTGCAGTTCCCGTCCTCGTTCGGCTAGCGCCGTGAGCAGTTGTTCGCGTGCGGGGTCGTCGGGAAGATGCTCTTCGACAAGCGCGGATACGTCGGTCAGGAATTTCCGCGCCTCTTCGACGGGGATCGTGTCGGGTGGGCGGCGCGCGTACCGCTCGGGAAAGCGCCGCTCGAGCAGCCAGCAGGCCGCCCGCCAATTCTTGCCCCACGCGTCTTCGATCGCTTTGAGGGCGCGGGTTTCGAGCTCGCTGGCGGCCGCGGCGAGCTCCTTGAACAGATCGGGGTCCTGCTCGAACGCCTGTTGCACGTCGGCCAACGAACAATTGGCGACGCGGGCTGCGACGACTTGCGAGCAGCCCAGCGAGATCAGACCGAGAATCTCGCTGCGCTGGCCAGCATCGAGGGGACTCATCAGCTTGTCTCCTTCGGCGGCTGCGGACCCAGGTACTCGAACGAGGCGACGGCGCGGCCGGCGGCGTCGCGATAGTTGGCGGCCGGGGCGGCGCGCGGCTTGCCCGCCGAGCGCTGCGCCACGAAGCGCCAGCGCGGCGATCGCCGGCAATGCGCCACGAGAGCGCGATGCGACGCCGTGACGCTCAGCCGCTCGCCACGCTGGAGGTGCCAATCGCCGACCGCTTCGGCCACGGCCGCGCCGATCCCCAGTCCTTGATAATCGGGAAGCACGACCAACCGCGAGATGCGGCGACGCCCGCGCCGCCCGATCTGCGACACGGTGGCGCAGAAGGCGGCGGGTTCGACTTCGCTCACCGCGGGCGGCTGGCCAGCGCACAAAGCCACGAAGGCGCGGGCGGCGGCACTCAACTGCCCGCTCAGATAGTGATGCGGCGCAAACAAGCGCCACGCACGCCGAGCGCAGCCGTAAAGTTCGAGCTGCATTGGCGGTCGCTGAAGCAAGCCTCGCGAGAATTGCCGGGTGCGCGTGTCGAGCACCCAGTCGGGGGCCAGCCAGGGGGCGACGTCGTCGTGACTGGTCACGGCCACCAGGCGGCAACGAATCTGCTCGCGACGCAGCGCGCGGGCCAGCGCCGCCGAAGCCAACTGCGCAGCACGGCGATCGACGACGCTCGTGAACTCGTCGCAGACGACGATCGCGTGCGGATCGTCGCAATGTTCGGCCAGAGCGCGGGCCAGGTCGCAGCGAAAGCGTTCGCCGCCGCTGAGGACGTGATACGGCTTGATCCAGGCGGGGGCCGAGCCAAGCCCGACCGAAGTTAAGAGCCCCGTCGCGCGCTGGGTGGGCAAATGCGCGAAGGCGTCGATCACCGCGCGATCGGCGGGCCAAGGCGCGGGTTCGACGAGCGCCGCGCCGAAGAGCCTGCGGGCGATCGTCGTCTTGCCGCTGGCCGAGGGGCCAACCACCAGGCCGATCCGCCACGCGGGCTCGCCAGCGGCCGGCACTAGCCAGTCGGGCACGTCGAGCGCGAATCGCTCGGTCAACCGCTCGGCGAGCGGCACGTCGAACATGCCGGCGACCTGAGCCACCGCGAACGACGGCCCCACCGGGCAGCTCACGACAAAGTCAAGACGCGGCATTTGTGCCCCTCCGAAGTCAAGCGTTCGTAAAGCTCGCGTTGCTGCGACTCGGACGTGCAAGCGACGACGATCTGGTAGGTCGCGCGGAATGTTTTTGCGCGCGGGTTTGCGATGGCAGTTGCTGACGGTTCCATGTCGGTGGTGGAATCGCTATCGGCCTCGTCGGCGTCGTGATCGGCTGCTGTCGGCGGCGCGAGGCGCGGCGCGCGGCAGAGCAGGTCGTCGAGCGAGGTGCTTGCCCGACGGGCGACAAGATCGTCGACGACCTGGCGCAAAGATTCGTGCCGCAACTGGATGTCGGCCATGAGTTTGGCGAGCCGCTCGGCATTGGTCTGCGCCATGGCGGCCAGCGGATCGTAGAGGGCCAGGAGCTTGTCGGCTTCCGCGGGCGACAGATCGACGACGAGCACCGGCAGCTCTTCATCGGGCAGGGTCTCGGCGCGCAAATGCCCATCGACCAGCTCGAGCGTGCCATCGTCGAGCGGCCGCGCGACCAGCGCGCCGACGAAGCCGATTTCGTCCAAGGCGGCGCGCAGTGCGCGGACCTGAGCGGGCGGGTGCGAGCGCCAATTGCGCGGATTGGGGCGCAACTTGTCGGCGCGGACGCGGCGGAAATCGACAACGCGGTTGCGAAGCATGGGGCGTGGTTAGTGTTCAGTGTTCAGTGTTCAGTGTTCAGTGTTCAGTGTTCAGTTTGTTAGCCGCGGGCTTCGGCGAGCTCAGCCCGCGCTCTCGTGCGACGTGGACTTCGATGGCCGAGGGGGACAGTCCCATGTTTTCGGGCGTCGTCGTTGGTGATTGCTTCGCCGAACACCGAAAAATGGGACAGTCCCCGGCGCGGGCGGCTGTCGTCACGGGTTTATGATTTGTAGGGTGCGTGAAACGCACCAGTTCTGGGGCCGCCAATAGTCGGTGGTGTGCTGCGCACACCCTACAAATCTTAGGGAAGCACGATCAAGGGGCGCACGAACAGGGCGCGGCGCGGGGCGATCAGCGGGCGCGCGACGACGACGGGCCGGCGCACGACGAATGGCGCCGCGATGAGCGGCCGACGTACGACCAGAGGTCGCGCAGCCACAATCGGCGGCCGCGCGACGATGATCGCGGGCCGTGCGGCAACGACTGGCGCGGCAACGAGCGGGCCGCGCACCACGACTGCCGGCGACGGTGCCAGTACGCCGAACACCGGGAGATCGCACGCGCCGGCGGACGCGGAGATGCCAAGGGACAAGACAACGAGCGACAGAGGGCGGAGGAGATTGCGCATGGGGAACTCCGGGGGGTAGTTAGTGGTTTTCAGTTTTCAGTGCTCAGTGTTCGGTTCGTTAGTTGTAGGGTGCGTGAAACGCACCAGCTCTAAAGTTCTCAAGGAATCCCGTGGTGTACAGCGCACACCCTACGAGAATGCAACCACTGTGCGTGCTCAATCACTTGGCCGCGAAGGCTTTGACGAACAACAGCACGTCAGCGTCGGCCAAAGGATCAGCCTCCTTGGGCATGCGCTTGCTCGCGTCGGTCGTGGTGACGCGTGCGAGCATCGCCAGCCGTCGATCGCGGTCGAGCGCGGCGACATCGCCGGCCAGGTTCAGGCCGCCAGCCGGACTTTCGGCGTCGTGGCAAGTAGCGCAGCGAGTCGCGACGACCGCGGCAAAGCGCGGCTGCCAGTCGGGGAGTACCTGCGCGGTGGCCGCGCCAAGCTGCGCGCCAGCGGCATCACCCTGAGCTTGTCGAAGGGTCGCCGTCGTGGTCACTTCGGTCTTCACTTCCTGTGGCGCGATCGGCTGCAAGGCTTCGAGCACCGCCAGCTCGCGGGCCGCTTGGGCAAAGGTTTGCGCGATCGCTTGCTGGCCGGCTTGCGCCTGACCGAGCAATCCTTGCGCTTGCGCCGTCGCCTGGGCACCATGCTGCTGCGCTTGCGTGGCCAAGCGCGTGGCCCGTTCCATGAGGGCTTCGACATCCAAGGGCTGTGGCGTCACCGTGGCGAACGACTGCAGCGAGTAGCCTTGCTGAGCGTGACCATACACCGTGTTGCCGCGCTGCAGCGAAACGTCGCTGGAATAGCCACTCGTGGAGAGCGACCCGCCGAAGAGCTGGGCGATGCTCTCGGTGATGAAGGCCCATTCGGCCTTCTTGCCGGCCAGCGTGGCGATCGCCTGACCGGCCGAATAGGTGGGCGCGACAGCGACCTTGGAACTCTTCACGCGGTGGAAGCAGCCGTCGCGCTTCACGAACAAATCGGTCGCGCCGCACAACGACGGCGGGGCAAGTAAGAGAGTGAGTAGAACGATGGGTCGGCGTGGCATGGGAGGGTCTCGGTGGGGGGCAGGGAATAGGGGTTAGGGCTTAGGGGCTAGTGTTGCGTGTTCAGTTTGTTAGCCGCGGAGCTTGCTCCGCGCGCTAGCTCGCGCGACGACACACCTGTCCTCGCTCATTTCCAGACGCGGACGTAGTCGATCTCCAGTTCGCAGGGGAACTTCGTGGTGCCGTCGGGCGTGGGCATGCCGGCGTTGCCCGGCGGCGCGACGGCCAGATTGAGGTTGATGTGCATCGGCTTGCTGGCGACGTGTTCGCCCGTTAAGCGCTTGATCTCGCGGCCATCGAGGTACCAGACGAGCAGGCCTGGCTGCCAGAGCACGCTGTAGACGTGGAAATCGGCGGTGAGATCGACTCCGGCATCGAAGTACGTTGGGTCGGCCTGCTGCTTGCCGCCGACGGTCCAGTGATAGTTGGGCCAGGTGAGCCGCGGCTTGTAGCCGTTGGCCTCGAAGATCTCGATCTCCGGCGGCCACTTGCGGTCTTCGGGGTAGAGCCAGACCGTCGGCCAGGTGCCGGGACCGGCGGGCCACTTCAAGCGGACCTCGAAGAACCCGTAAGCTTGCGAGAACTTGCCAAAGCTCGAGATCACGCCGCTGCGGTAACGACCGCCGTCGCGCTGGGGGGCATCGCAGCGAATCTTGAGCATCCCGTCGGCGAGCTTGAGCTGATCGGGGAAGTAATCTTGCAACTCGCCATTGATGACCGTGGGGGTCCAGAAGTATTTCGGGCTCCACTTGGCACCGTCGAGCGCGGCGGCCGAAAACTCGTCGGCCAGCGTGAGTTGCCACTGCTTGTTGGCGACGCCAATCGTCGGCACCGGCTTCTGGCCGCCGATGCCAAGCTGCTGCTCGACCGCGCGGAGCCGCTCGTCGAGCTCCTGGATCGAAGGGAGCTGCGCGCGGCTGGCGGCGGGCAACGACGTGAGTGCGATGAGGAAAAGTGCGGTGATCGAAGGCTTCATTGTAGGAGTTTGAGGTTAGGGGTTAGGGTTAGTGGTAGGGTGCGTGAAACGCACCGGTGCTAAAGTCCCAATTGGTTGCTCAGGAGTGCTGCGCACAACCTACACATTGTG
>JAIESQ010000121.1 GCA_019745975.1 Pirellulales bacterium
GGCGTACGACCACGCCCCCAACACCTTCGCCGCCCACACTACCCCGCTCCCCAATCAACTCATGAATAATCCGGGCTGGCGCTGGGTGCGCTGTTCGCCGCTTCGTTGGCAGCCGCTCTGTTGCCGGGCCGCGACCCGTTGAATCTCTCCGAACGGGGACGCATGGCCTACGTCTACGCCACCGAGGCGATCCTCGCGCTCTTGTTCCTGCACATTCGCATCACCATGCCCTGGCTGTTCCGCGGGTTCTTCCTCGCTTACTGGCCGCTGGTGGTGATGGCGATTGCCTACCTCGGCGTGGGGCTGGCCGAATGGTTCGGCCGCCGCCGGCAACGGATCCTCGCCGAGCCGTTGGAACGGACCGGCGTGCTGCTGCCACTGTTGCCCGTCATCGGCTTCTGGTTCGTTGGCAGCCAGACCAACTACTCGCTGCTATTGTTGGTCGTCGGCGGGTTGTACGCGGCGCTGGCCGTCACGCGGCGCTCGTTCGGTTTCGGCGTGCTGGCGGCGCTGGCGGCCAACGGCGGGCTCTGGCACTACTTGCACCAGCTCGACGGGCTGGGGCTCTTCGACCATCCGCAGCTCTGGTTGATTCCGCCGGCGCTCTGCGTGCTCGCGGCCGCCTACCTGAACCGGCAGCGCCTCAGCGAATCGCAGATGACCACGGTCCGCTACCTGACCTCGATGACCATCTACATCTCCAGCACCGCCGACATCTTCCTCAACGGCGTCGCCCAGGCCCCGTGGCTGCCGCTGGTGCTCGGCGCGCTGGCGCTGGTGGGCATCTTCGCCGGTATTCTGATGCGAGTGAGGGCATTCTTGTTCCTGGGCACGTCGTTCCTCGTGCTGGCGATCACCACGGTGATCTGGCACGCCGCCGTCGATCTCGATCAAACGTGGATCTGGTACGCCAGCGGAATCGTTGTCGGCATCGCGATCATCGTGCTTTTCGCGGTCTTCGAAAAGCGCCGGCAGGACGTGATCCACCTGGTCGAAAAGCTGAAATCCTGGGAAGCATAGCAGCGAGCTGCTAAACTGGGCCGTGTTGCCTGCCCCAGCTATACTGGCGAGCCGCCCACCCGTGAAATAGCACCGGCCGGCGCACGCCGAGCGACCCCCCCGATGGCCGGAACGTCCCGGCCGTGTAACCGCGCATTTCCCGCACATGCCCAAGTACGTCGTTCGCACCGGAGCAGCGCGATCGCTGGGACTACTCACTAGTCCCGGCTCGACGCTCTATGCGCGCGGCGCGCGAATCGTCGCCCGCACCGAGCGCGGCCTCGAGGTGGGCGAGGTGCTGTGTGAAGCGACCGAACAGGCGTCTGCCCAGCTCGACCAGCCCGGCCGCGGCCAGATTCTGCGCGCGATGACCTCCGAAGACGAGCACGAGCTCTCAAGGCTGCACGCTCAGGAGCGGCGCGAGTTCGAGACGTGCCGCCGGCTGATCGCCGAGCACGACCTGCCGATGAAGCTGGTCGACGTCGAGCACATCTTTGGTGGCGAGCGCGTCGTCTTCTACTACTTGTCGGAGAACCGCGTCGACTTTCGCGACTTGGTAAAAGCCCTGGCCGCCGAATTCCAGACGCGCATCGAAATGCGGCAGATCGGCGTCCGCGACGAAGCCAAGCTGCTGGCCGACTACGGCGACTGTGGCAAACCGGTCTGCTGCAACACGCACCTGACCGCCATGCCGCCCGTCTCGATGAAGATGGCCAAGCTGCAGAAGGCCACCCTCGATCCCACCAAAATCTCGGGACGCTGCGGCCGCCTGAAGTGCTGCCTCCGCTACGAGTACGATGTCTACGAAGAGCTGCAACGCGTGTTGCCGGCGGTCGGGCAGCACGTCGTCACGGGCCGGGGCCGCGCCCGCGTGCTCGCCCAGGAGATTCTCGCTCAGCAACTGCTGGTCGAAATGGAAGACCATCGCCGCGTGCTCATCGATGCCAACGAGATTCTGACGGTGATTGCCTCGTGAGTAGCGATCCTGCCCGCCGCTTCGCCGAACTCTTGACCAGCGACAAGCGCTATAAGCTCGAAGCCTATGTCTTCGTTGGCGAGGCGCTCGACTATGCGCAGAAGGTGCTCGGCCTGGGCACGCCCCGTCCCACGCGCGAAGGCCAGCGCGAGCCCGGAAGCCCGGCTCCAGAGGGTCGTGCTCGCAAATCCAAATCCAGCGAAGAACCACCCGTCGAGAGGCACGTCACCGGGCAGGAACTGTGCGAAGCGATCCGCGTCTACGCGCTCGAACAATATGGTCTGCTGGCCAAATGCGTGCTCAACAGTTGGGGCGTGCAGCGCACGGGCGACTTCGGCGAAATCGTCTTCAACCTGATCGGCATCGAACAAATGCGCAAGACCGACGAGGATCGCCGCGAGGATTTCGACGACGTGTTCGATTTCGACGAAGGATTGTCGGGCAGCTTCAAGATTTCGCTGCCGGGCAAATAAGGCGCAACGGATGCCCAAGAGCCCCCCTGCTGGCCGCGATCGCTCGGCCGCGCCGCCGCGCCGCCAGCCCGACGAGGCTTCCCGTCGCCCCTGGTGGCAGCGCCGCGACGGTCACAGCGACCCGATTCGCTGCCATCCGTGGTTCTTGATCATGTCGATCGGCTTGTTGCTCGCCTGGCTGGCCGCGCTGGCTACGCTGGCGTTCTGGTCGCGCTGAATGTGGTGATCAAATCGCCGTGCGCGACGATTTTTTCGCCAGCCAACCTGTCGCCTGGCGCAGTACCAACGAAATTTCTCCGGGGAATTGCCGAAATTTCTCGCCCCGGAATTTGCTACGATTCAAAGTTGGTGCGTCGCCGGTAGAATCGATTGCCGGCGGTCGCACTTTATCGATTCGCCCCCATCCCGCCGTCCGCCGCGAACAGTTGGAGAGCCTGCCATGCTCGTGAGCTCGAATCCCGCCCGCCATTCGCTGAACTGTCTCGGCGCTCCTTTGATGTTCGTGCTCGCTGTGTTCGCCACCCGGCATGCCCCGGCTGCCGACGACTCGAGCGCCCTCGACCCCGCCGCGACGAGCCCGCTGACCACCCGCGCGATCGAGTTTCTCGCCACGGCGCAAACGCCCGAGGGGGCCTTCAGCCCGCAAGCCGGCCCGGCCGTCACGGCGCTGGTCACCGCCGGCATCCTCAAGTCGGGCCGCACCGCCGACGATCCGCTCGTCGCCCGCAGCTTGAAGTATCTGCAGACCTTCGTGCATCCCGATGGCGGCATCTACAAGCCCGACAGCACGCACAAGAACTACGAAACCTGCATCGCCATGGTCGCGTTCGCCGCCGCCAACGCCGACGGGCGTTTCGACAAGCTCTTGGCCGCCGCCGATCGCTATGTCAAGGGCCTGCAATGGGACGAAGACGAGAGCATCGAGCGCTCGCACGAAAACTACGGCGGCGCAGGCTACGGGAGCAAAAAACGCCCCGATCTGTCGAACACCAGCTTTCTGCTCGACGCCTTGCGAGCCGCCGGCAACAGCCCCGACGATCCGGCGATTCAAAAAGCCCTGATCTTCGTGTCGCGCTGCCAGAATCTCGAGAGCGAGCACAACACCACGAAGTTCGCCGCTAAGAATCCCGATGGCGGCTTCTACTACACGATCGCCGCCGGCGGCGCTAGCATGGCCGGCGAAACACCCGAAGGAGGGCTGCGCAGCTACGGCTCGATGACCTACTCGGGCCTGAAGAGCATGATCTTCGCCGGGCTCGGCCCCGACGACCCTCGTGTCAAGGCCGCCTTCGAGTGGTGCTCGAAGCACTACGATCTCAAGAGCAATCCCGGCATGGGCGAAGCCGGCCTGTACTACTACTACCACACCTTCGCCAAGGCGCTCGACGCGCTGGGGGCCGCCAAGATCAAAGATGCCGACGGCGCCGAGCACGATTGGCGCGCCGAGCTCGTGACCGAGCTTGCCCGCCGTCAGCAACCCAACGGCTCGTGGGTCAACGGCTCCGATCGCTGGATGGAAGGGGACGCCAACCTGGTAACCGGCTACGTGCTCTTGACGCTCAGCTACTGCCGCGGCAAGTAACCGCTCACAGTTCTTCGTACGGCAGCTCGAACAACTGTTTCAGGGTCGAGAGTTCGCCGGTTTTCAAGCCCTCGAGAAACCAGCGCGTCCGCTGTTCCGAGGTGCCGTGCGTGTAGCTTTCCGGCGACGTGAAGCCGCGCGAATTCTTCTGAATGCGATCGTCGCCGATCGCCCGCGCCGACTTGATCGCCGACTCGACATCCCCCGGTTCGATGAACGCAAACCTCTCCTGACCGTAGTGCGCCCAGACCCCCGCCAGGTAGTCGGCCTGCAGCTCCAGCCGCACCGACCAGCGATTGAACTCCTCGGGCGGCAAAGTGCGCCGCTTCTCGTCGACCAGCCGCGTATACCCCAGCAGGTTCTGCACGTGGTGCCCGATCTCATGCGCGATCACGTAAGCCTGCGAGAACTCGCCGCGCGAGCCCCCCAAACCGCGCTCCAGCTCCACGAAGAAAGTCGGATCGAGATAGACCGTGCGATCGACCGGGCAATAGAAGGGGCCGACCGCCGACGGCGCCGTGCCGCACCCCGTCTCCACGGCCTCGGCGAACAGCACCATCTTGGGCGGAACGTAGCGCTCCCCCGCGCGGCGGAACTGCTCGGTCCACACGTCCTCGGTGAACGCCAGAATGGTCGAGGCGAAATCGCGGCTGCGAATCTCCTCGGGCGTGAGCTCGCGCTCGACCGCTTGCCCGCCTGCGCCGGCTCCGCCGCCGGGCCCCGCGGCGATCTGCAACAACTGCTGCGGATCGACGCCGAACACCAGGCCCAACACCAACACGAGCAACACCCCGATGCCTCCGATGGCCACGCCGGGGCGCCGCATGCCGCGGCGGTCTTCGAGATTCTCGCTTCGTCGGCCACCCTCCCAACGCATCGTGCTCTCCCCGCTGCTTGAATCTCGTGCGCCCCAGCGCTGGCGCGAAGCTCGTGTCGACCGAACCGTGTGAACGACGCTGTGGCGAATCGCCTTGTCAGACGTGATCGCTCGCTAGCTTGACGCTCTCGTCGACCGAATGCAATGGCCGGCGGACTAACTAATTCCTCGCTGCGTCAAGATTTGTAGGGTGCGTGAAACGCACCATCCCTCCTTGCATCGCTACGCGTCTACGCGCGAACTGCTCGAAAACCTGGTGTGCTTCGCACACCCTACAAGCGACGGCTGTGGCGCCTGAGCCGACGAAGGAATCGGGCCGGGGCAGATTTGACTGCGGGACGAATACTCGGTTGGTGGGTCATGCACTCCTGTGCATCACACGAAGTGTAGAGAACGCACCCCATGCCGGTTCGCCACACTAGCCCGAAGCGCAGCGAGGGTCGTTCGACGTCGTGCCCTCATTCACGGCTGGTCCAAGAACCCTTGCTGCGCTGCGCGCTGGTGTGATGGTGCCATGCGGGGCCGCGTCTTCACGGGCAACCGCGCCACACTAGCCCGAAGCGCAGCGAGGGTCGGTGCAGGTTGTCTCGACGTTTCGTGCGGCAGGCGCAGCGAAGATCGGCGCAGATAGCGCTCAAGTGCACCGCTTCCATAACGATCGTCGCGCTTCACGACTTCGCACATGCGTCACTTCGACGAGCTTCCCCTCACTCCACCGCGAACTTCTGTATCCGGGCGTTCATCGTGTCCGAGACATACAAGCAACCCCGGCTGTCGAGCGCGATCCCGTGCGGCAGATGAAACTGGCCCGGCGCGGCGCCTTCGCCCCCCACGCCGCGCAGGTATTTTCCGTCGTTGGAAAACTGCTGCGCGCGATTGTTAGTCGCGCTCACCCACACCCGATCCTGCTCGTCGAGGCAGATCGAAATCGGCCCTCCCATGCCGGGCGAGCCGTCCTTGTTCTTCGGCGGCGGGCCAAAACCGCCAGGCTCGGCGCTCTCGTTCCCCCAATACGCCAGCAGCTCCCCCTGGGCAGTGAACTTCTGCACGCGATCGAGCGCTGCGTCGGTCGTGTAGACGTTGCCGGCGCGGTCGAAGGCCACGAACTGCGGCCCGGCGAAACGGCCCCCGGCCCCTTGGCCACCGCCGAACTGTCCCGGCTCGCTGCCAAGCTGTCCCCATTTGCGGACGAACTCGCCCGCGCGCGTGAACACCTGCACGCGGCTGTTCCCCTGATCGGGCACGTACAGCAGGCCGTCGGGCCCCAGCGCGATCGAACCAGGCAGCCGGAACTCGCCGTCCGCCGTTCCCATCTTTCCCCACTCGCGGAGGAGTTTTCCCTCGGGCGAGTAGGCCGCCACCTTGTTGCTGTTCCAGTGCGCGACGTAGACGACTCCCTCGTCGTCCACGGCCAGCCCGCCGGCGTGCGGCCGCACGCCAAACGAGCTGAGGAACTTTCCCTCGGTGGTGAATCGCTGCACGCGTTCGTTGCGAAACTCGGCGGTGTAGACTTCGTCGTTACGGCCGATCGAGATGCCGATGCAGGCGGAGAATTCTCCTTCGCCTTTGCCGGGCCGCCCCCATTGCAATAGAAACCTCGGCGGCGCGAGCGCTGCTGCCTCGGCGGCGACGCCGCGCTTGGATAGCAGGGCCAAACAGGCAGCCCCCGCCCCGCCAAGAAACTGTCGGCGGGATAGGCCAAGAGGATGCGACGGATGACAGGCTTCGATGAATCTCATCGGGCAACCTCCGGAGCACATCAATCTGCTGGACTCGGCTCGAAAATGAGTCGCGTAGGGCACGCACCCCCGTGCGTGCCAATGCGCTGTGGCCTCCGATCCCAAAACGGTACGCACGGCGTGCGTACCCTACCCTTGCTTCGGCAAGCACGCGATCGAAGAGCTGTTCTGATCGGCTCACCGCGAAGCAATGGAATTACTTTACCAACAAGGTGGTTTCTGCTCACCGCCAAGCCGCGAAGAACGCAAAGAATGCGTTTGAATGGCGAATGCCGGCAGCGAGCAACTCTGATGCAACCTTCGCGCTCTTGGCGAACTTCGCGGTAAATTAGTCCAGCACCTTCCCGACTTCGCGGTGTACCAACCACGCTTCGCTCGTCACGCGCAGCATCGCCAAACCTATCGGCGCCGTCCTGAGCGCGCCCGGGAGTCAGCGGCCCAGGCGCCAGTTGGGCAGCCCGCCGCGCATCATCTTCGACGCCTCGTCCGGATCGAATCGCTCGGAGTCAAACGCGCCGCCGATCCATTCCAGGAGGTCTTCGTGGTCTTCATGCTTCGGGTCGCGGATCGCTGCCAGGAAGCCAGGATATCCCCAAGGTCCGCCCACGTCCTCAGGCGGACAGGCGCGGGCCCCCGCCACACAGCGCGGATACTTCGCGCCGGCTTCGGCGGGCTGCACCCCCTCGTAGACAATCTCGTGCCGCCAGCCGTCGCCAAAGTCGTACTCGTAATGAAAGCGAAACTTCTTGCGCTTCTTCTCCAGGAGCTGGCTGAGTTGAGTTTCCCTTGAGTCAACGAAATCGCTATCGCCCCAGCCGTCGTCCAACAGCTCGGGGTCGCCGTAGCGGCGGCGCTCGATCTCGAAATGGTGCAAGTGGGAGTTGGTCCAGCCCATCGCCGTTTGGATGTGCTCGTGCAGTTGGTCGAGTGTGCCATCGGGGACTTCGATTTGCCGCCAGATGGGCGGCGTCACGTCGAGCAGCGTGATCTTGAAGCGGTACACCTGCGACGGCGGTTTGGCGGTGGACTTCTTCGGTCGTGGCATGGCGAGACCTCCGTGAATTTGACGCTTGCCGAAGCGCGAGATATCGGCGACGCGAGGTGTCGTCAATTTAGCATCGGAGCCGCCGGGAATGCTTCCCTTGCCACCGTCCGAAGCCACCACGAGGACCAGGCATTACGCCGCCCCCCACTTAGGACGCAAAACCACGCTTAGGACGATCTAGGACGCAAGCGTCCTTGATTTTGCGTCCTAGAATAACTCGTGTCCAGGAAACGACTTAACTACTTTTGACAGCCACTTAGGACGGTTAGGACGCAAATTCCCGGACAATCTTATTCTGGGGCCCCCCGGCTGCGGTCGCAGGCTCTTGTGCTCGCTGTCGCCCACCGAACACTGAACACCGAAAACTGAAAACTGAACCTTTCCCCTTCCCAAATATTTCGTGTCGGCCCGCGAATTATGCTGGTTGGCTGCACTCGCCGGCGCCCCCGCGATCCGGCGCGAAGATTTCGCGAAATCGTGTCCCCTCGAAACTGGGTTTGTTACAACAGAGTAGTGCGTGCTAGGCTGCCGCCCCGGCCATGCCGCGCGCTGGCAGGCCCGCTGTCCGCACTGCCACACCTTAGCTCAAGCCAGATAAGGACTTAGCCCTATGGATCGGGCCCCCTTGCAACGGATTCGCAAACCCGCCCGCATGGCATGCGTTTGCGTCGGTCTCTTTGCGGTCCCCTCTGCCAGCACGCTGGCCGCCGAAGCCACCGCGAAAGCCGCCGCCGGATCGAAGGCCCAGGCTGCCACCCCGGCCGCGGAACCATCGAACATTGGCCAGAAGGTCGAAGGCTTCACCCTCCGCGACTACCGCGGTCGCGAACGGCGGCTCGCCGAGTTCGCCGGCAAGCCCGTGGTCGTCGCCTTCTTGGGGAACGACTGCCCGCTCGTGAAGCTGTATGCCGGGCATCTGACGAAACTGGCCGAAGAGTTTGCCAGCCGGGCCGCGATCATCGGCATCAACTCGAATCGGCAGGATTCGGTGACCGAAGTCGGCGCGTTCGCCCAGCGCTACAAAGTTGAGTTCCCGATTCTTAAAGACCCCGATAACACGATCGCCGATCGCTTCGCCGCCGTGCGCACGCCCGAGGTGTTTCTGCTCGACGGCCAGGGGGTGATTCGCTATCGCGGTCGGATCGATGACCAATTCGGCATCGGCTTCCAGAAAAAGGAGCCGGGCCGGCGCGACCTGGCCACGGCCCTCGACGAAGTGTTGGCCGACAAGCCCGTCAGCGTGGCGACCACGACACCACCGGGCTGCCTGATCGGTCGCACGCCGAAGGTCACGCCGCACGGCGAAGTGACGTACACCAAGCACATCGCCGGCGTGCTGCAGAATCGCTGCGTCGAGTGCCATCGCGAGGGGGAAATCGCTCCCTTCCCGCTGGTGACCTACGACGAAGTAGTCGGCTGGGCCGACATGATTTGCGAAGTGGTCGACGAAGGGCGGATGCCCCCCTGGTTTGCCGACCCCGCCTACGGCAAGTTCGAGAACGACTGTCGGATGAGCGACGACGAGAAGCAGTTGCTGCACACGTGGGTGGCTAACGGCTGCCCGCAAGGAGACGCCAGCGACCTGCCGCCGGCCAGGGAGTACACGACCGGCTGGCGGATCGGCCAACCCGACGACGTCTTCTACATGCGCGAAAAGCCGTGGCAAGTGCAGGCCGAAGGGACCGCCCCGTACGAAATGTTCGAAATGGACCCCGGCTTCAAGGAAGACAAGTGGATCGAGGCCGCCGAGGCTCGCCCAGGCAATCGCGCGGTCGTGCACCACATCATCGTGTTCGTGATGCCACCTGGCGGCGGCATGCGGTTCGGTGGTGGTGCGCAGTTGGGCTATGCCCCCGGTATGCCCCCGCGGGTCTTCAACCCCGGCACCGCGATGTACGTGCCGGCAGGCTCGAAGCTAATGTTCCAGATGCACTACACGCCGATCGGCACGCCGCAGGAAGACCTGAGCTACATCGGCTTCAAGTATGCCGACCCCAAGACGGTGCAAAAGAAAGTGATCGGCAGCATGACGGGCAACTTCTCGTTCCGGATTCCGCCCGGCGCCGACAACTACGAGGTGACCTCGAAGAAGCGGTTCCGCCGCGACACGCTGATCACCAGCATCCTGCCGCACATGCATCTGCGCGGTAAGTCGATGCGGTTTGAGCTGGAGTATCCCGACGGCCACCGTGAGATCGTGCTCGACGTGCCGAAGTACGACTTCAACTGGCAACTCTGGTACAACTTCGAGGAACCGCTGCTGATCCCCAAGGGGGGGCGGTTGCACTGCATCGCCCACTTCGACAATTCCGAAGACAATTCGTTCAACCCCGACCCCACCAAGCCGGTCACCTGGGGCGAGCAGACTTGGGAAGAAATGATGTTCGGCTTCTACTCGGCGATGGACCCCAACGAGAACTTGCTCGAGGGCAAGCAGGGAGAAGTCGAAGAAGAAGGCGGATCGGGCCCACCGGTCGCTTTCTAGTTTGAGATTTCGATCCACCACACGCGCGGCGCCGAGTTCCTGCTCGCGCCGTGCGTGTTTTTTTGCGCGTGGCGCTCCCTTCGCGCGCGACGCCGCGTTAAGCTGGCCGGCGAGCGGCCTGGGATTCTCCCCAGCCGCGTCTTGCTTGAATCAGCATCCGCACCTCTGCGCCGAGGAACTTCGCCATGCGCGACGAGCTCAAGAGCCTGCTCCCCAAGCTCGATGTCAATCGCCGCGATTTTGTTGTCACCACCTTGGCCGCCGGTTTCGCCTTGGCCGTGCAGCCCGTCTCCGCCGAGACGATCACCACCGACAGCGACGGGCTCGAAGCCGGCGAGGTCAGCATTCCGGTCGACGACGGCAAGATTCCCGCGTATCGCGCCGCGCCCAAGTCGGGCAAGAACCTGCCCACGGTGCTCGTCGTGCAGGAGATCTTCGGCGTGCACGAGCACATCAAGGACATTTGCCGGCGGTTCGCCAAGCTTGGCTACTTTGCCGTGGCCCCCGAGTTGTACGCCCGACAGGGAGACGTCTCGAAGATCAAGGAGATTCGCGAAGTCATCTCGCAGGTCGTTTCCAAGGTGCCCGACGCTCAGGTGCTGAGCGATCTGGATGCCGCGGCGGCCTGGGCCAAGTCGACAGGGAGGGCCGACACCACCAGGCTCGGTATCACCGGTTTCTGCTGGGGCGGGCGGATCGTCTGGATGTACGCCGCGCACAATCCGCAGCTCAAGGCCGGCGTCGCCTGGTACGGCCGATTGATCACCGAGACCGACGAGTTGCGCCCGAAGAACCCAATCGACATCGTCAGCGACCTGAAAGCCCCGGTGCTGGGTTTATATGGCGAGGCCGACAGCGGGATTCCCGTCGGCACGGTGGAGAAGATGCGGGCGGCATTGCAGGCAGCCGGCAAGCCGTCGGAAATCGTGCTGTATCCCAAGGCGCCGCACGGTTTCTATGCCGACTATCGGCCGACGTACACGAAGGAAGCGGCCGACGACGGCTGGAAGCGGCTGTTGGCCTGGTTCAAGAAGCATGGCATGGCGTAAGGCAAGTTCGAGGATCAACCGTATGATCGCACGCGCTTTCATATCCGCTGTTGCGTTGGGTTGGATGGTGGCCGCCGCAACCGCGAGCCGCGGCGCGGAGCCGGCCGCCACTGCAAGCTCGCCCGCGCGCAAGCCCAATGTTGTCGTCATCCTGGCCGACGACTTGGGTTACGCCGACTTGGGCATTCAGGGCTGCCGCGACATCCCCACGCCCAACCTCGACAAGCTCGCCGCCAGCGGCGTGCGCTGCACCAATGGTTACGTCTCGGGGCCGTACTGCAGCCCGACGCGCGCCGGGCTCTTGACCGGTCGCTACCAACAGCGGTTCGGCCACGAGTTCAATCCCGGCGGCGAAGGACGGGCGGACGCGAAGGCCGGTTTGCCTCTTTCGCAAGTGACGATTGCCGATCGGCTCCGCGCGGCAGGCTACCGTACCGGGCTCGTCGGCAAGTGGCATCTGGGCGCCGCTCCCGAATTCCAGCCGCCAAGGCGAGGTTTCGACGAATTCTTCGGTTTTCTCGGCGGCGCGCACAGTTACTTTCCGCCTCAAGGTGCGCCGATACTGCGCGGCACCGAAGCGGTCGACGAGCATGAGTACCTGACCGACGCGATCGCCCGCGAGGCCGTGGCGTTCGTCGAGCGGCACAAGACCGATCCGTTTTTCTTGTACGTGGCGTTCAACGCCGTGCACACGCCGATGCACGCGACCGATGAGCGCTTGCAGCGCTTCGCCGCGATCGAAGACTCGCAGCGCCGCACCTACGCCGCCATGCTGGTGGCGATGGACGAAGCGGTCGGCCGCGTGCTCGACTCCGTGCACGCCGCGAAGCTCACTGAACAAACGCTTGTCTTCTTCTGTAGCGACAACGGCGGACCGACGATGATCGGTACCACGCGCAACGGTTCGAGCAATGCGCCGCTACGAGGCTCCAAGCGCACCACGCTCGAAGGGGGCGTGCGCGTGCCGTTCGTCGTGAGCTGGCCGGGGCGCTTGCCCGCCGGCAAAGTCTACGACAAGTCGGTGATTCAGCTCGATTTCCTGCCGACGGCCCTGGCAGCCGCAGGCCTGACCGCGAGCGTTCCGCAGGAGCAGGCGCTCGACGGCGTTGACTTGTTGCCGTTTCTAACAGGCAAGAACGACTCCGCGCCGCACGCGGTGCTGTACTGGCGCCTGGGCGATCAGATGGCGATCCGCCGCGGCGACTGGAAGCTTGTGCGCTACGATCGCGTCGCCGATGGCGGCACCGCTGGCGTTACAACGGCGCGACTCTACAACCTGGCCGAAGATATCGGCGAATCGCGCGACCTGTCGGCTGATAAGCCCGAACTGGCTAGCGAACTCCAGACCGCGTGGGAAAGCTGGAGCGCGCAGTTGGCCGAACCGCTGTGGGGTGCCGGTCGCGCACGACAGGGAGCCCGCGAGCGCGCACGTCGCGATTAGATTGCCGCCACTAACTCCGCTGGCGGCGAATGACTCCGCCCCAGGACTACAGCCCGAATTCAGGACGGCGTCGCTGCAGTTGACTCTGCAGCCGCTGCACGATCGAGCTGTGCATCTGGCTGACGCGGCTTTCCGAGAGATCGAGCGTGGCGCCGATCTCCTTCATCGTCAGCTCTTCATAGTAATAGAGAATGATGATCAGCCGCTCATTGCGGTTGAGCCCTTTGGTGACCAGCCGCATCAAGTCGTTCTTTTGGATGCGACGGGTGGGATCCTCGCCCTTCTTGTCCTCGAGAATGTCGATCTCGCGAACGTCCTTGTAGCTGTCGGTCTCGTACCACTTCTTGTTCAAGCTGATCAGATTGACGGCGTTGGCGTCGAGCACCATCTTTTCGAGCTCAGGCACCGAGATCTGTAGTTGCTCGGCCAATTCGACTTCGCTGGGCGCGCGCCCCAGGCGGGCTTCGAGCGTCTTGACCGCTTCGTTGAGCTTGCTGGCTTTCGAGCGCACCAGCCGAGGGACCCAGTCCATGGTGCGCAATTCGTCGAGCATGGCGCCCCGGATGCGCGGCACGCAATACGTCTCGAATTTCACCCCGCGCGAAAGGTCGAAGGCGTCGATGGCGTCCATCAACCCGAAGACGCCCGCCGAGATCAGGTCGTCGAGCTCGACCCCTTCAGGGAGCCGGGCCCAGATGCGCTCGCCGTTGTACTTCACCAGCGGCAGGTAGCGCTCGATGAGGCGGTTGCGGAGCGATTCGTTTTCGGAGTCAGCCTTAAAGGCCGTCCAGACTTGCAGGATCTCTTCATCCGGCGAGGCAACCGAAGTGGCGCGTGCTTCCGCAACCGTCGTCGTCATGCGATCCTCCGTGATCGTCGTCGCGTGCCGCAGCCTTGCAGGCACGTCGGGCGCAGGTAGCGCCGAGTCAGTTTACATCGTGCTGGCGCCGTGCATTGGCTGCTCGGCGCTGGCGTAGTTCTGCAGGAATCTGTGAGCGTGAAAAGTTGCTAGCGAGCGGCCTCAGGCGCGCTCGATCGTGCTCCGTGGTTATCGGTCGGTCAAACGTTGCGGATTGAGTAAAATTCTCCGGGACGCGCTGTTGTTCGCGCCGTTAGCCGACGCTGGCGCCGGGAGGTGGCACGGTGCCGAGCGAATCAAGGATGTCGATATGCGGTGCGGGAACGTTTCCAGCTTGCGAACACGTCAGCTCGACCGACGAGGACGCCGTGCTGCGAGTTGCGGCCTCGGTCGGGTCGAGATGCCACCCTTCGATTACGCGATCGATGTCGCGGGCAACTTCGCCGTCGGCCGCTTCCAGACGAAACGGCCAGCCGCCGCGAACCGCTGCCAACTGAGCGTCGTGCGACAACCAGCCAACCGAAACCAGCCGTAGGCCAAGATGTCCGCGGCAAGTGCGTGCCAGACGCTCGCTAGCTTCACGCGCGGCATCCGAAGTGGCAGCCCGGTTAATCAAGCTGGCGACGGGTTTGTCGCCACGGCTCTCGGCAAACAACTTGACGAGCGCATAGGTATCGAGCAGCGAATTCTGTTCGGGCGCGCTCACGGTCAGCAACCAATCGGCGGAGTGCCAGAATGCTTGCGCCGCGCGGTTAATGCCAGAGCCGATATCAAGCACGACGATGTCAGCATGCGCCCCAAGCCGCGTCAACTCGGCCAACAAGTCGCGCAAGGCGCCTTCGGTGCCGTGAAAACCTGGCCGAGGATGACTCGGACCAGTGACCACCTGGATGCCGCCGGGACCACGTTCCAGCACTTCGTGCAGCGTGCGCCGGCCGGCCAGCACGTCGGCTACCGAATAGCGCGTGTTGAGTCGGCAACCCGCGGCGATGCCGGGACGCTCGAGGTCCACGTCGACCAGCACGGTGCGGCGGCCAGCCAAGGCATGGCCAACTGCCAAGTTCACGGCAATCGTCGTCGTCCCCGCGCCGGTCGACCCACTGGCGACCGCGATCAACCGCGGTGAATCAGCAGGGCGCGTGGAGCCGCGCCCCTGCCGATGGACGATTTCGCGGAGTTTGTCGGCCTGATCGTGCATGGTTGTGACGTGAGAGCAGTACGATACGTCCGGGCGGTTCGTCGCGGCTTCTTGGCGGCTCCCGCCCTGGCAAGTGCAGTTAGGCGTCGACGGGCAGGCAGCCGGCGATGATCAGGCGCGCCAAACGCTGCGGCTCGGCGACGCGAATGTCGTCGGGCACATTTTGTCCATGAGTTACGTAACTCAAGGGGAGCCGGGCCGCCCGCAGCAACTCGAGCATCTGCCCGTAGCCCGTCGCCTCGTCGAGCTTGGTTAGCAGCACCGACGTGGGCGCCGCCGCCGCGAAGCGCTCGGCCGTGCGCGTCAGTGTTGACGCGCTGGCGACGCAACTGAGCACCAGGTGCACTTCGTCCGCCTGGGCTTCGTGCAACAAGGCCCGCAGTTCCTGAATCTTGACCTCGTCGTGCGGGCTGCGTCCGGCGGTATCCAAGAGCACCAGGTCGAGGTCGGCCATGCGTTCGACGGCGGCGCGCATCTCGCGCGGCGTGGAGACCACTTCCATCGGCAGATCGATAATGTCGGCATACGTGCGCAACTGTTCGACCGCGGCGACGCGATAGGTGTCGACCGTGATGAGACCCACTCTCCGCTTCTCGCGCAAGCGAAAGTTTGCCGCCAGCTTGGCGATCGTCGTGGTCTTGCCAACGCCCGTCGGACCGACCAGCGCCACCAGGTGCCTACGACCGCCGGGTGGTTGAATCGGGCCGCGGACGACGATTTCGCGTTCGACGAGTCTGGTCAAGCGAGCTTGCACCGCGTCGTCGTCCGACCATTCGTGTTCGGGGAGCGAGGATCGCAGCGACTCGATCAATTGGCGGGCCAGTTCCTCGCTAATCTCGGCGTCGATCAGGCTCGCGTACGATCGAAAGAGCTCCTGCGGCAACTCGTTGACGGCGGCGCGGCGATGCGTTCGGCAAAGCGCTGCGACCATCCCTTGAAGTTCGCTGAGTTGATCTTGCACCCGGCCAGCGCGCAGCGGAGCGGCATCGCGCTGGCTAGGGCCGGCCGGAGCCGCTATCGAATCATTGCGATCGTGGCGCGCCGCGACCAGGTTCGCTCCACGCGCCTCCAAGCGACTCGGTACTTGAACCTCGTCCGAGGCGACGACTTCGATGCGCCGCCAACCAGGCAACCAGCTCAACCAGCCACCGCGAACCTCACGGGCGTGCAGCACCGAGGCACCGGGCCCCAGCTCCCGACGCACTACCGACAAGGCTTCTTGAATCGATGCCGCTCGAAAGGTCTTGACGTTCATTGCTGGATTGGTGCTCCGGGGACGCCGGCGCAGTTCCTTTAAGCCCGGCCGCGACTACGCGGCCTGATACGTGTATGCCTCGCCTGGTTCTTCAATGGCCTTCGCCGACACGGTCCCCAGAGTTTCCACGGTCGTATCCGCGGTGATTTCGTCGTAGCTCAAGACGATCAACCGCGGCAGTCGGATCGCCGTCGCCGTCCGCAGGGCCGCGCGCACGTCCGAACTTGTGAGCACAATGGGAGGTCGGCTGGCCGCTAAAAACCGTTCGAGATACTCACTGACTGCACCGCAAATCCGCTCACGGACGCGAGGCGGAAGTCGCTGGTGTGCGCCCTCCGCGTCCGGCGCCTCGGAGCCACGCAATTGGTCTTCAAGTTCCGGATCGACAAGCAGGGCCAACAACTTGCCCTGCCGGTCGCGATAGCGCGTGGAAATGACGCGTGCCAATCTTCCCCGCACGAACTCGGCCAGCGCCGCGGGATCTTTCGTGTGTGGCGCCCGATCGCCAAGCGCTTCGAGAATGGTCGCCAATTGCCGGATGGGAACTTGCTCGCGCAACAAGTGTTGCAGCACCTGTTGCACTTCCCCCAGCTTGAGCTGTCCGGGGATCAGTTCCTCGACAACCGCTGGAGAGGCCTCCTTCAATCGCGCGACCAGGTACTTGGTGGCATCGCGGGTCAGTAGTTCGTCGGCATGATGGTCGACGACTTCCCGCAAGTGCGCGGCCAGCGCGCCCGCCGGATCGACAACGACGTAACCGGCAGCAGCAGCGCGCTCGCGATCGGCCTCGTCAATCCAAAGTGCTGGCCGATTGGTGGCTGGATCATTCGTCGGCAAGCCCTGCAGCGCGCCTGTCGATTGCGGTGTTTCGATCGCCAACAGTCGACCGGGCAGCAGCGTTCCTTCGGCCAACGGCGCTTCGGCGAGCCGGATGCAGTACCGATTCTGTTCGAGACGCAGGTTATCGCGAATACGAATCTTGGGGAGCACGATCCCCAAATCGGCGGCCAGGCTTTGGCGAACCCGTCCGATGCGATCCAACAGGTCGCCGCCGCGCTGGGGATCGGCCAGCCGAATCAAGCCCACTCCCAGCTCCAGCTCCATAGCGGTCACGGCGAGCTGGTTCTCGACGTCGTCGCCCGAGTCACGGCGCGTCGCCTGCTCGGCCGCCTGCTTCAAAGCGGCGGCGTCCTGCCGGCGCGTGAGCAGATAGGCCAGACCAAAGCAGCTCGCCGCGATCCCCATCAATGGCAACCGGGGTAGGTCGGTGAAGACGAGCAACGCCAGAAAGACGCCCGTTACGGCAATCGCTTGGGGGCGATAGAGCATCTGCCGAATGAATTCGCGCGGCAAGTCGGTGGCGTGCGAGCTGCGCGTGACCAACAGGCCGGCTGCCAGCGACACCAATAGCGCCGGCAACTGGCTGACGAGGCCATCGCCGATCGTGAGTTTGGTATAGAGCGACGAAGCCTCGCCAATGGGAAGGCCCTGCTCAAAGACGCCGATACAAAACCCGCCGACGATGTTGATGACGGTGATCACCAACCCGGCTACCGCGTCGCCCCGGATGAACTTGCTGGCACCATCCATCGCGCCGTAAAAGTCAGCCTGACGGGAAATCTCGCCGCGACGCGCTTGTGCCTCGCGCTGGTCGATTAACCCGGCGTTTACGTCGGCGTCGACTGCCATCTGCCGACCGGGGAGGCTATCGAGAGCGAACCGGGCCGCGACCTCGCTAATCCGCGTCGAGCCCTTGGTGATCACGACGAACTGAATCACCAGGATGATGCCGAACATGACCATGCCGACGACCAGGTCGTCCCCCGCGACGAACGTGCCGAAAGCGCGGACCACGTGCCCCGCGGCGTCGAGTCCGTCGCTAGCGGCGCGGGTGAGCACCAATCGCGTGGTGGCCACGTTGAGCACCAGCCGCCCCAGCGTGAGCGTAAGCAGTAACGTGGGAAAAATGCTGAATTCCAACGGCGTCAGCACATAAATCACGGTCAAGAGCGTGATGATCGAGATGCTGATATTGGCTGCCAGCAAGACGTCCATCAGCGCCGGGGGCAACGGCACCAGGATCACCAGGATGCTGGCGACCACGGCAACAGGCAGCAATAATTCCGGCCCCCGTGGCAAGCGCGCAAGCGTGCCACCCGGGGCTGACACAGGAGTCATCCTGGTGATGCCTTGTCGAATCTCGAACGGGAGAATTAAGGACTACCAGGCGATCGCCGCGGGAGATTTGAAAAGAGTCGATTTCCAAGGATCGAGCCCATCGCCCGAGCCGCAGCATCGTCTGAGCGGACGACGCCTGAAAACCGACCAATCCGCGCGGGATTGCCAGGACGTGAAAGCGGCGGGACGGTACTGAAATCCCTGTCGGCCGTCCAGGTCGATTCGAACCGTCTGCTAGCGGGCCGCCGCGACGCGACGGTGCTAGCAGGAGCGACCACCTGCCGCGCCGCGTGCGGTTTCGTCATCGCGGCGCGGGAGAAGAAGTCGCAAACCTCGGCGCGCCGCATGGGTTTTGCTCGACTAAGTTCGGCAGGATTACCGAAACTTCTAGCAGAAGGCGCAAGCAGCGACCGTCGGCTGACACAAGCACCTCACCGCTCGATCGACCGGCGGCATGCCAGTGCCAGCAGCCCCAACTGGCCGGCCATGTCGCGAATCGGTCGCCGCGAGTCGCGGCTAGCCGCTCGCCAGTTTGCCGTGTCGGGCCGTAGCGACCAGCCCGTTGCCATTTGCCAGGAAGAGGCGCATCCGTGTCGATCGTTTCCGGGCTCAAGCATCTCTATTACTCGTACTGCTCAAAACCCGAGACAGACCGCGCGCTTTACAAGGCCATCCGCCGGACCGGTGCCAAACGATTGCTCGAACTGGGGGTTGGCGACTGCCAGCGCGCGAGCCGTCTGATCGCCGCGGCCGCTCATTTCGCTGATGCGCGTGACGTGCGGTACGTGGGCGTCGATCTCTTCGAAGCGCGTCCGGCCGGCGTGGCCCGCGGAGTCTCGCTGAAAGAGGCTTTCCGGCGACTGAAAGCCACTGGCGCCGCCGTGCAACTACTGCCCGGTAACGCGTTCACGGCACTGGCTCGCTCGGCGAACGCACTTGGACCGATGGACCTGATCGTGATCTCGGCCGACCAGGATGCCGATTCGCTGGAGCGTGCCTGGTTTTATGTGCCGCGGCTGTTAACGACCTCGACGCGGGTTTTCCGCGAGACCGTCGACGGCTCAGGCGCTCTCGAGATGCGCGAACTGAGAATGTCGGACATCGAGACGCTGGTATCGGGGCGCGGTCGCCGGGCGGCCTGATATCAACTAGCGGTCGTGACGCTTCCGCCCGGCTTCGATCTCGCCCCGTGTTTCGGTATGCGCGTCATCGCCTCGGCTCGGCGGTCGCCGCGTAGTCGTCCACGGCGCTACGCCCTATAATCCAGGCCTTGGTTGAGCCACTACCGAAGAGGGCCTTTGGTCCCGATCTATTAGAAGCAGTTTCAAAACTTGGTTTGGGTGCCACTGCTGGCTTGCCCAGCAGTGCAGGGCTCGATACAGCACTGCTAGACGAGCTAGCAGTGGCACCCGACGTCGGTTCATCGCCAGTTTTGAAACCGCTTCTCGCCACACCGTGCATTCCTGATCAACCCTTCGCGAGCCGGCGCCCGTGACCGAGACTGAACCACAAAAAAGCCGCATCCTGATCGCCGACGACAACCCGACCAATGTCGAGCTGCTCGAAGCCTACCTGCTCGACCTCGACTGCGAAGTGTTGGTCGCCGTCGATGGCCGCGATACGCTCGACAAGGTCGCGTCGTTTCGCCCCGACTTGATCTTGCTCGATGTGATGATGCCCAAGCTGAGCGGGTTCGAGGTCTGCAAGCAGCTCAAGCAGCAACCCGCCACCAAGGGCATCATGATCCTGATGGTCACGGCCCTCAACGAGCTGGGGGATATCGAGCGGGCCGTGAATGCTGGCACCGACGACTTTTTGAGTAAGCCGATCAATAAGATCGAGCTGTTGAAGCGCGTCGAGAACATGTTGCGGCTGCGACATGTGACTGACGAAGTCGAGCGCTTGCGGAGCTACATCCAAAGCATGGAAGACTCCGCCGGACCGCGGTGAGCGTCGATCCGGGAACCGCTCGCGAGGTTCTTCCTGGCGCCGCGCGCCAGCTTGCACGAGTGCTATCGCTGCGCGCCATCGCCATTTCGCGCCAGTGCTGCCTGTAAGCTCCGTCCCGACGTCGGCGTTCCGGTTATTCCGGAAGTGAGAATCGTGCCGAAATGTTGGACTGTAGCGATTGCGGGGCCGATAAGTCCCCATAGCAGCGGCCTCTGGGGGGCTGTGCCCTCGCGTTCTTACCATAGACGCGATCGAGGACTAGCGACAACAACCGCGGAATCCAACGCCTGATGGGCGTCGGACGCCCACGCGACGCGATTCGGCACGAAGGAACTACGACCATGAAACGCCTCTTGGTGGCCTCGCTCTTGGCAACCGTCGTCGCATCGAGCAGCGGCTGCTGCATCATCGATAAGCTGTTGCATTGCCCCTGCGGGCGATGGCGCGGCGGCGGCTGCGGACCGTGTTGCGACCAGTGCTTCCCGTGCTGCGGCTCCGATTGCCAGTACTCCAACGGCTGGAGCAGCCAGGACGGCACTTGGACCGAGGGAACCTATCAGGAAGGGCCGATCCAGGATGGCCCTGTGTATCAGGAAGGTAACGCCCGTCCCGTCAACTCCTCGCCCAACATGCGGGCGTCTTACAATGGTCCGGCTTCGCGACCGCAGCGCCCGTCCCGCAATGCCCATGCGGCATACGACGGCGAAGTGATTTACGACGGACCCGCCTACGACTCTGGCCCGTCTTACAGCGAATCGGGTCCGGCGTTCAGTGAATCGGGTCCAGCCTATGGCGATTCGCACTATGCCGGCGAGTGCTCAACGGGCGGTGCGCCGTGCCATGCCGGCTGTGGCGGTTGCGGCCACGGCTGCTGCGGCCGCGGTGCCGGTCGTCAGCCCTTCACGGGCGACTCGGGCCCGCCAACCGGCGCGGTCGGCTACCCGTACTACACGACGCGTGGGCCACGCGACTTCCTTGCCCGCAGTCCGCGTCCGATTGGGCCGTACTAGGCGAGCGCTCCACCGCGTACGCATCGTACAGGACGTCGACAGAATTTATAGCCAGCGACGGCCTGGCACTGCCTGCAAGCGGTGTCGGGCCGTTGTTGTTTTGGCGTGCGCGATCCGTGTCGGTGACGGTCGACGAGACATGATGCGAACGACAACGACGACCAGGCCAGCTAAGGCTCCGCCGTAAATCGATCTCCGGCCTTGACAGGGTAACCTCGCAAGAATTCCTCGGTCGCGAGCGATCGCTTGCCGGCTGGCTGCAAACGCCAGATTGAGATGCACCCTTGGCCGGCCGCGACCAACAACGTATCACCGGCCGCCGAGAGCACCGTGCCAGGCGCAGCTTCACCAGCGTTGCCCATTTCGTCCACTTCAACTCGCTCCACAATCAGGCGCACGGCAGGGTGGCCGGCGCGCAGCCAATGCGTGAACGTTCGCGGCCACGGCTCCATTGCCCGCACCTGGTTCTTGATCGCCTGGGCCGGCCGCGACCAATCGATGGCGCCGTGCTGCTTCTTGAGTCGCGGCGCACGCGATGCCAGCGCCGCGTCTTGCGCGAGCGGCCGCACATCCCCAGCTTCGATGGCCTCAATGGTCTCAAGCACCGCAGGCGCGCCGATCTCGGCCAAGCGCGGCTCCAGGTCGGCGGCGGTTTCGTCTGGGCCAATGGAAGTCCTGGCTTGCCGCAGACAAGGTCCCGCATCCACCTTCGGCGTCATCCAAATCGTTGTCACCCCCGTTTCGGTTTCGCCGTGATAGATTGCCCAATTGATCGGCGCGGCGCCGCGATACTTCGGCAGCAGCGAACCGTGCAGATTGACACTCCCCTGGCGCGGGATCGCCAGTGTTTCCGGAGAGAGAATCTGCCCGTAGTCGGCGACCACGAACAGATCGGGCGACAGCTCTGCGAGTGCTTGCCGCGCACCAGCATCGTTAACATCGGGAGGATCGAGGATCGGCACGCCGCGCTCGCGAGCGATCTCCCTCATGGGCGCCATCGCGCCGGTTGCGCGCTCGCGCACTGGCTGCGTGACCAGCGCGAGCACCTGATGACGCGAGTCGAGTAGCGCCCGAAACGTCGGTGCAGCGAACCCGCCCGTTCCCAGCATGATGATTCGCACGAGACTCTCCGGGAGTGACGGCGCGGGGAACTCGATCCACAAGGCTTTTCACCAAGCCGGACTTGTCGCGCCGCTTCGCCGACTCAAGTACGCAAGCGCTCGAGCTCGGCCAGGCGAGCGGCAATGTCTGCATCGCCCGGCAATTCGCCGCGCGTCCGCTGTCCGGCAAACTGAATCTCGAACTCGTCGAGCGACTGCTTGATCTCGAGCCGACCCGTCGGCGTGAGGCGATCGATGAACAGCGTGCCATCGAGATGATCCACCTCGTGTTGCACGGCCCTGGCCGCCAGGCCCGACAGCTCCAGATCTCGGGCTTGCCCTTCCAGATCGTAGAACGTGACGCTGATTTTGTCGGGGCGCTTCACCTGTCCAAACACGCCTGGCAGGCTGAGGCAACCTTCCTCGGCCTCTTCCATCCCCTTGCGCGCGGTGATGACCGGATTGAGAAACACCATCTCGGCTTCGGACTGGCTGGCCTCGCCGGTGACGTTGAGCACGAACATGCGATAGGGCAAATCGACCTGATTCGCGGCCAGCCCAATACCCTGCGCGGCATACATCAGCGCCAGCATCTCCTGAACGATTCCGCGCAGCTCGGCATCGACGCGCCGCAATGGCTTCGAAACGTGACGCAACGTGGGATGAGGGTACTGAATAATCCGCAAGCGATCGGTCCTGACGCGATGGTGGAACGAGACATTCTAGGGCCCACCGCGCTCGCCGAAAAGCGGAAGATCATCCTCTTGCGGTCGGCCGACTAATACGGATTATTCGTGTCCGTGTGCCACTGCTTGCCCTTGCGGCAAGCAGTGCCTGTGCTTAGGGGACGCACTGCTTCTACGAAGCAGTGGCACATCGACGATCTCACTACCCGGAGCATGAATAATCCGGACTAATAGCGCGCGAGATCTTTGGCGCGGCGCTCGGGCTGCACCGCTTCGAGAATGGTCTGTGCCCGCTCGACCATCATCTTCAGCTCGCTGCCAATCGCGATGAACTGCATGCCTTGTTCGGCGCGCTGCAAGGCCGACTCGGGGCTCATGCAGTGCATGCCGGTCGGCGTGCCCGTCTTCTTGCCCGCGGCAATCACGCGCTCGAGCAGATATTCGAACTCCGCATCGGTCGCCTCGCTGCCGTCCGCCCGACGCATGTTCGCCCGCAGATCAACCGGCCCGACAAAGATGGCGTCGACCCCCGGAAGCGCGTATATCTCCTCGGCATTGGCCACCCCCTGCGGGCTCTCCGTCTGCAACACGACGAGAATCTCCTCGTTGGCGCCCTGGAAATACTCCTCGGGCGTGGCGTCGAAGTTGAACGAGTGCATGCCGCCCCCCAGGCTCCGATTGCCGACCGGCGGATACTTGGCCGCCGCGATCGTCGTTTTCGCCTGTTCGACCGTATTGACCATCGGCACGACGATGCCCCAGGCGCCGGCGTCGAGCACGCGCTTGATGTAGTCGTGAGACCCCTGTGGCACGCGCGCCAAAGGCACGCCACCGGCGTCGGCGATGGCTGCAAAGATCATGGCCGCCTGCGACCAGTCGATGGCCGAGTGCTCGAGGTCGAGCGTCAGCCATTCGAAGCCCGCCCGCGCCAGCGTGCGCGTGGCATACAGATCGCCCAAGGAGAGCCAGGTTCCGAACGATGGCCGCCCGGCACGGAGCGTCCGTTTGACTGGATTGGTTCTCATGATCGCCTCACGCGAAACAAAGAAAAACAGCCTATGTCGCGGGCCAGTGTTCCACAAGTAAGCTCAAATCGCAACCGAGCAACGTGGTTCATCCGCCGGGTGCCACGGCTGGCGGGCATCGACTGCCTCTCAGCAGTGCCGATCTTCCTGCAGTCGGTGGTCTGCAGCCTGTAGCCGCTTCTGTAGCCGGGGTCTGCGACCCCGGACCCTCGGGTGGCCCCGATCCCATCGGGGTGCCGCAGGCACAAGAGGCCAATGAGGAGCCGCCGTCCCACGAGCAGCAACGCAACACCAATCCCTCTTGTCGCTTCGCGACACGGACAGAGTCCGTGCCACCCCTGCAGTGCGTGGACGAACTGAACGCCCCTCTTCGCGAACTTCGCGGTGCACTTCCCCCCGCCGGGTGGCCCAGCCTTCGTAGGGTGCGTGAAACGCACCATAGCGCAAGGGCAGCAGCCTGGTGTGCTGCGCACACCCTACAAGCCTTCGTAG
>JAIESQ010000091.1 GCA_019745975.1 Pirellulales bacterium
CACCGCACCGGCACTTCTCCGTGCGCGCCCACTGCGGACGCCACAAAACCCCGAGCCTTCGCTTGATTGAGGCCTAGCACTCGCATCGCTCGCGTTGATTGCCTTGCCGCTCGTCGCGCGGCGGCATACCCGAGCGAGGCGGGTTACACGGACTACTCGCTCTCATTGATCGGTCCGCCGCAGGCGCTTGCGCGCGTCGTACTGATGCGGTGTTCGCATGTGAATTCTGTTCACTGTGGGAATTAGCGGTAGGTCACGTACGCCGTGTCTGACAGAAATCGACAGCAGTGGTCATGCACAGGATTGCCTGACCGACGCGCCCGCCGTTCTTCATCTGTCGCGCCGCAAAGTGAGTGAGTAGTGAGTAGGGTACGCACGCCGTGCGTACCAGCTTGGTGCCGTCACTTGCATCGGACAGCAGGCAATCAGAATACTCGCGACATGACAAAGCATCAGCCGTCGCGTCACGCCAAAATCGATGGTACGCACCGGCGTGCGTACCCTACGCGGGCTGGATAAGCGACGACGACTGTCTCGATCTGGCCGTCCAGCGCACTGACAAAATCGGCGAACAACGACCCCGTGCCGTCGAGTCCTGGCAATAGCACCAGCGTCGTCATGCGATCGACCTTCGGCTACCGTGATCTCAGACGTTTGTGATCACATTCCCTCCGGCCACTTGCGCGTCTCCACGAGCGATTCGCCGGTTTCCAGCAGGCTCTTGAGGCTCGCCAACAGGTGCGGCCAGCCGCTCGATACGGCGTCGATCAGTTGCGAGTTGGGTCGGTCGATTTCGTGAGTCAGGGTCAACTTGACCGACTCGCCGACCACTTCGAGTTCGTAGGTCAGACGTGAGTGGCCTTCCGCCTGCAGGTCGGGAATGAACTGATTCTGCCAGGTCAGGACCAGTTTGTTGTTTGGTTCGATCTCGAGGATCTCGCCCGCGTCGGCGACGCGGCCGTCGGGAATCATCGACTTCCACGAGGCGCCCGGCTTCCATTCGGATACTTGATACGTCTCGCACCAGTAGCGCCGGGTGAATTCCGGGTCGATCAATGCCCGCCAGAGTTTTTCCGGAGTCGTGCGGATGTAGGTCACATACACGAAACGCGATTCAGCCATCGGTTTCTCCTTCCAACCGTTTCTTGAGCTCGGCCAGGACGCTCAGGCGGCGGCGCTCGAACTTGCCGATCCATCGCTCGGCGATGTCGTGGATCGGAACCGGGTTAAGGTAGTGCAGCTTTTCGCGGCCGCGCCAAAGCGTGACGACGAGGTTTGCCTTCTCGAGCAACTTGAGGTGTTTGGTCACGGCCTGGCGTGTCATGTCGAGGTGCTCGCAGAGCTGACCCAATGTCTGCCCGTTGTCCGCGTACAGTCGGTCCAGCAGCAGCCGGCGGCCGGGATCGGCAAGTGCCTTGAACAGGTTGTCTACGTTGGCTGGCATGACCTATTATGGAACCATTTGGTTGCATATCAAGGCCGCGCAACCGAAGCCTCTCCGCAATCTGCGTCCTCTGCGAGACCAGCGGATAAGAAGTGAATCCTTGGCGCCTTGGCGCGAGGGTCGCTTGAACCGAGCCCCGGCTTAGGACGCAAAACTGAGGGATAGGCAAGAGGCCAGAGTCGAGAGACCAGAGGGAGGAGCTAGGCCCTACCGCCCGGACGCAAAATGCGCGGTGTTGCATTCGCCCCAAGTTGTGCCCTCTATTCGAGTTCGGGTTCAATACCAAAATACCCGGACGCAAACCGGACGATCGCCCGGACGCAAAATGTGCGGTGTTACACCCGCCCCAAGTTGTGCCCTCTATTTGATTTACGGTCAAATAGCAACACACCCGGACGCACCCGGACGCAAATTCCCGGACAATCTTATTCTGGGGGATCCCCGTGACATCGGAGCAACCCCCAGTTCGTCGCTGTCTGGCTCGGTTCATCGAATTCGTGGTTCCCACAACGTGGCCTGCGACTGACTTCCCTGAACTGTCGGTTCATGAAGCTTCCGGCCCTTCGGGCAAGGAGACCAATCGAGGGCGGAGGGGACAGGCGGGTGACGCTGAACGCGGGGCGCCGCGATGCCGCGTGATTGGCATCGACGCACCAAACTGAACTACAGACAATTACTACATGCTGCAGACGTTGTTCTATATTCCGCGCACCGTGTGGGGAGTTCCCCTGTTTGGCTTCGGCCTGTTGCTGGCGGTTTGGCTCGTCGGCGGCGCGATCGTGCTGGCACTGCAGTTTCGCCGCCACGGCTGGGGGCCGGATGTTCGTAGTTCGCTCAACGTGCTGTTGATCGCCGCGGTGATCGTGGCCTTCGTCTTGCCCACGATTGGCGATGAGCGTGGCGTCCCGATCCAGGGCTATGGCACGATGCTCGTGCTGGCGGTCATTGCCGGGACCGCGCTGTCGGCTTGGCGCGGCTGGCGCATGGGCATCGACCCCGACGTGATCGTCTCCGTGGCGTTCTGGATGTTCGTGGGCGGGATCGTCGGCGGACGCGTGCTGTATGTCGGCGAGTACTGGCGCGACTACTGGCAGGGCTTCAACCTCGAAACGCTTGGCCGCATCGCCCGTGTGTGGGAAGGGGGTCTGGTCATTTACGGCGCGGCCTTCGGCGGGATCGCGGCCTTCGCGTGGTTCGTCTGGCGGCGCGGTCTGCCGGGTTGGGCGCTGGCCGACATCATGACGCCGGGCACGGCGCTTGGCCTGGCACTGGGTCGCATTGGCTGCTTTCTGAATGGCTGTTGCTACGGTGGACCAACCGACGTGGCCTGGGCGGTGCAGTTCCCCGAGGGATCACCTCCGTTCGAGCGACAGGTGCGTGAAGGGGAGCTGTACTTGCACGGGTTAAAACTTGAGCCCGACCCGCTAGCGGCGTCGATTGTGGTCGATGTCGAAGCGGGCTCGCCGGCGGCCGCCGCTGGTCTGCGGCGTGGCGACCGACTCGTGGAAGTCAACGAACACAAAGTCGCCAACGGCGCCGCGGCGCTCGATCAACTGTTGCGAGTTCGTTCCGGAGAAGAATTGCGCTTGCGCGTCGCGGGGCGCACGGCGATCGTGGCATGGCGACTGCCGGCAACGCGTGAATGCTCGCGGCCCGTTCACCCGGCGCAGCTCTATAGCGCGCTCGACGCACTGATCGCTTGTCTGTTCTTGCTGGCCTACTATCCCTATCGTCGGCGCGATGGCGAAGTGTTCGCCTGGGCACTGACGCTGCACCCCATTTCGCGGTTCCTGCAGGAAATCGTCCGCATCGACGAGGGAGATGTGCTGGGGACGTCGCTGTCGATTTCGCAGGTCATCAGCCTGCTGTTGCTGGTCGCGGCGGCCGGAGTCTGGACGTATCTCCGCGGACGGCCGCGCGGCTCGCTGTTGCCTGTCGGCGCGCCCGCGCCGGCCTAGTATTTTGCCGGCCTAACTTCGCGAGGCCACGCGGCGACTTCGTGGAGCGCCGCGAGGACCGCCGGCGCCGAGGACGAGCACAATCACCGCGAACAAGACTCCGGCAGCGGCAAGCACGGCCAGTACCCAAGTCCAGCGCGTGTATTCCGCGCGCGCGGCGTAGTAGTGCTTTTCCTCTTCAGGGTCTTCGATGTACGGGCCGCCGCGGAACTGCTGCCACGCCTCGACGACCTCGCCGGGCGTCCAGCGGTCGATCTCGGCGGCCTTCTGTTGCATGAAGTCGTCAAGCGATGCTTTGCCATAGAGATCTCGGGGCAGTTTGATGAATCGGTAAACCGCCGCCCCACCGGCGACCAGGGCGACCAGCACCCCGATCAGGATCAAACCATGCTGCGTGGTCCACGCGGCGCCCGAGGTTGCCGTTTCCACCGATTCGAGATGGGCGAGACCACCGATCGTCGGCACTTCGAGCTTCGCGCCGCACGTGCAGATGACCGCCAAGCCCGCTTGCGAGCGCTCAACAAGCACCATCCGGCCGCAGGTGCAAGGCAACTGGTAACGAACACTCATGGTGCGAAGCGCCTGGGCGCCGTCCTTTGAAACGGGATCAACCGGCTAGAACCTTCGCGTCGATGCTGCACTCGCCGGCGGCGCGGCGGTTGTCGGGGCACCGGTTCCACCAACCGCCCACCAAGGCAGCGATAGGCCGCCATCGATCAGAAGCGTGCTCCCCGTAATGTACTCACTGGCGGGATCGCAGAAGAAGACGACTCCCCGCGCGATCTCGGCCGGGGTCGCCAGGCGTCCCCAAGGGAGCGCTCCGGCCGTGCGACGCAGCTCTTCCTCGCTGGAGAATTTTCGCTCTCCCGGCGTGTCGGTCCAGCCAGGGTGCAAGACATTCACGCGGATGCGCTGACCGACCAGCTCGATGGCCGCGGTGCGCGCCATCTGGTCGATGGCCGCTTTGGCCATGTTGTACGCCATGGCCTCGGGGATCGGTTGCACGGCATGCGGCGAACTGACGATGACGATCGAGCCGCGTTGGCCATCAGAACGGGCCGGCTGTGCGAGCATGCGGCGAGTGGCTGCCCTGAGGAGGTGGAAAGCGCCCCACATGGTCACATCGATCGTGCGGCGAAACCCGTCGAGGTTCGCAACGTGGAAGGGCTCACGGTCGCTGAACGCGGCGTTCGAGACGGCAATGTCGATGCGTCCGAAATGCGCGGTCAAGATGTCGACGGCGTGCTCCATCGCCTCGTAGTCGGCAACGTCGGCCACGAGCGGGATTGCCTGGCCCCCTGTGACCGTGATGGCTTCGACCGTGCCGGCAGCGAGGTCGGGTACGGAATCGTTCACACCGACTTGGGCGCCTGCTTCGGCCAGGGCGAGCGCGATCCCGCGGCCGATCCCGCGGCCGGCTCCCGAAACCAGCGCGACTTGCCCCGTGAGTACGTGTCGATCACTTCCAGACAACGGGCGATTGCTCCAGCAAATACGATGAGTAACCTTCTGATGAAACAGGGGGGCCGCGAGCTCTTGAATGGTAATCTTCGAGCTACCGGCCAACAAGGAACGCACGCCCTGCGCTCATCCCGCCCTGGAGTGCCGCGATCCCTTTGTGTGTCGAGTCGTAGAAGCTGGACCTTCATTTTCGCGATCTGGTGCTTACCTGCTGCGAGCTCTCTCAGGCACGAACGCGCGTGCCAAGTCGTTGGCGACACAGTCTATGAGAACTGCAAAGTCAAATCACGAGGGGGACAAGTACATGTTTTCGGCCGACGCGAGTTGGCAAGCAATGACTTTGGCGAGCCGAAAAATGTACCAGTCCTCGCTGCGCAGAGAATGACTCCCGGCCGACCAGCGGAAGGCCGGAGTCCTTATTGATCGCGTTCCAGTTGGTTCATTGACTGCGCAGCTATCAATAGTCCCCGACTTTGCAGTTCTCATGCGCCAACGTCCGGTTTGCCCTTGCGCCTGCGGCGGTATGCCGGTACGATTGACGGCTCACCGTGCTGCCGGTGGCGCGCACAGGAGTGTGATCCGGCATCGGCGTTCCACCTTACGGAAAGCAGCATGCTCGAACTGGAAAACGTGAAGAAGTCGTTTGGCGAGCCTGGCGGTGGCCGCCTGACTATTTTGGACATCGAGCGATTCGAGGTCGCGGCAGGCCAGCAAGTCGTGCTCGTCGGTCGCAGTGGCTGTGGCAAGAGCACGTTGCTGCACGTGATCGCGGGGATCAGTCGGCCGGACTCCGGATCGGTGCGCGTCGACGGCGTTGAAGTCACACGGCTCGGCGAGGCGGCCAGCGATCGATTCCGCGCCGCGAAGCTCGGCTATATCTTTCAGACGTTCAACCTGCTCCCAGGATTCTCGGCGCTAGAAAATGTGCTGCTGGGGATGACGTTTGCCCGAGGGCGCCACGACCAGCGCCGCGCGCGGGCGCTCCTGGAGCGCGTGGGACTTGGGCACCGCCTCTCCCATAAGCCGACCATGCTCTCGGTCGGAGAGCAGCAGCGCGTGGCGGTGGCGCGGGCACTGGCCAACCGCCCGCGGTTGGTTCTGGCCGACGAGCCGACGGCCAACGTTGACGCGGCGCATCAGCAACAGATCGTCGAACTGATCCGCGAGACTTGTCGCGAGGAAAACATCACGTTATTGCTCGTGACCCACTCGGGAGATGTCGCCGGGCAGTTCGACCGCATCGAGCGGCTCGAAGAGTTCAATCGAGCTGCCGGTGCGATGGCGACCGCGCGCTTCTAGCCTCTAGGAAGCAGTTTCAAAACCTAGTTTGGGTGCCACTGCTGGCTTGCCCAGCAGTGCAAAGTCAGATAGCGCACTGCTAGACGAGCTAGCAGTAGCACCCGACGCCGGTTCATCGCCGGTTTTGAAACTGCTTCTGGTCACATCACGCGGTCGAGCGCGGTGGCTACCTTGCGGCAGCGCGCGATCGTGTTGGCGAACTGTTCAAAGTTGAGCGACTGGTAACCGTCGGACATCGCCTTTTCGGGGTCGGGATGTACTTCGAGAATCAGGCCATCAGCGCCGGCGGCAACGCTGGCGACCGCCATATCGGGCACAAGGTAGGTATGCCCCGTTCCGTGGCTGGGATCGACGACCACGGGCAAGTGCGTCTTGGCGTGCAGGTAGGCGACGGAGGCCAAGGGCAGCGTGAAGCGCGTATGGGCCTCAAAGGTGCGAATGCCGCGCTCGCAGAGCATCACGTTCGGGTTTCCGGCGTCGAGAATGTACTCGGCGGCCAGCAGCAGTTCTTCCATCGTGGCGCTGGGTCCCCGCTTGAGCAGCACGGCACGCGGCGATTTGCCGACTGCTTCCAGCAGGCGATAGTTTTGCATGTTGCGCGCACCAACCTGCAAAACGTCGGCGTACTCCGAAACCAGTGAAACATCCTCGGTCGCCATGACCTCGGTCACGACGGCCAGACCTGTCGCCTCGCGAGCGGCGGCCAGGAACTTCAAACCCTGCTCCTTGAGCCCCTGGAAGCTATAGGGACTCGTGCGTGGTTTGAACGCTCCACCACGAAGCGCCGTCGCGCCCGCGGATTTGACGGCGTGCGCGCAGTCGAGAATCTGCTGTTGGCTTTCGACCGAGCAGGGCCCGGCGATCACGCCGACGCGCGCGCCTCCGACTTCGAGGCTGCCGGCGCGAATTACCGTGCGATCGCGCTTAACCTCGACGCTCGCCATTTTGTAGGGGGCAAGGATCGGCAGCACCTCGGCGACGCCCGAGCCGCTTTCGAGCGCTTCCTTCTGCTCGGGCCGCTCCTGGCCGATGGCGGCGATCACCGTGCGCTCAACTCCCACCAACACGTGTGGCTTCAGTCCCAGGCTTTGTACGCGTTCGACCATGTGATCTATCTGGGCTTGGCTGGCACCTTGTTTCATGACGACGATCACGACACGACTCCTTGAACATCTCGGGTTGAGCAATAAAAAAAGCCCCGAGAGGTCCGCAGATGGCGGGCCTCGGGGCTGTTGGCTACTAGCTGGAAGCTCGGCTTACAAACCGCCTCCGGCCCCGTGACCCGACGGGGTAAACCAAAACCAATACCGGGTTACGAAGGTCGATTGCATAACAGCGATTCTGATCGGGGCCCCCGAGCTTGGCAAGCCTCAACCTTAAAACTAAACAGAATAGCCGCGACGCAGGCTGTCACAGGCCCGCGGGCGGCGCGACGTACGATGGCGGGATTGTCCAGCCCCTTCTCAGGCGACGCCGGCGCTGATCCGCATGCGGCGAATCTCTTCCAGTTCGGTGCTCAAGCGGTGCCGCAAGGGGCTCTCCGGACGCAACTCGTCGAGCAGGTCCTCGGCCTTAACCAAGGTGTCACCGGAAACATCGCCTTGAAATAACGCCCGCCAACTCCGCGCAACTTCTTGTTCGGTGAGCAAGATCGTGCCTTTCGACAGGAACGTTCGTAAGAGACACGGTCATCGACCGGCCGACGACCGAGGCGTACCCACATTCATGCTACTGAATTTGTTCTACCCCGTTCGTCCAAAGCCCGCAAGGCAGACTGGGTGATTGCTCCGTGTCCCGCCAGCGGCAAAGTCGCTCATGATCGCGTAACAGCCCAATCCGGCTCACTGGCGATGCACAGCTCGCGGAGGCGTGCGCCCTGGTGCCAGGAAACGTGCCGTGGATCGATCCGCTCAGCTTCTTCAGCCAAGGCATCGACTGTCAGGCGGATTTGCTCTTCGGAATGCGAAGAGTTAATGAAGAACCGCAGCCGGGCCGCGCTTTCTTCGACCGCCGGATAGAGGATCGGCTGCACGTTCACGCCACGTTCGAAGAGGGCCCGCGACAACTGCAAGGCATGAATCGAGTTGCCGAGGATGATCGGCACAATCGGCGTCCCCTGGCTCAGGCCGGTATTCAAGCCCCGCGCCCGCGCCAACTTGAGGAACAGCGCCGCGCGGTCGCGAACCATGCTGACGCGCTGCGGTTCGCGAGCCAGCACTTCGATCGATGCCAGCGCGGCCGCCGCATTCGCGGGAGTGATGCCGACGCTGAATACGAAGCCAGGCGAGGTGTATTTCAGGTATTCGACGACGGCCTGATTGCCGGCGATATAGCCGCCGCAGCTACCGAACGATTTGCTGAGGGTACCCATCCAGAGGTCGACCTCGCGGCCGTCGATGCCGAAGTGCTCGCCGATCCCTCGGCCGCGACGCCCCAACACGCCGGCGGAGTGCGCCTCGTCGACCAGCAGGAACGCCTTGTGACGCTTTTTGACTTCGAGGAATCGCGGCAGGTCGGCAATGTCGCCGTCCATGCTGTAGACCCCTTCGATGGCCACCAATACGCGGCGGTAACGTGGCCGCAGGTCGGCCAATAGACGATCGAGGGCCTGCCAATCGTTATGTGGAAACGCGCGACGCTTCGCCCCGGAGAGCACCGCCCCTTGCACGATGCTGTTGTGAGCCAGGGCGTCGTGCAGCACGAGATCGCCGGCACCGAATAAGTGACCGATCGTGTTGACGTTGGTGGTATGGCCGCCGACATAGACGATCGCCGACTCGGCACCCACGAAGTTGGCCAGCGCTCGTTCGAGCTCGCCGTGAATTACTTTTTCGCCCGATACCAGGCGGCTCGCCGAGACCGAGGTGCCATAGCGCTCGACCGCTTCGATCGCGGCTCGCGTGACCGCCGGGTCGCCCGACATGCCGACGTAATTGTAGTTGGCGAAGTTGATCAGTTCGCGGCCGCCAATGAGCGCCGTGTCGCGAGTGACCCCTTCGTGAACGTTGAAATAGGGGTTCACCAAGCCGAAGCCCTCGAGCATCTCGCGGTTTTGCTTGAGTTTGACGTACTCGCCAAACATCTCGAAGCGGTAGTGCTCTTCGGGAATTTCGCCGGAGGTGCCTGGCTGCGTTTCGGGAGCCAGCAGATGCTGCTCAACCGCGCCCACGATATCGCGAATCGTCTCGAGTTGCGGCCCGAGGTCCTCGGGCAGCCGGGCGCCGAAGTGCTCTTCGATGACGGTTTGCAGCTCGATGCGTTCGAGCGAATCGAGACCGATCTGGGCCAGCGTGGTGTCGAGCGTCATGCCTTCGGCACGCTGCCCGGCGACGGTCCGTACGAGATCCATCACGAGATAGAGCGTGCCCGAGGCGCCGCGTTCGGCGCCAAACTGGCGACCATTGGTCGATTCCGAATTGACGGGTTGCCCTGAGCGAACGGCTAACGGGTCGTGTTGGCTCGTCTTGGCGTGCGCCGCGTCACGGCGGCCATTCTCCATTGCTGCAGCGGGAGCCCGCCGCGAATGACCGTTTGCTCGTGCGGGCGATTCCATGGCGTGCCCCTTCGCGTGACCGTTCGCAACGTGGCCATTGGCGTGGCGGCCGTTTGCGTGGCCCTTGCCGTTAGCGCGGGCACTTCCCGTGGCTACCGTATTGCCGCCGAGTCCGTTCATGGATGCACCGCCGATCGCGCTGCTATTGGCTATGGCTCCTTTGGCGGCGCCATTCATCTCACCGTGACCATGCTTCGCGTGCGTGCTGGCAATCGTCGCATTGTGAGACACCGACAGCGCGCTACCGCGTGCGACGGTCACCGTCGTCGTGGAATGCACCATGGCCGCGCCAACTTCTTCGCGCTCCGACTCGCCTTCGACAAACGCCGTCGACAGCGAGCCTGCGCTCCACTGAGCGACTACTTTCAAGGCGCCTTTGACGAATGCCTGTCGGGTAGCGTGGCGCTGAATCTTGCCGCTGGAAGTCTTGGGAATACTGCCAGCCTTGACGAGCACAACCGCGTCGAGCACTAACTCGTGTTCGCGCGTGACCGCTTCGCGAATCGTCTCGAACAACCGCGGAATCTCACCTGCGAAGCCGCGCTCGAGCTCTTGCACGAGCACAAGGTGTTGGCGGCCGTCGGCCTCGAGCGTGAAAGCTGCACCCGAATTCGCCCGCAAGGCGCGGTCGCAATGTTCGACGGTCAGCTCGATATCCTGTGGATAGTGGTTGACGCCACGGACGATGATCAAGTCCTTGACCCGGCCCGTCACGTACAACTCGCCGGCGCTAATGAATCCCAAGTCTCCCGTGCGCAGGTAATTCTCTGGGCTGCCGTCGGCCAACCGCGCCCGGAAGGTCTGCTCCGTTTCGGCGGGCCGCTCCCAATAGCCTTGCGCGATGCTCGGACCCGTGACCCAGATTTCGCCGATGCGACCTTCGGCCAAAGGTTGCGCGGTGTGCGGATCGACGATGACGATGCGCTGGTCGGGCAAGTCGTTGCCGCAACTCACTAGCGAGCGCGCGTGCGGAGCAGCGGCTGGCACGACGACCGCTTCGTCGTGTTCGAGCCGACGCAAGTCAAAACTCTCGACCTTTGGACGCCAGCTCTTTTGGCCGCCCGAGACCAGCAGCGTGGCCTCGGCCAAACCATAGCAAGGATAGAACGCCTCGGCTCGAAAACCGCACGGCGCGAAGTACTCGGCAAAGCGCTCCAGGGTTTCGTTGCGCACCGGCTCCGCGCCATTGAAGGCGACGGTCCACGAGCTCAGATCGAGCTGATCGCGCTGTTCGGGTGTCACCTTGCGCAGGCAGAGGTCGTAGGCGAAGTTTGGCCCGCCGCTCGTCGTCGCCCGATAGCGCGAGATCGCCTGCAACCAGCGAAGCGGCTTCTGCAGGAACGCCATGGGGGACATAAGGATGCTGTGGCGACCGACATACATCGGCTGCAGAATGCCGCCAACCAGCCCCATATCATGGTAGCTGGGAAGCCAAAACACGCCCGAAGAGGAGCGGGTGTGCTCGAAGCTGTAAGCGATCAGGGCGCAATTGTGCAGCAAGTTGGCGTGGCTCAGCATGACTCCCTTGGGAGTGCCGGTGGAGCCAGATGTGTATTGCAAGAACGCCAGTGTGTCAGCACTGATATCCGGCGAGGTCCAGTAGGCCTCGGCGGCGTCCGGCAGGCGATCAGTCGGCACCCATTCGACCTGCAACAGATCGGGTGTCTCGGGCAGCCAGGGAGTGACGCGCTCGTGAACGCTTTCGGTCGTCAGCGCGACGCGCGCGCCGGCATCCGTGGCGATCGCCTGAATACGACCGAGCGATCGATTCATTCGTGGAGGGTACGCGGTGACCGCCATCACGCCGGCATACAGGCAGCCGAAGAAGCCGGTGACAAAGTCCAGACCAGGGGGATACAAGAGCAAGGCGCGCTCGCCTGCGAGCCCTTGCGATTGCAGCCAGCCGGCGATCACACGCGCCCGGCGATCGAGCTCGGCGTAGGTGAGGCGCTGTTCGTCGGTTTCACCGTCTACCAGGTAGGCGAAGACCAGATCGCTTGGTTGGTGTGCCGCCCGGTGGCGGAGCATCTCAACCAGCGTGGCAGGCCCGTAGAATGAGCCGGGTCGTTGATCGGAGCCCACGGCTTGATTACCTCCTACCGAGCGAGTTTGACAATTCATCCTGTCGGCCCGTAGCTCGGCGCTGAAAACGGACCTCGGCGCCCACCGTTTGAGACCCGACTCGGCCGGTTCGATGGGGCCGCGCCGCCCAGATCTGGACGGGATGTCCAGAACCGTGCATGCGTGGAGTCATCGCCCGGCTGCAAGCGCCCGGATCTCATCTGTTGTTGGAGCGTTCGAGTTTGCACCAACGACAATACCCCTTGCCGTCTTTGGCCTTGGGTTGTTGCCGAAATGTCAGCGGTGCCGTCGAGGTGGGAAGTTGACTGGCAGGCAGTAAGGTGGGATTGCCCGTAGACCGTCTGCCAGCACTTGGGACTCTCCGGGCTGGCGGTCCAAACGGTGAGTCGCCGTAAAACGTTCCCGCTGTGGGCGGGTTCGATCCACGACAGCCATCCGGGAAAGCCTACCACGCCCAGGGCGTCCTTTCAAACTACTTCTACCAAACATGCACAAGTTGCCGAAACGCGGAGCCGCAAGGTTCCTACTACCTGCAAGGTCTCGCACGATGCGATCGGCCAGATAGGTAATATAGGAAGTGCAGGCATCTTGCAAACCCGAACTTGTCTCTCTCCGCGCTGGCTCTTGGCGATGTTTCGCTCTTAAGATGCACTGGCGCAACTTCCTACGAACTGTTACCGCGACACCAATTTTGACGCGACAATTGGTAACATCCGCAGTCCATGTTTGTCGTTTTGCACCCTAGCGGCTCGCATCCCCTATCGGTCCGCAACGAGCTACGAATCGAGATGCTAGCAGCACGAGAGTCGCTGCTGGACGATTCCGTTTCGCTTACCTGCGGCGGAAAGCCGCTGGCTGCGCTCCAACCGCTTCGATCGTGCGACCCAGATAACGAATGCGGGGCGATTGACGGCTCGCGTACTTACCGACGCCATTTTATCGGTCGAGGCGTCGTTCTCGGTTACGCACAGATGCGTCACCCAAGTCAACTCGCCAACACGCCTGTAATTCAAAATGAAAGGGGCGCTCGAGCTGCCTCGAGCGCCCCCCGGTACTCGTCTTGATTATCATCGTCCGTCGGCATGGTGAAACCCCACCGGGCGGATCATGAAATCTTGCTTAAGCCGACGCTTGTCGCCACTTCGCGACGACGAGCGTCGAATTACTTCTCGGCTTCTGAAAACTGCGGAAGCTTGCTGACGAACTTCGCCGGATCCGCGGTGAACGCAGCCGGGCAGCCGCCGCAGCAGAAGTAGACCTTCTTGCCTTCGTGCTCGACGAACTTGTCGGCCTTGATTGGCTTGCCACTCACGGGGCAAGCAGTCTGCAAGGTGTAGCCCTTGGCCAGGTCGCCAAACAACAGCGCGAGCACGTCATCGCCCGCTTTGTCGGCCTTGCCTTTGCATCCGTTGCAGCAGAATCCAACCTTCACGCCCCCGATATCACTGCTGACATCCGGATTCAACGGCTTGCCGCTGAGCGGGCAAGCGACCTGCACGATCTGGCCGGTTTCGGCGAGTTGATAGTTCGCCTTGGCGGTGTACTTCTTCGTGTCGGCCTTGAAGGCGTTAGGGCAGTTCTTGCAGCAGAAGTAGACTTTCTTGCCGTGATAGTCGACGTAGTTCACTTCCTTAGCTGGTCCGCCCGACACCGGGCAGATCGCCTTGAATTCCTTTTCTTTCGCTTCATCGGCGACCAACGCTGTCGTTGCCGCCAGCGCGATACAACCCAACACGACGGCCATGAAACGCGTCTTCATCGTGACGCTCCTTTTTTCAGAGAGACGATTGTCAAACCGAAGTTACTTGCCACTGAACTCTGATCGAGGCGGAGCGGACTGCTCGCGGCGCGTGATCTAACCCAATCCGCGGCGACTTCCGCTACCCGCCCAAGAATCTACCGGCTTTTTTTCAGTTTTGCCAAGCAAAATGGCCCAAGAAGCAGAAAAAGAGCGGCAAACCCACGATCCTGAAACTGCCCGCCAAACGGCACGCAGAAAACGTGGGTTCTGGGGGCTCACGGGCGCCAAACGCAGAGCCATAACAGTCGGGTGCGCCCCGAAATACTCGCCGTTGGTTGCGGGCGCGACCGAGCGAAACTCACGGGCTCGCAGCCTGCGAGAGCCGCTTGGATGGTCGATTGATCGACCTGCGCGGGAAACAATAAACTCCGCGAGGTCGTTTCCGATTCATCGACAGGTACAGGGTCGAAGGGTCTTGGAGCGCTTGAGCAAGAGCAGGGCTTGCGCGAAAGCTCCGCGTCGCAGCGCGCTACTGACACGCGCTCCCGGATGCGACCTTCACCACCCGGGGTACTATTCGTCTTTGACGTCATCGCTGGCAGCAACCGCAGCACGGTTCGGCAGGCGAACCACAGCACGACTGGCAGCGCCCGACACGATACGATCCGGGCACGGTGCCGGAAATGGCGACGCTAGCTGCTAGCAGCCAGCGCGGCAACTTTGATCGTCGTAGCGCGTTGAGCACGTCGAATCCCAGGTTCAGAGGCGCAAAGCTCGCGCTGCTATTCGCGACGCAAACCTCGCCGGCCCTTAGATCGACCAGTTCACCCGCAAAGCTTAGCTAATCGGCGAAGTCGTGCAACGTCGCCCGCGCGATTGCTGTCACGAGTTGTGGGGCAAACAATTGACGAGGCAAATCAAATCGGCCGCGCAAGCCCAACGGCAAGTCTCACGATCGGGCCAGTTTATGAAACCGCTCGCGGAGATCGCGCGTCAGCGGGCCCGGCACGCCTGGGCCGATCGAGCGGCCGTCGACTTTGACAACGGGGATCACTTCGGCCGCCGTGCCGGTCAAGAAACACTCATCGGCCACGTAGACGTCGTGCTTGGTCAGAGGAATCTCACGCACTTCGACGCCTGCTTCGTGGGCCAACTCGATCACGGCATCGCGCGTGATCCCCTCCAAGATGCCGGCGTCGAGCGGCGGAGTGAGCAACACTCCATCGCGCACCAGGAAGATGTTATCGCCGGTGCACTCGGCAACTTCCCCCTTGGTGTTGAGCATCAGCGCTTCGATGCAGCCGGCTTGCAGTCCTTCGATCTTGGCCAGAATGTTGTTGAGGTAGTTGAGCGACTTGATCCGCGGGCTGAGTGCGGCCGGATGATTGCGGATCGTGCTGGCGGTGACAATCTCCAGGCCACGTTCGTAGAGCTCGGCCGGGTACAGCGTGATCTTGTCGGTGATGATGATCACCTGGGGATCGCTGGTACGATTGGGGTCGAGCCCCAGGCTGCCGGCGCCGCGCGTGACGACCAGACGGATGTAAGCGTCTTCGAGCGCGTTGGCGCGGAGTGTGTCGTTGACTGCTTTTGCCAGCTCGGCCGGCTTGATCGGGATCTCGAGCCAGATCGCACGGGCCGATTCGTAGAGGCGATCGAGATGGCGTTCGAGGCGGAAGACACGGCCGCCATAGCTGCGAAGGCCCTCGAAAACACCGTCGCCATAGAGCAAGCCGTGGTCGTAGACGCTCACTTTGGCGTCATCTTTGTCGACAAGCCGGCCGTTGATGTAGACCTTGAGCGACATGTGGGGCTGCGTGTCGGGTGAAGCGCTTTGTGTGCGAGTGAGCATGGTCGATTTTAGGCCTATGGCAGCGAAAAGCCCAGGGACTGCTATCCCTGGGCTTGATCAAAACCTCACGAGCGGGGAGTGCCGCTCGTTCTCAAGCCGCGACGACGCGACCATCGGCCAGGCGCACGATACGATCGGCTTGAGCCGCGATCGAGTCATCGTGCGTGACCATGACTATAGTGAGACCCTCCTGGCGGTTCAAGGTTCGCAGCAGCTTGAGAATTTCGTTGCCTGTACCGCGATCGAGATTGCCCGTCGGCTCGTCGGCCAAGAGCACTTCGGGCTGGTTCACGAGCGCTCGCGCGATGGCCGCGCGCTGCATCTCCCCGCCCGACAGCTCGCGCGGGCGGTGGTCAACGCGGTGTTTCAGTCCGACAAGTTCGACCAAATGCGCGGCGTCGGCGCGATGTTGTCGGCGATGGCGCATGTAGCTCAGGACGCCATCACGAATCATTCGCGGCGAGAGCACGTTCTCGAGGGTCGTTAGCTCGGGCAACAAGTGATAGAACTGAAAGATCATGCTGATCTTGCCGTTGCGGATGCGGTCGCGCTGCCGGCTTGGCAAATTGTCGACGCGGTTGCCGCCAAAGCGCACCTCGCCGGACGCCGGCGCATCGAGCAGCCCCATCAAGTGCAAGAGCGTGGTTTTGCCCGAACCGCTTTGGCCGACAATCGCGAGCAATTCGCCACGGCGGACCTTGACGTCGGCGCCGCGCAACACCGGGATGGCGGTGCGCCCCTTGTGATACGTCTTGTGCAGGTTGATCGCCGCGAGATGGACGTCGCTACTGGGTCGGCGCTCTCGGCCAATCGCCCCCTCGCCGCGCGGCGCCAGGGCGACGCCGACGGCTTCGCCGCTGGACGACGGCGCATCGAGCGAAAGATGCGGTCGCGAAATCGTTGCGTGCTTCTTATTCATAGCGCAGCGCCTCGACAGGATGCAGCCGCGACGCCCGACGCGCCGGCAACACGCTCGCCATCACGGCGATGGCAATTGCTCCCAGCACAATCCAACCAACGGTCAAAGGCTCGATGATGGTCGGGATGCGGCTGAAGTAATAGATCTGCGGATCGAACACTTCGCGGCCCGTGACTCTGCCGAGCCCCGCGGCGATCTCGTTGATATAAACGACAAATAACAGGCCGATGATCATGCCGACACCAGAGCCGACGATGCCCAGCGACAGACCATAGCCGAGAAAGATGCCGAGAACACCGCGCCCCGAGGCGCCCAGCGACTTGAGGATGCCGATGTCGCGCGTCTTTTCGACGACGATCATGAAGAAGATCGCCAGGATACCGAAGCCGGCCACGGCGATGATCATGAACAACAGCACGTTGAGGATCGCGGTTTCCATGGCCACGGCCGCCAGCAGGGGGCCTTGTTTGTCGCGCCAGGTGGAAATGACGTAGAGCTCTGGCGGAAACGTGGCTTGCAGTGTGTCGCGCACCAGGTCGCCGTCGGCCTCGTTCTTGAGTTTGATCTGGATTGAGCTCGCAAAGCCCACGCCTGTGCGCGGCTCGATCATGCCGCGCAATTCTTGCAGCTTGCGCAGCGGTACGAAGACGAAGCTCTGGTCGTATTCGCTCATCTTGCTTTGGTAGAAGTCGACAATCGTGAACACGTCGCTAATCGCTCTGGGGGGCTGGCCCACCGTGGGGAACGTGAGCTTGATGTCGTCGCCGGGGACAACCAGGAAGTGCTCACGGCCGTTTTCGACGCGATAGCTGCTCAGGCCCATGCCCAGGATGCAGCCAGTGGCCTGCTCGGATTCGGGGTCGAACCGGTGCGGTGCCGCGGCGGGCGCGCCGAAGGGATCGGCTGCAGGCTCGGCAGTCGCTTGCGCTGTTGCCGCAGCGGGCTCGGCGGCGGTGACTTGGGCGCCCGGCGGCGCGTCGGCTTCGGACTGGCTGTCCGCTGGCGCCCCGTCGGCAGCGCTGCCTCCCGGTGTACCTTCCGGCGTCCCAAAGTTTTCAGAGCCGTCGGTCGACGGCGTCTCGCCGGGCTGTGCGGGTGGCGCCTGCATCGGCGGCGGTTCGACGGTTTGCCGCGGTTCGAGCTGTTGCTGGTCGAGTTTCTGTTGCTGTTCTTCGACGTAACGCTGGTGGTTGAACAGTGATCCCCAGCGGCGGCGGTGCGTCCAGCCGGCGTCGGCCAGTTGTGGGCGGACGAGGGCTTCGGCTCCGCCTGTCGGGTCAGCCACGTCATAGCCCGACTCGTGCAACGCGAAACTCATTTGCCGGCGATTGTCGGAATGCTGCAAGTACTTGGCGAACTCGCTTGCCATGCCGCCGGCCGCTTCGTCGATGCCGATCAACTGCACGGGGCGCGTGACCGTGGTGCCACGGTATTGAAAGTTCAAGAGCGCCGGCACCGTGACGGTGACCGTCGCGGCTTCGATCCGGTCGCCGGCAACTTCGCGGATGCGGGCCAGATGCCAGTCGGGGTCGTAGAAGCCCTCCATGTTCCGGCTCTCGACCACCACATCGGAGAGAATGCCGTGGATGCGGTCCTGCATCTCGGTGGTAAAGCCGTCCATGACGGCGTTAACGACGATCATCGTGGCCACGCCCAGCGTAACGCTCACGATCGAAGCCAAGGCGATCCATCGCGTGCGCAGATAGCGCCAACACAAGAGCAGCTTGTACACGGTCACCATCCTTGGTGAGTTTGTAATCGTCCGTAGGCGAGTGCGATGACGCTGAGGGTGGCCCCGACCCTGTCGGGGTGGCGAAGCCACAAGAGGCTCTCGTGTACGCCACGCCCCCGGCGAGCCGCGACGCGACAGAAGTACCTCTTGTCGCTGCGCGACCCGGATGCGGCTGCGCCGTATCCGGGCCACCCATTCGTTTGTCTATTATTCCTCTTCTGGCCGCAGCAGTGGAAAAAGGATTACTTCGCGGATCGAGGTTGCATTCGTCAGCAACATCACGAGCCGATCGATGCCAATGCCCAATCCGCCTGCCGGCGGCATGCCGTGCCGCAGCGCGCGGATGAAGTCGTGGTCCATCTTGGCCATCGAGTCTTCTTCCTTCTGGCCAGCCAACTGAGTGCGGAAGAGTTGCTCTTGCAAGTCAGGATCGTTCAGCTCTGTGTAAGCGTTGGCGATTTCCATTCCTTCGACGAACAGCTCGAACCGTTCGGCGACTGCGGCGTTGTCGCGACGACGCTTCGTTAGCGGACACAACGTGGCCGGATAGTCGAGCACGAAGATCGGACCCTTGAGCCGGTCTTCGACCAATTCTTCGAACAACTCGCCCTTGATCACGTCGGGGTGTCGGCCGGCGGTTTCGATGTTGTGCTTGCCGGCCAGTTCGCGCAGGGCGGCTTCGCTGGCCGGATCGACGCCGGTATGTTCGACGAACAGCTCGTCATAGGTCCGCCGGGCGAAGGGCGGCGTAAAATCGAGCTCGTGATCACCCCAGCGCAGCGGCTCCTGCTGGCCAGTCGCACGCACGGCGTCGACGATCAACCGCTCGGTCAGGTCCATCATCGTGCGGTAGTCGCCGTAGGCCTGGTAAGCCTCGAGCATGGTGAACTCGGGGTTGTGCCGAGGGCTGATCCCTTCGTTGCGGTAAACTCGCCCCAGCTCGTAGACGCGCTCCATCCCGCCGACTAGTAGCCGCTTGAGATGCAACTCCAGCGCAATCCGCATGAACAGCGGGATGTCCAGGGCATTGTGGTGGGTCTTGAAGGGGCGGGCCGCGGCCCCACCGGCAATCGCATGTAGTGTCGGGCCTTCGATCTCAACGAAACCCTCGGCCGCCAACGTGCCCCGAATCGAGTTGATGATCTTGGTGCGGTTCAAGAAGCGCTCGAGCACGCCGTCGCTGTGGATCAGATCGAGATACCGCATCCGCTGACGCAGTTCGGGGTTAGTCAGACCCTTGTGCTTGTCGGGCGGCGTTTCGATCGACTTGGTGAGAAAGGTCACGCTCTCGGCGAAGATCGTCAGCTCGCCGGTGCGGGTGACGCCCAATCGGCCATCGACGCCGACCACGTCGCCCAAGTCGAAGCACTGCGAGACGGCCCAGTTGTCGTCGCCCACCTGCTTCTTGCCGATGAGCACCTGGATCTGGCCGGTCCAATCGCGCAGGTCGAGAAAGATCGCCTTACCGCTGGGACGCTGCAACACGATGCGGCCAGCCGCGCGCACTTGCGGGCCGTCGGTCTCGCCAGGACCACGCTCGGCCACGAAAGTCTTAAGATCAGAGTTGTCGGTGGGGAACGGAATGCGCTCGCCGCTGGCTTGGTTAACCAGCGCGACTTCGCCCAAACGGCGGCGAATTTCGCCGATCGACTGGTGGCCGTCGAACCGCTGACCCCAGGGATCGAGACCCAGGGCCTGCAACTTGCGGAGCTTTTCGCGCCGAGCGGCCTCCAGCGCGTTGGCACTGGCGGGTTCGGCGCCGGTGGCGCTGGGATCGGGTTGCTGGGGCGCGCTGGTCATTGTGCCGGCCATGGAACGAGCGCCGAGGCTGCGGGATCGAGGCCACCCGGTTGGCAAGTCGCGTCCGGCGGGCGGCTATAACTCGAAAGAGCGCAGCATTTTAGTAGAACGACCCCGCCGGTCAATGTCAGGTTCGCCCAGGCGATCAAGGGAATCTAGGGTCGCTTCCCGCGGCGCGTTGCGGACACACTCATGCCGCGGTAAAGCACCGCTAGCAACTCGCTTGCTGCGCCAACTCGTGGCGGCTCACCCCTGCCGGCGAGCCACGCGGCGGCGCGCCTTGCGACGGCGCGTGCGGGCGCCATGCGCTGTGTGCACCACGTTCCAGGCCAGGCCGAGCTTTTCCATCAGACAGATCGACCAATATGTCAGATCGATCTCCCACCAGCGATGGCCATGCCGGGCCATTCGCTGGAAGGCGTGATGGTTGTTGTGCCAGCCTTCGCCGTAGGTCAACAAGCCTACCCACCACAGGTTGCGGCTGTTGTCCTTGGTGGGGTAATTGCGATAGCCCCAGATGTGGCTCGCCGAATTGACAAACCAGGTGCTGTGCAGCACGTAGACCATGCGCACAAACATACCGTAGACGACGAACGAGCAGCCGGTGCGCACGTCCCAAAATGCATACCCGACCACGAAGAGCGCCAACCCAAAGGCCAAGTACCAGATCACGAACGTCTTGTCCAACAGGCGAATGAACGGATCGCGCAACAGGTCGGGTGCATACCGGCGGAACAGCGCTTCGTAGTACTTCGCGTCAAATGTCGGCATCAGCCACAGCATGTGGCTCCACCAGGCACCGTGCTTGGGAGAGTGTGGATCGCCTTCGTGATCGCTGTACGCATGGTGGCGGCGATGCATGGCGACCCACATCAGCGGCGAGCCCTGCCCTGCCATGTTCCCCAAGAAAGCGATGATCCAGCGGATTGGGCGAAAGGTCGTGAAACTGGAATGGGTCAGCAGCCGGTGATAGCCCAGGCAAATGCCGACACCGCCAGTGAGCCAGCCGAGCACCAGTGCCAGCAGCACGCCCTTCCAAGTGAAGTAGAACGGCGCGGCCAACGCTCCCAGATGAATGAACCCCAGCCAGCCGACAACGCGCCAGTCGACTCCGTTTCGCAAGCGGTCGCGAAACTTCGCCGGCAAATGCGAGGCTGCATCAAGCAGCCCGCGATCTTCGCGGGCGCATGCAATCTCGTCGCCGGCGACTTCCGCCGTTGTGGTGGCCGACGCTTTAACCGCAGCCATTAGAAGTCCATCGTGATGATTGGCTTGTTCGAATGTGTCCGACACGCCCTGTGTCTCCTGCCGCAAAGTGCTCTTGCTCCCTGTAACTTTGTACGTAGACCGGCACCACACGGACTGCGCCCGAGGCGCTGATCGTAGGTAGCGGGCAGATTCGACTGACGGGCAAATCTGACCGTGCGAACTCCAGGGGGAGGTCCTGCTAGTCATTCGCCCTGACGGCCGTCACATTTACTTTGGAATGCGGCGCGTGCGGGTGGGTCGCCAATGAAGTCTAAGGAAACAGTGCAAGTTTGGAAAGGCTGCCGGACCGGCCAGTGACGCTTTGTCGCCAGCAGCGCGGAAAGTTCAGCTAGCTCACGTTTTGTGACGCCCCAGCGGGCTGGTTTGGCCAGTTACGGTCGCGGCGTCAAATTGCCGCAGCTTTGGCCGCCGAGCGCGCCGCCAGCTCGCCGGCGATGATCGCTTCGCTGGCCGTGGCTCCGATCCGCGACGCTCCGGCGGCGCGAATCTTCACAGCGTCTTCATAGTTGCGGATCCCGCCGGCCGCTTTGACTTGCACGCTGTGTCCCACGTGGGCACGCAACAGGCGCACGTCGTGTTCGGTCGCACCGCGATAGGCAAAAGTGCCATCGCTTTGGCGGACAAAGCCAAAGCCGGTCGAGGTTTTCACGAACTCGGCGCCGGCACGCTCGCTGATCTGGCAAAGCCGTATCTTGTCTTCGTCACGCGTGACGAAGTCGGTCTCGAAGATCACCTTGACGATCGCGCCCGAAAGATGCGCCACGTCGACGACGGCCTGGATATCGGCAGCTACCTCGTGCCAGTCACCCGAGAGCGCGCGGCCGACGTTGATGACCATGTCGAGCTCGACGGCGCCCTGTCGGCAAGCGAGTTCGGCCTCGTGCACTTTGGTTTCGGTCGCGTTGGCGCCATGTGGAAAGCCGACAACCGTGCCGACGCGGACAAGGCTGCCAGCCAATAGCTCGGCAGCCAACGGCACGCCATATGGCTTGATGCAGACGCTGGCCACGCCCAGTCGCCGCGCCAGCAAACAGCCAGCGCGCAGCTCGTCGTCAGTGAGCGTCGGATGCAACAGCGAATGGTCGATGAGCCGGGCAATTGAGTCGGCCATGCCAGTGCCTCCCCGGATTCAAGATTGCCCCCTTGACTTCCGCGACAATCAATTGGCAATCCCCGACGTCAGCGGGCAAAATGCCTGTGCATTGTATCAAACCCGCGCGTGGCGCGCTGGTTCAGGCGGGGAGTGTCCCCTTTCCAACGAAGGCAGTTGAACGATGACTGGGCTGACCTATCGAACGTTGCACTGCTGGGCAAGCCAGCAGTTGCACCCAGGCAAGGTTTTGAAACTGCTTCTACTGGTTCTATTACTCGGAGCGACCATGGGGATCGTTGGCGAGAATCTCACGCGAGGGGCTGAGCCGATCGATGGGCACGCCAGCGCCGCTGGCTACGATCGGCCCGCCGGCGATCCGCATCAAAGCCGCTCGGCCGTCGTGGCTCAGCACGGCATCGTGGCGACCAGTCAGCCGTTGGCCTCGCAGGCGGGGCTCGCAGTGCTGCGCGCCGGGGGCACCGCGGCCGACGCCGCCGTGGCGGCCAACGCCGTGTTGGGAGTCGTCGAACCGATGAGCTGCGGCATCGGCGGCGATTTGTACGTGCTCTATTGGGAGGCGAAGACCGAAAAGCTCTACGGACTCAACGCCAGCGGACGCAGCCCTCGGGGGCTGACGCGCGAGATGCTGCGCAAGCAAGGTGAGTACAATCCTGAGACGGGGCCGCTGTCGTGGTCGGTGCCGGGGTGCGTGTCGGGCTGGGGCGTGCTGCTGGAGCGGTTCGGCAGCAAGCCGCTGCCGGAGATTCTGGCGGCGGCGATCGACTATGCCGACAAGGGGTTCGGCGTCAGCGAGATCATCGCCGGCGATTGGCAGTCGAGCGCGAAGAGTTTGAGTCGCTATCCGACGTCGGCGGCGACGTTTCTTCCCGGCGGGCATGCGCCGCGAGTCGGCGAACTGTTCCGCAATCCCCGGCTCGCCGCCTCGCTGCGGCAGATCGCCGCGAGCGGGCCGAGCGCGTTTTATCAGGGACCGATCGCCGAGCAGATCGTCGCCTACAGCCAATCGGTCGGCGGGTATTTCAGTAGCGAAGACTTCGTCAAGCACACGTCCGACTGGGTCGAACCGGTGTCGACCAACTATCGCGGTTACGACGTCTGGCAGATTCCTCCGCCGGGGCAAGGGATCGCCGTGCTCGAAATGCTCAACTTGCTCGAAGGCTACGACCTGCGAGCGCTGGGGCATGATTCCGCCGAGTACCTGCACCGCCTCGTCGAAGCCAAGAAGCTCGTCTACGCCGATCGGGCCCGATACTACGCCGATCCCGCGTTTGCCGACGTGCCGACCGCCGAGCTGATCTCGAAGCCCTACGCCGAGCGGCGGCGCACGCGAATCGATCTGGCGCGGGCCGCGACCGACGTGCCGGCGGGCGATCCACGGCAGGAGCGCGGCGATACGGTGTACTTGACGGTCGTCGACAAGGATCGCAACTGCTGTTCGTTCATTCAGAGCAACTTTTATGGTTTCGGCTCGCAGATGGTGCCGGGCGAGCTGGGCTTCGTGCTCCAGAACCGCGGTTCGTTGTTCTCGCTGGCGGATGACCACCCGAACCGCTTCGAGCCGGGCAAGCGACCGTTCCACACGATCATCCCGGGCATGGTCACGCGCGACGGCAAGCCGTGGCTCTCGTTCGGCGTGATGGGAGGCGACATGCAGCCGCAAGGGCAGGTGCAAGTGCTCGTGAACATGATCGACTTCGGCATGAACGTGCAGCAAGCGGGCGATGCCGCGCGGGTGCGGCACCTGGGAAGCGCGTCGCCGACAGGGCAGCCGGCCAGCGATGAACCAAATGTCGTGCTTTGCGAGTCAGGCGTGCCGGCCGCGGCGGTCGCCGGGCTGCGTGCCAAGGGGCATAACGTGAAGCATGGCGAAGGGGCCGGCGGCTTCGGCGGCTATCAAGGCATTTGGATCGACCTGGAGCACGGCACGCTGCAAGGTGGCACCGACCCGCGCAAAGATGGCGCCGCGGTGGGGTACTAAGATCGACTGCGCGAACGGCGCGGCGAAGTCGATGGGGACGGGAGTCGTTTCCGGGCTGCGGCACTTGGCAACTGCGGATCGTCGGCCGGAAACGACTCCCGTCCCCCTGGGCTCGTGATTGCTTGACTCGTTGCCGCGTCCAGATACTCTCGATTGCATGCCGCGCCGAGCACGTACGATCGCCGGAGGTTATGTCTATCACATTTTGAATCGGGCCAACGATCGTCACCGGTTATTCGAGACGGAGCATGACTTCGCCGTGTTCGAACAAGTCTTGGACGAAGCTCAAGAGCGGGTTCGACTGCGTATTCTCGCTTATGTCATCATGCCGAATCATTGGCACTTCGTGGTTTGGCCGCGACCGGAGGAAGACACTGCGGTTTCCGATTTCTTCGGTTGGTTGTCGCTGACCCACTCGCAACGTTGGCGAACGTTCCACGGCAATTCGGGCGCAGGACATGTTTACTGCACTTTCTGAGAAATCGTCGGTAACTGGTATTCCATGAAAAACGGCTCTTCCCTCAAGCTGCGGTTGCGAGA
>JAIESQ010000046.1 GCA_019745975.1 Pirellulales bacterium
TCGATCCACACCCTGCTTCTTGCCATCCAAGCACTTAACTCCGCTCGCGACGAAGTTGGTGAGAAATGCGGGCTAGCCACTCGCGGCCCGAACCTCCCCTCGCAGTTCGTCTTTCACCAAATACATACCGTAGATCACGCACCAGACGCCGGCGATCAGCAGAATCTGCGGCATGAGATAATAGTCACTTTGAAAACTGATGGCAGTCGACGTCACAAACCTCCCCAAACAGATTGCCCGGCTGCGACGATCGGCCAAGCTTCTCCAACAGACCAGCACCCCGAGCACGTTCGCCCAAAAGAAGGTCTGCAGATGACTGTCCTCGAAGGGAAACTGAAACCAGTGTAGCCAGGCGCCCGCGATAGCAGACATTGCCCAAATGCCAGGAGTCGCAGGCGCATACCAGCACGCAGCGGCGGCCAAATACGACCAGGAGTGAAGCGGCTTCGCGAGTAGAATTCGCTCAACCTGATCCTCGTGTATCCAGACGCCGACGAGGGCCACGCTTATCCAGAACACGTTGCGTAGTAGTCGCTTCGTGCGAGTATCACCCTCGAGCCAAAAGTAGACGTAGAGCATGCTCCCTACGCCAGCCATAGTGATTGCTTCAATAATCTCATTGCCTTCGAAGCTGACAGCCGTCGATGCGACGAACCGACCGAGACTAGTCGCTCGGCCACGAGCGTCGAGCAAACTTCGCCTACAGACCAGGATTCCCAAGACGTTCGCCCAAAAGAGCGTCTGCAATTGACCGTCTACGAAAGGGAACTGAGACCAGTGCAGCCAGCCGCCCACGATCATGGTCAGCGCCCAGGTGCCAGGGTTCGCGAAGGAGTACCAGCAAACCGTAGCGAATGGGTACGACCCAAGGTCGTACGGCTTCACAGCTAAGACGGACTCGACGAACTTCTCGTGCGCCCAGAAGCCGAAGAACGCGACGCTAATCCAGAAGGCAGTGCGTAGAATTCGCTGGAAGAGGGTCAAACGTCGCTGCCGTGTTCAAGTGAGCGTGATCACAATCGAGGTCTTAACCACGCAGCTCAATCAGGATCGGCCCGCAAAGCGCTGCTCCTAAAGAAGCCCGCTTCGTTGGATCCGGTCCATGTGGGTTCAAAATCGCCGTCACGGCCGATCTCAGCAGACGGTGAGCACCTTGAGCAACTCAGGCGCAACTTGCCGGGTGCGAGTCATCTCCTGCTTTTGGTATTGCTCCCAGGACTGCCGACCGTCGATCAAGTCGGTGGCCGAGACTGGCTGCCCGCCGCGCAGCTTCTCCTCGTAGTCGCCGGGCTTGAGCTTGGAGCTAGCGAAGACCGGCCGTCGGAGCACGACCTTGGCCAGCAGTCCCAGCCCGGCCCACCGGTACTGCCAGGCGAACTTCGCGAGGTCCCAATAGCGATGGTTCAGCAAAAAGACGCGCAGGTAGGCCCACATCTGAATGCGACTGATCTGCCAGCGCGTGAGGCCGGCGAATTCCATCGCCGAGCCGAGCTTGGTGCTGTATTCGTCCCAATCGGTCGTGAGCAAGCGGTAGCCCCCTTCGCCCGCCGCGGCTAGGCGCGAGATTTCGGTCCCTGGAAACGGCATCATGACCGAAATGAAGGGCGTATCGGGATTGAAGCGCACGCCCAGATCGAGCGTCTTCTTCATCGAAGCCAGGTCTTCGTCCGGGTGGCCGATGATCAGCAGGGTGCCGAAAGGCAAGCCGGCCTTGCGCGAGGCGACGAAGGCTTTCTCGATCATCTCGAGGTTGGTGCCCTTGCCCATCTGGCGGAGCTTGACGTCGTCACCGCTTTCAATGCCCATGTCGATCCGCGTGCAGCCGGCAGCTTTGATCTTTTTGAGCAGCTCGTAATCGACAAAGCGGACGTGCGTCTGGCAGTCCCAGGTCACTTTGTGGTGGATGCCGTGCTCGACCATGGCGTCCATCAATTGATGGGAGCGGGCCATATCGACCGTGAACAGCTCGTCGCCGAAGTGCAAATGCTTGGGGTGATAACGCTCGATGATCTGCTCGAGCTCTTCGATCACATGCGCCACGCTGCGTCTGCGGGCGACGCGGCCGTTGTGATTCATGCAGAAGTGACAGTTGAACGGGCAGCCGCGAATGGTGTGGATCCAGTACTCGTCGGCGCGCGGCAGCATGTCGAAGGCCGGATGCGGAATCGAATCTTGGTCGAGGATGCGCTCTCGCGGTGGCGTGAGGATCGCCTGGTCCCCCTGGCGATAGCAAAGTCCATGGATCGAGCGGATGTCGTCGCGGGTCCGCAACGCTTCGCACAATTCGTGGAAGGTGATTTCTCCCTCGCCGACCACAACCAGATCGAAGGAGGGAAACTCACGCAGCGTCGCCTGCGGCAAGGCCGTGGGATGCGCGCCCCCCACGACGGTTACCAGTCCGGGCAAGTGCTCCTTGAGCAGCGCCGCCATATAGGCGGCCGGCTTGATTTCGTTCGTCAATGCACAGAGACCAACGACGTCAGGGGCGAATTCTTGCGCGGCGCGTAGCACCCCCTGGAAATCGAGCCGCTGAAACTTGGCGTCGATGATCTTGATCTCAAAGTCGTCCCATTGCCGCAAATAGCCTGCCAAGTAGGCTAGCGAGTCGCGCGCCCAATCGGGGCGATCGAACCACGGCTCGACGATCGCGATCGGGGGCGGATTAACGAGCAAGACTTTGAGTCGGCGCATGCGAAAGCCTACGCTCCCCTTTAGCTACAGTCGATCGAAGCGTGCGGCGCTTGGAACGATGGAGAATCCGCGAAACTCGAAAACGGCGAAGTTTCGGCGACGAGCCCGTGGACCCGCCGTCTGGGCTTAGCGCCGGCCGCAGTTGACATTAATGCGCCGCCGGAGGGACCGGTGTCAAGCAAAAGGGGCAACTTTCCTGCCAAATCTTGCTGGCTCGACAATTTCTCGTAATCACCACTCGCGAAGTAGCTTGCGTCTTGACGGGGGCGCATTGCGGTGTTATCGCGCGAGGCTCACGCTGTCATTCGTGACGATTTGTCCACTTGGCTTGCGGCGCCGCCGCAAGTGGAGTGGTTTGCCGTCAACAGTGGCGGTTTGGACCCGACATTCGTAAGCTGATGCGTCATGAAGAACAACCCACTACCTCGACTCGATACCTGCTGCGATTTGCGAAGCCATCTCCTCCCGCACTGCAGGCTCCAGGTGGGCGAAATCTGGCACGATCCAGAAGGGAAGCATCGAGTCGGCTGTTTGGATGCAACCGATGCCGCAGTAGTTGCCGCGCTCGTTGGCGACTCGTCTGCGACCCTGGCGATCCAAGACCCGCCGTACAACCTAGTGGCCTTTGAACGTCGGGCCATCGAGGATTATCTAGATTGGTCGAGGCGCTGGGTACGAGCAACGTATGACATCCTGGCGGAGAACGCGTCGTTTTACGTTTGGTTGGGCGCAGACCAGAACGATGGGTTTCAGCCACTGGCGGACTTCATGGTGCTGATGCGCGATGAGCCGTTCTCGCCCCGCAGCTTTATCACTATGCGGAACCAGCGAGGATACGGAACGCAGAAGAACTGGATGGCGGTGAGACAGGAGCTTCTGTACTACATAAAAGGCGACCCACATTTCAACGTCGACGCAGAATATACCGACATTCCGAAGATTCTCCGTGGCTACTACAAGGATGTGAACGGCGTCATCACAGAAAACCTCGAGAGAGGAAAAGCCGCAACGATTCGAGCCGGAAATGTGTGGGTCGACATTCAGCAAGTGTTCTATCGCATGGAGGAAAACGTTTCGGGCTGCTACGCGCAGAAGCCGCTCAAGAGCGTGGAACGGATAATCCGGGCCAGCTCGAACGAGGACGATGTGATTGTCGACTTCTTCGCTCATTCAGGCTCGACGCTTTTGGCTGCGGAGATCCTCGGTCGACGGTGCGTAACCGCGGATGTCGATCCCCTGTTTTGCGAGATCACGATTCGGAGGTTAGAGCGATACCGCAGGACTGGCAAGCGTGGTTGGCAAAACAGTCATCCCTTCGAAAAGGAAATCCCGGAGTTGCCGACGCCGAACGGAACTGGCGCTCCGATGCAGCCGCCTCGTGATTTATCGCAAGCGACACTCTTTGGCTGAGCGATGGAACTCTTGCAGCAAGAACTCGACCGCCTTCTAGGCACTCTTCCCGACGCGGAACAAATCCGCTCGAGGCTCGATACGCTCGTTTCGGTTTACCCGTTCAACGATTACGAGTACCTCATTTCGCACCTGCTGGCCAAGGATGTTCTTAGTTTGGACGAATATCTCGAGCTGCGAGACAATTACATCGCACGCAACATGTATCTGTACATCTTCGAGATAAGCGCACCTCGCGGATTCGGCGAGGCGTGGGCGCAAGGACATCTCAAAGAGCTGGTTCCTGAGGTGCTGAAGTCGACCAAGCGGCTCGATCCGAATTACTCCGGACAATACGATTTTTTGCTCGACGGCAAGATCAAGATCGAGGTGAAGGCGTCGCGCGCCGTTGATGCCAGTGTCGATGCGCCGCTCTATGTCAAGGCGTTGGCGTCGGACTCGATTAAACCATTCTGGATGAATTTCCAACAGATCAAACCCGCTTGTTGCGATGTGTTCGTCTGGATCGCAGTCTGGCGCGATGTGATCAAGTACTGGGTGTTGGCGTCTCGTGAAGTTGAGACGAGCCGATACTACTCTAAGGGGCAGCACCGCGGGAATACCGGCGAAGGACAGTTGCACGTGACGCACGAAAACATCCGGGCCTTCAATGGGTTTCAAGTTCAGCCAAACAAGTTGGCGCAGAGCATCCGTAAGGCGTATGAGAGGCAGTTGGCCAAAATGGGCACCGGGTGACGGCTGCTGGAATTCAAAGGATTCGATGTTGGGTTTTGCGCGGCAGGCATCGATTCCTGCAGTCGCGAGATGCCGGGCTAGACCGCTCAAGCGCTGCTGAAAGGCGGTTTACGGCTGGCGAAGTCGTTGGTCGCTTGGACAACTTCAATTAGGCGAAATCACCGATCGTCGTCGCTCAAAACCTAGTGCGAATGCGACTGCGATTCGACATGGTGACCGTGCAGGTAGAGCACCCGTTGCGGCAATTCGACCGATAAGCCACGTTCGGCCAGGCTGGGCGGCGGCAGGTCGGATAAGTTGCCCTTTTCGTCGCGCAAGAACCGCTCACAGGCGGCGAATCGTTGGCCTAAACGCTCGAGTGCAGCTCCCTCGAAGACTACCGAGGCCTGTTGCCGCGCCGTTTGAAGTCGCTTGATTAGCTCAGGCCGGAGCGCGTCGTCCGCGGCACTTCGACTGGTTTCGGCCGCGAGCCAGCGGCAGGCCAGGTCGGCCCAGCCCAAGGCCAACAACCGAGCCGCGGGGTCGAGTTGCACGGCATCGGCCGTGATGGCGTCCAGTCGTTCGCGGAGCCCCTGGGGAGTGTTGCTCGATCCGCTCCAGGTGCGCCGGAAGATCGTTACGGGCGGTCGCAGCTCGTCGTCGTAGAGCAGTTCGTCGTCCGAGCCCGGCTCGGCAATACACAAGGCTGGAAACGCCAGGGATCGTTGCGGATAAACATGCACCAGTGTCGCTGCCGGCGCATCGTCCAGCAACCAGGCGCGCAAGTTGTCGTCGTACGCGTCGAAGTGGCGCTCCCAGTCGGCCGGAGCCAGCGAGCGCTCGACGTACCCAAGCTGCGGCACCGTGACAAAATGTACGAACCAATCGGTGACCAGGACTGGCGTTCGCTGACCAGCGCAGTCCAGGACGCGCGTAGCACGAATATTCGATTCGTGGTCAACTCGATACTCAAGGCTGCGTTCCAAAGTCCCCCAGCCGCGCGCCATTTGCAAAGGAAGCCGCGGAAAGAAATACCCGAACTGGTTTGCCACGTTGACGCAGACCAGCACGCTCAGCGCGCAGTAGCAAACCGCACGACGGTACCAATCGAGCCGGCTGCCGGCTGTTGGCATGTCAATTGTTCGGTGGCTGCAGAGCAACCCTATCGCCAGGTACAAGCAAACGACTGGCAGGCAAAGATAACGGCTCTCGAAGAAGACGGGTAAGATGAGCGCCATGGACAAGAACGACAGGATCCAGGCAAACCAGAGCGGACCGTAGGACTCATCGACGAGAGTCCAAGCCCGACCCAGGGCGTGCCAAACCCGAATCCCTGAGTCGGATTGCCGAATCTGGCCGACCAGGAGTTTGTAGAACACCAAGGTCACCACGCCGGCGAGTAGCATGGTGAGCATCACGTCGGGGGCACTGGCTCGCCAAAGATACAGGTCACTCGACCGTGGGAAGTGCATTCGAGTTCGCGCGTTGTCCCCCGCAAATAGCAAGCCCATTTCCAGCAAGCAGAGCAGTGCGCTGACGCACACCCCGAACCGCAGGGCAACCCTGGTCGATGTGGCGCGAGTGCGGCCAAGCAGTAGAGAGAGTGTTAAGTAGCCGCAGAGTGCGGCACTGATCATGAAGGCCGAGTTCTTCATTGCGAATGCTGGGAGCGTGAGCAACGCAGCTAGGACGTAGCGTCTGCGCTCGACGGCCAAGAGGCAGAGGCTAGCCACGGCAACCATCGGCAGATCGACACCGAGCATTTCGACTTGCACGCTAAAGAGCGGCACGGTCGCGAGCGCCAGACAAGTCAACATGGCCGTGGCCACACCTGTACGCCGCTGCAAAATCCGAAAAATGGCCCACAGAATCGTTGTCGCGCTAGCGAGCGTAAACAACCGGTAGGCGAGAAAGGCATCCGACGGCGACAACCAGCACAGGAGCAGGGCAATTCCAGTCGCCGGCGCGTTGTACATGTACGCGCGCCAGCCCCCCTCGTCGGTCGTACGTTCCTGCTCGCGCAAACGTTGATAGTCGAAGTTGCTGTCGACCAAGAACGCCGCCTCAGTCCAGAGGGCGAACGCCTGTTCGACGTACGGAGGGGAACGGAGCAAGGCCAAACGGGGTATCAACAAGCCGACGGCGAACAACCACCACCAGCCGATTCCCGTCAGCAGTTCCTTGCCGACGACGACTCGCCCAATCCGTCGAGCGATTTGCGAGTTGGTCGCAGCAACCTGGCTCAGCGTCATGGCGTTCGTCGCTGAACCTCGTCAGCGATCTCCCGTTGCAACTGGACCAGATCCGGATCCCGCGGATCCCAGTGGATCGCCTGAGCCGCCTCGTCCATCGCACGCTGGCCGCGATCTGTGGAATAGAGAAACGGCAGCCGTTGACGTAGCCGATCGTTAACCCAGGCTGGTCCCCAGGTGGCATCCAAATACCAATCTTCGAGTGCTCGCGGTTCGACAAGAACTTCGGCCGGCGGGTCCTTGCAGTACACGACCAATGGTGGGTCGAGATGATCGGAGTAGATCACCTCGTCGTCGTTGGGCGGCGGAAGTGTCACCCGACTTTCACCATACCAAACTAGCAACGGTCGTCGGCTGGGAGGGTGCTGCGCCAAACGGCAGTACGAATCGAGTGCCAGTGCAAACACCCCCGCGTCGTACGCCTCGAAGGGATGCGATACATAGCCCAACCGCGGACGAGTCAGTAGAAACAGAAAGGGATTCTCGACCAGGATCGGTCGGTCCGCACCGTGGGCCGACAACCAGGCAACCGTTTGCATATTGGCGCGGTGTTCCGACAGGTATTCGCGGCTGCGTTCCAGCAACATGCATGAACGAGGCGTGAAGCTGGGCGCGTAGGAATAGTCCACCGCGTCGGAGGGAGGCAACTTTGGGAACAACGTACCTGCGGAGTTCGCCAGATTGAATGTGCACAGTCCACAAGCAGCCAGCGTCAAACCGAGCCGGCTGGCACGACTAGCAAGCCGCCTGGGAAGGGTCAGACAATAAATCGCCGGCAGCACTGCAAAGACGTAGCGCGGAATGTAAATGTAGAAGCTATGGGATGCGAAGAAGCCGGCAACCATCAGGAAACTCACGGCACGGAGTGGATCGTCTCGCCAGGCACGGCGCGCCTGCTCGACGATTACCGATATGCCGCCACCATCGCGCATCGTCCGCGTGGCTCCGCGAACCAGCGCGGCTAGCAGCACTAGCGAGCCGAGAACCAGCAGGCATATGATGTCAGGCGTCGTTGTCCACATCGCGTACCGCAATCGCAACGCGTCAGGCCAGGCAGTGCTGAAGCGCTGGGACCAGGTCGTGTCGCCCCAGCGTACGAGCACCATCGAAAGCACGAAAACGCTACCGTGGGCCGCAAGTCCCAGTAGCTGCCGGCGGCGCGCTCCAGGTTCTTGCTCCCCCCCCAGGAACAGGCTAATCGTCAGGTAGGCCAGGCCGGCCATCACCACCAACTGTCCCGAGGCCTTGCAGGCGAAGGCCGCCGCCGAGGCGACCGCGGCCGCGAGATAGTTGCCTCGCGACAACCACACCAGCGCCAACAGCGTGCAAACTCCCAACGGCACATCCATGCCCGCGAGTTCGACTTGAGTAATCCAGACAGGCGTCGTCGCCAATGCAGCGCACAGTGCCAGCGCGGCGACGTCACCGACACGTGTGCGCCAGGCGGAGAAGGCCAGCGCCAATAACAAGCCACCGCAGAAAAAGCTGGCAGCGTGGACGATCACAGTCGTATGCCAGGGGCTCGGCGCCACCGACATAATAATGGCGACCAGCGTGGGCAACACGCTGATCATGTACGACCGGGGACCGGAAGGTACATCGAGATAGTGCGGGACGTCGTAGCGCAAGCTCCAATAGTCGAAACCGCTTTCGACCAGGTAATCGGCTTCGGCCCACAGTCCGACGGCTTGATCCTGCCAAGGCGGCAGCGTTAGCGTCTCCCAGCGCCAGCTCGCGATTACGACGCCGAACACGAGCGCGCCGGCCCCCACATGCCACGCACCGGATTTGCCGGGACCCCCGGCGGCTCGATCCGAGCTCATGCGACGCGTTCCGGAATCGGATCAACCAGGTAACGATCGACCATCACGCATCCCACGTCTCTGTTGGCATTTCCTGTTCGCGGATCGCCCACGCTCCGTGATTCACGCCCTGTCGGCCGACAGCGACAGCGTTCGGCTCCAGATCGCTTCGCAAGGCGCAACACGTCGACCGGTGCGCGTCCAACGGCTATTCTAGACAGAATCGTCGCCGTCGGGCGAGAGTGGGGTCAAGCAGTGCCGTAAGCGGTCCATCGGCGAAGAATGCTTGAATGCGGCGTCACTCGCCGCCAATTCTTAATGATGCACAGCCCGCCGCAAATTGTCCGCTAGTTGATGCATAACTAGACTAGCAAATGGCGATGCAGCCGCTACCGCGACCGCGGCATTCCCGCGATTGACCGCCGCGCGTGCAGCATGCCAGAGTCGATGCACGGAACTTGGCGAGCCTGTTGAACGGCAGTTGTTTCCCCGGATCTACCTTCTCGATGCTCGCTTCCTCAACCGACACGAGCGCCCCAGCGATGGCAGCAGATCGTCGCGCCATCGTGCTGTGGGGCGGGCTGCTATTCCTCGGACTGCTGGCTTGCTACCACGCCAATCGCGATGTTTACCCACTAGCCGATTCGCTGATCAGCATGCTGCAGACGGAAAGCCTGCTTCACGAGGGGAACCTCTCGCTGTCGAAGACGGAAGCCGCCAGCGTCATGCAATGGAGGCTGCGCGATGATCCCGATCGCACGACGATCGATCTGCTCTATCTGGACGATCACCTGCGCCATTTGGTCGACGAAGGTTTGCTCGTTGCCGTCGCACCAAGTTTTTATGCGCGGCCCACGACGATACCAGGCGAATACATCAATGTCTTTCTCCCAGGAGCTGCGATCACGGCAGTGCCGGTGTTCGGCGGCATCGAGTTTTTTTCGGGTCCCTTAACCGATCGTCCCAGGGCATTCTGGTTCGCAAGCAAATGGGTCGCTTCGCTCTGTGTCGCCGCATCAGCGGTTTACGTGTTCGCGGCGGCGTTGGGCTTCTTGAGCCGGCCACAGGCGATGCTCGTGGCTTGTGCCTACGGATTGGGAACCGATGTCTGGAGCATGAGCAGCCAAGCGCTTTGGCAGCACGGTCCGAACGAGCTCTTTCTGGCAATGGGCGTGTTTCACCTGACGCGCATCGATCGCGGCATCGGGCACGCCGTCCTGTGCGGTCTGGCGAATGCCGCGGCCACGTGGTGCCGCCCCACCGGTGCTATCGTTGTTGTCGCGGTGGGCGCGTATTTGGCGGTCGCCAACCGGCGAGCGCTAGCCGCCTATTTGCTCAGTGGCCTACCGCTAGCAATCGCCCTCCTGGGGTACAACTGGCACTACCTCGGCGGGCCACTGCGCTTTGGTCAGACCGATATCGAGGCGCTTGCCTTGGCAAAGACCGGCAACGGCGCAATCTGGCAAACACCGCTCTGGTTAGGTGCCGCGGGCTTGTTGGTCAGCCCGTCGCGGGGCCTATTCGTGTTCTCGCCGCTGCTGCTGGCGACATTGCCCGGCATGTACTTGATATTTCGTCGCGACACCTATCGGACATTACGGCCGCTGGTCGTGGCGACCGTGCTCATTTGGTGTGTCGAGTCAAGACACTTCGATTGGTGGGGAGGCTGGTCCTACGGCTATCGCCACATTGTCGACACAATGCCGCTGTTGACGTTGCTGCTCGTTCCTGTGCTGCCAACGATGCTGCGACGGCGCGGGTGGGCAGGCATCTTCGGCCTGCTGTTGATTTGGTCCATCGGCGTGCAAGCTTTGGGCGCGCTGGCCTACGACTTTACAGGTTGGAATGCTAGACGGGCGTACCGGCTGGTGGAATCGAACGGCGTCACGCGCACGAGCTTCAATCCACGCGACGCGATTGCCTGGTCGCAACGGCCTGAAGCCAGGATAGAAGAGGTTCTTCTTGATATCGACGCTCCCGAAAACCGCGGCCGGCTGTGGTCGCTGACCGACAATCAGATCGCTTACTATGTCACTCATTACCGGCAAGCCAGGCAAGCGCGTAAGGCGATCACCCGTGTACTGCCCTATGCAGTGGGCGTTACGCTCTCGGACACATACGTGCAGCTAGCCCAGGCACAGCTCAAGCTTGGTCGGCGCCGCGATGCTGAACAGAGCCTCGAGCGCGCGTTGTTCTACAATTCGGCTAACCGATATGCATGCGAAACGTGGGAGCAGTTGTGCCGCGAGTCGGGAGACGACTTGTCGGCCGCCCGTTGGAAAGCCAGGGCGCAGGGGCTTTGGCGGCATCCCTTTCACATGTTCTACCGTCTGCCCGAGATCGAAGTTGCTGTGCTTTTTGAGGCGGTGGAGCGCTTTTCGCGAGCCGACAGCGAGCGACAATCGCCGACGAATTGAGCGTTGCGCGGTTTGGAAGGCCATTGTCGTGCTTACATCGAGGGTGTTGCCAGACCTGTCGCAATTCGACGAGGTCCTCGCGCGTATCGATCGCAAGCCGGGAGATCGAGCGTTACCTTAGCGCCTTTGAAGTGTTCGACCGACTTCTGTCGCGCGCGTCGCACCAGACCGAGGTGATAACTTGCCTCGCCAGATCGCGGTGCCAGACGGAGCGCTTCGGCGAGCGCTTGCTCGGCATCGTCGTAGCGGTTTTCCAGGTAAGCGACGATGCCCAATCCGATAAGTGCTGGTGGAAACTCGGGGCGGGCCTCGAGAGCCAGCGCGAACTGCCGTCGTGCTTCGCCCAGGCTTAGAGTTTCGAGAGCGGACCACCCTTGACGAAATGGCGCTAAGACCGCACGGATTTGGGGGTTCTCTTCTTCGAGAAAAACCCTGAGATACGGGTCGGCAAGAGCTCCAGCGTATTGCCGAACGCAGTAATCCGCCGCTTCCCAGGCGCCACCGGGACCGTTGAATCGCTCTTCGACACCTTGGAGGAGCTGCGCGAGTTGCCGTGCCGCTTCGGGAGCTTGCTTCGGATACAAGTCTGCCGTTCGTGAAACGACGTGCGGAAGCGGATTGCCGCGACAGAACCGGTCCCAGTCGCGAGCCATCGCGGCAAAGTAAGCATCGGTGGATTCACGCGCTCGCCCTCGGCGGAAAAGTGCCGCCGCGATCGCGACTTGCGTCGGCCAGCCACGTTGTCGCGACTCATACCGCGCCACAGATTCACAAAACCGATCAAATTGGCAGGTGGACCACAAACGGGCGAAGTACCAATCCAAAGCGTCACCTGGAAAGGAGCGGTCACGGTACCAGGCCGCAATTCGAGCTGGATCCCAGGCCGGATCGGGCTCGGCCGAACGGAAGACAACAAGTTGCCCAGGTTTGCTGTCCGCGAAAAGGATCGTTCCGCTATCTGGAGCAGGTGAATCAAATCGAGAGTAATTTCGATAAAAGGAGTTTTCCGCCAGGATAAAGACCGGACGTGAAGGGTGGTCGTCGCACAATTGCGCGACGTCCCGGGAAGTGGTCGTGTAATCGTAGAAACCCTGCAGCGCGTACGTTGGGATCGGCTGGTCAACGTATCCCAGGGAGGGCATCGACAAGATATACGTAAATGGAAAGCCGCATAACACGGGTTGGCCCGGTTCGAGGGCCTTGATCACTCGAACGACCTGCTGCGTGCAGCGGTGATCGCGCAGATACTCGTGGCTGCGCTCCAAATGCCCCGACTCGCGAGCGATTCCTGAAAGCTGAACCGATGTTGCCCAGGACGGGAGTGCATTGACGTCGGGAAAGAAGCGACCATTCCAGTTTCCGACATTAAACATCGTCAGCAGCGCGAACGTTAACAATCCTGGCATCGCTGAACGCGGCGACCAAAACAACAACGCGGCCAGCACCAGATAGATAAAGGGAACCGCCAAAGCGACGTAACGAGGCAGGAAGGGCACGAACCCCGTCGCCAACAACGCGAGTACGGCGGTCCAGCCGGCCACAACCCATTCGGAGCCTAGCAACGACGAATTGAGGACCGGTAGCCTGCTATCGCGCTCGCGACGTCGCCAGGCGATGGTTCGCACGATTCCAAGCATGAGACATGCCAGGACCAGTAGCACTACATCGGGACACCAGGTGAGCGCTGCGAACCAGTTCGCCCCGCCGCGCATATTCTGCGTGTGAGTGTCGCCGCTTGAAATGACCAGGATCTCGAGCGCTGCAACGGCCACGTGGAGGAGCACGTATTGCGAGTGACTTCGCACTCGACGCCCCTGCAGCAGGTTGCCGACAACCATGCCGAGAAAATAGACGATGTTGGCCGCGACGACGATGAACCCGCTCTGCTTGACGGCAAACGCTCCCAGTGCGGCCGCCGCTGCCCAGCCAGTTCGTCCTTTGGCAATCAAAAAGACATTCAAAAGCGCCAGCGCGATGAGTGGCGGTTCCATCCCCAACAAGTCGATCTGCACTGCGAAAACCGGAGTAGTCCAGGTCGCCAACGTGGCTAATATGGCGCCCGTGCGCGTCGTCAGGGGACGAACGAGCTCGAAAAACAGCACTGCCGAACAAGCTGAGCTCAGGAAGATGAGCAGACGATAGCCCACGATAGCTGCCCGCGGCGACGGCGTGTTGCGCATAAACAGGGCAATCACTCCAGGAATGATCGTCATCCCGTAGGCCCTGCGGCCACCGTCCGGATGCAGACAGTAGCGCTGCTCGTGAAGCAGGCCGTTGTAGTCGAAGTCCGACTTGGCGAGGTAGTCGGCTTCGTTCCAAACGGCAAGAATCGAGTCCCAGTAGGGAGGAGAGTCGATCACCTCGAACCGGGCGACGAGGATCGCCGCAAAGGCGACAAGAACACCCGCCATCCGCCGGAACCAGCGTCGATCCGCAGGCGATTGCCGCCAGGTCGAGGTCGCTGATTGTGCCAGCCGCACGCCCGACCCGGGAGGGACTGGTTCTTCGCTCGATGGCATGCGCGGCATTCGCGACCGACGACAACTACACTATCGACTAGAATCGACGTCGAGCTACTTGCGGACGGAAGTCTTTCGGATCTGGAGACGCCTGTGTCCTCACACGCCGTGCCGGTGCGGAAACCATTTCCGGCGCCAGCTCTATTCCCTCGAGCGACGACAAGTCGCGTAATGGCAGATGGCAATCAACGCACCTAACCTGCCAATCCGCAAAGCTCTACTGCCCGCCAGGCTGTCTGCCACGGTAATCGCGCCGTCAGGGGATGTCCAGGCCGAGTCCGTCACGGGCCGACGAGTCCGCCGGTTTCTGGCCTGCGTCGGCGTCTTAGCCGCGATCACACTTTGGAAGTTCGACGTCGTCGAATTGCCCCCCTACGAAGATCAGTCGGGACTATGGGCCGAGGCTTCGTACTTGGCGGAAAGCGGCTTCGACTATTACGGACTGCGCTTCGAACAGCACGCCTACACCGATGACATTCGTGGACCTCGTTCTTACTTCATGAGTTTGGTGCCGGCGGCCGTGGCATTGCTGATGATCGGGAGCAGCAGTCCGCGCATGGCAATCGTCATCGCGCACGTGACTACGTTTGCGTGTGCCAGCGGGGTTCTGTTGCTCGCATTCGATCTCTCGCGGAGATTCCAACCGGCTGCGACGTCGGTCTTGTTCTGTCTGGCGCTAGCGACAACTCCGTGCTTCAGCACCCAAATCGACATGGTCGGCATGGATATCCCGATGACGCTGTTCGCGCTGTTGGCGGCGCGTGCCGTGGTCGACGATCGCCTTGCCGCGGCGCTTGGTTGGGCAACATTGACCTTCTTCACCAAGGCGTCGGGTGGCGTGATTACTGGAGCGATTGTCGGCTACCTGGGGTTGCGAGTGTTGTTGGAATGGGGTCTGGCCGATCGAGCCGTGGCCTGGCGCCATCGTCGAGCGCTCCTTTTGAGCGTCATGGTATTCCTAGCGCAATACACCCTGGTGAATCTCGTTGACGATACCCTGCCGGCCCTCTATTCGCTTCAGTGGCCAACGCTTCTGCGGCTGCCCGGCGCGATGTATTGGTGTCCGGACGTCGTGGTTGTGGTGGCGGTGACTGCCACGGCTGGCATCGCGGCCACCATCCGTGGACTGGCCAGCACCTGGTCTCGAACGCGCTTCGGTCCCGAGCGATGGGCGGAATTCCGCCGGGCCCTGCTCGACGGCTTTCGGCCCAACGGCCCGGCCGTGTTCTCGGCGATCCTGTTCGCCGGCGTCCTGTGGACAGTATCGTGGGTGATCTTTGTGCCCCGATATCTGACGATCGGCTTGCCGTTTTTGTACGTCGCCCTGGCGGCCTTCATGAAGCAAGTGGCCATGCCGCGCGCCGTGCTGGTCGCGGTGCTTGTTAGCCTGACGACCTTCAACCTGCTGAACTCGTCGGGCCGGTTCTATCCCGATGTGGCAAAGGTTGCCGATGCGCTGTTCCGTGAGAATCCTTATCTGGAGGCCCGATCGTGTGCGTTTCGGGAGCGCAGCCGCGAATACCTGGCAATACATCAATCAGACATGATTGCACTGGGTGAACTTTCGCGATGCCACGCGGGCGAACCATTGTTCATTACGCTGCCGTTTCTTTGGCAGGCGAATGATCCCCAGTTGGGAATGGTTGTCAGGCCGATCCGATGTTTTGACACGCACGATTACTCGCGGACGATCAGCAACTATCGCGAACAATGTCGCCTCGCGACGGTGGGCAGGACTCCGATTCTGGCCTGGAATCGTGAGGGTCGATTGACGGTTCCGGTTCCGCGCGATGGCGATGTCAAACTGGTCGTCAATCCGGGACCCGACCCCTTGCCCATCTATCGCAGCGCGGCGATGGAGCAGCTTGTCGGGCGGCCGCGCTGGGAGATCGAAGAGCGCTACTTGGATGAATCGTGGGACGCGCGGTGGCCCGTCTTGCGAACCGGGGCCCGCTTGATGTTTCTCGTCTCGTCGGGCCGCCTGGATCGCGCCGTCCGCGAAATCGAAGCCGCGCGGGAGCTTCAAGCGGACCCCACGGCTTTGGCAGACGCGTTTGACGCTGTGCGTCGAATGACGCAGCAGGGAATTGTAGGTCAGCGGCGCGTGGCACTTCTCGAAACGCAGTTGCCCGTTGTGGCCCAAGCCGACGTTCATCTTGCCGAGGGACTGGCCACTTTGTTGGAGCTGCCGCGAACCGACGATCCGAACGACCCACTCGTCGATGTTTCTCAGTCTCGATTTCGATTGACGCGGCCCAAAGAGCTGTCCCTTTTTTCGCAAGGCGTTTGGAAACTTCTCCATCACGATGTGGACGGCGCCCGGGCCGACTTTCTGGCCACCGACCAGGATGGCGTGCCCAGCGAGCTTTCACCGGTGCTCCATTATGCCGTCGCTGTGATCGACTCGAAACGAGGCGATGTCGACGCCGCGCTGAACCATGTACGCAAGGCCCTCTCGAGCAAACCGGCATTTTCCGAAGCGCTGGCCTTGCTCGGAGAATTGCTCGCCCAACAAGGGCAGTGGGCGCACGCGGAACGGTATCTCGCAATGGCAACGGCCTTGGCGCCGAAGGCAGTGCGCTTACGGAACCTTTGGGGAGTGGCTTTGGCGCGACTGGGTCGGGAAAGTGAAGCCGACACGCAGTTCCTCGAAGCCATTCGCCTTTGCCCGCAGGAAAACGCCGCCGCACGGCGGAATCAACAAGCCTTGCGAAACGCGCACTAATCGCGCGTGTCAGTCCGGCGGCGACGAGCCCGGTCGACGAGCCCGCTGCTTCTCGTGGATCATGGCCCGGCACGACAGGTAGGGCTCGCCCCAGGTATGCTGATGCAGGATGGAATCAATCTCGCGCTCGGCGCGCTCGAAGCGCTCCGTGGCGATCAGATAATCTAGGCGATCACCAAAGCACTGCGCGCGTCGTGTCCACGGCCAGGTTTGGTCGAGATACCAGTCTTCAAAGGCGCGCGGCTCGCGAGGAATTTCCGACCAGGGAATCTGGTAGAGCACCAGCGGCACCTGCTGGTGGTCATCGTAGAGCCGTGTTCCAATCGCGCTCGGCGCGGGAAAGAACGAGCGCCCCGCGGCAAAGATTAAGAACAGGGGACCTTTGCCGGGACGTGCGCTATCCGAGAGCGCCGCGGATTCTTCCAATGCCGACACCGCATCCGCATAGCGCAGAATCCGGTGGGCAGGCAGGGCCCGCTCGACGTAACCCATGCTCGGATGCGCCGCGAAGACCGTGAATGGATACGCCAAGAAAATCTCGTCGTCGGCGTGGTGCTCCTCGAGTTGCTTCATCACCGCCATGTTGCTGCGCAGGTCGGGCAGGTACTCGCGACTCCGCTCCGTGAACACGCTCCACCGCGGCCGGATGTACGGGTTGACGTCGAACCAGGCCTGGCCGATGCGCCCCACGTCGGGCAGAAATCGCCCGTCCTGGTTGAGTAAATTGAATGATATAAACGTCAGCAGGAACAGGCCGGCCAATGGGCGAATGGCAGGCAATCCCAGCAACGGTAGCACCGTCGCCAGGAAGGCGAACGGCACGGCGCTCGAATAGTAGCGCGGCGTGAAGATATAACGCGCCGTGCTGGCCAGAGTCGCCAACACCAGCAACCAGGCGAAACACCACACGGGCTCCCGCCAGGCCAGTTGTGCCAGAGCGCGCAACCGCCCGATCAAGCCACCGTGGTCGGCGGCCGAGAGCGCGCTATGGCCGCGTGCGAGCCAGACGACACTCGCGAGGATTCCCACGACGAGCAGGACCACCTGCTCCGGACACCAGTCGATCATGCGCGACAGCCCCAGCAAGCCGAAGAAGCCACCGAAATCGGCAACGACCCATCGTCGCGCATCCAACGACCGGTCGCCCCAAGCAATCAGCGACGCTTCAATAGCCAAGACCACCAGGCAGACCGCCAGGTCCGCGCAGGTTCGTCTTCGCGCAATGGTCGCGGGCGCGAGCAGCCGCAGGAGCAAGACACCCCAGACCGATGCCGTGACCAACAGTCCATTGGCTTTCATGAAAAATGCCGCCAACGACAACAGCGTTGCCATGATGAAACGCTCGCGCGCGATGGCCGTTGCCGCCAGCAGGGCAAACAACATCACGGGCATGTCCATGCCGACCAGTTCGGCCTGCACAGCGAACAGCGGCGTGGTGGCGACCGCCAGTCCGGTCAGCGCGGCCCAGCCGAGCCCCATTCGCTGTCGGCAGAGCCACACCACCAACAGGACCGCGGCAGTGGCCATGGCAAACGTCACCGAGTGCGTCAGCAAGATCGTGAACTTTGCACCAGGACCAAACTGCATCACCAGGGCCAACAAGGTCGGCAGCACGCTGATGACGTACGAACGCGCGCCCATCTGGGGGCTCATCGTATGCGGTTCGTCGTATAGCAAGCCGTGGTAGTCGAACCCGGTCTCTGCCAGGTAAGCCGCTTCTCGCCAGAGACCCACTGCCTGTTCATCGTAGGGCGGCAGGCGCAATACCTCGTGGCGCCAAGCCATCCATGCCAGCCAACATGCCAGGAATACCAGCAGTCCCATCCATGCCGATCGATGCGTCATGACATTGCGGTCGTCGGTGGTGGTTTGCGAGACGGCTTCGACGGACATACGTTGCTTCAAGCCGATGGAATGCCCGATGCCATGCGGCGTAGTCGCTACTATAGTGTAATTTGATTCTGACCGACCGGCGTGATCGGGGTGGCGAGGCGATCGTACGCCGCCGAAACCCCTCACAGAACTCCCACGAAAGGTCGATACTTGGTACCCCGTGCGCCAGCGTGGCTGGTTGGATTGTTGGGTTTGCTGATCATTCCGTCGGCGATCATCGGCGATACGCTCATCGCAATGCACCAGGGCTGGTCGCTGAAGTCAGGCGGAACGTTTGCAAAGCTCGTTTGGCCCGTGGCGATACTTTGCGGCGGTTGTGTGTTGCTTTGTGCGTCGGCGACGGTTCGCCGTCTGTTCGCGCGCCGGGCCCGCCAGTTCTGGCTGTTGTCTGTGGCGACCAGCCTGGGTTTGCTTCTTGGCGAGGTCGTTCTGGGCCGGCTACATCCGCAACCAGATTTTCACTGCCGCCCACCAGGGGCCCGATACCGCTACGAGCCGAATTCGTCGGTTGTGCCTGGAGTCTTCGGCGCCGCGACGGCGTCGATCAATGGCTTGGGCCTGCGCGGCACGGACCGACCTGCCGGGCCGGGCGTGTACCGCATTCTGTGCGTCGGCGGCAGCACCACCGAATGCCTGTTTCTGGATGACGCGGAAAGTTGGCCGGCCCTGTTGATGGCCGATCTGAATCGCGCGGGTACAGGGAAGTACTGGGTTGGCGCGGCAGCCGTCAGCGAGATGGCCAGCGCCGATCATCTTCGCTTTCTGCGCGACTCGCCGCGCGTCGCCGAAGTGCAATGCGTCTTGCTGCTCGTGGGCGCGGGCGACTTCATGCGGTTGGCTTTGGGGATGGATACGGGGGGGCAAACGCCGCCCCTCTGGCTCGACTCCAACTGGCTCGCGCATCTGCGTGAAATTTGGAACGTAAAACTCCGAGCCGGCATCGTGGTCGACCGCACTGGCGAACGATATGCCCTGCTCGAGCGAAATCTGCCGATCGCGGCCGGAACGTTGCCAATCAAGGACGCCCTCGACCAGTACGCCAATCGTCTACGGTCGATTGCTCAGGTCGCCAGGGACCGCAAGCTGCGATTGGTCCTTTGCACGCAGCCCGTGATGTGGGACGACTATCTCACCACGCTGGGAAACGAGCGGCTGCGCTTCGTGCGCGTGTACCCCTCGGCCCCCGACTGGAGCTTTTTGGCTGGCGATTGCCGGGCCATTATGGATCAATTCAACGCCCGGTTGGTACAAGTTGCGACGGAGACCGGCGTCGAGCTTGTTGACCCAGCGACTCAAATGAATGGCATCGAGGTCTACTTCTACGACGACTTCCGTCTCAACGAACGCGGTTGCGCCGAATTCGCAAGCTTGTTGGCGGAGTGGTTTCGTGGGCACCCCGAATCCAGTCGCTAGTTCGCCGCCGTCGCGCAGCGAACAGAGCGGTGTGATGGAAGCGTCGACTCCGCTACTGAGAGAGGTCGTTCATGAGTCAATCGCTGCTTCCGGGGGACGGAAGCCGTACAGCCTGGCGGAATACGAATGACCTTGGTGCTTTGACCGTTCTGGTCGCGGCCTGGTTCGTCTATGCCGGACCCATGTTGTCGCCCGCGACCAACCTGTACGCGACCGATACCTTCTGCCACGACCTGCCACTTCGCCTGTATGCTGCGCGCGCGATCCGAGCAGCCGAGTTTCCGCTCTGGACTCCTCACGTAAACTGTGGTTACCCGCTGTTTGCCGATGGGCAAGCAGGCGTGCTCTACCCGTTCTTTGCCATGTATGTGGCCTGGCCGACGCCCGAGGCCCACGATTGGTTCATGGCCCTGCATTTTTTGCTCTTGGGCGGGTTTACCTACCGGTTTTTGCGCGGCCAGCAGCTCGCGCCGACCGCTAGCCTGCTCGGCGCCGTGACCTTCATGGCTTCGAGCTATCATCAAGCGACGCACGTCGTGCCGGGACTTCTCGCGGCAGTCGTCTGGTTGCCCTTGGCATTGCATCTCATCTACCGCGGCGTCAACGGGCACGGGCGCGCGCTCTGGTGGTGCGCGATCGTGAACGCGGTTGCCTTGCTCGCCGGCGCCGTGCATGTCGCGCTAATCTCGTATTCGTTGCAGGCGCTTTGGCTGTTGTACTTGTGCTGGCCCCGCGTCGTTCGCCACGGAATTCCGCAGGCGACGATCGCTTTCGTGCTGCCTTTAATGCTTTGCGCGGTGCAAATCTGGCCGACGCGCCAGCTTCTTGGCGCCTCGAATCGGGCCACAGGATTATTCGCGCCGTCGCTCGATTGGAAAACGTTCTCCGACTTCTTGGTCCCCTGGCGCTTTCTGATTACGTTCTTTTGGCCTTCCGCTTATGGAACGCCATCCGCTTGGCCCGGCAGCTTCGAAACCAATTTCCCCCTCTGGGAGGAGAGCTTGGTCGTTTTCCACGGCTTCGGCGCAATCGTGTTGCTTCCGCTCGGCATATGTATCGGCAAGCCGCGTTCCAAGGTCTGGTTCTGGCTCGCCATGCTCGTGCTGGCAACGTTCGTTTCTATGTCGTCAACGGGGCGTTGGCTCATGATGTACGTTCCCTTGCACAACCTGTTCCGTGCGCCAGCGCGATACATGGTCGTGGCAAGTCTGTCGGCTTCGGTTCTCGTCGCCTACGGGGCCGACGTGCTCTTGGCCAGCGTCCGCCGTGCCTGGCAGGTCCGCCGGCCACGGTTGGTGAAAGCGGTCTACGCGGGGACGGTCCTGCTCTGCGTCGCGGGAGCCGTCTATCATCACTTTGGTTCGTATTTGACGAAGGCCGATTTCTATGCGATTCACTCGCCGGAACTCGTGTCCGCGGCGCATCGCGGCCAACACTTTCGCCTGCTACCGCTGGCGCGGGCCGTGTTCCGTTACTGGAGCCTCGACGACGCGCAGTTGCGCCGCACGGCAGCGTCGCTCCCCGTGAGTTACAACCTGCTGTTCGACGTGCCGGTCGCCACGATCCTTGATCAAGGTAACGCCGTTAGTCCCCGCCACCTGACGGAGCTCATTCAGTCGCGTCATCCCAACGCATTGAAATTGGCCGCGATCACCCATCTCTCATGTCCGATCTCGATCGACGAAATCGCATCCGATGTCGAGACGATGTTCCTGCCCGAGCCAATCCCTCCCAAAGACCAGGTGGAGGTTCTGTCGACCGCGCCGGCGTTTGTCTATCGATATCGATCCCCGCTGCCGCGCGCCCACATGGTTTACTCCACTCGAATCGTTGCGGATGACGCGGCGCGGCTCGCGGTCTTGTTGTCTCCCGACTTTGATCCATCGCGCGAGGCCATCGTCGAGCAGGAACTGCCGCGGTTTGTCGAACCAACCGAACGTCCGCAGGTAACGCTCTCGCAAGCGAAGTTGAACCTGCTCAAAGTCGAAGTGGAAACAGCCGGTAGCGGCTTACTCGTGGTCTCCGACTGCTACTTTCCTCATCTGTTGGCTACGGTCGATGGCAACGCGCAGAACATGGTCCGAGTCAATCATGCGTTTTGCGGGATTCCGCTCACCGCGGGGCGACATGTCGTGTGTCTCCAGTATTCCGCGCGGCCCGTGTATCAGGGGTTGGCAGTCACGTTGGCGGCAGCGGCGGTCGTCTGCATCGGGCTGTGGCGTTCCCGTTAGCCGTCGATTGGCGGTTTACGTCAGCACCGAATTGCTTGATCGGCGCCAGTCGCGCCGGTAGGGTCAGCGAAAAGTCAACGATCGTCGACGGCCGTTGATCGAATGCCGGCGGCGAGTCAGAAAAAGGTCAGAAAAAGGTGGGTCAGAAAAAGGGTCAGAAAAAGGTGTCACAAAAAGGTCAGAAAAAGGTGTCAGGAACCTTTTATTGGTCCAGAGCGCGTGAAGCCCACCAGCGCCGTTCCTACCGCGCGAGCTGCTCCAAAATCACCGGGTCCTGAATCTCGCGGTCGCGCGCCAATAGCAGCACCTTCGAGATCACCTCGGCCGTGCGCGGGTCGTTGTCGGCAAACGGCAGAAACAACCGCCCGCGCTGCTGGGCGTGCACCGGCACGATGCACAAGAACCCGCCCGGCAGGCGGTGCACGGTGCCGCTCCCCAAATGCACGCTGTACTGCGCCAGCTCGCCGTCGATGAGCACGTGCGACGCTTTCACCCGCACGTTCTTGAGCTTCAACAGCGCGGCCGTCTCGCGCACCAGCGTGGTGCGCATTTCGATCGTCGAGGCGCTGGCCTCGGGATCGACCCCGCCCGCGTGGGCGACGCTCACCACCAGATCGACGTCGCGCATCACTTCGCTGAACAGCCGCGGGGGGATCTCGGCCAGCGGCATCGTCTTCCAGTCGTCGCGGCGCCCAAATCGCACCCCCGCGATCGCCGGCGCTTCGACCTCGGCCGGCGTGGTCACGCCGCTGGCAAAGCCGACGCTGGCGATGATTTGCTCGGCATGAAAGACCTTGAACACTCCCTCGCCGGTGTTCCAGCCGCGCTGGCCGAACAGCGCCAAGCCGTAACGGTTCACAGGGCGCGCATACTCGACGGGGCACCTGAACAGTCAATAGCAAAACGACCGAGCGCCATGCAGCTAGCATCGCGACGGCACTGTACAGATTCCGGTGCGAAGACCCTTTCAACACAATATTCTTCCTACTGCGGTTCAGGAGACGCCAGAAAACTCCGTATTTTCCAGGGTCTCCAGGGTGTGAACGGTTACCGCCAAGCCTTGCCGCGTCTGAATCTGTTGCCCGTCGTAACGCCGCGACACGGCGCCATCGCGCTGTTCCTGCTTGGTGATCACGTACAGCTCGCGAAACACCTGCTTGAAGGGCTGCACGCGTTCGCTGGCAAAACAGTCGCGCTGCCAGGCGTGCCAGTCCCCCGACTCCAGTAGGTCGTGAGGATGCGCGATCCGTAGTTGCTCGCGCGGCTTGACCGGCTCGAGCTTGCTTGACCGGGGCAAGGCGCGCCGGTAGGGTCAGCGGAAAGTCAACGAGCGTCGGCGGCAGTTGGTCGAATGCCGACAGCGACTCGTCGATCGCCCGTAGCCACTCGTCGCTCACGCGGGCCGATCGTCAGTTGCCACCAGAGAAGGGGCTTGCGTTGCCGTTTCTCGCGGAATTCTTCAGCGCTCCGGGCGTCGCCGGATTGCACTTCGCGCCACTCGTGGCTGAAGTGCGCATCCGCTGGCAGTTCTTCCCGCAATCCGCAGTCGGGTGGATCGCCGCAGTGTTGATCGCCGCGGCGCACATTGGTTGGTGAGGCATCAATGACGTTCGTTCGCAAGCTGATGGCCGCGGCCGCTCTGCTGACGTCGATTATTGTGTCGAGTCTCTATTCCTTCGACTGGCCCTTCGTGATCGCGATTCTGGCTGTGGCTGCGTTGCTCGATCTGATATGGAATCGCTGGATTCGCCGTGACGTGCAGCTTGACACTCCAACTGCGCCTGGGGCATTGGTAACGAGGAGACACCAGTTTCGACTAGCGAGCCTGTTTGAGGTCATTACTTGCGGGGCGGTCGTCGTTGCCTTAGCTCCCTACTTCGTTTTCGATCTAGCGTATCCGTTATCAAGTCAATCGCCATTCGAAATGGAGGGAAATAGGCGCGAGGCTGCCCTGCGGGAGAAGCGTCGCGACGCACCCAGTGACGCGACGTCCAAACTCCGGCGCGAAGGCACGCTCGAATCGGTACCGCTCCCTCAGTCCAACAGAGACTACATTAAGGCCCAACGCGCGAAGGCGCTGGCGGCTCGCTTTCGCCTTCCGCCGCGCTTGACTTTCTGTGCGCTCGCGCTGTGTTCTCTGCCGTTTACCGTCGGATGCGCGGCACTTGTGCCGCCGTTCCGCGCGCTCTGGAGTCGAAGTCACCGGCTTTGGTTCAGCGCCGGCGCAGTGTCACTTCTTGTGATTGTGATGCCGCTCGGTCTCGAGGCGACCGCGATCGGCGCGACGACCGTCCTTGCGATCTCGCGACGCCTGAGTAGCGTCGGGGTAGTCGGCGCCATCCTTAGTCTAACTGCTATGGTCCTGATGCATTGGGGTCTCGAACCTGCCTTGCGGCGAGATGCGCTGCGTGTTACTGTCCTGATTTTTCATCAACTCGTGTTCGCCGCCGCGGGCCATGCGGCGTTCAGGATAATCACAGGCAGCGGCCACATTGCGGACGCTTACACGCTACCGTTCACCCTCGTGATTTATTCCATTGTCAGACACATGACTTATTGGCTGATGTAACGCCACGTGAGATCGTCCATCTCTGTATTCGTGATTTGCAGCGGGTGCCGTCTCTCTGGTGCGCCGGAACGCGGGTTTTTTTGAGCGCCCCGCCGCTGTTTTGGCGGGGAGTTGGTGT
>JAIESQ010000136.1 GCA_019745975.1 Pirellulales bacterium
CCCGCCCGGAGCGACTCTCCAGCCAGCGATGCTACCACCAAGCCGCCTGAAAAGTACAAACCGCGGGATGCACCCGAATTCGCCAAGTTCTCCAGTTCAACGCGATTGCCGAGGCGCAGCGCCAGCAAGGGGAGTAGCGATGGCCCGCTCGCGCTGCGCAAACGAGAGAGATAGCACGCGGACTCGCTCGATGTGTGCCATTGCTTGCCCCAGGGGCAAGCAGTGCGCGTGACCACTGTCACACTACCAAGGGTTCAGAATAAGCCACTCTTGCACTGCTTCTGCGAAGCAGTGGCACACGGCGTCTTTCCCGACACCCATCGGACCTAGCTGATCAGCGCCTTCATTTCGCGGACTGCCTCGCGGAAGCCCACGAACAACGCCCGCGCCACGATGCTGTGCCCAATGTTCAGCTCGCACATCCGCGGCAGCCGGGCCACCGGCTGCACGTTGCGATACGTGAGCCCGTGGCCAGCGTGCAGCACCAGCCCCGCGGCGGTCACTTCGCTAGCAGCCTTTGCGAGCGCGGCCAGCTCGCGGTCGCGCGCCGCCGATTCGGTCGCCAGCGCGTAGCAGCCAGTATGCAACTCAACCGCTTCGGCCCCCAGTTCGGCCGTGGCTTCGATCTGAGCACGATCGGGATCGATGAACAAACTGACTTCGATCCCCGCGTCTTGCAATTGCTTGACGGCAGCCTGCACGCGCTGCCGCTGACCACGCACGTCGAGCCCCCCCTCGGTGGTCACTTCCTCGCGGCGCTCGGGCACCAGCGTCGCCTGGTCGGGGCGCGTCTGACAGGCAATCGCGATCACTTCTTCGGCGCAGGCCAGTTCCAGGTTCAGCTTCACTGCCACCGTGTCGCGTAGCACCCGCAGGTCGCGGTCCTGGATGTGCCGGCGATCCTCGCGCAGGTGAATCGTGATGCTGTCCGCCCCGCCCAGCTCCGCCAAGGCGGCCGCCCACACGGGGTCGGGCTCGTTGGACCGCCGGGCCTGCCGCACCGTGGCGACGTGATCGATGTTTACCCCCAACAGCGCCATGGTCAGAAGCTCCAGCGTGGCCACGAGTTGCGATCCGAATCGCCTGATTATAGTTGCCGCGACCGGCGCGTTCGAGGGACCCTCCGCCGCGCTGGCGACGAACCCAGCGGCCGGGAGACGACCGGCGACAGAGGCGTTTTTGAGCTAAGGTTCCAATGCGGGCTGGCCCTTGCCCGCGGCGCCCGAAATTCAGGCGCCCTCGTCAACGAATGAAAGCGGCTTGCCGCGCTCGCGGCTGTCGTACGATTCTTGTCGTAAATGTCGTCGGATGCTTCGCCATGAAGTGTCATCAATTGGCCGAGCGAATCGAACGGCTGCAGCCCGAGGTCTTTCCGCGCGACGTGGCCCGCCTGTGCCTGTTGCTGGCCAACTACGTCGAGGACATCGGCCAGCTCGACGGCGATCATGGGCTGACGCAAGCCTGGCAAGACATGGGCATTCGCCTGCAAGCCGCGACCGATCAGCACGCCGCCATGACCGAGGAGCTCGAACAACTGGCCGGCCTGTCGCCCGACGACTTTTCCGCCGACCAGATCTGGACGCTGATTCGCGCCATCAAGGTGCAAAGCCGCGTGCTACAGCTCTACGTCGGCCAGCCTACCCCGGTGTAGAGGGGACTCCTCTCGTGCCCCGCGGCGAGGCAGTCTAAAATGTACTCGGCGGCTCGCGAACCGCTGCCTCATCCTTCACCGCAAAGTTGTCGTGCCATGCCTCTTTATGAATACGTCTGCGACGATTGCCACCGGCCCGCCGAATTGCTGATCCGCGGCAACGAGAAGCCGATCTGCCCCGAGTGCGGCAGCAAACATCTCTCCAAGCAGTTCAGCGTGCCAGCCGCTCACGTCCGCGGCGGCAGCCTGCCGGTGAGCGGAATCGAGCCAGGTACGTGCGGGCGGCCCGCCTGCGCCCGCGGCGGCTGCCAGGGAATGTGATTCAACGCCAGGGGGGACGGGAGTCGTTTCTGGGCTTCGGCTTTCCAATCTCACGACGCAATCCAGAAACGACTCCCGTCCCCTTGTGTGGCACTGCTAGAGCGCCACGTCGCGCCCCTCTACAATCGGCCGCATGAGCCAGTTCCCCGGTATCGCGAGCCCACTGCGCGAAAGTTTCGTTAGCACCAACGGTGTCTCGCTGCACGTGGTCGAGGCCGGCCCCGCCGATGGTTCGCCGGTCATTCTCCTGCACGGCTTTCCCGAGTTCTGGTACGGCTGGCGCCGACAGATCGACCCGCTGGCGGCGGCCGGCTTTCGTGTCGTCGTGCCCGATCAGCGCGGGTACAACACCAGCGACAAGCCGCGCGGCGTGGCGGCCTACAACATCGACCTGCTGGCGGCCGACGTCATTGGCTTGATTGACCACTTGGGGGTCGAACGCGCCGCCGTCGTCGGGCACGACTGGGGGGCCGCCGTCATCTGGTGGGCGGCCATGCGCCACCCCGCGCGCATCGAGCGGGCGGCCGTGCTCAACGTGCCTCACCCCGTCGTCATGCGCCGCGAGCTCAAGCGCAACTTCTCGCAGTTGCGCAAGAGCTGGTACATGTTCTTTTTCCAGCTCCCGCGCTTGCCTGAATGGTTGCTTGAGCGCAAGCGTTGCCAGCCGCTCGTCGACAGCCTGGCCAAGACGAGTCGCCCCGGCACGTTCACGCCCGACGAGCTCGAGCACTATCGCGCGGCCTTTCTGCAACCCGGCGCGGTGACCGCCATGCTGAACTGGTATCGGGCGATGATTCGCACCCAGACCGCCAAGATTGAGAGTGTGCGAATCCGCGTCCCCATGCTGATGCTGTGGGGAGCCCGCGATCGCTTTATCGGTCGGGAACTAGCGCAGCCGAGCCTGGAACTGTGTGACGAAGGACGTCTCGAGTTCTTCGAACAAGCGACCCACTGGGTGCAGCACGAAGAGGCGGCCGGCATCAACGCCCAGTTGTTGCAGTTTTTGCAAGCTCCGTCGCCGCTGCCCGCGCACGCCAGCTAGCAGTGCTGGCACGAGCACTGGACGGGGACTGGAGTCGTTCCGGCCTTTCAACGGTGCATCCATCGGAGCGCCGACCCGGAAGGACTCCTGTCCCCCTTCGAGCTGGCCACCTCCCCGCCGCCGACCTTGACCCCAGCGGCCCTCTCGTTCATCATTCCGCCCCGCTGCCACGGCCACTGGGGTGCCACGGGCTCTGCCCGCGCGGTTCGCCGCGCGCCAACGATCAAACGTCCACGGAAGGAATTCACCATGAACTTCTATGCTTGGGTTCGCGAGGGCGTGAAACGGGCGGTGCTCTTGGGCTTCTCCGACGCCATCGAAGCGGTCGGAACGCCTCCCGAAGGGGACGAGTCGGGGCAGCAGTTTCTCGCCATGCTCCGGCAGAACAAAGCGCTCGAAGGCCCCGAACCGCGCTCGTCGCCAGGCTCTGGCGGCGGTAGCCGCAAGCGCTTGGGCCGCTCGCTTGACGACATCGTCAAGAGCCCCGCCAGCGGCTCCGCCCCCGCATCGAGCTAGAAGGCGTTTCGAGAAGATTTCAGGGGTGCCATGCTCCACGCTTGCGTGGGCATGCATAGCGCCGCACTTCGAGCATGGCCAGTTGCGGAGTACCGCATAGCGGCCATGGCACCCACGGCACCGTTGTTCCTGTAGCCGGCCTCATCGAGGCCGGAATCTCGCATCCACTTTCGGGGTCAATGACCCCGGCTACAGTACCAGTCTCCTTACTTCTCGCGCGCCCCCGACCGCGGCGCGTACGGCGTCACGAGGTTGAACGAGAACTCGAACTGATCCAGCAGCCCGAAGAACACCGTCAGTTTCTTCGCGTCGCCGGTCACCTTCAGTTTGCCCGAGGCGGCTTGGAGCTCCCCAATCTCAATCCGCGCCACGAGATCGTTGTACTTTTCAAGGGCTTCACGAAAAGCGACGTGCCAATTGGCACCGAAGTGTGGTCGGTTGACAAAGCCGAGTAATCGCGATCAAAGCGCCAGTTGTGCTCTTCGTGATACGACTCTCACCGCGCGAGCTCTGACGAGCTAATCTGGCTTCGCCGCGTTGGCCTCTTCTTCGACCCGGCGAGCCGGCACGCGCTGGCCGTTCTGAAACAGCACGAAGCCGGCGTATGGGCCACTGTTGGCTGATTCCGTGTCTGGCTTTGCGCTCTCCGGCTTGGCCGTGCCGTCGGCCCCCGCTTCACTAGCAACGGCACCGAACTCCATCCGCGCTTCGACCACGCGGTAGAACAATTCCTTCTCCGACGCGGCATAAACACGCACCTCGGGTTGGCCGCTCAATTGCGCGAAGAGCTTTTCCCCGTCGCGGCGAATCGTCATCACGGCCGGAATGCCGGTCATCTGGTACTTGCCGACAAAGCGGTCGAGCGCCTCGCCCGAGAGCGTGGCCATGTGCCGATACGGCAGCGGACCAGGCTTGCGTCCCTGGAGCATGGCCAGCAGTCCGTAGCCGACGAGATCGACCCCTTGCCAGGCCGTGCTCGCTAGGGCCACCACGCCGAGCCTTAAATCGGGGCGCAGCGCCACGATCGAGTGATACCCGCCCGTCTGGCCGTTGTGCATGATGGTGTGGCCGTCGGGCAGGATATGCCAGGCCAGGGCGACGGCCCCTTCGCCAGCGCCGCTGTCGACGCGTCGCTCTTGCGTCAGGGCGATCGCTTTCGCCAGCGGCGTGTCGACCAGCGCCAACTGCGCGGCCGTATACGTGAGCATGTCCTCGACGTCGCTGCGAATACCGCCGGCACCAGCCAGCACGTTCAAGTCCCACGGCTTCACGGCGGCCCCGTCGCCGTCGTGGGCTTGAGCCAGATCGGCGCGCAGCGCGTCGTCGAGCGCGATCCGCGTGCGCGTCATCCCTAGCGGCTGGCAGATACGCTCCTCGAGCAGTTGCTCGTACGGCTTGCCCGCCGCCAGCGACAACACGTGCCCCAATAGGCCCATCCCGAGGTTGCTGTAGGCGGGCTTGCCGCCGGGCTCGCGCAGCCGGCGAGCCTTCTTGAAGTACTCGTACAAATCTTGCTCGTCGTAGTCGGCATAGGGGTTGGCCATGTCGGTCGGCGTGAAGTTGGTCGGCATCCGCGGCAAACCCGACGTGTGCGTGGCCAACTGCACGAGCGTGATTGGTTTTCCATCGCGCGAAGTGGTCGGCACGTCGGCGGGCAGATACTTCTGCACCGGATCGTCGAGCGCAACTTCGCCGCGCTCGACCATATCGGCCAGCAACAACGCCGTGAATGTCTTGCTCACCGAACCGATCTCGAAGAGCGTATGCCGATCCGGCACGCGCGGGCCGGCGTCGTCGACGTGGCCGAAGAAAAACCAGCGCGTGGCCGCTCCGCCGAAGCGCGCTTTGCGCGACGCATCGCCATCTTCGGGCGAGGGAGCTAGCGACTTGTTTTCCGCCGCTGCTTGCGCCGCTCGACCGTCAATTACTCCGATCGCCAGCGCCGCGACGATCTGCTCCTCGACCAGCGGCCGCAGAAGTTGCTCGACATGCTGGTCGAAATCTTGCAGGCTTGCAGGGGCGGCGCCGGCCGCAGGCTCGGCCGGCGGATCCTGTGCCCAGGCGGACGGGATCGTCGTGACAACCACGAACCAAGCGATCGTCATCAGCCAATTGAGCAACCGAGCAGCACTGGCAGAGCCAGTGGCACCCAAGAGCCCACAGGTCACGACACACACGCGTCGACGACGGTTCAACATCGTTGCCACCTGGTGAAAGGGAATTGCTACGGGTTGTTCGTCTCCCGCCGCAGGATATCAATCTGATATATTGACGGCCGGCAGTCTACAAGTGTTCACTGGGCGCGGAAGACGGCCCCTTTGGGGCCGGTTCACCCAGATCGCTTGTAATCGGCCTTGGTACTGCCGGACTGGGGTCACAGGCCCCGGCTACAGGTTTCTGGTTACGCGAATCGAACGCTTCCCATGCCCCGCGAAACGATCCTCAAACAAGACGCGACCGCTGCCACCGAGGAAGACCGTTTCCTGCGCCCACAGCGAATGACCGAAATCGTCGGCCAGCGCGATGTCTACGCGCGGATTGAGATCGCGGTCGACGCCGCCCGCAAACGGAGCGAGCCACTGGGACATATCCTGTTCGACGGCCCGCCGGGCCTGGGCAAAACCACGTTCGCCACGGTCATCCCACGCGACCTGGGGGTGCCGCTGCAAATCGCCAGCGGCGCGGCCCTCTCTGCGCCCAAGGATTTGATTCCTTACCTCACCAATGCCAGCGAAGGCTCGGTGTTGTTCATCGACGAGATTCACCGGCTCCCTAAGGCGGTCGAGGAGTTCCTCTATCCGGCGATGGAGGATTTCCGCATCGACATCGCGCTGGGCGAAGGGGTCAACGCCCGCACGATCAACATGCCGCTCAAACCGTTCACGCTGATCGGCGCGACGACGCGCACAGGCTTGCTCTCGGCCCCCTTGCGCGATCGCTTCCACATGCGCGAGCACCTCGATTTCTACGCCCTCGAAGAGTTGGCCGAGATCGTCCGCCGCAGCGCCACCAAGTTACGAGTGAAGATCAGCGACGACGCTTGCACACTCATCGCCGGCCGCAGCCGCAGCACGCCGCGGATTGCCAACAACCGGCTCCGCTGGGTGCGCGACTACGCCACGAGCCGAGCCGACGGCGAGATCACCCGCCCGGTGGCCGAAGCCGCCCTCGATATGCAGGGGGTCGATCCCCTGGGGCTCGACGCCCAGGACCGCAAGTACCTGGAAACTCTATTGCGGGTATTCGGCGGCGGTCCGGCCGGGGTCGAGGCGGTCGCCCACACCATGAACACCGCCGTCGACACGCTCAGCGACGAACTCGAACCGTACCTGCTGCGGGCCGAATTGATCGTTCGCACCCCCCGCGGGCGGCGGTTGACCGACGCCGGCTACCGGCACTTGGGCACGATACCCCCCAAGCCCGAGCCCGACCCGCAGCAAGAGCTCTTCGAGTAACGGGGAAATGTTCGCGCGACGCGCAGCGGCGCGGTAGAATCTCCTTCGGTCGCTGGCCACGGCGGTTTAACATTTCCTTTAGCCACCGAGGTCACAGAGGGGGGAAATCGAAGCGCACTCCCGCGTCATGTCCCCATCGTCCGACGAACACGCAAAAGTACGATCGAGACAATACTGATTGCCATTCCAGACACCGCTCTGCATTTCCTTTGTGAACTCGGTGTCCTCTGTGGCCAATAGCATTTCTCATAGCTCTTGGTGGCAGTGGCGGAACTCCTAGCATTTTGCGAGGTGCGGTGATGACACGGCTCGTCGTTCATCTGCGGTTGTCGTCGGTGGCTGCGTTCGCTCTGGTCGCCGCGCTGTCGCTAGTCGCGCGGCCAACGTCGGCGGCCGAAGCAACCAAAGACTCCGTGGCCAGCTCCCCCGCGTCGCTCGGCCAGCAGGTCGCCGACTTCACGTTGGCCGATTACCGCGGCAAAGAGGTTTCGCTCGCCGACTACAAGGACTCAAAGGCCGTCGTGCTAGCGTTCTTGGGAGTCGAATGCCCGCTGGCCCGCGCGTATGCGCCGCGGCTCACTGAACTGGCCAAGGAGTTCGCCGACAAGAACGTGGCCTTCCTGGTGATCGATGCCAACCGGCAAGACTCGCTCAGCGAGCTGGCCCACTTCGCCCGTCAGTTCTCGCTCGAGCTGCCGCTTCTGAAAGACCCTAACCAGCAAGTGGCCGACGCCGTGGGCGCCACGCGCACGCCCGAGGTGTTCGTGCTCGACACCGAGAGCCGCGTGCGCTACGCCGGCCGCATCGACGATCAATTTGGCGTCGAGCGCGGCGGCAGCTTCCAGCGTCCGCAGCCGACGCGCCGCGATCTGGCAGTGGCTCTCGACCAGGTGCTCGCCGGCCAGCCGGTTGAAGTCGCGCACACGACGAGCACCGGCTGCCTGATCGGTCGCGCTCGCCCGGCCGACGCGCAGGCCACGATCACCTTTACCAACCAGATCGCGCGCATCTTCAACAAGCGCTGCGTCGAATGCCACCGGCCTGGGCAGATCGGTCCCTTCGCGCTCACCAGCTACGATGAAGCGGCCGGCTGGTCGGAGATGATTGCCGAGGTGGTGCGCGAAGGGCGCATGCCCCCCTGGCACGCCGATCCGCAGTACGGCCACTTCGCCAACGACGCCCGGCTGAGCGACGAAGAGCGCGACCAGATCTTCGCTTGGGTAGCGGCCGGCGCGCCGCGCGGCGACGAAGCCGACTTGCCGCCGACGCCGTCGTTCGTCGAAGGCTGGCAGATGCCGCAGGCGCCCGACCTCGTTGTGCGCATGCAAGACACCCCCTTCGAAGTCCCTGCCGAGGGCACGGTGGCTTACAAGTACTTTGTCACCGATCCCGGCTTCACCGAAGACAAATGGGTGCGCGTGGCCGAGTGCCTGCCCGACAACCGCGCCGTGGTGCACCATATCATTGTCTTCATCCGCCCGCCCGATGGCACCCCGAGCGCCGATCGCCGGGGGTTCAATTTCCTGGTGGGCTACGCTCCCGGCACGCGGCCGATGGTTGCGCCCGAGCATGCGGCCAAGCGTATTCCAGCCGGCTCGAAGCTGGTGTTCCAAATGCACTACACACCGATCGGCACGCCCGAGCAGGACTGCAGCAGCGTCGGTCTGGTATTCGTCAAAGATCCCTCGACGATCACGCACGAGGTGGTGACCACTTCGGCCAGCAATCACACCTTCGCCATTCCGGCGGGGGCCGACAATCACGAGGTCCTTTCGGCCCGCAAGTTCGGCAAGGACACGCTGTTGTTGTCGTTCTTCCCGCACATGCACTTGCGGGGCAAATCGTTCCGCTACGAGCTGGAGCTGGCCGACGGCTCGCGCGAGATTCTGCTCGACGTGCCGCGCTACGATTTCAACTGGCAGAATCATTTCTTGTTGACGGAGCCGCGTGTGTTGCCCAAGGACAGCGTGCTCCGCTGCACGGCCCACTTCGACAATTCGGCCGATAATCCCGCGAACCCCGATCCCAGCGAAACGGTGCGCTGGGGGGACCAGACGTGGGAAGAAATGATGATCGGCTGGTACGACGCGCTTTTGCCGCGCGGCGAAACGCTCGACGCCGTGCCCGTAGGCTCCGGCGCGGATTTCGACGCCGACGACGGCGAGTGAGCCGTGGCAGTTTCTGGCGCTCGACGTGAGAATTGCCGCTTGCTGCGCTGGGTGCCACTGCTAGCTTGCCTAGCAATGCCGGCGCGGAGGATGCACTGCTGGACAAGCCAGCAGTGGCACCCGATCGTTCTAGTTTTCAGTTTCGTACTTGCGTCGACCGCCGCGGCCGAAGACTGGCCGCGCTGGCGCGGACCGCGCGGGGATGGCACCTGGCACGCGCCCCCGTTGCCCGAGCGCTGGACCGCGGAACAACTGCCAATCCAGTGGCGGCAACCGATCGGTGGCGGATATGCCGGCGTGGTGGCGGTCGATGATCGCGTCTGGGTGTTCGATCGCCAGCCGGCTGAAGAAAAGGAACAGGCAAACGCGGCTGAAAGCAGTTTCAAAACCGGCGATGAACCAACGTCGGGTGCCACTGCTAGCTCGTCTAGCAGTGCTGTATCGAACCTGGCATTGCTGGGCAAGCCAGCAGTGGCACCCAAGCCAGGTTTTGGAACTGCTTCTGCTGCTGTTGACGCTGCGCCCAACAGCGACCGCGAACGCATTTTGTGCTTCAACGCCACGGACGGCCGCCCGCTGTGGACGCACGAATACCCGGTGCGCTATGGCCAGCTCGACTACGGCAACGGCCCGCGCGCTGCGCCGACGATTCACGACGGCCGCTTGTACGCGATGGGCGCGCTGGGGCACGCCGTCTGTCTCGATGCCGCCAGCGGCAGCGTCATCTGGTCGCGCGATTTCTTCGCCGCCGAGCGCACGCCCGACGAGCCGCTCGCCAGGGAGGTCTTGCCCGAGTGGGGGCTGGCGGCCTCGCCGGTCATCGCGGGGAATCTGGTGATCTTTCATCCCGGCTGCAAGCCAGGCGGCTGCTTCGTTGCACTCGATCGCAATAGCGGCAAAGAAAAATGGCGCGCGGGCGACGACCCGGCCGGTTACGCCACGCCGATCGTCATCCAGCGCGGCGGCCGCCGCGAGCTGGTCGCCTGGACTCCAGAACAGGTGCTTGGCCTGGCCGTCGACACTGGGAAGATTCTCTGGAGCGTGCCGTACAAAGTCACGTACGGCGTTTCGATCGCCACGCCGATCTATGTCGATGGCATCGCGCTAGTGAGCGGCTACTGGGAAGGGACCAAGGCGATCAAGCTTGGCGACGCGCCGGACGACGCCAAATTGCTGTGGGAAGAGAACCGCTATTTGCGCGGCTTGATGTCGCAGCCGCTGGCGCGCGACGGGCTCGTCTACTCACTCGACAAGACGAACGGCCTCAGTTGCTTCGAGCTGACGACCGGTCGAGTGCTCTGGAACGACGGTAACCGCATGACCCCGCGCGGCCGCAACCCGCAGGCCACGATGATCTGGACCGGCGACGGCGACCGCGTGCTGGTGCTCAACTCCGACGGCGAATTGATCCTGGCCCGCTTCACGCGCGAAGGGTACGTCGAACAATCGCGGGCCAAGTTGATTGGCCCCACTTGGGCCCACCCGGCGTACGCCAGCAGTCGAGTCTTCGCCCGCGACGACCAGGAACTCGTATGCGCCGAGCTGCCAGCCGCTAGATCGCGATGAAATCTCTTGTTAGCCGCGGGCATTCGACTAGCTCAGCCCGCGCGCTCGCGCGAGATCGCATTTCCTGGTTCTCCCGCGCTTGGCCCGCACCCCTGCCGCGCTATAATCGACAGGGCCTGAGCTTCCCTTCCCGGCGGAAATTGGGACAGGCACCTCGCGACACGCGCGAAGGATGCACTGAACCGATCGCGCTCGGAGCCGGTCCCATTTTCGTCCCATCAACGGAGTCTACATGGCCACGCTGACGCGCCCCACGAACCTGCGCGAGCTGCGCGAAAGCGGCTGGACTTCAAAAACGGTCAAGCGCGAGATTCACGATAACTTCGTCGCCGCCCTGGCCCGTGGCGATGAATTGTTCCCCGGCATTATCGGCTACGACGACACGGTCATTCCCGAGATCAATATCGCCCTGTTGGCCCAGCACGACATGCTCTTCTTGGGCGAGAAGGGACAAGCCAAAAGCCGGCTGATGCGCTCGCTGGTGCGGCTATTGGACGAGGAGATTCCTTACGTTGATATTCCCGAGGCGCCCTTGCACGACGATCCGCTGCGGCCGATCAGCGGCGTCGTGAAACGCTTCCTGGCCGACGCGCCCGACGAGCACGTGCCGATTGGCTGGTGGCCGCGCGCCGAGCGCTACGCCGAGCGGCTGGCTCCCGGCACCAAGTTCGCCGACATCATCGGCGAGATCGACCCTGCCAAGTTGGCCGCCGGCACCAGCATGGCCGCCGAAGAGGCCCTGCACTTCGGCCTCATCCCGCGCATGCACCGCGGCATCTTCGCCATGAACGAACTGCCCGAGCTCGACGAGCTGGTGCAAGTCGGCCTGTTCAACATCCTCGAAGAGCGCGATGTGCAGATCCGCGGCTATCCGGTGAAGTTCGACATCGACGTGCTGATTCTGTTCTCGGCCAACCCGGCGACGTACAACCGCTCGGGCAAGGTGATTCCGCAGCTCAAGGACCGCATCGGTTCGCTCATTCACACGCACTACCCGCGCGAGCGCGACCTGGGCATCCAGATCATGGAGCAGGAGGCCGGGCTCGAGCTGGGGGGCGACTACCCGGTGGTGGTCCCCTACTTCATGCGCGAAGTGGTCGAAGAAATCAGCCGCATCGCGCGCAAGAGCAAGTTTATCGATCAGCAGTCAGGCGTCAGCGCGCGACTGTCGATCGCCAATTACCGCACCATGGTCGCCAGCGCCCGGCAGCGCGGCATCCGGCTGGGCGAGCGGCCCGCGGTCGTCCGCATGAGCGACCTGGGGCATTTGTACGCTTCGAGCCTGGGCAAGCTCGAACTTGACCTGATGAGCAGCCACCAGCTCAGCGAGCGGCAAGTGCTCGACGCGCTGTTGGCCGACGCCGTGAAGAATGTGTTCGAAGAATACGTCGAACGGCATGGGCTCGAGGAGATCGCCCGCATCTTTGGCGAAGGGGTGAAGATCGAAGTCGGCGACTTGTTGCCGAGCGAACAATACGCCGAGCGGCTGAAGCGCGTGCCGCCGGCGTGGGACAAGGCGTTCGAGGTCCACGCTTCGAGCGACGCGGCGATGCGCGCAAGCTGCGTGGAGTTCGTGCTGGCCGGCTTGCACGCCACGGATCACATCTCGCGCAGTGAGCGCCACGGGCGGATTGAGTACGAGGTGTAGGGCGAGAGCGGTGATAGAATCACAAGTGCAGTCTAGGTACCTTAAGTTGATGGAAGGGTATCCGTGGCCGAGCTGTTCGATGCGATTCGTCGGCTCGTCACGGAGGAGAAGTACGTCGTTGGTGAGCACGCTGTGGAGCGATTGGATGAGCGGGGTATCATGGAGTGGCAAGCCGTGGCTGGGTTGGTCGACGGCGAACTATTGTTTGAACGGCTCGATGCCGAACCGAATCCGGCAGTCGAGGTTCGCGAGACACTCCCTGATGGCACGGAGTTCATGGCTGTCTGGTCGCACTTGCGCGTTAGCGGTGTTGCGAAGCTGGTAACTGTGCATTTCTTCGATCGAGAGTGACCATGCGCATCCCAGGCAAACGCGTCAAACGCACGCGACTGATTCAGACCGAGAAATTTGTCGTTGCGGTCGAGGTGGAACTAGTGGTTCCGGTCGACGATCCGAACGAGCCCTGCTACGAGGCGGAGACGATCGATCTCTTGCGCCAGGTCAAAGAGCATGCCGAACAAGGGGATGTCGAATGGTTGGCGCGGCACGGCAAAGTCTATGCGGCCGTCGACGCGGCATGAGAAGGAAATCGCAGGCAGCTGCGCGAGTGTTGAAAAGTTTTTTCGACGGCTCCCGCGTCGCGCAAGGGGAAAGGATAGGATTCGCCCGAATCGCGTCGAATGAATTCACCCAATCGGCGACTACCGAGAAGGAGATGCGATGGCAGCGTGTCCCGGCAAATTCAAGAATCGCACGTGCTATGGCATGGTTCATAAATGCAAGTCATGCGGCGGAGTAGGTTGTGATCGCGATGGCTGCTCGAATCAAGGCTTTAAGCTCTCCAAGTGTCTCAAGTGCGGAAAAATCGGCAACCGCGAGAACGTGCGGTAAGAATGGGATCGTGACACATGACTGACGACCGAGGCAGCAATCAGCGACCCGCTGTGTCGGCGACTCGTCTTCGCAACGAACTGCTGAATGTGATTGCCGCGAATCAAGCTTCATACAAAGCCGAAAGCGGCGAGAAGGACGATCTGCTGAACTGGGAATCTGGGCGGACACATGCATTTCTTAGCCAGAGACGCGCCGCCGTTAGGAAGCGCCGGTTCAGCAAGTACGGCGAGACGTGGGATGGCGAGCGCTATCCGAGTTGTCTATTGATGCAACTCTATGCCAAGTGCTATCCCCAAAGCGCGGCGACGGTTGAAGCGAAAGTCGGAGGACTGGCTGGCGATAAATTGGACAAAGAACTTAGGGGTTCCTGGCCAGACGTGCTGTGGTTTGAGGGGTTCAAGATTGACTGCGTGTTTCTCAGAGAGCCAAAGCAAGGCATGTGCGAATTTGCTCCGACGCTTCCAAGGCGATGGGTCGTGGATTGGGTTATCGAGGTTGAAAACAAGTTTTACGAATTCTGTATGACCATGCGGGGAATGCTCGACATCGCCAGTCGTGCGCGACTTGGCATCTTCTTCAAGGACAACGTCAAAGATGGACCGCGCGGTGGATTCAGCGATGAGCATTTCAAGCACTGTGTCTGGGATCCCTATCAAGAATACTCGCTCTTCAAAGACGATCCTAAGCTCTATGTTCTCTTTTTGCCAACGAAGTTCACGACCATCGAGCAATACCACGCGGGCGCGGACTTATATGAATGGAATGGCAACGAGTTTGTAAACCTGCGGTGACACCCCTCACCCCCGGCCCCTGTGTTGTTTGACCCGGACCTGCAAGCACTCCGGGCAGGCCCGCAAGGGGAGAGGGGAGTAGACGAAACGACCGTCCACTAGCCGTCAGCGAATTCTTATGACCCAACCATCCCGCCTCGGCGGCGTCATTCACACCTATCGCAAGTTCGATCCGCAGCGGTTTCCTAGCCCGCGGCAGCCGGATCCCGACCTGGTCTCTGGCGCCTTCGAGCATCTGCTGATGTACGGCTCGCTGCGTGAGCTCTCGGACGAGGAGCTCGCCCGCGCCGTACGGATCGATCCCAGCCAGATCGCCGGGCTCGGGCCGAGCATCGAAGCCCTGCGGCATATCCTCGAAGAACGCAAGCGCAAAATCCTCGAGCGCTACGAGACGCGCCGCGTGCAGAAGGACGCCGCGGTCGAATATCAGCGCCGCGCCCGCGCCGCCAAGCCGCCGCGCTCAATGCGCGGGCGGTACGAGCGCGCCGTCAAGGAAGAACAACTCCGCGAACTGGAGCACATCTGGTACAAGGCCGGCGGCGATCGCTCGAAATTCGCCTCCGCGCTGATGCCGCTTATCGGCGCGCTGGGCAATAAGTACGAGATCGACGAGCTCGCCGAAAAGTACGAGTTCACCGGCCGCGAGCGGCTCACCATCGACGAAGCCCTCGAAGTCAAGGAAGAGCTCGAAACGATCGACCGCCTGCTCAAACAACTGGAAGAAGCCGAGCGCACCGCCCAGATCGGCGTCATCGACATGGACGAGCTGGCGCAGTTCGCCGAGCCAGGCGATATCGAACAGCTCAGCGCCCTGCGCCAGCAGATCGAAGACCTGATGCGCGAAATGGCCGAGCGCCAGGGGCTCGAACGCAACCGCTCGGGCGGGTACGAGCTGACGCCCAAGGCGTATCGCATCTTTCAGAGCAAGCTGCTCGAGCGCATCTTCAGCGAGCTGGACGCCGCCCGCAGCGGCCGGCACACCGGGCCGATCGTCGGCGAAGGGGCGGTCGAAATGCAGGCCACGCGGCCATACGAATTCGGCGACGCCGTGGCCAACATGGATATCCCCGCGTCGTTCGTCAACGCGCTCTTGCGCAGCGGGCCGGGCACGCCCGTGCGGCTCACCACCGACGACATCGAAATCCATCGCACGCGCAATACGCCCAAGTGCGCCACCTCGGTGCTGATGGACATGAGCGGTTCGATGCGCTACGGCGGGCAGTACATCAACGTCAAACGCATGGCCCTGGCGCTCGACGGACTGATGCGCCGCGAGTACCCGGGCGATTTTCTGCAGTTCATCGAGGTCTTTAGTTTCGCCAAGGTGCGGCACTCGAGCGAAATCGGCAGCCTGATGCCCAAGCCAGTCACCATCTTTCAACCGTTCGTGCGGCTGAAGGCCGACATGAGCAATCCCGATATCAGCGAATTGCAGGTGCCGCCCCACTTCACCAACATCCAGCACGGGCTGAACCTGGCCCGCAAGTTCCTCAGCTTGCAAGACACGCCGAACCGGCAGATCATCTTGATCACCGACGGGCTGCCGACCGCCCACTTCGAAGGGCAGATGCTCTACCTGCTCTACCCGCCCGATTCGCGGACGGAGGAAGCCACGATGCGCGAGGCGCGCTTGTGCCAGCGCGAAGGGATCACGATCAACATCTTTCTGCTGAGCGGCTGGTCGCAGTCGGAAGAAGACATCCGTTTTGCGTATCGGATGGCCGAATCGACCAAGGGGCGGGTGTTCTTCAGCGGCGGCCGCGACCTCGACCGCTATGTGGTGTGGGACTACCTGAAGCGCCGCAGGGAGATTGTGTCGTAGGGGTACTTATATATACCATAGCTCACTAAGCAGTGTCTCATCGCTGGGACATAGTAGCGCAAGTCATTATCATAAAACGACTTAAGTCCATTGCGTTCGCCTGTTCGTTAAGCATCACACCCTGGTATATATACCAGGCCGTTCCATCAACTCGTCATCGGAGTAGAGTGCCAGAATTGTCAAGCGCTTCACGCTCGCCAAAAACTCGAGGTCCATTCGGCGCAGCCGCCTTTCGTTGGATTCCCCCCTACTTCTTGATCACCCCCGTCCAGCCGCCGGCGATCAGCGTCACCAGGTCGGCCAGCACCGGCCCCAACGCCCAGCCACCGGGCGATGCCAGGTACTTAGGCCGCCACTCGGGATCGAACTTGTCCTTATATTGGCGCAGCCCCTGGAAGTTGTAGAGCCGCTCGCCATGCCGATATACGAGCGCCGCCACCTGGTTCCAGAGCGGTGCCAAGCTGCGACTCTCCACGCCCGCCAAGGGCGCCATCCCCAAGCTGAACCACTGGTAGCCGCGCTCGTGGCCCCACAACATCAGCTCGATGAACAGAAACTCCATTACTCCGGCCGGCGCGTCGGGCAAGTGCCGCATCAAGTCGAGCGACAGTTCCTCCTTGTCGGCAGTCTCGAACACGTTGGCGAAGGCGACGATCTGCCCGTCGACGCGCACCACCGCGCAGGGAAACCGCCGCAGATAGTCTTCGTCGAAATAGCCGAGCGAAAAGCCCTTCTCGCGGGCCTGCTTCTCCCCCAGCCAGGCGTCGGACACCTCGCGCAGCCGCGGCAACTGCGCCGGCACCTCGGCTGTCGGCAGTACCTCGAATGTGCAGCCGGCGCCCGCCAGCTTCGAGCGCGTGTGCCGCAGTCCCCGACGCTGTTTGCCTTCAAGCGAGAAGTCGGCCAGCGGCACGCGTGCTTCTTCTCCAAGCTTCAACAGCGTCAGCCCCAGGTCGAGATACTGGCTCAAACGCTCTTCGCTCACTTGATAGAAAACCGTCCAACCGCCGTAACGATCGACCAGTTCGTGAAACTCCCAGACTAGCTCGGCCTGTTCGTCGGGCTCCGCGACGGGATCGCCCAACGACACCCACGAGCGCCCCGCCACCTGATACATCACCAGGCCGCGGTCCTCGTCGTCGAACAACAACAGCTTGTCCCCCAACAGCGCCAACTGAGCGTCGGCGCGCGGCGATTGGGCAACGATCTTCGCCGCCCGCGAAAGTTCGTCGGCGCCGGGTAGCTCCGGTCGGCGCGGGGCCGGGCTCAACAACCGGGCGAAGCCATAGACGATCGCCAGCACGCTCACCGCCACACTCGCGCGCAGCACACGCGGAGCGTCGGCCTCGAAGGCGAACTGCCACCACAGCTCGTCGCGATACTCGATGTGCCGGAACGAGAACATCGCCAGCGCCATCGATCCGGCGACCACGAGCGCCACGGTCGTCAGCCAACTGGCGGTCATCCGCTGCGTGAACAACGACGAGCGGCGATAGAAGTAGGGCCGCGCCGGCCACACGGCCGCCAGCGCCAACGCAAGCACGGCCGCCTCTTCGTAATCAAAACCTTTGACCAGCGAGAAGACGATGCCGGCGGCCAACAACCCCAGCGTCAGGTGATACGCCGCGTCGAGCCGCCGCTGTAATCCGCGGGCCAATAGCACCAGCGCCACCCCGACCAGGCTGCCGGCAAAGTGCGACAGCTCCACCAGCGGCAGCGGAACATGGCGCGCCAGCCAGCTCAAGCGATCGGGGTCCGCCGGTGTCGCGCCTGAGATCAGGAGCACCGCGCCGGCCAGCAAGGTCAAAAGCGCCAACAGCGACGGAGTGATCGACGGCAGCCAGCGCCCCGCGCGCGAGCCCCACGCCGACAGCAGATGCCAGCGCTGCGAAACCTCATAGACCACTAGCAAGACCGCCGCCACCCCCAGCGGCAACAGGTAGTAGATCGCCCGAAACGCCACCAGCGCGCCAAACAGCGCCGCGTGATCGGTCGAGTCGGGAAACGCCTTGAGCATGGCCGCTTCGAACACCCCGACGCCGCCCGGTACGTGGCTCAGCATCCCGACCACGACCGCCGCCACGTACAGCCCCAGAAAGCCCAAGAACCCCAGCGAACTCCCCTCGGGCAACAGGCACCACAGCACGCTGGCCGAAAGCGTCATGTCGAGCGACGAGAGTGCGATCTGAGCGACTGCCATCCGCGGCTTCGGCAAGCTCACCGCCTGGCGCTCGACGACCTTCGGCACGCGCCCCAACGCCGCGATCGCGCCGTAGCCGATCACGGCCGCCAACAGCGCGGCGCCGACCAGTTGCAGGTCGAAGGCCGGTAGCGCCACGGCGTCGGCCACCACGGGCGAGCCGATGCCTAGTGCCACGCCCCCCAGCGTGCAAATCCCCAGCGAGAAGGTCAGCCCGCAGAAGCCGACGAGCTTGGCAATCTCCAGCGCCGATAATCCCCAGGAGGAATAGATACGATAGCGCATCGAGGTTCCGCCCAAGAGCGCGCCGAAGTTATGGCTCGAGGCGTACGTCAGAAACGACGCCAGCGCGATGCGCCGATAGCCCAGCGAGCGTCCCAGAAATGTCAAGCCGAGGTAGTCGTAACCCCCCAGCACCAGGTAATTGGCGACCGTCAGCGTCAGTGCCAGGAGCAAGTTGCGTCGCGGGATCGCGGCCAGGCTCCGCTCGATGTCGCGATAGTTGTAGTGCGCCAGTTCGTGTCGCAGCACCGCGAGCGCGGCCAAGAACACGCCCGTGATCGCCACCGCGCCGGCCACGTGCAACAGCCGCGGGTGGCGCTCGGCCCATTTCAGGAAGCGGGCGACGACGCTAGGGCCGCCGGTGGCGACGGCACCTGAATCGTCGGGAGGAGTCCGGTCCAGCGCCGGATCCGCGGCCGGCGGCGATGCGTCCTGGGGCAAACCGAAGCCTCCTGCTGGCGGTGCGAACGTCTGTTGCCCGATCAGTTTATCGCAAGTGGCCCTCGCCGGCGAAAGTCACGCCGCGGCTCAAAGACGGTCTGCCACTTCGGGGACTGGTAATTTTTTCGGCTCGCCGTGGCGATCGCTCGCCAAGCACGTTGGCCGAAAACACGTACCTGTCCCCCTCGCATTTCTGGGCGCATTTCCAAGCGCCTCGATCGACCGGCGGATTCGATCTCCGGCCGCCCACCGCGAAACGCCCGGCTGCGCCGCGCAGGCACGACCCCAGCGGCTCGATCAGCCCTCCGGCCAAAGGACGCTGAATGGCCAAAGCGCGGGCTAGGTCGCAGCGAGTTTTTGGCCAAAACTCACTTTCTTTTTCCTGTCCTTTTTGCCGGCGTCGCCACCTCGGCCGCCCGCCGAGCGCCCCGCGTGCGATGCGCGGCCAGCTCCAGCGCGGCCTGCGACTTGAGCGCCCAGTCCTCCAGCTTGGCCAGCCATTCGAGGGCCTTCTTATCGTGCATCGCGACCCGCTGCAAGCCATTTTCGTGGACCAGGCGAGCCATGTTGCGCAGCGACGTAGCCACCTCAAGCACGCGTAGCGAAAGTTCGTCGATGCGCTGTTGGTTGTATGCTTCGAGAGTCATCGGATCAGGCCTCAACTTAGGAAGAATCGCTAGGGACCGGCGCCGGGCCATCCCCCGCGCCGCACCGGGCGGCCACGGCCGCCGGCTTCTAGATTGTACCTTATCCCGCCAGAAATTCGCTAGAACTACTATTTTTTTCTTTGTACAAAAATGTGGTTGAAAATAGCCATACGCCCGCCTAGGATGCCTGTGCCGACGATGACGCCCCCCCAAGGGGCGGTCGCCGCCGGCCGAACCCCACGGGACCGTAACCCCTTCAGGCACACGATGCAGCCAACTCAACGCCAGGAGCCACCCCCAGACCCCCTCCATCATGGGGCCACATCGCGTTACGACCCTGCCCACGATCCCGTTCGCCCCGGCCCTTGGCCGCGGTGCGACTTGCCGCCGGGCGAGCGCGTCTCTAGCGACGCCGACCCCTGGCGGCGGCTGGAGCAATTTGACCGCGATCTCGCCGACGCCCTGGAGGACGCCCAATACGAATTCGACGCTACTTGGCCTGCCGCTGACCGCCGCGGCCCCCGCCGACAGGACGAACACGATGACCACTAACCCCCGCGCACGGTCGATTGCTTGACTTGCCACCCGGGTTAGCCAAACCAACGGAAACAAGCACGATGCATAGCCGCGCCATGGTCGCCAAAGTGCGCCGCTTACTGGCCGAGCGTCAGTTTTCGCACCGACAGATCGCCGCCAAGCTGGGGATCAGCCGCTGCACGGTCGACAACATTGCGCGACGCGACGGACCGCCGCAGCCCGATCCACCGGAGAATGCACAGGATGGCGATAACCCGTGTCAGTTCGCTGGCCAGCCCGTGCCGATCGCACCTTCGGGCCTGTCCGATCCGCTTGATTTCGAGTTCGACGACGAGCCACTGGTATATGAGCGCTGTCCAACGTGTGGATTACGCGTGACCTTGCCGTGCCTGGCCTGCCGGCTGGAATTCGAGCACCAGCAGCGGCTTCGTCGAGCGCGGTTTAAGCGCCGCCTGGCCGCGCCCGACTGGCCTCCAGACTTCGCGCACGAGATCAGCCGCGTGCACGTCGACGAGTTGCCCAACGATGACGCCGCGCCACGCCGGCGCCGACGCAAAAAACCGCCGCGGCCGCGACCAGCGTCAGGCTGCTCGGCTCGGGCACCTGATTGAGCACCCCGACCGCATCGAGATCGAAACCGCCGGAGGCAAACGCCGTCGGCCACGGATCGTTGACCTCGTGGCCTTGCGAATCAAACGTGGCATACGCCGGATCGATCGAGCCGACGACGTCGACGATCCGCACATAGCGCACATGAGAAATGTCCAACAGCGCTGACACGCCCGCTAGTTCGGCCAGGTCGAACGGCGTGCCGAAGCCGGCGCGGTACTTGCCCGCCAGATTGTCGAGATTCGTGGTGTCGAGCGCGCCAAAGCTGCCGACCTGCGCGTCGGTCGGCGTGAGCGACACGCTGTCGAAACGAAAGAAATCGCTGCCATTCGAGCTGACTTCGACAAAACCCAATTCGAGGAACGTATCGGTGACGCCATTTTCGAACACTGCGAAGTCGGCTCCCGGACCATCCGTGATCGCCCATCGGAAGGCGACGGTGATCTGGCCGCCGTCGCCCAGGCTCACCACCGGCGTGCCGTTGCCGGTCGTGGCGTTGGCCGCGCCCAGCGCGTTGCCGGCGACGCCGAACGAAGCGAGCCCGAGTTTGAGGTTAGCGATGCTCTGCGGCCCGCGCGTGAGGCTCTCGACTTTGGTCGCCCAAGCGATTGGCGTGGCGGCGGCGACCGCCTCATTGCCACTTTGCCCAGCGGGCGGAGCGTACGGCCCGGCCGCGCCCCGCGAACAAAACGCCGTGCCTACGGCAAGAACTGTTACACCTGTCAAGATATGGAGACAACGTTGCATGGATTAGCGTCCTTTGCCTTCAAGTAGTTCAACCAAGAAAGTCACGCCGAGTCTTTGATCCGGGTGGCCCGACTGCTCGCAGTCGGGTGGCGCAGCCACAAGAATCAGCTCATGCCATGCGGCGCGCTAGAGCCGCGTCGATTTCCGAGTGCTTCTTGTCGCTTCGCGACCCAGCCGCTAGCGGCTGGGCCACCCGCTCGGCGACTTCCCCGCCCGCGCCGCGCCGCCAGCCCCACGAGCGCCGCGCCCACCCCAGCCAGCACGCACGTCGCCGGCTCGGGAACGGGCGTGAGCACCAGGTTGTCGAGCGCCACGTAAGCGGGAGTCGCCAGGCCAAAGTCGTTGTGGTCCGAGCCCGATTCGGTGAGCACCAGGTAGCGCGCGCCGGCCAGCGACGAGAGATCGACTTTCGTCCAACTGTCGACGATGTACGGCGCCGCGCCGCCGATCTGCCGATAGTCGGCCAGATAAAACTCGACGGGCGCGGCCGCCAACGGACTGCCACCCGCGTCCAATCCCGTGATCGAGAGCTTCAACCAGTCGGGCCACACCTGCGGTGGCTGGCCGCTGGGCGGAGTGCCAAACTTTCGCGAGAAGCCGTTCGGGTCGCCGTCGCGCATCACCAGCGCCGCGTAGGCCACGTTCGTCAGTTCGACCGACGTGGGGTTCACACCTTCGGGCAACGTGATCCGCGCGTCGGGAAGCGAAAACGGCGTAACATAGGCGACCGCGTAGTTGGTGGAACTGCCGGCCCCGCCACCGTCGCCGGCCGGATCGAACGAATCGAAACCCCAAGCCGTGGGATCGTACACACCGGGAAAAGTGCTGTTATCGACCGGCGCCGGCAGCGCCAGGTTCTGCTTCGAATAGGCGAACCCCTCGAAGTAAGGCAGGGGCGCGCCGAAGTCGGCCGCGAAGTTGTTGAACTTTGCCCCGCCGCTGGCGAACGAACCGGCGAGGTTCAAGCCGGCCTCGTAGTCGCCAGAAGTAAACGTCAGGTCCTCGAAATCGATGACGATTGCCCGAGCGGCGCTGGCCGGCAGCACGACCAGCGCGGCCGTGGCCAGCAGCAGTTGCCACGAGTGTTGAATCGGAAGTAGTCGCATCATGTTTTAGCTCCAGGAACAAGTTGAAGATGTCCGTCGCGATCGCCCCTCGTTGTGCGTTCGATTCCTTTTCGGGTCCAAAATCAAAAATCGTTGATAGCTTCGCCGCCGGCGCGGGTGCAGATCGCCCCCAGCACGCGGCGATCGATCGATTCGGTGATGCCGCGGGTCGACGTATCGCAGAACAGCACGTTGACACCAGCCGGATGCATGCTGCGCAGCTCGTTGTCGAACGCCGGCGCGCGGTTGATCGGATAGGCCTGCTCGAAGACATTGCGGCCGTTGATCCACTGGCCATCGGAGAACACGCCCACTTCGCCCACGATCAGCGTGTTCGACAGGCCGTCGCGGATCATGATGTGGCTTACCGCGCGCTCGTAGAGCATCGTCCCCTTGGGGGGCGAATTCGGGCCGTTCAAACGCTCGCCGTAGATGCCGCCGTAGTCGCATGCCGCCAGACCATTGATCAGCTCGCTGTCGCGCGACGTACTCGGGCAGAGATAGATCGGCAGCACCGTGGCACCCGGCTCTGCGTTGCGCGGGCTGTCGAACGCTTCGCGCAAGTCGAGCCGGTCGTACAGCACTTGCTGTTCGAGCTGCGGCAGAATGAACACGCTCCAGGCGAGCTGCTTGCGCCGCTGCACGGCATTGGCGCGCCATTCGACGCAGCCTACCGGAAACGCCGACCACGTCGTGTGATAGCTGGCCAGCGCCGTGCCGATCTGCCGCAGATTGCCGATGCACGCGGTGCGCCGCCCCGATTCGCGAGCCATCTGCACGGCCGGCAACAAGATGGCCAAGAGCACAGCGATGATGGCGATCACGACCAACAGCTCGACGAGCGTGAAGCCGCGCGAAGCGCGACGGAACGTCGAGCGCTGCTGGACGCTCGAAGCAGCTTCAAACCCTGGTTTGGGTGCCACTGCTGGCTTGCCCAGCAATGCCAGGTTCGATACAGCACTGCTAGACGAGCTAGCAGTGGCACCCGACGCCGGTTCATCGCCAGTTTTGAAACTGCTTCTAGTGCCTGTAATCGATGCGCGCATGGTTTGTGCACGCCAATCACCAAATCGTTCGCAAACGCTTGCGCGCAGCGCGACCGGGCGCGGATGCAAGCTTGCGCGCGGACTGTCGCCACGCAGCGGGCGCGGCAGCGCGCAAGCTCGGACACCAGGCGCAGCGGTCGACTCGCGACAACGCGCGGTCGAACGATTCAGTGGATTAGCGTTCCTCGGTCAGGAGCGACTGCGGTGGGCACCCCACACGAGCACCCTCCGTCCACGATCCAGACACCTGGCGAGCCGCACGCGGCCGCTGGGCTACTGGCGGCAAACACCCGTCCCACGCGGGCACTTGCACACTGCGCTGGTAGGTCTTCTGACTACCGAGCTGAAGCAAACCTGGCCTTCTCGCCGTTCGATTCGCGAGCTTCGGTCGACCGTAAAACGGGCCGATTCGCGGGCCGAAACGACAATGGCTCGAAGAAGAGGCTTGCTCTCCTGCGCTCGGATACAGCGGCGGGGCCGTTCCGGATTCGCACCGGATTCCCTGTTCGTCGGTCACTTAGCAAGCGACCGACCACCAACGCATCCAAGTCGCGAGTATAGCCGCCGAAAGGAGGGTGTCAACCAACTTCAGCGAGATTGCAGCAAAGCCTCACGACGCACGGCGCGTTCGGCGCCTCGGCGTGCCGTGTTACATTTGCCGGCACCTTCAGCCGGAGCAATCGATGAATCCCACGCTCGCGACCGTCGTGCTGCTGACGATCTCCAACGCCTTCATGACCTTCGCCTGGTACGGCCACTTGAAGTTCGAGCGCACCTCGCTCTGGCTCGTCGTGCTGGCCAGTTGGGGGATCGCCTTTTTCGAGTACTGCTTTCAGGTGCCGGCCAATCGCATCGGGCACGTCGGCGGGCTCTCAGGCGGACAGCTCAAGGTGATCCAGGAAGTGATTACGCTCGTAGTCTTCGCGGCCTTCGCGCGCTGGTATCTCGGCGAGCGCTTAGCGTGGAACCACTACGTGGCATTCGTGCTGATCGTGGCCGCCGTGTTCTTCGTGTTCACGAAGTGGGATTAGCGGCGATTGCTAGACCTGGACTGGGTGCCACTGCTGGCTTGCCCAGCAGTGCGAAGTTCGAGTGATAACGATTTGAGTGATCGGTATGCATAACGACGAGGTGCAACCGAAGCAAAACCAACCGAGCGACGATACTGCGCCTGCGACGCCACCGGTGGCTGGTCTCGACTACTACCTGGAACGCGGCCGCCTGGTATTCACGTGCGAGTATCACCTCAATCGCGGTTATTGTTGCCGTTCAGGCTGCCGGCATTGTCCTTACGAGAAATCCGGTGTGCCAGGCAAAGCCTGGTTGTTCTTGTCAGTTGAAAGGTACTGATCATGGCACTTGCTCGTTCACCAT
>JAIESQ010000108.1 GCA_019745975.1 Pirellulales bacterium
CCCTGTGCTGGTGCGAAGCGGCCCTTCAGGCCGCAAGACAAATTGCGAGTCCCCGTGCGACGACCAGGCAAGTCGTATCTTCGGCCTGAAGGGCCGGTTCTGTCAGCCGAGGCCGTCAGGCCTCGGTACGGTGCCCCCGCGTATCTCGGACCTGTCAGGTCCGTTCATGGGCCCCGCGGTTCGCGCGAATCGGTCTCCGCGCCAACCGCTCCGCGCGGCAGAATGACAAGCATGGTCGAGAGGCCCAAACGCCGCTGGTTCCGCTTCCGGCTCTCGACGGTCCTGATTCTGACTGCGATCGCGGCGTGGGGGATGGCGTGCCGGCCGACGCTGTCCGTGGAGTACTCATCGAGTACGGCTGGAAAAGCGCATATCATCGGGAGGTTGATGCCCCATGCGCGTGAACTGTGGTGGGTCCACTGCGCGCTTATATCCGGTCCATTTATGGACTACGATGCCATCGATATTCAGGTAGGTCCGAATCCAGAGCTCAAGTGGCCTGTAATCGCGTTTTTTTCCTTCCTCGTCTGGAAAGCCGCGTGGGCTGTGGTCGAGGGCAATCGCATCAAGCTTTGACGGCAAGGACTAGTGCTTGCACGGTCCTTGCCGCAAGTTTGATGCTCTGTCCACTTGTCGCGCGCTCGTCACCGCGAAAAATGGCGGGCGACGAAAGGCTGCAACAGGGTGAATCATTGAAAAAGCGAGCGGCCATTTTTTGCAGAAATCGACGTGGGACAAGTGTACGCCCACATGTTCTTCCAGCAGATGGGATGCTGGCACTAGTCCCAGCCCGCACATTGTGATGCGATTGCCCTTCACATACCGCTGATCGAACGCGACGCCGTGGCGCTGGCGATGTTTGGTGCTGAAGATGAGATGGACATGGAGACGCGCCAGGGATTGAGGCATCGGGTAGGTCGCCCTTTCAGGGCTTGGTTGCTATTTTGGCTTGGATACCCAGGGCGTTGCCCTGGGCTGGAGTTGAGGCGCGCCGTTGGCGCTATCGTGAGCGCCTGATTGCCGAGGCGAAATGCCAATAGCGCGACGATCTCCTCGGGCGTTCTTTTGGGTTATTGCGCTCGTCGTGTCGCGCACGTTCGGACTGCTGTACAAGGCAGCAGTGGTACCCGGCGAGATACCCCGCAACAACAGATGACCTTCAAGCGGATCCGACTAGGCCGAAGTCATCGACGGACTCGCGCTAGTTTGTATTGTTCCCCAGTTTCAAGATCTCGCGCCGATACGTGCAGATTGCCGTTTTTGTCGATCAAAAGCGTCAGTTCAACGCTGACAGCACCCGTCGGCCGCGGTGCGATGCCATTGACCTCTACAGTTCCGATGGAATGATTGTCCTTCGCGCGTTCCGTCACACCATGCAGGAAAGTTATTTCAATCGCGGTTTGGTTGTCCTCAGCGGTACTCAGCGTCTGCCGGCACTCGACGGGAACCGGCGTATTAATGTCAAACAACGACTTGTGCGAACCATCTGAAAGTTCGATTCCCACGGATTCCGATAGCGCAAAAAAAGTCAACTTGCCCTTGAGGTCAATCGCGTCGTGAGCAATCAGGGTTGCCTCGCTCACGTCCACAATAGGTATGGACGGAAAAACCAACTCAACTTTTCCCGGCTCGTCTGCTATGCGCGTCGACTTTGCTCGACTCGCAGTTCGTTGTAACTTTGCTACCGTTCGATCCTGCTGTGAACACCCCACTCCATGGACGAGAGCGAGAGCGATAAGAAAGCACGGCGACACGATTCGCTGCATCTGACACCCACGCGAGAGACCAGGGTAAGATTGTTGACGAGTGCATAAAAACCGGGACATCCCCTGAACGCACCCGCAGACTGCGGTTAGTTAAGTCGATCCGACGCTAGCGGCCGGAAATCTTGTTCGGTATTTCTCCGCGGCTCCGCGTGACTCCGCTGCGATCCCGGGTCGGTGTTCACGTCCAGATATCCGACGTCGAGTCGCCGCCGGGGTAGCGAATCTCATGCGCCCGGGCCGGCCCACCCGGCTCCTTGCCGAAGTCGACGAGGAACCGCTCGTTGACTTTCATGCCGCCCGCCTTGGTATCGCAGTCGATCTGCAACAGATACGAGCCAGCCTTGGCCATGTCAGGATAGAACTGGTTGTCCCAACTGCTGTAGAGCGAGCTAGTGACGTAGAGGCGCCGCCCATCGAGGCTCAGTTGCAGCATTTGCGGCCCGCCGCCGAGCTTGCGACCGGCGACGGGGACTCCACGGCCCAACACGCCGGCCAGGTCGCGTGGCGGATTCTCGAAACTGTTGGAGGCACCCGCAGTCACTGGCCTGACAGCCGTGGCGCCCAAAGTGAGGTGTTGAACCTGCTTCTACTGATTCGCCGCGGCCGCCTGCACCGCCGGTGCCGCCAGGTATTTGTCGAACCAATCGACCGCGCGCTCGATGGACTCGACCAGCTTCGTCATATGCTCCCCAGTGGGCGCGTGCCCGACGCCGGGCAAAACCACCAGCTCGCTCGGCACTCCTTTCTCTTGAAGTGGCGCGAGAATTCGACGGCTGTTTTCGATGGGAACCAAGGTGTCGGCGTCGCCGTGGATCAGCAGCGTGGGGGCGTCGTCAGGAGTCACCTGCACTACCGGCGAAAGAGACTCCTCAAGCTTGGGATCGAACTCAAAGGCCGGCTTCAGCAGGTCGGTAAACGCCTTATTCACGACGCCGCTGGCCAGCAATTGTTCCCGCGTTTTGTCGAAATCGCGCAGATCGGACGGCGCGGCAATCGCCACCACTGCCGCCACTCGGCTGCTCATGCGCGACACGTCCTTGCGTGCGCCGCTGTGGCCGTCGTCGCCGGTTGTCGCCAGCATCAAGGCCAGGTGTCCACCGGCGCTACTGCCAATGGCCCCGATGCGCTCGGCGTCGATCCCGTAATCGGCGGCGTGCAGTCGGATGAACCGTACCGCGAGACGCATGTCTGCGACGATTTCCGGAATCGTGTACTTGGGATTGCTGCCGTGAAAAACCGAGAACACGGTGTAGCCCGACTTGAGAAACCGAGCCACCAACTGCGATTTGGCGTTGGCAGGCTCCCAATTCGAGAAGTAGCCTCCGCTGACGATCTGCACCACAGCGGCGCCATTGGCCGCTGCCGGGCGATAGACGTGCATCACCAAGGCCATGCCGTTCTTGTGGCCATAGATCACGTCTTGCGTTATCCGCGGTTCCTCATCCCCCCGGACACTATTCGTTCCGATCAACCACAGCAGGCCGGCCAGAATCAAAAATGGCTTGCGATGCATCTCGTGTGTCTCCGTGCGGATGACGACTCTCATTGACAGTGGTGCCAACGCAATAGCAGACGACGTTGCGGCATGGTGAAGACCTACATTTCTAGCGGTTCTTCAATCTCGGGGCTACCCAATTGCAAGTGGACCCATGTGCCGGTAACGGCCGCTTTGGGCCTAGTGCTCCGGCTAGTGTATCGCATCCTCGGTCACAGAGCGTGACGTACCAGCAGTCTCGGGAAATTCGAGGGTTGGAGGGCGTTTGGCCCCGCTGAGGTAGTCGTCCAATTCAATCGTCGCCGCGAGGTTTCCAGGCGGGTCCCCAACCTTGTCGGTCGCGAAGAGTTCGTCCGGGTCAAATCGAAAGCGTTGCGCTTCGTCCACGACAATCAGAATGGTCTCCAACGGAGCGAAGTACCACTGGGAATGAGACACAAAGTACCCATAGTGGCTTCCCACCCTGACCTTGGTTGACGAGCGGAAACTAAGGGGAGCGGAGTTGGAAGCGAGTTCCCACCGGCGGTCGTCAGATCGGCCATCGGAAACCTCCGACCAAAAGACCTTGATCGAGTGCGCGGAGCCACTGGCCTCCTTGCGCCAAGTCGCCGGTTCAGGAATACTCAGTTGCAGCGTCAGGGGTCGAAAATCGTCCGCGACGATGACCTCCGTCGCCAGCAACAATAGCGATGTCATCAGCCCCACTCCGCAGACAGCGGCCGCCCAGAATCGCTTGCGCCATAAATCAACGGCGGCAAGCAGGGAAATCGCGAAGCAACACGAGTAGGCGAGCACGGGATACTCGCCTGGCTCGCCAAGCCTTGTGATCACGACTACGCTGGCCAGCAAAACAGCCACGGCCACGCCGGTCGCGACGTTTGCAGCGGTGACGTTTCGAGATTTCATTGTCGTTGGCAGTCTTACGCCTACCTGGCCTCGCGGTTTGGACACGGCCGATGCATCGCGCGCCTACGTTTCAAGCGGTTCTTCAATCTCGGGGCTACCCAATTGCAAGTGGACCATGTGGCGATAGCGGCCGCTGGCGGCCATCAGTTCGTCGTGCGTCCCCTGCTCGACGATCTCGCCATGCTCGAGCACCACGATGATATCGGCGTGGCGGATCGTGCTCAGGCGATGGGCGATCACGAAGCTGGTGCGCCCCCGGAGCAACGACGCCAGGCTGCGCTGGATCAGCCGCTCGCTTTCGGTGTCGAGGTTGCTCGTGGCTTCGTCGAGGATCAGGATGCGCGGATTGGCCAGCACGGCCCTGGCGATGGCCAGCCGCTGCCGCTGACCGCCGCTGAGCCGCACGCCGCGCTCGCCGATGATCGTGTCGTAGCCGGCTGGCAGCGCGCGGATGAATTCGTCGGCGTTGGCCAGCCGCGCGGCTTCGTGGATCTGCTCGGGCGTCGCGTGGCGCTTGGCATAGCTGATGTTGTCGGCCACGGTGCCGTCGAACAGAAAGACTTCCTGTTCGACGATGCCCAGTAGCCGGCGATAGCTTTCGACATCGAGCTTGCGCAGGTCGATGCCGTCGAGCTCGATGCGGCCCTCGGTGGGGTCGTAGAAGCGGGCGACCAGATTCGAGAGGGTCGTTTTGCCCGCGCCGCTGGGGCCGACGAGGGCGACGGTCGAGCCGGCCGGCACTTCGAGATCGACGTGCCGCAGTACGCGTTCGCTATGCCCTGGATAGGCGAAGCTCACGTCGCGCAAGCGGATGGCGCCGGTCACGTCGCGCGGCTGCACCATGATGGCATCGGCGGCGCGCGGCAGCTCGACGGGCTCGGCCAAGAGATCGAGCACGCGGTCGAGCCCGGCCAGATCGCCTTGAAACTGCGTGGCGCTATTGGCCAACACCGCCAGCGGACCCAACAGCATCGCCAGGTAGGCCAGGAACATCATCAGGTCGCCCAAGGTCAGCTCGCCGCGCACCACTTGCATGCCGCCGTAAAGCATTAAGCCGGCGGAGGCCAATGGCAGCAGAAACTCCCACAGCAGCTCGACCAATCGCGTCCACCACCAGGCGTTCAGCTCTTGCCGGGCCATGAGGTGGCTGCCGCGCGCATAGCGCCCCGTCTCGCTGCGGCCGCGGTCGAAGCCGCGCACTACGCGCATGCCGCCGAAGACTTCGGTGGCGTGCCCATCGACCTCCTGGCGGCGCAGGCGGATGTCGCGATAGAGGGGACGGATGCGGCCGATCCAGGTGCGGTGCGTCAGGTAGATCGTCGGCAACAGCGCGAGCGAACCCAGCAGCAAGCGCCAATCGACGACGGCCAGCACGATCAGACTGCCGATCAATTGCACGATCGCGCGCCAGGGATTGTAGAGCATGCTAAACACTAGCTCGGCGACACCGCCGGCGTCTTCGCGCAGGATGCTGGCCACACCGCCCGACTTGATCTGATACACGCGATGCAACGGCAACTGCACGGCATGCTCGAAGACCTTGCGCCGCACGTTGACTTGCACGCGCTTGACGATCCGCGTAGCGTACCAGCGCCCCCAGAGATGGACGAGCGACTCGACAACCGTGATCGCGACGACGGCGCCGGCCAGCAGATACAGCCAGCTTTCACGCGCGCTGAGCGGCGGGAGCCACTCGGGCGACCACGGCGCGAGCTGTTTGGAGTCGAACAGCGAATTGCCGCCGGGTACGAGCACGACGTCGACGATCAGCTTGGTGGTCGCGGGCGGAATCAGGCGCAAGAGCGTGGAGATCGTCAACGTTCCCAAGGCGAAGCCGATGGCCGCATGCTGACCACGCAGCAGGCCCCAGAATTCGACGAACAGGCGGCCGAAGCTGCGGTGCTTTGGTCCGGCGGGCCTTGCCGGGGCGTGAAAACCGCCGGTGATTTTCTCGCCGGCCTGGCGGCGGCGACGGACTTCGCGCTGATACTCGGCGAAGCGTCGCCGACTCGGAACGGAGATAGAGGACATAACGCTCGTGGGGTAAGACCGGCAGCACCCGTGGGACTTGCCCTCAATTATGGCGAGTCGGGCAAGGTCTCGGCAGAGGGTGCAAGAAGGGACGAAACGTGCCGCGAATCAAGCGGTCGCAGGCCGGCCCGGCAAGTCGTCAAACGCCGCTGGTCGCCAGAGCGGGCTCGCCGGTGGTTTGGTCGACCTGGCAGATGCAGCACCCATTGCCATCGGCCGCGCGGGCCACGGCCAGCGCCTCGTGGGCGCGCGTCAAGACAACCTGATGGCTGGTGCCCGGCTGGGCGACCGCGCCGCCGATATGGGCGGTGAAGGACATGTCGCCTGCGGCCGTGCGGAAGCGACTCGTGGCGAGCATCGAGCGCACGCGTTCGGCGACGCTCCGTGCATGCTCGAGCGTGATGCCGACGATGCCGACGGCGATTGTCTGATCGTCGTAGCGCCCCAGCAGGTCGTAGCGGCGGGTGATCCGCGATAGAAACTGCGCGACAGCGCCAATCAAGCGACTGTGATCGAGCGCATTTTCCTGTTCGCCCGCCGGCCACTCCAGCGAGATCAGCACCAGCGCCAGGGGCTGGCTGCCTACCTGGCGGCGCAGCGCTTCGATGATGCTGCTGTCGAACGCCGCGCGGTGCAGCAGGCCAAGCTCGTCGCGGCTCAGCGCGGCGGTCCGGCGTTCGACGCGCGGCAATTGCAAGTCGAGCTTGCCGGCGATGTCCAAGAGCCGTCGGCTGAGGCGCACCTGGCGCTGAATGAGCTCGCCGAGCGAATCGGCCAAGGGGCGGCCGTCGAGATCGTGGGAACCGCAAGCGGTCACCTGCTCGCGCAACCGCGCCAGCGAGGCCGATTGCCGCTCCCCCTCGACCGAGAGATTCTCGACCAGGCGGCGGACGTGCGCGGCGATGTCGTTTGGCTCGGCCGCGTCGATCGCCGGTTCGAGCGCCGGTGGAAGCTCAAGCGGCGGCCAGTTATTCAGCACGAGGCCATGCTCGGACAGTGCCGCGGGAGAGCCGGCATCGGCGACATCGGCTTCGGCAATCGCGCGCATCTCGTGCTCGCTAGCCAGGAAGGCCGCCACGACGCGCGGGTCGAATTGCCCGCCCGATTCAAGCAAAATGGCTTGCCGTGCGTTGGCGTGGTCCAAGGCCAGCTTGTAGACGCGGCGGCTGGTGAGTGCGTCATACGTGTCGGCCAGGGCCACGACCCGCGCCGCCAGTGGAATTTGCTCCCCTTGCATACCCAACGGGTAGCCGTGACCGTCCCAGCGCTCGTGATGGGCCAGGGCGATCTGCCGGGCCAGCTCGATGAAGTCGTCTTCGCCCAGGCATTCCTTGATGGCGGCCAGACACTCGCCGCCGATCGTGGCGTGCTGCTGCATCACGGCCCGCTCCTCGGAGGAGAAGGGGCCGGGCTTGAGCAAGATGGCGTCGGGAATGCCGACTTTGCCGATGTCGTGGAGCGTCGAGGCCAACGGCACTTCGTGCACGAAGCTGGCGTCGATCGCCGACTCGCTGCGGGCCAGTTGCCGCACCAGCACTTCGCTATAGGCGCGAATTCGTTCGAGATGCTCGCCGGTTTCGTTGTCGCGCGAGTCGGCCAGCCGCGCCAAGCCGAAAATGATGGCGTCGCGATGCCGCAGCAGCGACTCGGTGCGGCGCTGCACGAGCACCTCGAGATCGGCATGGCTGCGCGCCAGGCGGGTTTCGTAGCGGGCGACGACCAGGGCGTTGAGCAACGTGCAGCAGATCACCAGCACCAGGCCCATGCCGCTGGCCACGCCGACGGTGAGGTCGCCGATTTCCGAAACGAGCCGCGAGTGCATGGCCAGATCACGCTGGAGGGCCAGGGCATCGAGATGCGATTCGAGCCAGGTGACGAACCAGCCGATGGCCAGCATCAGGCCACAGAACTGCACCGTCGAAATCGATGTCACCAGCAGCCAACGTCGGCGAATTTTCATGGTCGGACTCACTCGCTGGGTGCTTCTTCGGCCATCAGGTACTGCCGAAAGCCACTCAGCAATTCTTGCGCGAACCAGCCCAGGGCCTGCCGTTGGCGGTCGCGCATACGCTGCGCGGCCACAACGACATGGATTCGCGTTCTGCCCCCTGATTTCACTCGCTGCAAGGAATCGTCGCACTCCGCGACATTGCGGTCGTCGAACTTGACGTGCATCAGACAGCACAGCCGCCGATCGGATTGCCGCCGCAGAAACGACACCCGCGCTCCATGAATCCGCAAGCACACCCAAGGATCGTCGATCGACAACACCTCGGCGTCGACATCGGTGACAAAGCCGCGCAGCTTGTCGACCGCCAGCGTCAAGGGCACCGGCGTGACGAGCTGCTGTTCGACGAGCACTTGTTCGATCGGTGGGCCATCGACCGGACCCTGTTGCGCGTCGTCGTCACTGGGCGCGACCCCAGGCGGATAGACGGCGACCACGCAGTTGCGGCCGCCGCGCTTGGCGTCGTAGAGCGCCCGGTCGGCGCGCTCCAGCATTTGAGTGGCCGACTCGCCATCGGCCAGGCTGGTCACGCCGAAGCTGGCCGTCGCGGCCCGGTCGCCGAGTACCGTGTGCTCGGTGCGGGCGACGAGCTGACGGATATTCTCGGCGCGCGCGCGGGCCGCCGGCAGCGCGCAGTCGGGGCAGAGGATCGCGAATTCCTCGCCACCGTAGCGCGCGATCAGGTCGGTATCGCGACATTGCGATTCGAGCAACCGGGCGAACCGCCGCAGGACTTCGTCGCCCGCGGGATGCCCGTGGTTATCGTTGATCGATTTGAAGTGATCGATGTCGCAGAGGATCAGGCTGTAGGGCGTGGCGACCGCCTGGTGTTGTTCGAGGCAACGTTCGTGCGCGCGGTCGAATTCGGCGCGGTTGGCCACGCCGGTCAAGGCGTCGACAGTGACCTGCCGTTGCAAAGTCTGGCAATGATCGCGGAGTTGCTCTTCGGGAGAGAGGTCGCGGAGGATGATCGTGACGCCTTGCGGATCGCCGCCGGCTCCTGTGACCTGCGCGACCTGCACGTCGACGGCCAGGCGCCGCCCGGCGGGGCCGCGCGCCAACAGGCGCCGCTGCCAGGGCTTGCCGGTCGATAAGACGCTGCGCACGGGGCAATCGTCTTCGCGCAGCCGCGTGCCACGGTTGTCGCGCAAGTCCAGCAGGGCCGGCCGCCAGCGCAACTGCTGCGCCTGCGCGGCCGACAGCCCGGTCAAGCGCACCGCGCCTGGGCTCCAATAGGCGATCCACAACTGACAGTCGACGAAGATCACCGCGTCGCGCAGAAACTCGAACAGGCTCGATTGGAAGAGCTGCAGATCGAGCACATCGCGGGGTGCCGACGGCGCGGGCGCGACCGCCGCCGCGTCGAACTGCGGCGCGTCGCGACACAAGCCATCGGGCAGCAGCCATTCGTTGAGACGCGAGAGCCGCCGTTCGTCGACGGCCTCGCGAATAAGCTGCGGGTCGAAAGCGCGATGGTCGATGAAATGCCGCACGAGTTCAGGATCGAACTGCGTCCCGGCGCAGCGCAGCAGTTCGTCGCACGCCTGGTCGCGGCTCAAGGCGGGCCGATAGGCCTGGTTGCTGGTCATGGCGTCGAAGGCGTCGACGATCGCCAGCACGCGCGAACCGAGCGGCAGATCGCGCCCTGCCGGTGCGCGAGCGCCGCGCGAGCCGTCGAACCAGGCGCCTGCCTGGCTGGCGATTTCGAGAACTTGCGGATTGGCGATCTTGTGTCGAACGACATCCCAGCCGACGCGACGGCAACGGGCCACGAGCGCGGCTTCTTCTTCGGTGAGCGCCGCGGGCTTCTCGAGCACGCGGCGCGGCACGACAATCTTGCCGACGTCGTGCAGCAGGGCGGCAAGCTGCAGGGCGTCGCGTTCGTCGGGGGGGAGTTCCAACTCGTGCGACCACTGGCTGCAACCGAGCGTGGTGCGCAGCGAGTGAGTGGCGGTGGCCGGGTCCTTATCGCGCAGACTGTCGAAGAGTCGCTGCGCCGCGGTGACGGTCTCGCTGGCGCTCCGATTGAAGATCGCGATCCGTCGACTGAGTGGCGCGGTGGCTTCGGCCGAGCCATCGCGTCCATCGCCTGACGGATGCGGCAAACCAGCGGCGGAACTGGTCGACAAGGGCAGCGTGGAGTCGCTCGCCAGCGCGAGGTCCGAAACTAGCGGGGCACTGCCGCTCATGCGCCCATTACCTCGGCTGGTGTCGGTCTTGTTGCGAGCCTGCCCGCGAAATGCTGGCACTTAATCGGCCTGAAACGAGAATTCCGTCAATGCCACGATTCGACAGAGTTTGGCCCTCGTCGCTGAACACCGCCCCCCGCCAGAGGCTGGGTTCCAGTACGCACGATCGGCGTTTTCAAGCACTCGAAAACTTAGGTCACGAAAGCCCGGTAGCAAGCATGTGGGCGCTGCCAGCACGGGCCGTCGCACAACTCACTCCGGAATTGCCGGCCTTAACGATTGGCGTGCGGCGAGACACTTTCGGCTACCAATCATTGCCGCAGAGAGCGCGTCAATCTGCACCCGTTTTGAGCGTGTTCGTCGCGAAGCGCGATGCGCCGAGTGAGCCGATCGAATGTGTCGATTCACCGTTATCCCGCCACGCGAAGGCTATGGTTGGCAGCTTAGTGGCCCCGCCCGATAATGGCCGTTGATGATCCACCTTCCCTTGTTCGACACAGTCGCCGATCCGCTGCTGGGCCGGTTCGATCCGCTCGTGGCCACCTGGTTCCGCGAGCGGTTTCGCGAGCCGACCGAGGCCCAGCGACTCGGCTGGCCCGCGATTCTCGCCGGGCAGAATACGTTGATCGCGGCGCCAACCGGGTCGGGCAAGACATTGGCCGCGTTTCTCGCGTCGATCGACCGCCTGATTCGACAAGCCCGCGCGCGAGAGCTCCCAGAGACGACGCAGGTGCTCTACATCTCGCCGCTGAAGGCGCTGGGTAACGACATTCATCGCAATCTCGAAGCTCCGCTGGGCGAGTTGCAGGCGTTGGCCGCCGCGCGCGGCGAGCCGCTGCCGGCGATTCGCGCCATGGTGCGCACCGGCGATACGCCCTCGGGCCTGCGGCAAGCGATGGTGCGCCGCCCGCCGCACATCCTGGTAACCACCCCCGAGTCGATGTATCTGCTGCTCACCTCAGTGCGTGGTCGCGAGCTGTTGCGCGACGTGCGGACGGTGATCGTGGACGAAATCCATGCCTTGGCGCGCGACAAGCGCGGCTCGCATCTGACCTTGTCGCTCGAACGGTTGGAAGCGCTCTGTCCGGCGCCGCCGGTGCGAATTGGACTGTCGGCCACGCAGCGCCCCATGGATGATATCGCCCGGTTCCTGGTCGGCGCGCGGCGGATCGCGGCCGACGGGACGCCCGACTGCACGATTATCGACACCGGGCACTTGCGCGAGCTGGACCTGGGGATCGAGGTGCCGCCGACCGAGCTGTCGGCCGTCTGCTCGCACGAAACTTGGGGAGAGATCTACGAGCGGCTCTGTCAGCTCATCAACGCGCACCGCAGTACGCTGGTGTTCGTGAACACGCGGCGGATGGCCGAGCGGGTGGCCTTCCGGCTGGGCGAATCGCTGGGGGAGGAAGCGGTCGCCAGCCATCACGGCAGTCTGTCGCGTGAGATTCGCTTGTCGGCCGAGGAGCGGCTTAAGTCGGGGCAGCTCAAGGCGATCGTGGCCACCGCGTCGCTTGAGATGGGGATCGACGTTGGCTACATCGACCTGGTCTGTCAGCTTGGCACGCCACGGTCGATCGCCACGTTGCTGCAGCGTGTTGGCCGTTCGGGACACGCGCTGGGCGCCACGCCCAAGGGGCGTTTGCTACCGCTGACACGCGACGAACTGCTCGAAAACCTGGCCACGGTGGCAGCGGTGCGGAGTGGCCGGCTCGACCGTATCGAGATTCCCACTGGCCCACTTGATGTGCTCGCGCAGCAAATCGTGGCTGCGGCGGCCTGCGACGATTGGCGCGAGGACGACTTGTACGGCCTGTTTCGCGGAGCATGGCCGTATCGCGAGCTGAAACGCGAGGATTTCGAAGCAATTCTGGCGATGCTGGCCGATGGCGTGGCCCGCAACTCGCGGCGCGGCGCCCACCTGCACCGCGACCGCGTCAATGGTCGCCTACGCGCGCGGCGCGGCGCGCGGATCGCCGCGATCACTTCGGGCGGGACGATCCCCGAGACGGGCGATTATCGCGTAGTGCTGGGCGAAGAGCGGACGTTCGTCGGCACGGTGAACGAAGACTTCGCGCTAGAGAGTCTGAAGGGAGACGTCTTCCTGCTGGGCAATACGTCGTGGCGGATCATAAACGTCCGCGGCGGCGAAGTGCTCGTCGAAGACGCTCACGGCGCGCCGGCCACGATCCCCTTCTGGCTGGGCGAAGCGCCGGGCCGTACGCTGGAACTATCGGCGTCGGTGTCGAGCTTGCGCGAAGCGATCCGCGATCGGATCGTGTGGCCGGCCGATACCGAAGCCAACGTGCCTCTGAGCTCCACCAACGGGCAATCGCAACTTGGCGCGAGTTGGGAAGAGGACGGAGACCCGACAGACGAGGCCGAGCGCGTAACGGCACTGCTGGACAAGCCAGCAGTGGCACCCGGCGTTGGCATAGACTGTCAACCTGCAAGCAGTGGCACACGTGACGTGACCGCTGCGGCGGTTGACGAACGCTTCGCGATGCCCGACCTGACGGGCCTGGGCGAACCCTTGGCGGGCGAGCCCGATCTGCGACCCGCGCGGGACTGGCTGATCGATGCCTGTGCTGCCAGCCCTTGGGCGGGCGAGCAAGCTGCCCGCTACGTCGCAGCCGAGGTTGCGGCGATCGGCCTGGTGCCGACGCGGCAGCGGATCGTCTTCGAGCGGTTCTTCGACGAATCGGGGGGAATGCAGTTGGTGATTCACGCGCCCTTGGGGGCGCGGGTCAATCGGGCCTGGGGGCTGGCATTGCGGAAGCGCTTCTGCCGCAGCTTCGATTTCGAATTGCAAGCCAGTGCCGACGACGAGGGGATCGTGCTGTCGCTGGGGCCGCAGCACAGCTTCGCGCTCGACGCGCTGTTCAAGATGCTCACGCCGGCCAACGCGGAACATCTGCTCGTGCAGGCGCTTCTGGCGGCGCCGATGTTCCCCACGCGCTGGCGGTGGAACGTCACGCGGGCTTTGGCCGTATTGCGGCAGCGCGGCGGCACGCGCGTGCCTCCGCACATGCAGCGCTTTCAGGCCGACGACTTGCTGGCGGCCGTTTTTCCGCAAACGGTCGGCTGCCTGGAGAATCATTCGGGTGACATCGAAATCCCCGATCATCCGCTGGTGCGGCAAACGCTCGACGACTGCCTGCGCGAGGCGATGGATATCGATACGTGGATCGACGTGCTAGGGCGGATCGAGCGGCATGAGATCGAGCTGGTACCGCGCGATACGCGCGAGCCGTCGCCGTTCTGCCACGAGCGACTGAACGCGCGGCCTTATGCCTTCCTGGACGATGCGCCGCTCGAAGAGCGCCGCGTGCGCGCGATCTCGACGCCGCGCGGCTTGCGGATTGCCGACAGCGCCGACCTGACCGCGCTCGATCCGGCGGCGATCGACCAGGTCGTCGTCGATGCCTGGCCCACGATCCGCGATGCCGACGAATTGCACGACGCGCTCTTGTCGCTGGTCGCGATGACGCCGGCGGAAGCAGCCGATGTGCGCGGTTGGCTCGACGCCCTGGTGGCCGAGGGGCGCGCCACGCGCATCGAGCGGCCGACAGGCGACGACTGGTGGATCGCGGCGGAGAATTGGCCGTTGGTGCGATCGCTCGAACCGCAGGCCGTCGCCCGACCCGCCGTGAGTTTGCCCGCTACGGTGCGCAGCGACTGGACGAGCACCGAAGCGCTCGTGGCGCTAGTGCGAGGCCGTTTGCAGGTTTCTGGCCCGCGCACGGCCGACGAGCTCGGCGCGCTGGTGGGTTTAAGCGAGTCGCGCGTGGCCAGCGCGCTCGAAGCGCTCGAAGGCGAAGGAATCGCCATGCGCGGGCAGTTTCGGCCGGCCTCGCGCGGCACGTCGCTCGTTGAGTGGTGCGAGCGCCGATTGCTAGCGCGCATCCATCGACTGACACTCGATGGCTTGCGGCGGCAGATCGAGCCGATCGAGCCGCGCGACTTCCTGCGGTTCCTCGTGCGGCACCAGCATTTGTCGCGCGACACGCGGCAGCACGGGCCCGAGGGCGTGCGCGATGCCATCGGCCAGTTGCAGGGCTTCGAGTTGGCCGCCGGCGTGTGGGAGAGCCGCGTGTTGCCGGCGCGCGTCGAAGGTTACGCAGCGCAGTGGCTCGACGGGCTTTCGCTGTCGGGGGAACTTGTTTGGGGGCGACTGCGTCCGCCGCGTCGCGGCGCCGATCAGGCTGCCTCGTCGAGCGGATTGACGCGGGCCGCCGCGGTGTCGCTGGTGTTCCGCGAGGATCTCCCCTGGCTATTGCCGGCCGAGCGCGATCGAGCGGGCGAGATACCGCTGCGCGGCGCCGCGCGGCAAGTGCTCGAGGTGCTCGGCGCGCGCGGGGCCTTGTTTCATCACGAACTGCGGGCCGCGACCGGTTTACTACCAACTCAATTGGACGATGCCTTGGCCGAATTGGCCGCGCAGGGGCTGGTGACCGCCGATCTCTTCGCGGCGGTGCGCTGGATGGCCGCGGGGAATCGCGCCGGCCGCGACCGCCGCATGCGACGCGCCCGGCGCGACGCGGCGCTAACCAACAACCCCGCGCGATGGAAGCTTGCGGCTGGTGGTCCGGCATCCTCGGGGCGCTGGTCGGTGTTTCCCGGCCAGATCGAGACTCCTGCGCGGTCCGATATCGTCCTGCGCTGGGCGTGGCAACTGCTGCGTCGCTGGGGAATCGTCTTTCGCGATCTCTTGGCGCGCGAATCGGTCGCGCCGCGTTGGGGTGAGCTGGTCGGCACGTTGCGCCGCTTGGAGGCGCGTGGCGAGATTCGCGGAGGGCGGTTCGTCAGCGGTGTCGCGGGCGAGCAATATGCGCTGCCGGCTGCCGTCGACGAACTGCGGCGCGTGCGCGAAACCACGCCGGGGCGACGGATCGTGGTGGTCTCCGCGGCCGATCCACTGAATCTCGTCGGCATCATCACGCCCGAGCCGCGCGTTACGGCCACGCACACGAACACTCTGGCGCTCGAGGATGGTCGTCTGTTGGCCAGCAAGCAGGCGCGACAGATCACGTTGCACGCCGAAGTCGAGCCGCCGATCGCGGCCGAGCTCACGCGGCGCTTGCGACGGCACGCCGTGGCCAGCTAGTCATTCGGCGATGCCTACGGGTGAGGACTTGCGACACGGGGGATGCGCTCTATTTACAGCCACGGGTGCATGCGCCAAAATACCCCGCAGCAGGATTCCAGGATTGCCGCGGCGGCCTCTTGTCCGAGGCCGCTGTTTTTTTCACACGCATTCGCAGTTTCGCTTCCGCTTCGCGCGAGGTCGACCATGTCGGACCGCATCCCCATGACCCGCAAGGGTTACGACAAACTCAAGGCCGATCTGTCGCAGCTCGAAAGCGAGCTGGCCCTGGCCACCGAGCGCGTGGGGGCCGCCCGAGCCGAGGGCGATTTGAGCGAGAACGCCGAGTATCACGGCGCGCGCGAAACGCAGGGGATGATCCAGGCCAAGGTGAACCTGATGCGCGACAAGCTCAACCGGGCCTCGATTATCGACACGGCGAACGTGCCGCGCGACGAGGTCGCGTTCGGCTGCACGGTCGTCGTCAAGGATCTCGATTTCGGCGACGAGGAATCGTTCACGCTGGTCGGCGCCGGCGAAGAGGACTACGACAACGGCAAGATTCTCTTCACCAGCCCTTTGGCTCAAGGGCTGGTGGGCCACAAACAGGGAGAGAAGGTCAAGGTCGACGTGCCGGCGGGGACGCTGTCGTTCGAGATTCTGGAGATTCGCTACGAGGGGGACTGAGTCGGCAGGGAGTGCGCCGAGAGCTTCTTAGCCACAGAGGTCACCGAGGACCTAGTAGCAGTTTCAAAACCCAAGTTGGGTGCCACTGCTGGCTTGCCCAGCAGTGAGACGCTCGATAGGGCACTGCTAGACGAGCTAGCAGTGGCACCCGACGTCGGCTCGATGCTGGTTTTGAAACTGCTTCTAGAGAAGCGGCCGTCGAGCACGTCGCCGGCGACACGCCAACAGTGTCACTACACCGCCCAACATGGCCAAGGCCAACGAGCGGGGTTCAGGCACGGTAAAGGCCGTCACACCACCGTTGAGCACATAGAGAATGCCGTCGCTCAGTGCCAGTTCGCCACCCAAGGGATACGACCAAATCGGCGCGTGCGTCGCCGGGTCGAGTGCATAGGTCGCAATCGGGTTGAGCGAGAACTTGTCCTTGACGGTCACCACCAAGGCGTTATCGGTGGCGATCTTCACGAAAGCGAAATGTCCGCCGGGCGCTTGCCAGCTCCAAAGAAAGTCGCCCGTCAGCTCATCGAGCGCGTGGACCACGCCGTCGGTCGTCGTGACATACAGCACGCCATCGGCCAGCACCGGCTGCCCACCATAGCCCGACTTGCTCCACTCGATATGGGGCGTGTGCGTGGCGTCGAGTAACACGTCGCGGGCGATGAGGTGGCCGTTGAGATCGGTCATGAAAGCATCGTGGTTAGGACCAAGCACGACCGCCTGGTTGGTGACGAAGCTCCCGTAGTCGAACGAATCGAGCGCGGCGTAGCTGGGCTGACCAGTCGCGCGATCGACCATCAGAAAGAGGCCGCGAATCGGCGACTGATTGTTGAGGGCGGTGTAGGAATAGACATACTGGCTGTCGACCGCGGGGGTCCAACCGTTGTCGAACAAACCGGTCGCAGACCAGTTAAGCTGCCCCGTCGCGCCGTCGTAAGAGTAAACGCCGGGCGCCGCGCCGCCAGCCTGGCCCAGGTAGAGATCGTCGCCGAAAGGGGTCGGGCTGAGGAACCTCAGGCTTTGCGAAATGGGCGTGTCGAAAATCGCAGCACCCGTCTGGATATCGTAAGCGCGCAGGTGACCGCCAAGGTGAGGGCCAGTGTCTTGGCGAACCGTGACAACGTAAGCCTTGCCATTGGCGTAGGCCGGCGGATTGATGCGGTCCAGGTTCGTGTGGTCCCACACGATGGCGCCGCTGTAAGCATTCAGGGCATAGAGCCCGTAGGTGGTGAGCGCGTCGTAACCGGTGACGAGCACCGTGTTGGCGCCGACTGCCAGGCCACCCGGAATTGTTGGATACAGATCGAGCGGCGTGCTCCACCGTGGTGCGGCGGCCTGGCTGAAGTCCAACGATGTGGAGACATAGCCCGTGTGCGCGGCGTTGGCTTGATAAGTACTCCATTCGGCGTTAAGGGTGTCGGAACTGGCAATGCACGCCAGTGCAGCCAGGCCCAGCGAAAGCACCCCGCGCGATGAGAGGCGTGTCGCCGGGCGATGCTTCAATCGAGCGCGCTGGATCATCGTCTAGCCTGACTCTCTGAACCGACACTGGTTTGTCCTACACGTGAGGCCCAGCATAATCGGGCGCCGCACGCAACTTCAAGCGCCGAGCGGCCACCCGTGCCCTAGGTGTTCAATTTTGATCTTCCGCGGCCAGCGCGGCGACGAGGCGGCGCTGTAGTTCGTCGGGCGGGCAGCGGACCAGGAATCGCTTTTCGCGCGAGGATTGGCCGGCGACCAGTTCCAACTGCGACTTGCGCAATCCCAACGACGAGGCCAGCAGTTTCTTGATCGCCTCGTTGGCACGGCCCAGTTCGGCGACCTGCGTGACCGACAGCTTGAGCATGCCGCGCTCGATGCCGCGCAATTGGTTGCGCCGTGCTCCCGGCTGCGCGTAGACGCCTAGCATGCTTCCCTCGGCGTGCGGTTTGACAGGCTCGGTCACGGCAATCCTTCGCACAGCGCGGAGCCGACGCGCACGATGGTGGCTCCCTCGGCGATGGCCACCTCGAAGTCGCCGCTCATGCCCATCGACAGCTCATCGAGCGCGACATGCGGCGGGGCAATACGGCGCAACTGGTCGCGCAGCGCGCGCAGCGCGGCGAACTCGCGCCCGGCGACTGCGAGATCGCCGTCGCGACTGGCCATCGTCATTAGGCCGCGGACTTCGAGATGCCGGCATCGCGCGGCGGCCAGTAGCAAGGCTTCGGCTTCGGCTGGCGAAGCGCCGTGCTTGTTCGACTCGCCCGAGATGTTGATCTCCAACAATACCGCCACGCGACGTTCGTCCGGAGACTGGGCTTCAATTGCCTCGGCCAGCGACAAACGATCGAGCGAGTGAATGAGCCAGGCGTGCTCGAGCGTGCGGGCAACCTTGTTGCGCTGCAGCGAACCGATCAAGTGCCAGCGGACCGGTAGAGTGGAGAGTGCCGCGGCCTTGCGCCACAGCTCTTGCGGTCGGCTTTCGCCCAGGTCGGCGCAGCCGGCCGCGACAAGTTCGCGGGCGACGTCGGCCGACGCGTACTTGGTGACCGCGACAAGCCGCACCTCGGCGGCGCTGCGCCCCGCGGCGGCAGCCGCACGCTCGATGCGCTCCCGCACTTGCGCCAGGTTTCGACGAACCACCGTAGCCAGATCGGCCATCACACCATCATAGAACGCGCGGCGCGGCGAATGAACCGGTCGCAACAGTACTGCCGCGCTGCATTGCTATTCGACTTCGATCAGCGTGTCGCTCTCGCCGTCGCGATTGAAGCGGCTGGCCAGGAACTCGCTCCAAAGGTGGACTCCCAATACGGTCCGACCCGCCCGCTGGCCGAGCGATCGATAAAAGAGCCACTGTCGTGAACCGCACTGCACGCGAAAGCCGGCCGCCGCCGTGGTGGGCACGGCCTGGCGGTCTTCGGCGATCGACAATTGTCGCCAGGTGTAGGGGTGTCGCGCGTGACGTGGATCCAAGTCGATCCATAGCGGCGCGTAGAGTGCTCGACCAGCGATCTCCTGGGACAACTGGACTTCGGCCTGGCTTGCCGCGAGGTCCTCGCGCGCACATTGCCGCCGCCATTCCGGGAGTGCCAAGGGAAGCACGGCAAACGAGTTCTTGCCAGTCACGAGCGATGCTTCGGTGTGATCGGCCACCGGCATCGCGCTCGTGCCGGCGGCGCAGGGGATTCGCCCGCGATAGGCGATCGAGTCGGCCTGCCGCGCGACGACGGCGTCGGCCAGAAACAGGAACTGATCTTCGCGCGCCAGGAGCAACTGTCGAAACACGCGCACGTCGCCAGCCAGCGAGGCTTCGAGTTCCAGATAGGCGACGTCACGGTCGGTTACCCAACAGTTTGCTTCCCAGCCGGTAACCAGTTGCCGGGGCGCGCCGTCGATAGTGACTTCGCAGTGCCATTGGCCGGCGAGGAGCGGATCGCCAGCCAGGGCCAATTCGAACTCGACCGCGCGCGACGCATGTTCCACGGCCAGCGTAATCGCCCGGGGCGACCACGAGCTACGCAAGACGGCCAGCGCGGCGCCGTCCGATTGGGCCGAGGGTTCAGGCAAACGCTTGAGAGCGGTTCTCGACAGCGCCGGCCGCGGTGAGCGATGGGACTCGAGCACGGCACGATCGCGGCGAGCGCCAAACTCGCGCACACACAATCGCCATAAGCTGCGCGGCCAAGGCGCGCGATCGCAACTGGCGACAAACTGGCATCCGCGCGCATCGATCAGCCGCGCCGCCTGCCGCACACCGTGCGCCAAGCGCTGGCGGGCGGCATCGTCCCAGGGATCGCGCCGCAATCGTCGAGCCAAGGCGCTGGCTCGCAGCCAACACGCGAACCGTTGCGACAGCTCGGCAAGCATGGCCGGACGGGGCATGCCGTCGGCGGCCAGCGATTCGGTCAAGCCAAACTCCAGCGAGGGACCGGTGCGCTTCGCCAACCGGCGACAAGGTTTGATCTCGGGAAACTGGAAGGCGAGCGCCAACGGCAGTTCAGTCGACAGGAGCTGCCCGACCAGCCCGCAGTTGCGCGCAGGGCGCCGGTGATCGCCGCCGGCTAAGTCGATCAGTTGATCGAGGACCTGCCACCACAATTCTCCCGACAGCTCATCGACAAGCTTGGGGAGCGCGTACGCCCAGGCCAGCGCGTCGAGCGCCGCGCGGGGATCGTGCGCGCTGTCGCTCGCATGGGCCAGCCACTTGCGACAATGGGCTTCCAGGCGTCGCGGCTTGCGCGCCATTGCGCGGGGGTCGACAACCGCCAACTCGGCCGCGGCCAGCGTGCTTTCGGACATGGAGCCGTCGGCGACCGCGGCGGCCAGCGTGTGGGGGCGCCGGGGCAACGACCAGTTGAGCAGGTCGGGCCACTGGGTCCACAACCTACTCAGCGCGTTGGCCGGGCGGCGCGCGAGATGCCGTTTCCAAAGCTTCCAGGCTTGCTTCTCGCTCTTGAACTCACCGGCGCGCAGTGCCGCGGGGGCGGTTCGATGCCAGAGCTCGCGGCCGCGTAAGGCCAAGGGCAAAACGGCGATCGGCGGGGGTTCTCGTCGGGAAACTTGCGAGGCAGACATAGCGAGTGATAACCGATGCGATATGCGATGCGCTGACTACATCGGGACCATGTCCGCGACGACGAGCGGCGCGGCGGCCAGCGCTGGGGCTTGGTGTGAATGCGTTGGTGCTCAAGTCGGAAGTCGGTATTGTATTGAGAGCGGAGTGCTTGGCGAGAGTCACAAGCGAAATCTACTGGCCGAGCCACTGAGCCGGCGACCGTGGAGAAAATCCGGTGAATTCGTTCACACACAGGGACGTTGGCAACACCGCAGCCGAAACACCGGCCACGCCAAGGGGCGATACACTTCACGGCCATTCGTACCAGTCGCAGTTGCGTCGCCGTGATTGGTTGTGGGTTTGCGCCGGGGTGGCGCTTGGCATGGCCGGCGCGACGGCTCCGAGCGTTTTTGGTCAGCAGCCCACGCCACCGCGGCCGGGGGGTGCCGGCAGCCAGGCGAAAACCGAATTGCGCCGGCTTTCGCCCACGGACGAGGTGTGGCTCGACCTGAAGCACAAACGCGTGATCGTCGGCGGAGAGATTGTGCTGCGCGAGGGAACGCTCGAGCTCTTCGCCTGTTTGAAGGGAACCAAGGAGCACGAAGCGATCGTCGCTTGCGCCACTCGAGCACACGTCGTGCATGCGGGGTTGTTGGCGCTGGGCATCGAGCCGGGGCACCCAGTCGCCTTCCGCCCGGAATACCAAGCGGCGGCGGGGCCTCGGATTGAAGTCAACGTGCACTGGAAGGAGAACGGAGCTCCGAAACAGGCTCGCGCTCAGCAGTGGATTCGCGGAGTTCAGGACAAACAGCAACTCGAGCAGCCGTGGGTGTTCGGCGGCAGCGGTTTCTGGGAAGACCCGAATTCCAAAGAGCAGCACTACATGGCCGAAGATGGCGACTTCATCTGCGTCTCGAATTTTCCTAGTGCGATGCTCGATCTGCCGATCGAAAGCTCGCAATCGAACGAAGCGCTGGCCTACGAGTGCTTTACCGAACGGATTCCGCCAGTAGGGACGAAAGTCACGCTGACGTTGCGCGTGAACCCTGCCGCCAAGCCCGCAGATGCTACGGCGAAGCCGGCGGATGCCGCCAAACCGACCGAAGCTGGCGCGAAGCCGCCGGAATCGGGCGCTTCTCAACCCTGAAGCTGATCTGCCGGCAAACGCCGCGCAAAAAAAACGCGTCGGACCACTGCCCGGCAGTGGGGCAGTGATCCGACGCGTGACATCGATCGCAGGCCGCAGGAGCAGGCCTGCCGCTGGGGGGAATTACAAGCCCGAGGCCAACTCGCCCGGTGGCTCCTTGCCCGCGCGAGTCGCGGCCGCCATGTAGGCCTGGGCTTGGACCGTATCGGTAACCCACTGCACGCTGTTGTCAGCCATCAGGTGGTGGGCGCCGCCAGGATGCTGACTGCTGGGCCCCCAGTCCCAATTGTTCGCAAACGTGACGTTGCGCGCCGATGGCGTGCCGTTGGCTGGGGTGCGCGCCAAATTTCGCAACAGGGTGACCGTCGCGTAATTGATGCGCGCGCCTGCTGTGGCGCCCGGACGCTTGTCCAGTTCGTTGCCCCCCAGGTTCAACGCCGGCAAGACTTGCGTCGACGAACCGGGACTGGGGTTGATAATCGGGTAGACCCCCGCCGTGCCCGCCGGGGTGATGATCTGGGTGCCGGGGTTCGAGCCCGTTTGCGCGGGATCGGCGTGCAGCGCCCAGCCGGCCGCGGTGCTGCCATCGAGCCAGGCGGCGTACCGCGTTTCGCGCGTCTCGGTCGCCATGATCGTGTTGCTGGTGCCGTCTTGAATGTCTCGGAACGCGGTGCCGGCGCGAATGCGAAACTTCGGCGGATACAAGATGCCGTCGGGGCGCACGGCCGGATCGAGCATGCGGTTGATCGTGCTGGCCCCGATGCCGAGGTAGTTCGACAGCGCGACGTTGGTCAGTATGCCACCCGAGCCAAACTCCGTTGCCGTCGAGTAAGGATTGCCTTTGAACGACGGGCACTTATAGGCGTTGATTTCGGTGTTGGCGGCTTTCTGATAGTTGTTCAGGACTAAGGCTGCTCGAATCGGGTCACTGACGCCGATAGCCGGGTTGAACGTTAGTAGCCGGAAATCGAGCAACTGCAAAATGGGCGTTTGCTCCATTTGCGGTAGGATCAGGGCCATCCAGCTATACGTGTGACCGTGGCCGGGCGACGTTGCCGCGTTTTCGCCGTTGGCCGAAGTCGGATTGATGCCCGATTGCATTGGGCCAGCCGCGGGCCCAGTCATCCAGCCCGTCGACGACGGAGGAAAACTGCCATGCTGACCAGCGTAGTTGTGCAGCGCCGTGCCGATCTGTTTGAGGTTGTTGCGGCACTGCGTCTTGCGACCCGCCTCGCGGGCGGCGTTGATGGCCGGCAGCAACAGCGCGATCAAAACGCCGATGATCGCGATCACCACCAGCAACTCGACCAAGGTGAACCCCCTTGGCCCTTTGCCGTGTCGGAACATGAGGAAACTCCCAGTAAAAAAGGAAAAAAAGAAAATAAGAACACCCGGCCGATCGGCCGCGTGCAATGCACAAGGCGGGCGTCGAAGAGGAGCCTCTTCCTCTTGGATCGTCGCTAATTTCTGTTCCGGTTAGCAGGAGTACCCGGCGCGAAGCGCGGTGGGACCACAACTCCCCGTAGAGAACCCTGCTGGCCGAAGTCTAGCGAGTTCGTAAGTCTATTGTCAAACAATAATTGAGTGTAACGACGGGATTTCTGGCTTCGACTCCCCGAATGGACTTGGCATGACGCAGCTCAACGCCCCAAAACAACGGGAGTTTGCCGTAGAAATCGTCCGGCGGCTGCGCCAACGAGGCTTTGTCGCGTACTGGGCCGGGGGCTGCGTCCGCGACTACTTGCTTGGTCGACAGGCCAAGGATTACGACGTCGCCACCAGCGCCAAGCCCGACGAGATCCGCGAGCTGTTCGGCCCGCGCCGCACGATTGCCGTGGGGGCGGCGTTTGGCGTGATCGCCGTGGTCGGTCCGCGCGGCGCCGGTCAGGTGGAGGTAACGACCTTTCGCCGCGACTCGACCTACCTCGACGGCCGCCATCCCGAGCACGTCACCTTCACCGACGCGGCCGAGGACGCCGCCCGACGCGATTTCACCATCAACGGCTTGTTCTACGACCCCGAGGTCCACGAGGTCATCGACTACGTCGGCGGCCAGACCGACCTCGAAGCGGGAATCGTGCGGGCGATCGGCGACCCCCGCGCGCGATTCAGCGAAGACAAGTTGCGGTTGCTGCGGGCAGTCCGCTTTGCCACGACGTTCGACTTTCGCCTCGACCCGGCCACGGCGGCCGCGGTGCGCGAAATGGCGCCCGAGATCGCGATCGTCAGCGCTGAGCGCATCGCCCAAGAGTTGCGCCGCATGCTGGTCGTTCCCGGGCGTGCGCGTGGTATCGAGTTGCTGCGCGAGACCGACCTGTTGGCGACGTTGCTGCCGGAGCTGTTGTCGCTCGTGGGGCTGGCCGCTGGCGATGAAGTTGCGGTCGGCACGGATCGCTGGCAGGCGACGCTGACCATACTCGGCCAACTGCTCGAGCCCGGTTTTCCGCTGGCGCTGGCGGCGCTCTTGCACCAGGTCGGCTGGCCGGCGGTTCGCAGCGCCGGCAGCGGTGACCCCTGCGAAGCAGGCGCGGCGCTGACTAGAATCATCGGTCGCCGGCTGCGCCTCGCGAAGCGCGAGATCGAACTGGCGTCGTGGCTCGTACGCCAGCAAAACTCGCTGGCCGGCGCTCGCAAGCTTCCTTGGCCGACCTTGCAGCGGCGATTGATTCACCCCGACATTCGCGACCTTGTCGAATTTCACCGCGCTGTAGCCAGCGTGCACGGCGCGTCGCGCGGCGACGTCGAGCATTGCCGCAAGTTGCTCGAGTTGCCGGCCGACGAGCTCAACCCGCCGCCGCTGTTGACGGGCGACGACCTGATTGCGCACGGCCTGCGTCCCGGAATCGCGTTTCACGGGCTGCTGGACAAGGTCCGCGATGCCCAGTTGCTCGGCGAGATTGGCTCGCGCGAAGAGGCACTTCTGCTGGTTGATCGGCTAGTAGGCAGCAACTGACGCGTACCAGCGCGGAACATTCGTCAAAATGAAGACCTATTAGTTCTACTGTTCGATTTGCTATCGCGTGACGCAAGTGTTTTCTGGCATAGTTCTTTGTGGGCGGCAAGCTCAAG
>JAIESQ010000095.1 GCA_019745975.1 Pirellulales bacterium
GGTGGAAAATAGGCAACCCTCCTACACCAACCACCAACAGACCAGATTTTCCACCTACTTTCGAGACGCCCACCCCTCGCCGACGTCCGCTGGCCAATGGCCAACGCAAGGTGGCTATGTTAAATTCCGGTGTCAGCCAGGCTGGAGAAACGCAGGTGGGCAGATCTTCACTGGCGACAGGCAACGCGAACGACCTCTCCTCCTCCAGGGGGCTTAACCGTAATGGCGCTCGATCCCTATTCGCTCTGTCCAGCCGGCACGGGCAAGAAACTGAAGTTTTGCTGCGCCGACCTGATGGGCGAACTAGAGAAAATCCAGCGCATGGTGGGAGGCGATCAGCGGCTGGCGAGCCTCGAGTACGTTGAGAAGCTCGATGCCAAGTATCCTGGTCGGGCCTGCCTGTTGTCGGTCAAGTTGCAGCTCGAGCGCGAGTTAGGACGCAACCAGGAGCGCGCTGCGACGCTAGCTCAATTCCTCGAACTACACCCGGTGAACCCGGTGGCGCTGGCATCGTCGGCTCTCGATGTGCTGATGAGCGACGGCGCCGCGGCCGGCGCGCGCCGACTCCACGAGGCGCTCGCTGCTTCTCCCAGCGAAATGCCGCAAGAGGTTTATCGAGCGATCGGCGAAGTCGCGGCGGCCTTGTGGGTGGGTGGCAACCCGGCCGCTGCGTTGGTTCATTGGATGATGCAGTTGGCGATCGATCCCCAGGATCAAGAGGTGGGCACGCTCGTCACGCGTTTGGTGCGAGAGCCGTCAGTGCCTCTGCTCCTGCGCTCGACCCCCAAGTTGCCGGTCAAGCCGCCGGCTAGCGTTTCTTGGGCCGACGAGTTCCAAAAGGGATTGAGTTTGTACAACCAGGGGCGCTGGGTGCAGGCCCTCGAAGCGTTCGATGCCCTCGCGCAAAGAGCGCCGGACGCTGCCGACGTTTGGCGCTGCGCTGGATCGCTACGGACGGCGCTAGCCGAAAACGCGGCCGCGGCCGAAGCCTGGCGCAAGCTCGCCGCGCTAGATATCCCGCGCGACGACGCCATCGAGGCTGAAGCACTTGCTCAATTGCTGTCGCCCGCTGGTGATGCCACCAAACTCCAGTGGGTTCGCATCGAGTATCCAATCGAAGACATCGAGCAGTTCGAAACCCTGCTGACAGCCGACAAGCAGGCCATCAAAGCCAGTGCGCAGCCGCGCACGCCCGACGCGCCGCCACCGCGGGCGGCGTTTCTGCTGATCGATCGCCCGCTCCCTGAAGCGGTCGAGGCGCTGACGCCTGGCGACCTTCCGAACCGTCTGGCGAGCATCGAAATCTACGGTCGCGAAACCGATCGTCCGGCACGTCTCGAGCTCGAGGTGCGGCGCGACCATCAAGTCGCCGCGCAAGAATTGCTCTCCCGTCTGGCCGGAAACACGTTGGGGGCCGCCGCCGAACCGGCCGTGCTGGCCGAACAATCGGCAGCCGAAGCGGCGCTACGCGGCGATCAGATGATCCCTGCGGGCATTACGCGCGACAACGCCGAACGCCTGCAGCGCGATACGCGCCGAGTCAATCTGGTCGAGCGCTGGACCAAGATCGCGCAACCAGCCCTCGATGGCAAGTCGCCGCTCGACGTGGTCGGCGATCGGCGCTTTGGCCGCAAGCTAGCGGCGCTCGTGCTGAACCTCGAACTAGCCGAGCTCAGCGGCCCCGGCGGCTCGAACGCGCCCGAATTGCGTCGCGTCTTGGGGCTGGCTGAGCCCGAGCCGCTCGACCCGCGCGGCTTGCAGGTCGCCGAGGTGCCTGCGGGGCGGCTGCCGCGGCTTCCCTGGTCGAAGCTCTCGACCGAGCAGCTCGTCGAGGCCTGGCACTTCGTCACCGCGTACGGACTGCTGCAGCTCGTCGAGCGCGCGGGAAGCGAGTTGCTAGGGCGGCGCGATCTCGATGGCCAGGTCGATCAGTTGGAAATTCTGCACGAGCTGGCGGAAGCGGCCCCGTCGAGCGAGGCGGCACTGGAATACATCGACCGCGCCCGCAAACTGGCCACGTCGCGGAAGCAATCGTCGGCGCCGTTCGACCTCGACGAATTGGCCTTGCGTCTCGAGCGCATGGAGCCCGACTCCGCCATGAAGCTAATCGAACACATCGCCCGCGAACACGGCCGCGAGCCGGGGGTCGACGCGGCGCTGACGCGCGTGCTGCTCAATGCGGGTGCCATTACGCCTGATGGACGCATTGTGCTTCGCGCGCCGCCAGGTACCAAGGCGACGCAGCCCTCGATCATCACGGCCGACGCCGCGGCCGGCGCAGAGCCCGGCAAGATCTGGACCCCCGACTCCGAAACAGGCGCGACAGGAGAGCGGCGCCCCGCAATTTGGACTCCCGGCAGCGACTGAGGACTCCTGTAACCAACCCGCGCTCTATGCGACAAGTTGATCTCGACCGCTGGCACATGACCCGCGCTTTGGAACTGGCGGCGCGCGGGCGAGGGCTGGTCGAACCGAATCCGCTCGTCGGCTGCCTAATCGCACAAGGCGCCGAACTTGTCGGCGAAGGCTGGCACCGGCGGTTCGGCGGGCCACACGCCGAGATCGAGGCGCTCACGCTCGCCGGCAGCCGCGCTCGGGGCGCCACGGCCTACGTAACGCTCGAGCCCTGTCGCCATCACGGCAAAACGCCGCCGTGCACCGAGGCGCTCATCGCTGCCGGCGTCGCGCGGGTGGTGGCGGCCATGCGCGATCCCTTCGCGGAGATTGCTGGTCGCGGCGTCGCGGAGCTTCAAGCCGCCGGCTTGGCAGTCGAAACAGGCCTTCTGGAGGCAGAAGCGCGCTGGCTCAACGCCCCCTATCTCAAGTTGCTCGCGACACGAAAGCCTTGGGTAATCGCCAAATGGGCGATGACGCTCGACGGCCGCATCGCCACGCACACTCGCGAGAGTCGCTGGATCTCGAGCGCCGCGTCGCGCGCGATCGCCCACCAGTTGCGCGGCTGGGTCGATGCGGTGATCGTTGGGCGCGGCACGGTGTCGGCCGACGATCCCTTGTTGACGGCGCGCCCTGCTGGTCCACGCACTGCCATTCGTATCGTGCTCGACAGCCAGGCGACGCTGGCGGTCGAATCGCAACTGGTGCGCACGGCGCGCGAGAGCCCCGTGCTCGTCGCGTGCGGTCCGTCGGCTCCTGACGCCGCCCAACGACGACTGCGGGAAGCCGGCTGCGAGGTCGTCGTGTGCGAGGGTGCGACGTACGCCGACCGTTTCGACGCGTTGCTAGCCGAACTCGGGCGACGGCGGCTAACCAACGTGCTCGTCGAGGGTGGGTCCGAGGTGCTCGGCTCGCTCGTCGACGCCGGCGCCATCGACGAGGTCCACGCCTTCGTGGCCCCACGATTAATCGGAGGCCAAGGCGCGCCCTCGCCCATCGGTGGCCAGGGAGTCGCTCAACTAGACTGCGCTCCGCAGCTTATAGGCGTCGAAGTCCGCTCGGTCGACGGCGACATCTACGTTCACGGGCGCATCGATCGCACAGCCAATTAGCCGCGGCCACATCGCTACTCAGTTGCGTCCGAAGGTGCCGCCCTGCCGCTTCGGCGCGTCGCGCGTTACCATGGAGCTTTCGGCTCGAAATACACGCTGGAGGCCCACTGTTGTCGAAAGCACCTTCCGCGCCCGAAACCAGCTACGACAACCCGCTGGTCGCTCGCTATGGTTCGCCCGAGATGAACGCGCTGTGGAGCCCGCAGCGCAAATTCAGTACCTGGCGGCGCCTGTGGTTGGCGCTGGCCGAGGCCGAGGCGGAGCTCGGTCTGCCGATCACGGCCGCGCAGATAGCTGAGCTTCGCGCGCACCTCGACGATGTCGACTTCGCGGCCGCCGAGCGCTACGAACGCCAGTTGCGGCACGACGTGATGGCCCACGTGCATGCATTCGGCGATCAATGCCCGGTGGCGCGACCGATCATTCACTTGGGAGCCACGAGCTGCTACGTCACTGACAACACCGATTTGTTGTTGCTGCGCCAAGCCCTCGAGCTGGTGCGAGCTCGCCTGGTGCGCGTGATCGATCGGCTCGCGACCTTCGCCCAGGTGCACCGCGCACTGGCCTGCCTGGCGTTCACGCACCTGCAGAGCGCCCAGCCAACCACGGTCGGCAAGCGCGCCTGCCTGTGGGCTTACGACCTCGTGCAGGACCTCGACGAAGTCGAGTACCGACTGTCGCGGATCAAGGCGCTCGGCGTTCGCGGCACAACTGGCACTCAGGCCAGTTTTCTCAAGCTCTTCGACGGCGACCACGCCAAAGTGCGGCGGCTCGAACAGCTTGTCGGCGAGAAAATCGGCTTGCACCCCGCCTATCCCGTCAGCGGTCAGACCTATCCACGCAAAGTTGACGCCGCCATCCTGGCAACTCTCTCAGGAATCGGCCAAAGCGCCCACAAGGCGGGGACCGACCTGCGGATCCTGCAGCATCGCCATGAAGTCGAAGAGCCGTTCGAGGCCGATCAAATCGGTTCTTCGGCAATGCCCTATAAACGCAACCCGATGCGGGCCGAACGCATGTGCGCGCTAGCGCGGTTCGCCATCAGCCTGGTCGATGGCGCGGCGCACACGGCCGCCACGCAGTGGTTCGAGCGCACGCTCGACGACAGCGCGCATCGCCGGCTCGCGTTGCCACAGGCGTTCTTGGCGATCGATGCTGTCCTGTTGATTTATCAGAATCTCGCCGCTGGGCTGGTGGTGCATTCACGCGTCATCGCCCGGAACCTCGACGAAGAACTACCGTTCATGGCCACAGAGAACATCCTGATGGCGGCCGCGGCCGCCGGTGGGGATCGCCAGGACCTGCACGAGCGGATTCGTCGGCACAGCCTAGCTGCAGCCAAAGCGATGCGGGACGACGGTCAGCCAAACGACCTGCTAAAGCGGCTGACGGCTGACAAGGCATTTGCTGCCGTCGACTTGCGCGATGTGGCCGATCCCTTGCAGTACGTCGGCCGCGCGCCGCAACAGGTCGACGAGTTTCTGGAGGAAGTGATTGCCCCCTTGCGCGAGCATCATGCGGCGCACTTGCCCGGCGAAGCTGAGCTGCGCGTGTGATGCAGTTGTGGCGGCGGGTCGCCTGGGGACGCGTCATGGTGCAATTCAGCTTGTTGGCCATCACAGGCGTGTTTTTGATCGTGTCGCTCTGGCGGCCGATCTATCCGCACGAGCAATTCCTGCAGCACGTGCCCACGGTCGTTGCACTTCTGGCGCTGTCGCTGGCCGTGCGGCGCCGCTGGCTATCGACATCGGCGCTAATGTGCATCGTGTTGTTTCTGTGGCTGCATATACTGGGGGCGCGCTACATCTACTCGTATGTGCCCTATGACGAGTGGCTGGACAAGGCGCTAGGCTTCTCGCCCACGCGCCAATTCAGTTGGCGCCGCAACCATTATGACCGCCTCGTCCACGTCTGCTTTGGCGCGCTGGCTGTGCCGCCAGTCTGCGAAATTGCCCAGCGGTTCGGTGGGCTGCGACGCATGTGGGCGATCGTGTTTGCGGTTTCGTTCACGGCCTGCCTGAGCTCGCTGTACGAGATTGCTGAGTGGATCGTGGCCATCGTGCTTTCGCCCGAGAGCGCCGAAGCGTACAACGGCCAACAAGGCGACATGTGGGACGCACAGAAGGACATGGCGCTGGCGACCGGCAGCTCGCTCCTGGTCGCGATCCTGATGATTCTGGCTCGGCCCTGGCGGCAGCGAGATCCAGGGCCTCGTGCTTGATCGTCGAATCTCGGGGGCGTCCAACCCATGCACGTCTATCTGATTGCCACGCTCGACACGAAAGGTCCTGAGGCGGCCCTGCTTCGCGACTTGCTTGCCAGCGCCGGCGAATCGGTGCGCGTCATCGACGCCGGCTCCGTTGGAGACCCGGCCTTTAAGCCGGACGTGACGCGCGAAGAAGTGTTTGCTGCGGCCGGCACGACTTTGGTCGACATCGCCGCCAGACGCGATCGCGGCGAAGCCGTCACCAATGCGGCCCAAGGCGCCGCCGCCCTCGCGCGCCAGTTATACGCCGAGGGGCAGCTTGCCGGCGTGATTGCGCTCGGTGGTTCGGCCGGCACCACGATCGGCACCGCCGCCATGCGGGCCCTGCCGATTGGCGTTCCCAAGCTGATGATCAGCACCTTGGCGTCGGGTCAGGTGCGGCACTACGTCGGCGACAAAGACATCCTGATGCTCAATTCGATCGTCGATCTGGCCGGAGTGAACCGACTCACGCGCTTGGTGCTGGCCACGGCTGCCCGGGCGATGACGGGCCTTGTGACCTTCGATCTGGCGGCGGCCATTGGCCCTCAAAGCGACAAACCCCTGGTGGCCGCGACCATGTTCGGTGTCACCACGCCTTGCGTCGAGCGGGCCCGCACGCTGCTCGAAGCCGCGGGCTACGAAGTGCTCGTCTTTCATGCCACGGGGAGCGGCGGTCAGGCCATGGAATCGCTCGTGGCCGATGGACTGTTGGCCGGCGTGCTCGACATCACCACGACCGAGCTGGCTGATGAGCTGGTCGGCGGCGTGCTCAGCGCCGGGCCAGAGCGTCTGACGGCGGCTGCCCGGCACGGCGTTCCGCAAGTGGTGTCGGCCGGCGCGCTGGACATGGTGAATTTTCACGCCCGCGCCACAGTACCGGTGAAATTCGCCGAGCGCAAGTTCTATCAACACAACCCTTCGGTGACGCTGATGCGGACGACGCCCTCGGAGAATCTCGAATTAGGGCGCCAACTTGGGCGCAAGGTGGCGATGTCGAGCGGTCCGGCAGCGATCCTGCTGCCGGCGCGCGGCGTCTCGGCGATCGACCGCGAAGGGGGACCGTTTGACGATCCAGCCGCGCGTCGCGAGCTCTTCGCGGGCGTGCGCCAAACCGCCGGCCCGATCGACGTGCTCGAGCTCGACTGCCATATCAACGACGCCGAGTTCGCCGAGGCCGCCGCCAACCGACTCATCGAACTCATGCAACTCTCGCTGCCCGACCGCGACAGGCTCTGAATACCCGATCGCTAAGCGGCTGCTACCCCTTCTCGGCCAAGCTCGGTTGCAGGCGATTGCCACCGTAGCCATCGCCACGCTTGTCGTCCACGACAGCTTTGCCTCGCCCGCGTTCCAGCCGGGCGATCAACTCGGCTAGCGCCGCCTTGCGATGCGCTGCCCCGGCCGCCTCGAGCCGTTCTGGTTCGGGCGAGCCTCCCAGGCTCATCCGCAACAGCACGGGTCGATGATCGCTCACGGCGTCGACGAAGTCAGGAAAGCTCCGCTCTGCTGCCACGATGAAGAAATCCGCCGAACTATAGCGCTCGGCCAGGTTCGGCGAAAGGAACACATGATCGATCAATGAGCGAGGGCCCTTGATATAAGAAAACGCGCCGCCTTGTTCGTTGGCTGCGCTAATGGCCGTGAGTCCACCCCCTGTTAAGTTGGCAAAATCCCCCGAGCCCAACTCGGCGTTGGCGTCGCCGCCGATGATGAAATCGGCATCGGAACCCTCTTCGACCTTTTTCTCCACCGCCAGCGCGAGGATCTTCGAGGCCATCTTGCGACGCATGCTCCCCTCGCTCATGGCCTTGAGATGCAGCGGCACCAGGTAGAAGTCGAGCCTGGACCCGGCCCCTTCGGGCAGTCTGCTGGTGACCTTGAACAGCCCTGGATAGCGATCGAAGATCTTGCCGTGCACTGCTTCGAAGCCCCCCAAGTCCAGGTCATCGAAATCGGTGCTGCGCGCTTTCAGCCAGGTTTCAATGGGTTCGCCCCATGCTTCCGCAACGACATCGACCGTTTCGGTGTTCCAGAGAATCGTGCAACTCTGTTTGCCCCCTTCGACGCCGGGTTCTGCCGCCAGCACGCCATACTCCTTCCCGAACGTGGCGTGCAATTCCTCGGCAACCGCGCGGGCGGCGTCCTCCGACGATTCCTCGATCGCCCAGACGTCGAGATTCAGCGCGTTGATCACCCGAGCGACCGCGGCAGACTTGTGCTCGTAGTTGCGGGTGAGCCATTCGACGTTCCAGAAGCCAACGTCGAGGTCTTGCTCGGTGCCCGCGAAGGTGTTGACGACCGCCTCGGGCCCAACGCCGGCGGCGGGGGCTCGGCCGAGCGCGCCAAAGAAGCCAAGCCGCTCGTCTGTGCCGCCGAATAGCGCCAACAGTTCGCGTGCCGTCGCGGCCGCCGAACTGCCGCTGTTGATAATCCGCTCCAGATCGGCGGCGATCGCCGAGAGCTTGATCCCTTCGTTTTGAATGATCGGATGAGGGGCGGGTGTCTCTCTGCTCGCATGGTGCAAGGCGATCAATTGCCAGTTGTTATTGCAAACCGCGGCCCCCGAACTGCCTGGCTCGGTGTCCGAGGTGTAGTGCACAACGACGTTGTCCTGCCAGGCGACCGTATTCTCCTGAATGGCAATCTCCTTCATGCGGCCATCGGGATGGCTGACGATATTGGCGAACTCCTGCTCGGCAATCGCCAGCGCCCGGCGGTTAATGCGGGCTTGACCGAACTGACGGCCGGGCTCGCCGTCGACCCAACAGAACGTGTAGTCGAGGCCGTTCTCGGCTGGGCTCGTCAGATACAATCGATCGGGCCGCAGACGGCAACTAGTGGTCTCCAGCGGTTGGCCGTCTACACCAACCTGATAGTTGAAGACCGCTGTCGCGGCGGCCGCCACCGCTGGCGAGTTGATCACGTGATGGTTCGTCAAGAGGATGTTCGGCGACACGAGAAACCCCGTGCCCGACCACGATCCCGAGCGACCGCGATAGTCGATGCCCGAAGTGCGCAACAAGCACGTCGCCCGACTGTGCGCCGCACCAACCTCAAGAAACACCGCCGGCAGTAGATTCGATCGGCCGACGTGAATCTCAAAGCCATTCGCCGTAGCCTGAGCCTGCGCAAGCTCCTCGGCAGAAATGCCGCTTCGCAGAAACAAGTCGTTGGCGCGCACGCGCTGTGGAATGCTCGCCGGAACGGGTTGGCCGGCGACCTCGGCGCGCATAGGGGCCGCGGGACGCTCGCTGAGAAAATTGACTTCCTTCGACAGGTTCATCGTCGACTCCCCAGGTTAAAGGTGCGGTTGCAAGTCGGACTGGTTACGCCCCACCACCGGCCGCATGGCGCTCAAACGGTGCCGCTGTCAAACAGTTCCGGACCGATCGAGTATTTGCCATTGGCTCCCCTCGACACCGTGACGACGCGCTCGGCGGCGTTCATGTTGAGAGGGCCGTAGATGTGCGGATACAGTCCGCCGGTGGCTGGTTCCCAGCGGACTTCGGCGGAAACCTTCTCGTGTCGCAACAGCAAGACATACACCGTGTCGTGCTCGGCGTAGTACTTGTTCGCCACCCGCGTCAGTTGATTGCGCGGCGACGCATGAATAAACGCGCTCTCCCCAAGCGACGGCGGTGACCATTCCTTGAGTTGCTTCGCCTGCTGGTAGTCGGCCGGGCTGAGCAACAGGTAGATGAACGGATCGTCACCCGCGGCGTACATCCGCCGCAGCGCGACCGTCATTGTCTGCTGCGCTTCACCGCCATAGACGTGCAGCACGCGAAACCGGCCCGAGACTTCCTCATGTGTGCGCGACTGCTGGATGACGCGAATCTCGGCCAGGGCCGTCCAATCGCTTTTGGCGAGCCAAATCGGCAGCGTGTCGAAGAACACCCGGCTCCCCGTTTTGCGAAAGGGGTGTTCGCTGCCTCGCGCCAGCTCGTACGGCTCATCCGTGCGCAAGATCGAGTTGATTTCGACGTGGAATCCCATAGCGTTCTCCGCTGAATGTGCCTTGCGCTATTGGCGCGCTGCCCGTGCCACGACGGCCGAAGCTCGGGCCGCGATAGCGAAAGCTCGGGCCGTAAGTGAAGTCAGTTCCCGGGACCGGGATCGCCATCAGCGCCCGGGCGGACCCCTTGAGAGCGAACATCCATTCGATGGCGCGCCACAGGGCGGCCTGGCCCTCGGTTTCCCAGGCACCCTGCAAGGCGTCGAGCAGGTTGGTGTATGCGTAGTCGAATTGCCGCGACCACGCGGCAGCTTCATCGCTCACTTCATCGTCGCGATAGCCCCCCGCCGGCACCGGTGCCACCGGATACACCTCGGGAAACGGCAAGCTCCCCCGCCAGCGGTAGGTCTGCCGCAGCGGATCGAATACCAGCCTTTGACCGCGCTCCAGTTCTTGAAACCGGTAGTAATGCGCAAGATCCTCAAGCGATTCGTCGGCCGGTGAGACGTTGCTCCCTTCTCCCTGAGTGCGAATGAGATTGATTGCCCGATCGACGTCGTCCAGGTTTGCCACGACCAAGGGCGCCAAGGGCGCGGCAATCTGGCGATCGACCGACAGTGTCGGATTGAGTTGGTGAAACGTCTCTTGAATCGCGTCGTAGAAGGCGCCGATGCGCGGAAATATCTCACCGCGCGCCGCGAACCGCGCCTCGAACTCCAGCGGCTCGGCCGGCTCCTCGATCAACATGAACACGCGCACCACTTCTTTGGTCAGCCCTTGCAGCCCCACGACAAGGTGCGGCTTGACCCCGCCCGGCATGGGGCGCGGATATTCGGGGATCGCGGGCGGACGATTCACGCACGGCACGCCGCCAATCGCCGCCAGCAGGTTGGCGGCCAACGCCATGTGCGTCATTTCTTCTTCGACCACAGCGCGAATCGTGGCCACGGCCGGGTGCCGCTCGTCCTTGATCGACCACATCGCCGTCAAATACGGCGGCAGCGTAAAGAACTCGAGCTCGACCGCGGCCTGCAGCGCCTCCTGCAGCCAGGCCAGATCGCGCGCGGCGTTGGGTCGCATGAGTTCGACAATCGACATGGCGGACGTCATCCTCATCAGTTGCTGTGATCTCCACCGCTTCCGCTACGACGCCAGGTGTTCTCCAAGCCGCAGCGCCAGCGCCGTCACCGTCAGCGTGGGATTTACCGCCGCGCCCGAAGGAAAAACCGCGTTCGAACAGACGTGCAAGTTGCCGATGCCGTGAACTCGCAAATGCTCGTCGACCACGCCATCCTGACGGTCTCGCGCCATGCGGCACGTCGAAGCGGCATGGTCGCCGCGCTGCGGCTGCACGCCACTCTCGCCGACTTCGAGCCCCATCGCGCGAATCACCTCCTGCATCACGCGCAGCCGCTCGGCCGACGTCTGCTCGAATCCTTCAGCCCGGGCGAAGTGGATCCGCGTTTGCGGTAGCCCCAAGCGATTCAACCCCTGCCCTAGCTCGATGCGATTGTTGGGGTTGGCGAATTCCTCCATGAAGCCCTGCAACTCCCACAGGGTGGGGCCAGTGAGTTCGGCGTCGATCTCCTGCCGCGAGCGCCCCGCGATCATGCGGCCGGCCAAGTCGATTCGCGGCTTGCTGCGGTCGCGGAACAAAAACAGCTTGCCCCCCGCCTGCTCACGCGACGTGTCGAACTGCCGCGACATCAACGTGGGAAAGTCGAGCTCTTGCTGCAGCCGCTGCGGATTGTCGCGCGAGCGCCCCTGCACGTACAGAAACGGATGCGAAATGATATGCCTGCCCACCAGGCCCGCGTCGTTTCCCGCCCCATTTTGCCAATGGCTATTGCGCGATCGCAAAAGCAGCTTTGCCGACTCGTACGAGCCGGCGCAAATGACGAATCGCTCGGCGAAGACCGAGCGCGACTCGCCCGTCGACGTGTTTAACACGCGCGCGCCGATCACGCGGTCCTTGCGATCGAAGACCAGCTCGGCGGCAACGCGCCGCGGCTGCAAGGCGAGATTTGGGTGCCGCCTCGATTCAACCAGCGCGTCCAGCAGATACGCGGCGACGAATCGAGCCCCCAGCGGGCAGTATTTGCAGGTGCCAGTCGTCATGCACTTGCGAAACCGCGCGACCGGCATCGACGCGTAGGCGATGCCGAGCTGCTCGAACGCCTGGATCATTGGCCCATCGGCGGCCGTCTGTTTGAAGGCTGGCAGGGGATATTCCCGCGAGCGGCGGTTCCAGCGGTGCGGGTCTTCGCCCGAGACTCCCAACAGGGCCTCGGCTTGGCAGTAATAGGGCTCGAGGTCGTCGTACGAAATCGGCCAGTCGGCCCCGCGGCCGGTGCGCGAGAAGAGCTTGAAATCCTCGTCCTTGAACCGCAGGGCCCAGCCGCCCCAATGGTACGTGGAGCCGCCAACCCCCATCATGCGCGATTCGCGAAACGTCCACGGAGTGGAGCCAGTCGACTCGTTTTCCGTTTCCGTGTTGCCATCGCCTGGGAGTGGCAGATCGTGGCAATGGTCGTAGGCCGAGCGCCCGCTGAGGACAAAGTCCCACCACAGCCGCCGGTCTTTCGACGGCACCCGTGGTCCGGCTTCGAGCAGCAAGAGTGCATGCCCTGGATCGCGATCAAGCAACTTCGACGCCACGGCCGCGGCGGCGACGCCCGAGCCAATGATCACAGTCTGCCATTCCATGTCGGCGCGCCCCCCGCGAGATCCCTATTGGTGGGTCGACGTTACCCTTGCCGCAAGCCGATAGGGCTGCTTCACCGCGAACCGCGATCCACTCACGTAGCTGTTGTAGTTGCCGGCGCCGAACGCCTTGAATCCACCGGACGTGAGCCACACCTTGATGAACTCCTCGACGACGTAACGCCGCAGATGCCCACGTCGCGTCGTTGGCGCCTCCGTCCGGACCGAACCGAAGAACAGCTCGTGCCACATCTGTGGGCCATGCTGTTGACGAAGCTCGTCGAGCACGAGCACGGCGCTGCGATATTCCGCCAGGTAGCTCGGCTCAGTGCGCGTTCGCACGTCGATGAACTCGAGCCAGTGGCTGCGCTGCCGGCGCGGGTCCAAGCTCCCATCGCCCCAAGCCTGGCCAATCTCCGCGAACAGCTCCCACAACGGCGCCAACTCGGCGGTTGAAAGTTCCCCCGGCGCGGATTCGAGCAGTCGCTCCGGCAGAACGTCGGCAGATCGTGCCCCTAGGTGCATACAAGCCTCGGCCAGCGCTTGCTCGCGGGCAGTTGCCCGCGCGTGCTGGCGACTCTATCCGGGCAAAGTCGATCCGCAAGCAAGTTCGCGACCTAGTTTCGAGAGGGGTGACAGGCTGTTGTCACACCCCCTGGTGTTGGGGCAACGTTGCTCGCCGCACGGCGCCTGCATCGTTCGTCGTGCCGGCGATTTCGCACGGCAGGAGCGTTGCCCCGGTGCCGACCTCCCTGGCAGGCCGCCGTCCAGGGGCGTCGGGAGCAGTGTCTCGGAAAGCCCTGCCACCCCTCGGTGCTTTGCGGCAGCTTTAGTCAGGCATTTTATTTGCTAGCATCCGCGTGCTAGCATTTCTGAAGGGCTCTCTCACCCTGCGGCGTGGCGCCGCAGCCTTGGCCGGAGATGATGATATGGCGCTGCGCAGCAGTTGGCGTGGGTTTCTGCGTCTCAGCCTGGTCTCCGTTCCCGTCAAGGCATACAACGCCGTCCAAAGCGGCGAAGGGCGCATTCACCTGAATCAATTGCATGCGACTTGCCATCGCCGGATTCGTTACCAGAAAGTCTGCCCTGAACACGGCGAGGTGCCTGCCGACGAGATCGTCAGTGGATATGAATACGCCAAGGACAAGTACGTCGTTGTCGATCGCGACGACCTGGAGCGCGCCCGCACGCCCGAAGAGAAAGCCGTCGCCATCGAGAAGTTCGTCAAGCCCGAAGTGATCGATCCGCTCTGGCTCGATGGTCGGAGCTACTACCTGACTCCCGATGGCCCCGTGGGTCAAAAACCGTATGCACTCTTGCACGCCGCGATGAAGCAGGAGGGCCGCTACGGTGTTGGCCAGGTAGCCCTCTCGGGACGTGAAGAGCTGGTGCTATTGCGCACCGAAGGCCCGCTGTTGATGATGGCGATGCTGCGGTTCGCCAGTCAGGTGAAATCGCCGGAGGCCTTCGTCGACGAGACGCCGCAGATCGAGCTGCGCAACGATGAGCTCAAGCTGGCTCGCACGCTGGTTCGCGAAACCGCGGCCGAGCGCTTCGACTGGGAGAAGTACCAGGACGATTACACCGAGAAACTAACTGAGATCATCGAGGCCAAAGTTGCCGGCCGCGAGGTCGTGGCTTCACCCGCCGAGGCGGAAGCTCCCGTCATCAACCTCATGGACGCTTTGAAGCAAAGCGTCGCGAAGGCGCGCACGCAAGGGGGCCGCGCCGCCAAAAGCGCCTCGAGCGGCCGCCGCGGCTCGGCATCTGGACGGTCGCGCCGCCGGGCCTGAGCCTTTCGCTGGTGAATTCTGTAGCCGGCATCTGCGACGCCGGAAGAATTGCCTGAACTACGCTCGTGATCCGTGTGCTCCCCGCAGTTCGTCGAGGTTCAATCGTCGGAACATATCGGCCGTGATGCGCTGGCGAACCGGCTGCATCGCGGCCCACGGATCGCGATTCAGTCGCCGCAGCCTGGCAATTACTCCAGCTATGTCGAAGTGATCCGACCTCAGCTTCGCGTCGAGCTCTTCCCAAGCGATCGGCACGCTCACTTTCGCGCCTTGTTTGGCACGCGTCGAGTACGGGGCAATCGCGGTCGAACCACGGCCGTTGCGAAAGTAGTCGACGAAGATCCGTCCGCGGCGGGTTGCCTTGCTCATCGTGGCCACGTAGCGCGTGGGTGCGGCGGCGACCATAAACTCCGCGACCGCGCGCGCAAACGCCTTGGCGTCATCCCAGTTCGTGCGTCGCTCGATCGGCACCACAACATGCAGCCCTTTGCCGCCGGTCGTCTTGACGAAGCTCTCGAGCCCGAGCTCTTGCAACAAGATCCGCGTCTCGCGGGCCGCGGCCACGACCACGGGCCAGGCGACCGCCGGATCGGGATCAAGATCAAACACCAACCGATCGGGGCGCTCAAGTTTGTCACGCTGCGATCCCCAAGCGTGAATCTCCTGCACACCCATTTGCACCAGCGCAATCAGTCCCCGAGCATCGTCGAGTGCCAAATGGTACTCGGGCTGCGAAGCTCCCGGCTCCGCGACATTGACTTCGCGAAGGTGCTCCGACAAACCAGGCCCCGGGTGCTTCTGAAAGAAACTGGGTTTGCCGTTTCCCGCCGGGCGGCGCACCACGGCCAACGGCCGATCGACCACGTGTGGCAATATCCAAGGCGCCACTTCGGCGTAGTAGCGGGCCAGATCAAGCTTCGTCAGCTCTGGGTCTGAGTAGACGACTTTATCAGGATTGGTGAGGCGAACGCCGGCGAATTCAACGGGATCGTCGCTGGAACTCGAGCGCTTGCTGGCCGTCTTGGAACGCGCGGTCGCCGAGTTCTGGCCGCTCCGGCGGACGCGCACGACTCCCTTCGCGCCCCATACGCGATCGGCCTGGGCGGCGATCTCCTCAAGATCACGCCCCGTGGCCACGCTCAGCGGCCTGGTCTCGGTGATCGATTCGCCGCTGCGGGCGAACTCGTCGCGCTCCTTGAACAGGAACCAAACGCGCTCTCCCGCCGCGGCGCGCCTGCCGCCGCGTCGCACTAGCATCCAGGCCCCTTTGAGCTTCTCGCCGAGCAGGACGAATTTTAGACTCCCCTTGGTATACAGCTCCCTGGGATCGGTGGTTGGCTTCCAGAAGCCGCGATCCCACAACATTACGGTGCCGCCACCATATTCTCCCTCGGGGATCACTCCCTCGAAGTCGACGTACTCCAACGGATGATCCTCGACCTGCACCGACAGTCGTTTTTCGGCCGGATCGAGCGACGGCCCCTTGGGGACAGCCCAACTCTTCAATACGCCGTCGAGCTCCAGACGGAAATCGTAATGTAAATGCGAGGCAGCATGCTTTTGCACGACAAACCGGGCCCGCTTGGTCCCGGCCGCCTTCACGCCGCGCGGCTCGGGAGTGACGCGGAAGTCGCGCTTGCGGCGATACTCGCTCAAGCTCATCTGCGGCCTCTCTCGACTAGTGCCGGCGGGGCCCCGGTTCCCGCGGCGTCGTCGCCCGTTCTCGACCGACATCCAGCGGCGACTTATCTTCGCGCAGTCCGTGAAACACGGGCTGGCGCAACAAATGGTCCCCGGTCCAATTGCCAAAACTCACCTGGGCGACAAGCGCCGGCTTCACCCAATGCGTCCCTTTTGGCCCACGAGACAAATCGGCGAACGGCGACTCACGCTGCTCAATCTGCCGCAATCGCTCGATCAACTCACGCAGTCGAGCCGTGTCGAAGCCCGTGCCGACGCGTCCCGCGTAGCGTAGCGACCCGGCCTCGTAGTAGCCCAACAGCAGCGCACCGAACCCCACGCGCGAACCACTCGGTTCGGTATAGCCGCCGATAACAAATTCCTGCTCGTTGCGGCATTTGATCTTTAGCCAAGATGTCGAGCGGCGGCCGACATAACGCGAATCGGCCCGTTTGGAGATGATCCCTTCGAGGCCCGACTTGCACGCTTCGCGCAGAAACAACTCGCCGTCCTGCTCCAGGTGCGCGCAAAACTGCAACCGCGGCGACGATGGCGCGCTGTCGAGAATCTCGGCCAACGCCCGCTTGCGCTCGACGAGCGGCACGTCACGCAGATCGTAGCCGTCCCAATACAGCAGATCGAACACGCAAAAAGTCATGCGCCCTTGCGCCTTCGGCTCGGCAAAGGCGTTTTGCAGGGCTTGAAAGTCGCTCACCCCCGCGTTGTCGTAGATCACCACCTCGCCATCGAGCGCCGCGCACTTGACCGGCAATTGTTCGAGGGCTTTGACCAGCGGCGCGAACCGCCCCGTCCAATCAAGATGGTTGCGGCTGATCAGGCGCACACGGCCCGACTCGATCCGCGCTAGCATACGGTAGCCGTCGAGCTTGATTTCGTGCAGCCAGCCGGACGCGTCGGGGGGCTTTAGCGCTAGCGTCGCCAATTGCAGATCGTAGCGCGCTGGCAGAGCGGCGCGGTGAGCGCCTTTGAGCTCGGCGGGACTGGCTTGACGCGCGGCTCTCCGGCCGCGCGGTGCTGCGCAGTGTGCAGTTTGTGGCACGATGCGATCAGGTACCGTGGACGATTTCGATAATGCTTGGACGGTCGAACGCCGGCCGCGCTTCCCCATCGTCATGTCAGCTTCCGGTACGCCGTCGCGAGAAGATGATGTTCGCTCAATCGGCAGCTTCACCCAAACAGGCTCCTCAGCGGCACAACTGCAAGCCTACCGCGCAATCGTCTTGCGGAACGTAGCAGGGTTCGTGGTAGCATCGTCGGGCTAATCCAGCGGATTTTGTTGCCCGGATCGCAAGTGATAGCTAGATTGACGGTTACATTCCCACCGTCCGCGCCCCGCCGAAGCCACCCGCCGTGTCAATCCTTGTTCGAACTCCTGGCGTACGATGTGCAGCGGTTTGCTTGCTGCTCGCACTTCCGGCGACAACCCTGCGCGCCGCCGACGGCGCCTCGCCAGTCGCCAGTAACGTCTCCTCGGTTGCGGCTTCGGCCCCAGTTAAGTTCGAACTCGATGTGATGCCAGTCCTTACGGCGGCGGGCTGCAACGCCGGCGCTTGCCACGGCAAGCAGCGCGGCCAGAACGGCTTTCAGCTTTCGCTACTGGGCTTCGACGCGAGTTTTGATTTTCAGGCGATCGCGCAGGAAGCCCGCGGTCGACGGGTTTTTCCCGCGGCGCCGGAACAGAGCCTGCTGCTGCGGAAAGCGTCGCAGTCGGTTCCACATGGTGGCGGCCGGCGGCTCGACCCGGTCGGTCCGCAGTACGAAGTCATCCGCCGCTGGATCGCCCAAGGGATGCCGCGCTGCGGCGCCAATGATCCGACACTCGTCGATGTCGTGCTCGATCCGCCCGGGCGGCTCTTGGAAACTGGCCAGGAGCAGCGGCTGACGGTCACGGCGCGCTATTCCGACGGCTCCACGCGCGATGTGACTCACGTCACGGCGTTTCAATCCAACGAGCCGGCGATTGTTTCGGTCGACGCGGCAGGCGTCGTGCGCGCAGGCCAACTGGCCGGCGAAGCAACGATCATGGCGCGCTACATGAACAACATCGCCACTTGGAATACGGCAATTCCGCTCGAAGGCTCCGTCGACGAGTCGCTGTACGCCCGCTTGCCCGTCGCCAATTTCATTGATCCGCTGGTCTGGGACAAGCTGCGGCAACTGCGGATTACGCCAAGTGGCGTCTGCGACGACGCCACGTTCCTGCGGCGGGCGCATCTCGACGTGATCGGTCGACTGCCGACGCCCGACGAAGTGCGGGCATTCTTGGCCGATACGGCCGCCGACAAGCGAGCCCACCTCATTGTTCGACTGCTCGAGCGCCCCGAGTACGCCGACTATTGGGCGAACAAGTGGGCCGATCTGTTGCGCCCCAACCCATACCGCGTGGGAATCAAGGCCACGCTCAGCCTCGACACCTGGCTGCGCGACGCCTTTCGCGAGAACCGACCGTACGATCGCTTCGTGCGCGAGCTGGTGACCGCCCAGGGGAGCACGTGGCGCAATGGAGCCGTTACGGTGTTTCGCGATCGGCGGGAGCCCGACGAAATCGTCACGCTCGTCAGCCAGTTGTTCCTCGGCATCCGCCTCGAATGTGCCAAGTGCCATCACCACCCCTTCGAGGTTTGGGGGCAGGACGATTTCTACGGCCTGGCGGCCTATTTCTCCCGCATCGGTCGCAAAGGCACCGGCCTCTCGCCGCCGATTTCGGGGGGAGAAGAGATTGTCTTCACGGCCGATAGCGGGAGCGTGTCGCATCCGCTGTCTGGGGCAGTCGTCGAGCCCAAGCCACTGTTTGGCTCGGCTCGCGCGATCGAGAAGGGGGGCGATCCCCGCGATGCACTGGTCGATTGGATGGTCGCCGACGAACGGGGCTACTTTGCCAAGGCCGCCGCCAACCGCGTCTGGGCCGAGCTGATGGGACGCGGCCTGGTCGATCCCGTCGATGACCTGCGGGCCACCAATCCACCCAGCAACGAACCACTGCTGGCGGCGCTGGGCGACGCGCTCCGCGAGGCCAACTTCGACCTCAAGTCGCTGATTCGCACGATCATGAACTCAACGGTCTACCAACTCGACTCGCTCCCCAGCGAGCGCAACGCCGCCGACACGCGCAACTACTCGCGCTTCTACCGCCAGCGACTGCGGGCCGAAGTGTTGCTCGACGCCGTCTGCGACGTCACCGGCACTCCGGAGACGTTCGCCGCGATGCCGCCTGGTTCGCGCGCGGTCGAGCTCTGGACGCACCGCATCGATTCGCTGTTCTTGGATGCCTTCGGGCGGCCCGATGCCAACCAGGACCCGCCGTGCGAGCGAACCAGCGATTCGACCGTCGTGCAAACGCTGCACTTGATGAACGCCCCGCAGGTGCATCAAAAGGTCGTTGGAGACGCGGGGCGCGCGGCGAAGCTGGCTGCCAGCCAGTTGCGCTCAGAACAGATCGTGGAAGAACTCTATCTGGCGACGTACGCCCGCCTGCCAAGTCGCGAAGAGCAATCCAGCGTGCTGCCGCTATTTGGTGAATCGGCCGACTCTCGGCGCCGTGCCGCCGAAGACCTGCTGTGGGCGCTGTTGAATACCCCCGAGTTTCTCTTCAAGGATTAGCTGGCCATGCCCACCACGCGAAACTGCCAGGGTGTCGCCCGACGCGATTGCCTGCGACTGGGCTTGGGGTTGCTCGGCGGCGCGGGGTTGATCGACTTGCTGCGACTGCGCGGACAGGCGGGCGAGGCCGCCAGCGCCCCGTCAACCAAGCGGCCCACGAGCTGCATCCTGATCTGGATGGATGGCGGTCCATCGCATTTCGAAACGTTCGACCCCAAGCCCGAGGCGCCGGCCGAAATCCGCGGCGAGTTGGGGACCGTGGCCACGCGGATTCCAGGCATCTACTTCTCGGAGCACCTGCCGAAGCTCGCCGCGCTTTCCGACAAATTGGCAGTCATCCGCTCCGTGCAGCACAACCAGGGCAATCACGGCGCCGGCAACCACTACATGATGACCGGCGCGCCGCCGCGCATTCCGGTTGGTTGCGGCGCCTTCGTGAGCTTCCATCCGAGCATGGGCTCGGTCGCGGCCTTCGAACGTGGCGCGCCGGGCGGGCTGCCGGCATACTTCTCGATCCCCTCGATGTCGCGCTCGGGTGGACCGAATTTTCTCGGCGCGAAGTACGCCCCCTTCGTGGTCGGCGGTGATCCCAACGACAAGGGTTTCCGCGTCCGCGACGTGGCGCTCCCCGAAGGACTCGCCGACGACCGCTTCCAAGGCCGGCGCGACCTGCGCGGCCTGGTCGACCGCTTCGTGCGCATGACCGACGAAGCCGCCGCCGACCCGGCCGTGGCGCTCGATGAGTACTACCGCCAAGGTTACAACCTGGTCACCAGCCCCGCAGCGCAGCGCGCGTTCGACCTTAACCAGGAACCCGACAACACGCGCGACGCCTACGGCCGACAGGGTTTCGGACAGCGACTGCTCTTGGCGCGGCGGCTCGTCGAAGCCGGGGTCCCCTTCATCACGATTTACGACGGTGGCTGGGACCATCACAGCGAGATCTTCCCCGCCATGCGAAAACGCCTGCCGGTCTTCGAAGGGGGCATCGCCGCCTTGATCGAAGACCTGGACCAGCGCGGACTGCTCGAAACGACGATGGTCATCGCGCTCGGCGAGTTCGGCCGTACTCCCAAGATCTCCACCTTGTCCGATCGCAACACGCCCGGCCGCGACCACTGGGCCAACGCCATGTCGATCTTGTTCGCCGGCTGCGGCACACCGGGGGGCCAAGTGGTCGGCGCCACCGATAAGAACGGATACGCGGCCTGCGAGCGCATTCTTGGACCAGAGAATTTCGTCTCCACGGTCTACCGCAAACTTGGCATCGACCCCGACAAGATCTACTACACGCCGCAAGGACGCCCAGCACACCTGGTGAGCGATCCGAAGCCGATCGCCGAGCTCATGGGTTGAGGCCGCGCGTGCGATTGATCACGTCCTGCCCGCAGATCGTAGTCGGCGCCAGTCGTCGCTGGTTGGGCGGTGCGCTGTTGGTTGTGCTTTGCGCTGCCGAGCCGGCCAAGGCGGCGCCCGAAGTGCAATCCTTTTTTCCACCCGGCGGCCAGCGTGGGCAAACAGTCGAAGTCACCGCGGCCGGCAAGTTTCCACAGTGGCCAGTCCACTTTTGGGCTGATCGCCCCGGGCTCGCCATCCGCGCCTTGGAGAAGAGCGGCACGCTCGCCGTGCAGATTGCGGCCGACACGCCGCCCGACGTGTATTGGCTCCGGTTGTTCGACGACAGCGGCGCCTCGGCCCCGCAACCGTTTGTGGTCGGCACTCTGCCAGAGCAAGTCGAAGCCGAGCCAAACGACGCGCTCGACAAGGCGCAGCCAGTCGCCCTTCACGAGGCGCCCTCGCGCGCAAGCGTCGTCAATGGCCGCTTGAACAAGAATGGTGACGTCGACGTGTACCAGGTTTCAGTCGAGGCGGGCCAAACAATCGTCGCGGATATCGACGCCAACGCGATCCTCCGCTCGCCCGTCGATGCCGTCTTGCAGGTCGTCTCGGCCGACGGCTTCGTGTTGGCGCAGAACGACGACCAGCATGGGATCGACCCGCGAATTGCAGTGACGATCCCCGCCAGCGGAACGTGGTACGTGCGCGTGTTCGGCTTTCCGGCGGTCGCCAACCAGTCGATTTCGTTGGACGGCGACGATGCGTACAACTATCGCCTGATGGTGTGCACGGGTCCGTGCGTCGACTACACGCTGCCGCTGGCGTTGGCGCGCGAAGGAACTCAAGCGATCGAATTGCACGGCTGGAACTTGCCACCGCAATTGACGCGGCTGAACCTCAGTGCCCCTTCGGCTACCGATCAGCTACTTGAGTGGCCAGGGGTGGCCGCCGTGCTGCGGCTTCCTGTCGTCGAGCACGCAAGCCTGGTCGCTCTGCCCCAGAGCGCCGAAGCAAGTTCAGTCAACCTGTCAGTGGCGCTGCCGTTTACCGCGACCGGGCGAATCGCTGCCCCGCGCCAGCACGACGTTTTCACCCTTGGCGTCAAGCAGGGAGAAATCGTCGTCGCCAAGGTCGAGAGCCGCTCTCTCGGATTCGATCTCGATCCGGTGCTGGAACTGCTCGATGCCAGCGGAAACCAGCTCGCTCGTGTCGACGACGTCGGCGAATCTCGCGATGCCGAGCTCGTGCACGCCGTGGCCGCCGACAGTGATTTGCAACTGGCGGTCTCCGATCTGCACAACGGCACCGGGCCGCGATTTGTATATCGGCTGACCGCCGTTCGCGGCCGGCCGGATTTCGCCTTATCACTCGACACGCATCAGCTCATCGTCGCTCCCGGCGCAACGATGGAATTACCTGTCAATGTCGAGCGCCAGCACGCATTCGCCGAGCCGATCACGATCGCCATCGAGAATCTGCCAACAGGCTTGCACGTCGAGCCAGCCGTCTCGCAGGCGGCCGACGATTCCGCCAAGCGAGTCATTCTGAAAGTGACCGCCGACGCCAGCGCGGCCAAAGTATCGGCCCCGATACGCGTCACCGGTCGAGCGGGCGACCAGCCGGCGCGAACCGCCAAGATCACTGCCGGCGCACATGGCGTTCAGCCACTCGATCCGTGGCTGACGGTCTCGGCGGCTGAAGCAAAGCCCTAATCGCGGCAGAACTCGGGGCGCTCGTTTACGCCGTGATCCCCTTCGTGAGCGCCATGAAGGCCGTCTCCAGGTTCAACTCTTCCTCGCGGAACAGTGTGAGCCTGTAGCCCGCTTCGACCAACCGGGTCGGCAGCTCGCTGTAGTCCTCGACGCCGTCGCGCAAGGTGACCCGCAGCCGGCCATCCTCGGGCACAACGGCGCTAACGATTGGGTTACCTTCCAAGAGCTTCTGTGCCGCATCCTGGTTCTCGCGCACCGCCACGTGCAACACCCCCTGGCGGCGCACCAGCTTCATCACTTCCGAAACGTCACCGTTCACGAACAGCTCACCCCGCTCGATGATGCCGATTTTGTTGCAGATGTCGGCCAGCTCCGGCAGGATGTGGCTCGAAATCATGATCGTCTTGCCCATCTTGCGGAGCTCTTTCAACAGCCCGCGAATTTCAATTCGCGCCCGCGGATCGAGCCCGCTGGCCGGTTCATCCAATAGCAGCACCTGCGGATCGTGCAACAGCACGCGGGCCAGCCCCAGTCGCTGCGTCATGCCTCGCGACAGGCTCGTGACCAATGCCTCGCGCTTGTAGGTCAGATCGACCAGCTCCAGCACTTCGTCGCAAATCTTCTTGCGCTGCGGCCCCTTGATGCGGTAGGCCGCCGCGAAAAACTCCAGGTACTCGTAGACCTTCATGTCGTCGTACACGCCGAAGAAGTCGGGCATGTAGCCGATCACGCGGCGAATGTCCTTCGGGTGCGTGTAGATCGAGTAGCCGCAGACGTACGCCTCGCCGACGGTCGGGTTCAAGAGCGTCGCCAGCATGCGCATGGTCGTCGTCTTGCCCGCGCCGTTGGGGCCGATGAACCCAAACACATCCCCCTTGTCGAGCTTGAGATTCAAGCTCTTCACGGCATGTAAACTGCCATACGTCTTGGTAAGTTCGCGCGTTTCGATCACGTGATGTCGCTTCGATCTAAGACGATCTCGAATTGCGGTCCGGGGCTCCCAGCGTGCAGTTCAGTCGCGGATTCACGGGATTGGCGTCAGCGCGAACTGCGACGTGATCGAGCCGGCCGTCAGCGTGCCATCGACGGTGTTTAGCAAATGATAAGTCGCCGTGGCCGCCAGATACCCGCCGCTGACCGACCCTAGATCGCTCGGCACCGTCCAGGTGAACTGCTCGGAACCGGAGCCGACGTAATCGCCGACGCTCCCCACGTATCGCTGGACCGCTTGGTTTCCGCCAGCCACCGGCGCGACGTAGTAGAAATCGAGGCGCACGTGCTCGCTAGTGGGCACCGCGTAGTCGAATGTAACGGTCGTTTGGCCACCGCCGGTCGACATGCTGACGTTTGTAATCGATGGCGCGAAGATGGTGGTATAGCCGTTGAGCACAATTGCGCGTAACAGGTCGCTGCCGATGAACGTGTTGCCCAAAATGGCGTTCCCTTCGGCGCCGTCGGCGCCATAAACGACCACCCCGCGGCCGGTGTTGTAATCGATCACGTTGCCGTTGCCGACCACGTAGTTGGCCGCCGTCGGATCGACCCCCTCGCCCCCGTTGCCGATCAGGTTTCCCTCGGCGCCGTTGATGCAAATCGCATCCTGTCCGGCGGGGCTTTGAATCTGGTTGTAGCCCGCCACGATGTTGTAAGCCGTGTGATCGTCGTTGACCTGCGTAATGTAGACCTGATAGCCGGCGTTCCCTTGGATGGTGTTGCCGTCGTTGGGACTCGCGGCAATCGGGTAGCTAGGGTTAACGCTGGAAGGCTGCAAGTGCACGCCGACGCCGTTCCCCTCCGCTCCATCGGCGATGAGCACGCCGTGCCCCCCATTGGACTCAATCTGATTGCCCAGGAGCAGGTTCTTTTGCAGGCCACCTGTCCCTTTGACGACTTTGACTCCATTTTGCGCGTTGCGGTCGATGACGTTTCCCGAAATGACGGTATTCGCGCCCGAGATCAACACGCCGTCCCCGGTGTTGCCCAGGGTCGTCTGGTTCGCGTCGTCGGGGTTCGTACCGATGAACGAGTTGGCCACGGTGTTGTAATTCGTGCCGGCGCCGGTGATCTCGACGCCTGCCCGGGGAGCGGCCGACGTGCCGTTGGCGACGATCACATTCTTCCGAAAGACAACTTCGACCGTCCCCGGGACGTTGGAAGCGGGTTCATGGATGAGCGCCAGCGGAACTTCATCAACCGTGTTTGCGGCGGCCCCGTCGCGGATCAGGATGCCGGGTCCGTGGTTCCCCAGTCCGATCATGTTGCCCGCGTTGTAACCGACGCCGATCAGCGCGCCGAGGACTGAGTTGTCATTGGTCCCTGCGCCCTCGATCGTGACGCCGGCCCCCAGGTTGCCGGAAATCAGGTCCTGTACGACCAACTCGCGCCATGTCTGGTATTCGTCACCGAAGTAAGTTCGTTCGGTGCGCATGGTAGGGGTGATCTCGTTGAACGTGGCGCCGCCGGTGATCAAGACGCCGCTGCCGGCGTTAGGCACGGCCGCCGTGGCGCCGAAATTCGT
>JAIESQ010000022.1 GCA_019745975.1 Pirellulales bacterium
TCTCGCAACCGCAGCTTGAGGGAAGAGCCGTTTTTCATGGAATACCAGTTACCGACGATTTCTCAGAAAGTGCAGTCCTGGCATGAAGCGGCTCGAATTCGCGGGACGCTTACTTGCCGGCGCCGGGCAACTGCGATTTAAGAGTTACTTCGATGATTTTGGATTTGTGCCCGTTTCCAATTGGTGGGATGGCTTCGGTGGCGCGTCACGCCCGATCTATGTCGTGCAGACGAATGAAGAGATCATTCAGCGTTGCATCTTAATGACAACCGACCCCGGCGATTTAGTGATTGATCCCACATGTGGCTCTGGAACGACCGCCGTCGTAGCCGAAAGGTGGGGGCGCCGATGGATAACTTGTGATACTTCGCGTGTCGCGCTCACGCTCGCCAAGCAGCGACTGATGACTGCCGACTTTGAATATTACGAGCTCGCCCGGTCCAACGAGGGGATTGCGAGCGGCTTTCGCTACAAGACGGTGCCGCATGCCACATTGGGGTCGATTGCCAACAACCCTGAGATAAAGGAGGGGATGACCCGCGTCGAAATCGATGCCGCCATCGCCCGCTACGCCGAGCAAGAGACGCTTTACGATCAACCCTTCGTCGATCGCTCCAAGGTTCGCGTGACCGGACCCTTCACCGTCGAGGCGGTCCCCGCGCCGACCGTGCTGGCCATCGACGATATCCAAGACCCTCGCACCCCAGCCGACGGAGGCCAAGGGGAGAGGGAGTGGAACGCCGACGCCAGCGTCGCCAGAAGTGGCGTCACGCTTCGTCAAGACGAATGGCGCGATGAGATGTCAAAAACCGGCGTGCGTGCCCAGGGCGGCAAGCGCGTCGAATTTGCCCGCCTCGAACCGCTGGCCGGCGCGCGCTGGTTGCACGCGATTGGCGAATCCAAAAACGGCACGGCGAAACGGATCGCCGTCAGTTTCGGCCCCGAGCACTCGCCGCTGGAGCAGCGACAAGTCGAACTAGCTTGGGAAGAAGCTCGCAGCTTGAGCCCGCGACCCGAGATTGTCGTCTTCGCGGCCTTCCATTTCGACCCCGAGGCGGCCAAGGACATTGACGAGCTCGACCCCCAGAAAACCGGGATGACGTTTCTACGGTCTCAGATGAACACCGACCTGTTGACCGAGGACCTCAAGAAGAAGCGCTCGAGCAACGAAAGCTTCTGGCTGATCGGCCAGCCTGACGTTGATCTGCGCCGCGTGAAAAACGGCGACGACAAGGGGCGCTGGCAAGTCGAGATTCGCGGCTTCGACTACTACAACCCGACGACGGGCCAGATCGAGTCGGGCGATGCGTCGCGAATCGCCATGTGGCTCTTGGACACCGATTACGACGGCCGCAGCCTGTTCCCACGGCAAGTGTTCTTTCCGATGGCCGGCCCCAAGGACGGCTGGGCTCGGTTGGCTAAGAGCCTCAAAGCTGAAATCGACGAGGACAAGATCGAAGCCTACCGGGGGACGAAGTCGCTGCCGTTCGCGGAAGGGAAGCACAAGCGGATCGCGGTCAAGATCGTGGACGACCGCGGTATCGAGAGCCTCAAATTGTTGGAGCTCGGTTGATGCCGAAGCGCACGCATCACATCGACCAGCTCATCGTCAATTCCCCATTTGAGGAGCCGGCCGAGCATTGGAGCTACGACCGCACGCATCGGCTCTTCACCCGCGAGACGGGTCGCAGGCCGGCGGGCTACCTGATCGCGTCGAGCGATTCCAAAGGGTTTGACGACCCCGGCATGTTTGTCGAGTTGCCGCTGGTGAACCAGATACGTCCGCGTGTGAAGCGTTGGCGCGAGGCGGATTACCCCGGCGTCACCGGCATCACGCGCCGCCTGCTGGAGCATTGGCGCGATGCCCAGGAGCGCGAGGGCCGGCAGTTTTTCTTTTGTCAATTGGAAGCGATCGAAACGCTGATCTGGCTCAACGAGGCGTCGCCCGCGGAATTGCAGGGGATCGAAATCCCGACCGACGGTGGCCCGTTCGCGCGCTGGTGTACCAAGCTCGCCACGGGAACGGGCAAGACAGTGGTCATGGCGATGGTGGTCGCCTGGCAGGTGCTCAATAAGGTGACCAACCCGCAGGACAAGCGCTTCAGCAAGCACGTGCTGGCCGTGGCGCCGGGGCTGACGGTCAAGAGCCGGCTGGCGGTGCTGGTGCCCGATGCGCCTGGGAACTACTACGACGAGTTCGGCATCTTGCCCGCTGGGCTCTTCGACAAGCTACGGCAAGGGCAGGTGCAGGTAATCAACTGGCACAAGCTCGATTGGGAGACCGACGCCGAGCTCGCCAAGAAAAAGAGCGTCGACAAGCGCGGTGCCAAGAGCGACGAGGTGTACGTTCGCGAAGTGTTGGGCGAGATGGCGTCGGCCCGCGGCATCCTGGTCCTCAACGACGAGGCCCATCATGCCTGGCGCGTGCCGGCGGAATCGAAGGTGGCCGGAGTGAAAAAGGAGGAGATCGAGGAAGCGACCAAATGGGTCGGCGGATTGGACCGCATCAACCGGGCGCGGGGAATTTTGCGCTGCCACGACTTCTCGGCAACCCCATTTGCGCCGTCGGGCAAGAAGAGCTCGGACGAGGCGCTCTTCGGCTGGATCGTCAGCGACTTTGGCCTGAACGACGCCATCGAGGCCGGGCTGGTCAAAACGCCGCGCGTGGTGATTCGCGACGACGCCCGACTGGATGCGGCGACGTATCGCTCGCGGCTGTATCACATTTACGCCGACGACGAGGTCAAGGACGACATCAACCGCAAGGCCGAGCCACAGGAACCGCTGCCCGATTTGGTGGTCAATGGCTACTACTTGCTCGGCAAGGATTGGCTCGAAGCACTGCAAGAGTGGCGTGCGGCCGGTCAGAGCGTGCCACCGGTGATGATCACCGTGGCCAATCGCACGGAAACGGCGGCGCGCATCAAGTATGCCTTCGACCACGGCAAGATTCGTATCGACGAGCTATGCGCGCCCGAGAAGACGTTGCACATCGATTCGAAGGTGTTGGAGAAGGCCGAGGCGCAAGACGAGCCGGTCGCATTCTTTTCCAACGACGCAAGCGATGATGAGGATCAACAAGACGACGACAAACCCGCCAAGACGTTGACGAAGCAACAGCAGGCCGAGCAACTGCGGCGGATGGTCGACACGGTCGGCCAACCCGGCACGGCGGGCGAGGCGATTCAAAACGTGATCTCGGTCGGCATGCTCTCCGAAGGCTGGGACGCCAAAACCGTGACGCACGTCATGGGGCTGCGCGCCTTTTCGAGCCAACTGTTGTGCGAGCAGGTTGTCGGCCGCGGACTGCGCCGCACCAGCTACGACCTCAACCCTGAGACAAGGCTCTTTGAGCCCGAGTACGTGAACATCTTCGGTGTGCCGTTTACGTTTTTGCCACACGAGGGGGGTGAAGACACGCCCCCGCCTCCGCCAAAGCCCAAAACGCGCGTCGAGCCACTGCCAGAGCGCGAAGCCGAGTTTGGCATCGCCTGGCCGAACATCATCAAGATCGAACACGTCTATGCTCCCCGGCTGACGTTGGACATCGACCGCGTGCCCAAGCTTGAGCTCAAGGCCTCCGAGACGGCCATTCGCGCGGAGATGGCAGCCGTGGTCGAGGGGAAGCCCGATATCACCAAGCTGACCGAAATCGATCTGGCGGAATTGGCTCAGCGATTCCGCTTGCAGAAAATTGCCTTCGAGGCCGCCCGCGACGTGTTTGACCAGATGCAGCCGACGTGGAAGGGGACCCGCGAGTATTTGTTGGCTCAGGTGATTCGGCTGGTCGAGCAGTTCCTGCGCTCGGATCGGATCGCGATCAAGCCGGCATCGTTCTTCGACGATGAGTTGCGCAGGCGCATCATGTTCACGCTGAACATGAACAAGATCGTGCAGCACATTTGGGAGGCGATTCGATTCGAGAATACGCTGCGGCTGGAACCCGTGTTTGACACGCACCGGCCAATCGCTCGTACTGCCGACCTGCGGCCGCGCGACACGAGCAAACCCTGCGAACGGACGAAGCGCTCGCATATCAACGTGTGCGTCTTCGACAGCACTTGGGAAGCTACGGAAGCCTTCGAACTCGACCGCGCGAATCAGGAACACGTGCAGGCGTGGGTGAAAAACGATGGACTCGGCTTCGAGGTGATGTACGTCTTTCGCGGCGTCGTCCGCAAGCATCGCCCCGACTTCTTGATTCGGCTATCCAACGGCATGATCCTGGTGCTGGAAATCAAAGGGCACGACACGGAAGAGGCCAAGGCCAAGCGGCATTTTCTCGACGAGTGGGTCAAGGCCGTCAACGGTCACGGCGGATTTGGACGCTGGGCTTGGGATGTTTCCTACGATCCTAAGGACGTAGGCGAGATTCTCGCGAAGCACGCACGCCTTTCGGGCTCCGATCCCAGCGCGGAGTTGACAGCCGCCACGAGGTAACGGTTCGACTTCCGTTCGACTCCGCTCACGACCGGTTGCTCACGGGCTTGCGCCCGCCCGGACGCAAAACTACGGAGCAAGCGAGAGGCCAGAGGCGACAGACCAGAGGGAGGACTTACACCCGGACGCAAACTGCGCGATGTTACATTCGCCCAAAGTTGTGTTCTCTATTCGAGTTCGGGTCCAATATCAAAACACCCGGACGCAAACTGCGCGGTGTTACACGTGCCCCAAGTTGTGCTATCCATTCGAGTTCGGGTGCAATAGCAAGACACCCGGACGCAAACCGGACGATCACCCGGACGCAAAATGCGCGGTGTTACACCCGCCCCAAGCTGTGCTGTCCATTCGAGTTCGGGTGCAATGGCAACACACCCGGACGCACCCGGACGCAAAATTACAGACAACTTTATTCTGGGGGACCCCCTGCGGCCGGCGGCCGAGAGGCGTGACAGGAGAAAGGAGAGCAGGAGATAAACTGAAGACTGAAAACTGAACACTGAAAACTAACCACTACCCAGCCTGCTCATAAAACTCCAGGATCTTGCGCCACGCTTCTTCAGGCGTTTCGGCGTAGTCGACCAGTTCCAGGTGCTGGTCTTCGATCGCGCCCTCGTCGGCCAGGAATTTGAGGTCGATCACCTGGTCCCAGTACGCGCGGCCGTACATCAGGATCGGGATCTGCTGCATGCGATTGGTTTGCCGCAACGTCAGGGCATCGAACAGCTCGTCGAGCGTGCCGAACCCGCCCGGGAAGACCACCAGCGCCTTGGCCCTCATGAGGAAGTGGAGCTTGCGCAGCGCGAAGTAGTGGAACTGAAAACAAAGCTCGGGCGTAATATAGGGATTGGGCACTTGTTCGGCCGGCAGCGTGATGTTCAGGCCAATCGACTTGGCGCCGACGTCGAAGGCGCCGCGATTGGCGGCTTCCATGATGCCAGGCCCACCGCCGGTCACGACGACGTATTCGCTGTCGCCGTCAAGTTGACAGTGCGTGGAGACAAGCCGGGCGAAGTCGCGGGCCTCATCGTAATACTTGGAGTTTGCCAGCACGCGTTGCCGCCGAGCAACGAGCCGGACGAGATAGGGATCGTCGGGCGCGGCTTTCAAAGCGGTTTCGGCTTGCTCGAGTTGGCGCTCGGCGGCCGTCCGCTCGACGATCTGCGTGCTGCCGAAGACAACGATCGTCGACGCCACGCCAAGCCGCTTAAACGCCAGCTCGGGTTTCAACAGCTCGAGCTGCATCCGCACCGGGCGCAGCTCCGGCTGGGCCAGCAATTCGATGTCGCGTTCCGCCAGCCGGTAGCTGGGAGATTGCATGATCGCTTGCAGGTTCTGTTCGGCGCGGATTTGTTGGGGATCGCTCACGGCGTTAACTCGCTACTTGATAGCTGCCTCGTCACGGACACCATCGTACTTGCCAGAGCGTTGCCTGCTCCAACGGGCTTTCCTGTGCCGTCAACGAACAGGGCGATCTCGCGCGAGCAGGCGGGTGATCACCATGGCGGCGCCTGCTGCGGCGACCGACCCGACGATCCAGATGGTCGGTCGCCCGGCGGCGATACTCTGGGCCGCGCCGAGACCGGGTGAATCCATGAGAAAAGTCCATCCTGTTAGGACGACGACCACGGCGGCCAAGAGCCAGCCAGAAGTTGAGAGTCGATCAATCGATAGGCCGACCCGCTGGGCCGCGGCCGTGGCGAGCTCGCCTAGACTGGCGATCACCGCGATGCCGGCGGTCGCGATCGGCCCCAAATAGACGCCTACGAGCAGCCAGCAGCCGACGGTATAGCGGGCCACGCCCGCGGCGGCATTGCGTTGCGTGATCCTCCAGATCGCGGCCAGGGCGATGCCGATCGCGAGGCCCAAGGCGGCGGCCGTTAAGGCCATCCCCGGAGGGCGATCCAGTGTGTTCGCGGGCGCGGCCAAGATCGGCGCCACCGGCAAGCGGGCGGCAACCAGTGCTCCGGCCACCATCGCGGCTGGCCAATAGAGCGCGCCACGCCAGGGCGCTCTATCGAGAACCAAGAGCGTCGCGGCCAAGAGCGTAGTCACGAGCGTCAAGTGGCCCGCCAAGGCGAGCGTCGCGCGCCCTTCGTGGGCGTGCGTCGCCGCGAGCAGCCACCCGCCGCGGGACGTGAGCAATTCGCCCCAGCCGACCAATAGAAATGCCATCCCGGCCAGGAGCTCGACGAGCGGATAGCGCGCCGCGATTGCGCCGCCACACTGCCGACAGCGGCCGCGTAGCCACAGCCAGGCCATGATCGGCACGTTGTCGCGGGGAGCAATCGGTCGCGAACAATGAGGGCAGTGCGAGCCGGGCTTCGACAGACTCATGCGCCGGGGCCAGCGATACGCCACGACATTCAGGAAGCTGCCGAAACAGCTTCCCAGCACGAATAGCCAGCCGGCGGCGAAAGCTCGCAACCAGACGGGCCATTCGGCGATCGGCACCCCGGCGATCAGTTGACTCACTGCGACTTGAACGCTTGCAGAGGCATGGCGAAGCGGCGCGGCGGCCGGCTGGCGCGATAGATCCAACGACGCACGTGAGCGAACATGCGACGGCGATTCGGACGAGCTGCGGTTCGAGTCCGTGTAGTGGCGGTCATGGTGGTACTCCTTCGTTAGTGCAAACGAGACGCGGCCACGGCGCATGGTGCGCGGCGGCTCGTTATCGGCGGGTTAGGCCGCCGAACGGATGTCATGTGCGGCGAGGCAAGGTGTCAAGGCAAGGTGTCGGCTGGCGGTTGCACACGTCGCGTGCATCCGTGCACAAAGCGGCTAGTCGCGATGCGATTGCCTGGCAGCGGAATCGAACTAACAGGTTGAACGCCTGTCGGTGGCATTCGGCCTGGCGGCTGCTATACCGCGGGCCCCAGGACCATGTCGGCGCAAGCTGACATCGCCGTAGCCAACGTGTGGGCTGGAGCAGCGTGCCGGCAAAGGCACCGGAAAGAACTGCGTCCCTAGCGCACGCGAACAATCGCGTGGCGCTGGAAAGCCGTGATCGAGTGCAGTAGCAACTCGGCGCAAAAGAGCTTGGGAAACGCGTCCCTGGCGCGGCGAACATACACCGGCCGGCCGGATTTTAGCCGTCATGTTTTCGCTTGTCAAAGAAGTTCTTGCAAACTGTTGGCGGGTCGAGATTTGGCGCGCTCTGAAGCAGCGCACGACTACCCGAATCGTTCGGTGACAGCCGCCCGATCTTCGGCCGTCGCTCGAACCTGGCGGCAGGCTGCTTCGTCAATTCTTCATAGTCTGGCGGGCGAGCTTAATTCATGCCAAGATGGGCCTTCCGCCGCGATTACCCATCGGCAAGGGAACGCCCTGGGAGCCGCGCGGACGAGCATTCCGACCAGGTTGCGAGGGTCCATGTCCGCGCGAGTCGCGATCGTACTGGCTGCCGGCAAAGGAACGCGCATGAAGTCGGACTTGCCGAAAGTGCTCGTTCCCGTCGCGGGCCGGCCGATGGTCGAATACGTCATCGACGCCCTGGAGGCCGCCGCGATCGATCGCATCGTGCTGGTCGTGGGCTATCGCAGCGATCTGGTGCGCGAAACGCTGGCGCACCGCCGCGTCGAATTCGCCGAGCAGGCCGAGCAGCTCGGCACGGGTCATGCCGTGATGGTGGCCGCCTCGGCGCTGGCAGGCCACGACGGGGCGGCGCTGGTCGTCACCGGCGATTCGCCAATGATCCAGATCTCGTCGATCCGCAAGCTGTTGGCCAACTATGATGACGGGCACCCGGCCTGCGTGTTAGGGACCGCGTTCAAAGATCATCCCGACGGCCTGGGGCGGATCGTGCGCGACGGCAGCGGACGCTTCGAAGGTATTGTCGAGCAGAAGGACGCCACCCCTCAGCAGCGCGCGATCCGTGAAGTGAACATGAGCACCTATGTTTTTCACGCGCCCGATCTGCTCATGGCACTCCAGAAGTTAGGCAACAACAACGCCCAACGCGAGTATTACATTACCGATTGCCCGGCGATCCTGCGCAAGATGGGGCGCGACGTGCGGGCGCTGCCGGTGCTCGAACCGATCGAAGCGCTGAGCATCAATACCCCTGAAGAGTTGCAGGTCGTCGAACAAGTGATTCTGGAAGGACGGCGCGCCCAGCCGGAATCGACATAGCATTTCGAAGCGCGTTGCGCGGCTATTGGTTGTTTACCTACGCGTCACCCTAGCCTGCTCTCGTAAGTGGAGCAGGGACACATCGCAATGCCCGAAGGCACAAGTTCGGTCGTCGAGATGGGTCGTCGCGGCGCGGCGCGCAACTTGTCACGACCTATCTATCCGTTGGCAGTCTTGGGAAAGCGGCGATTCGCCATGAACGATCTGAAAGTGTTCAGCGGCCGATCCAACCCCGATCTGACAGGCCGCATTTGCGAATACCTCGGCTTGCCCTTGGGGCTGATTTCGCTGGGGAACTTCCCCGATGGCGAGATTTCCTGCAAAGTCGACGAAGACGTCCGCGGCCGCGACGTCTATCTCGTGCAGCCCACTTGCCCACCGGTGAACGAAAACCTCATGGAGCTCTTGATCATGATCGAGAGCTGCAAGCGGGCCAGCGCCGAGCGGGTAACGGCCGTCATTCCCTATTACGGCTATGCTCGCCAGGACCGCAAAGACGCGGGGCGCGTGCCGATCACCGCCAAGCTCGTGGCCAACATCATCACCCGCTCCGGGGCCGATCGCGTGCTGACCATGGACTTGCACGCGGCTCAGATTCAGGGCTTCTTCGACGTGCCGGTCGACCACCTCTACGCCGCGCCCGTGCTCACCGACTACTTTGCCCGCATGCGCATTCCCAAGGACGATCTGGTCGTGGTCAGCCCCGACGTGGGCGGGATCAAGCGGGCTTTAGGGCACTCGAAACGGCTGGGCGGGGGGCTGGCGATCGTCGACAAGCGGCGCGCCAACGCCACCGATACCAAGCAGGAAAACATCATCGGGGCGAGCGTTAAAGGCAAGACCTGCCTGATGTTCGACGACATGATCAGCACCGCCGGGTCGATCTGCGGAGCGGCCCAGATCGTGCACGAGGCGGGCGCCGGCGACATCTACGTGGCAGCCAGTCACGGCGTGCTCTGCGGGCAGGCAATCGAGAAGCTCTCCGCAGCCCCGATCAAGGGGGTAATCATCACGGACAGCATTCCGCTGCCCTCCGAGAAGGCCTTGCCTAAGATCAAGGTGCTGAGCGTGGCCCCGCTGTTGGGCGAGGCGATCAAGCGGATCCACCGTAATGAATCGGTGAGTCGGCTGTTTGATTAGGCAGAATCGGAATTGATTCGCCTAGCTATTTGGTAGCTCCGGTGTGGCTGTTTTGGTCGTCGTCAAGAACAGTTCTTTTTGCTTGACGCCTTGGTAGGTTCCAGCCAAACTCTGGTTAAGTGAAGGGGAATATCCCCTACGTTGCAAGTTCCAGAGTAACTGCCAACGCGAACAGTCAATTAGAAGTCTGCCGCGAATTGTCGCAGACCAGTCCATCTGAGTGCCGCTAATGACGGCTGAATAGCCTCGATCCGCCGGCTTCTCTGCCGGCAACCGCCTGCTCTGGCAGTCGGTGTCTCCATTCGAGGTTTCCATTTCCGCTCGTGAACGACCATCGTTCGCGCAGCAGTCGTGCGCATCAATTGCCGCGCCATTCATGCCTTCCGCAGAGCGCGGTCACCTGTCGATTCGTCCACACCATGACTTATTAAAGGGGAACTGCCAGTGCAAACAAACAATCGAAATCTCATCCCCGGGGCACCCGAGCGCGCTTGGCAAAGCCGCTCGCCGCGCTTCGCCGCAATGCGTTATGTCATGGTGCTTGCGGTCACCGTCGTCGGCGCTGGCAGTCTCAAGGCCAGCATCATCACCTACGTCACGCCAGACAACAGCACCGCCGGCGGCCAGCCGGTTAGCGCCGAAGCCAAGTTCACGACCGGCGCCGACAGCATCACCGTCGTGCTCACGAATCTGCAAGCCAACCCCACGTCGGTTGTGCAGAATCTTAGCGACTTGATTTTCACCGTGAGCACGGGCCAGAAATCGGGCTCGATCAGTTCCAGTTCTGCCCTCGAACGCTCGGTCGCCAAGAACAACACCTACAGTGACGGCGCGGTCGTCGATACCGGTTGGTCGCTGACCACACAAGGTTCGAGCCTGTATCTGAATGTACTGGGCACCAAGATCGGACCCGCGCATTTGATCATCGGGCCGCCAGGCGGCGCGACCTACGCCAAGGCAAACGGTTCAATCGCCGGCAATGGGCCGCATAATCCCTTCCTGGCCGAATCGGCGACGTTTGTCCTCAATGTGCCAGGCGTGACGGCCGCTTCGACGATCACCGCGGCAACGTTCTCGTTCGGTACGACGGAAGGTGCAAACGAAGTTCCCGGCGAGGTCGTACCCGAGCCGGCAACTCTCGCGTTGGCCGCCAGCGGGCTAGCTGCCGTGATCGGGGCAGTTGTGACTCGCCGCAGGCGACGTTGACCAACTGGGCAGCCCGCGTAATACCGTTCGTCCTGTTGCGCCCCGGCAATGTCCGGGGCGTTTTTGTTCACAAGCGGTGCATATTTCCTGTCGGTCGATCCGGCGTCGGTGCGTCGCTCCTCTTGACATGCCACGTGCGTGCGACTGACGATGCAAGGGAACCAGCCCCGCCCGGAACCCGCTCGCCATGCATCCCGATGCCTCGCTTGCTCGCGATCGTTTCTGCTACTGGCTCGAGATCCCGACCCGCTGGAACGACAACGACATGTATGGGCATGTCAACAATGCCATGTTCTACGAGTGGTTCGACAGCCTGGTGAACCACTACTTGATTCGCGAGGGAGGGCACCACCCGATCGAAGGTGCTACGATCGCGGTCTGCGCCGAAAGCCAATGCCGGTTCTATCGCGAAGTGGCCTTTCCGCAGTCGGTTGAGGGCGGACTGCGGGTGGCGCACTTGGGTCGTTCGAGCGTGCGCTACGAGATCGCGATCTTCGTGGCGGGCGTCGACGAGCCGGCCGCGGCCGGCTACTTCGTGCACGTGTTTGTCGATCGCGGCACGCGGCGGCCCGTCCCGATTCCATCTCCTATTCGCCAGGCGCTCGAACAATTGCGCCTGACCGACGGCTGACGGTGAATCGTACGGTAGGGCGGGGACGACGCGCCATGCGCGTCAACGTTAGTACGCGCCGCGTCGACTTAGCACGCTGCCCGGCGTCTTGGCTAGCAGCTTGACGTCGGTACCCAGGTTCTGGTGCTCGCTATACCAGATATCCATGCGCACCCAGTCCTCGAAGCCGATTTCACTGCGCCCGCTGACTTGCCACAAGCAGGTTAAGCCCGGCTTGAGTCGGAGCCGCGCTCGTTGCCACGGCTGGTACTTGGCAACTTCCTGGGGAACGGGCGGCCGTGGCCCGACGAGCGACATGTCGCCACGCAACACGTTGAACAGTTGTGGCAACTCATCGATGCTAGTCGAACGCAGCACGCGACCGATGCGCGTGATCCGCGGATCGACCGCGTTCTTGAAAATCGGCCCGTCCTTCTCGTTCTTCACCAGGTGCTGCACGCGCTCGGCGTCGACCCGCATGGTGCGGAACTTGTACATGGGGAAGGTCCGCCCGCACAAGCCGACGCGCTCCTGAACGTAGATCGCGCGCCCCTTGGTGGTGATCGACAACACGACATAGGTAACTATCAGAACCGGCGAGAACAGCAAGATAAAGCACACCGCCCCGGCGATGTCCAACAGCCGCTTTACGGCCAGGTAGGCGCGGGACCGGTTACCGGCGGGGAGAATCACGTAGGCATTGCGGGCGTGCGCGAACCGCTTTGCGAGCGAGTGATAAGCAGCCGAGCCCTGCCGCGCGTCGTCGTCGACTTCGTGGCCGCGATCAGCCTGCGGCGGCTGATTGATGCCGTCGAACGCCGTCGTTGCCGGCGAGGCACCGCTGCAGAAACCGTCGGACGGCGCCAGGTCGATTGTCTCCTCCGCCAGCCCGACCGCCGAAAGCCCGTCGAGGAGCCTGGAGTCGGCAGCCACTAGTTCCGTCGCGTTGTTTGTTTGGGACACTTCCAAGGAGCCAACCGGCGTCATAGTTCCTGCACCTCTGAAACCGTGGTTGATCATCGAGTGTGCCAGCACGCGAAACCAGATGAGTGCCGTGCGGCGCACGCTTCTGGCCCCGGCGCGAAAGCCTTTACTTGAATCTACTTCATGCGCGGACCCTGCTTCTTGGGGTGGCCAGCAGCGAGGTGCACATCTCACCCCACCGTGTTGCGATTGCGCAACTCGTGTGTACTCACGGCAACATGGCGCTCGAGCTCGGCAAGAAAGCAAGACGCCACAAGTGGATTTCGCGCCGGGCAATCGTTAGGCGTAAGCCGCCGGCTGGATGCTGCGGGGCGTAACCAATACTGGCGCTAACTGCTGCTTGGGGACGTAGGTCAGGCACAAGCTCGTATTCATGCCCATCACGAGGAACAGCAAGTTTTGCATCATGCTGAGATAGGAAACCTCATGGAACGAGACCTGCATCAAGTAGGCCAGCAACAGCGCCATCGTGAAGAGCGCCTGCTGCCGCACCCAGCGCGGTGCGTCCTTACAGGTCCAAACTCGCCAGGCGTCGAGGAACCACGAGATGGCTAGCGCGGTGAACAGCGCCAGCCCGACAAGCCCGGTCTCCGTCAACACGCTGAGAAACATATTGTGGTGCACGAGCGTGCGGATGGCGTCGAGCTGCAAATCACTCGAGCGATCCGCAAGATAGGGATCGCTGGCGATGATGTATTGGCCGAAGCCGCAGCCGACGAGCGGGTGATCGAGAAACATCAGCCACGAGACGTACGCGAAGCTGCCGCGCATCGAGACCGAGTCGCGCGTGCCTTCGGCCGAATAGTCGCGCTGGAAACCAAGGATGCTGTCCCACTTCGCGATGCCGACCGCCAAGGCCAGCGCCGTCGTCGCGACCAGCACCACGGGACGGAACCGAACCGGCAAAGGCAGCAGGATCACCCAGAACATGCCGACCGCGGCCCCCAGCCAGACGCTACGGGTGTAGCAGTAGTAGATGCCCGCTAGATAGATCGGCAAAGACACCAGCAACAGCAAGCTGCCGACGCGACGCACACCCGGCCACCAGAGCCACGCTCCCACCAGGCTCGCGGTCAGAAAGAAGCCGTAGGCGACCGAATGCAGCAGCGGTCCACGAGCGCGGCCGTAGTGCAAGCCGATGTCGGGATGCGAGATGATCTGGGGGTACACCAGCGACCACTGGTGGTGAATCTCGAACACGCCGGTTACGCCCAGGTAAATCCCAAACAGCGCAAATGAGCCCAAAAACCAGCGCGACTGCCGTTGGTCAAGCGGCAGCCCCCGCCCCAACCAGTAGAGCAAGGCCGGGCTGATATAGCCGGTCAGCAAATGCCAGAGGGGTGTCGGCACATCGGGAGGGCCTTCGGGCAAGACGCGAAAGTCGTGCGTGAAGGTGCTGATACCCAGGGCGAGCAGGAACGCAATCAGCCATTTGTCGCTACGCGTTAGCGGCGCTCGCACCGTGCGACCCAACCAGATCTGCACCACATACGCCCCCAACAGCGCCCCCAGCGCCAACCGATCGAGCGTCAGCGGGATTGGGCCGGCCTCCATTGCCCAATAGTAGACGCCGAAGCAGGCATTCAAGAGCAAGAAGACGATGGCCCCCACCAACAGCGGGCCGCGGAGCACGAACGCGCCAAACCAGACCAACCCAACCAGCGCCGCGAGTACGATCAAAAGTTCCATGTCGACCTTAGCGATGGATCAATGCTGGCTGTGAGCGCTCAGTTACCTCTGGCGAGAGTGCCCGGCGACGCTCGTAGCGCCGTCGGGCATGTGGAGTCGCTGTCGCTCTCGGCCTAGGACGTCGGTCTTCGGGCTAGTTTCGGTGGAGAGCATGGAGACGGCTTCCACGGTCCCCTCATCATTTCAGACGAGTACCGCCTGGCTGGATTCGACATTGCTGCCGGCAGCGAAGCCCGCCTTGTCCTTGGCAACTGCGTGAGCGATGGCATCGGTGATCGCGCCACTATCGACGGCGGCGACTTTGGTCGCACCCGTCGTTGCCTCGAATGCCCGCGGCATGCTCGCCTCGGTCGATGCCGGTGGAATGACCGGAACCGTCAGGACGAGGATGCCGAGACCAAGAAACAAACCGGTGGCCACACCCAGCGCCGCCGTCATCGCTCGGCCCGGGCCGACCGGCTCTAGGCCGCCGTCCGGCGCCTCGAGGCGACTGATCAAATTCGAATTGCGAGCTCCGGTTTGCTTACCGCGGGCATCGGCCAGGATCGTGCGGGCAACCTCGAGCCGCTTGTAGGCGTGGTCGACTTCCGTCACCAGGTTCGAATAGTCTGCCCGCAGATTGGCAACCCGGGCGAGGCGTCCGCGCGTGTCGTCGAGCTGCTTCTGCAACATTTCGATCTGGCTGGCGTTGAGCTGCAAGTCGTTGTCGAGCCCACGGATCGCCACCTTCAACTCATTGTTGATGCGGCGGTGGATTTCGGCTTCTGCCAGAGCCGCGGCCTTCACGGTGGGATGGTCCGGCGTCATGCTCCCCATCGCGAGCGCGGTTTTCAACTGAGCATCGATCAACCCTTCTTTCAGGCGTTTCAAGGCAGGCTGCGACTCGAGTAGCGAGTTCGGGGCGGCCAGCAGGTGCGACGGATCCTGTGATGCTTCGACGAGCAGCGCGCGCAGGTCGCTGGCGGCGCGCTGCTGCGTCTGGTATTTGCGGATGTCGTTTTCGATCGTAATGGCCCGCAGCCGCATATCGCTGTCGCCCGAGGGATTCGAGTGCAGAATGCGTAGTTCGGCGAGGTCTTGGCCAACCTCGCGCTCTAACTCCGAGAGCTTTGTCGACGCTTCCTTGAGGCGCTCCTCGGCGACATTTACGTTGTCGACCAACTCGTGCTCCATGCTCTGAGCCTTTTGATCAAGCACCTTCTGGTAACCTGCCTGCAACTGCTTGCTGAGCGCTTCGGTCAAGGCGATCGCCCGAGCGCGATCGGTGTCGCGGACTTTGAGGTAGAACACTTCGGTCTTGCCGAACTCCGTCCCCTTGGGGGGCGCGAGTTTGACGACCTTGCGCAGTGCCGCGATCTCGCGTGGCGTTGGGTAAGCGCCCTTGGTGCGCCGCTTCGCCGGAGGACCGACTTCCGTCAACGTGGCTGCCAGGACATTGCGGCTCTTGGCCAGGGCCAAAATCGTTTCCTGCGTGACTTTCATATCGTCGATCTGGCGAAACTTCCCCGGCAGCTCAGGCGTCGTCGTCGCTTCGTTGCGCACCATGAGTGCTTGGGATGCTTCCCAAGTGTCGGGGCGGACCAGCGCGAAGATGCCGGCGATCGCCGACACGATCACGGTCGGGACAACCCACCGCAGACGGTACTTCCATAGCAACCGACCCACGTCGGCACCCGTGATCTGCTGCATCGAGAACATCGCGGAGATCCTCTATTGATTCTTGGAGTCGCGGCAAAGGCCGGAAGCGTCGCGCCAACGCGGGGCAAAGCCGGTGCCGCACGCCGTCAATCGCTACGACACATGGTTCGGGGCCTCGGCACAACTCGTTCGCCGACAAGACGATCGCGTTCGTCGCGGGTTCGTGCTGTGCCGCGTGCCGAGGGTCGTCGCCAACGCCCCGACGATGCCGAGTCGAAACAACCTGTTGAGCCAATCCGACAAGGGCGGCTTCGCCAGGCGCGGCGGCGCACCTCTTTAACCATAGGTCGCGCTGCCGCTGCAAGTCGCTGAAATGGCAGAATCCGCCAGCCCCCTTGCGGAACAACCGTAACAATCGGGAAGTCAGCGTTCGAGGGCGCGTCCGCCCCCGCGGCGAGCGGTCGCACTGCGGCCGAGTTCAGCGGGTTTTTCTGGCCGCAGGATGCATTCGGTTCACGTTTTGCCGCAGCGAACCACTGCAGCGAACTACAGTTTTCTTTGGACCGCCAGGCGACGTCGACTCGGCCCTGTGCTCGGACTGCGCGCCTGCGAGTCGCGCTGCGGAAGTGAAGTTTCGTCCTGGATCGCGCCCATGTACGTCGAACGGCTCAGTCAGACTGCTTCCGTGGCGGCGTTGGCCGGCGACTGGCATAAACTCGCGGCGGGGGTGCCCTTTCGCAGTTTGCCGTGGCTCGAGACCTGGTGGAAGCACTACGGCGCGGAGAGTTCTCCGCCCACAACCTGGCGTGAACTTTGCCTGCTGGCAGTCCGCGGAGGGGATCGCGAGTTAACGGCAGTAGCGCCCTGGTACTTGGAGTACACGCTCGCGCGCGGGCGGGTGCTGCGGTTTCTCGGTAGCGGCGAGGTCTTTTCCGATTACTTGAGCGTGCTGACGATGCCCGGGCGCGAGCGTGACGTGGCGGCCGCCCTGGCCGCCTGGCTATGCGGTCCGGGCCGCGACGCCTGGGACGCGATCGAACTGTGCGGGGTCGCGGCCGACGATGTGGCCGTCGGCGAGCTCGTCGCGGCATGCGCGCGCAGCGGTTTGGGAGTCCACGTCCAAAACGACCTCAATTGTTGGCGGATCGAATTGCCGGGTACGTGGGGTGAATACGTGGATCGGCTTTCGCGCTCGCACCGCAAGCACCTGCGCCGCTCGGAACGCCGCTACGTCGACAGTGGCCGCGCCGTGCTGCGGCAGGCCACCGATGCGCACGAAGCCGGGCAGGCCCTGGAGCTGCTGATCGAGCTGCACCAACGGAATTGGCGGGCGCGCGGCAGACCGGGCGCGTATGCTTCGCCGCGCTTCATGGCGTTCCACCGCGAAGTCGTCCCGCGAATGTTTGCCGGAGGCATGATGCAGTTCAACTGGACCGAGCTCGACGGCAAGCCGATCGCGGCTGAATATCAGCTCGTCGGCCAGGGCGTGCTCTATGCCTATCAGGGAGGCTTCGATCCCAATCACCACGACGCCGAACCAGGGCGGTTGTCGCTCTCCGCCGTCCTGCGCCAAGCGATTAAAAATGGACTGAGTGCCTACGACTTGCTCCGCGGCGACGAGCCGTACAAGGCGCATTGGCGCGCCGCGCCGCGGAAGATGCGGCGCGTCCGCGTCGTGCCGCGACACTCGATCGCCCGCGTGCGCAACGTCGTCTGGCTGGCCGAGCAAAGCGCGCGGCGCTGGGTTAAGCGAGGAATGCAAATCACTGCGAGTCTGGCCCCGACGCGCCAAGACTGACCCGTCGCTGGCGTGCTCGGACAACTCGCACAACCGGGTTTACAACGACATTCACGACGACCGAGGCCTCGGACCGATGCCACTTTGGAAACGCACCCTGCTCCGCAGCTATTACCAGGCCACGTTGCCCTGGCGCCGTCACCGTGCGCGGCAAGCCGCGCGCCAAGGTCGCACGCCGGTGGTCATTCTCACGTATCACCGCGTGGCGGCCGATCGGGCGAACTCGTGGACCATCACGCCCGACGAGTTCGCCAGCCACCTGGCCTGGCTCGAGCCGCGGTTCGAGTTCGTCTCGCTGGAAGAGGCACAAAACCGCCTTCGCGGCCGCTCCAATTCTCGACCCACGGTCAGCATCACCTTCGACGACGGTTATGCCGACAACTGCCAGTTGGCGCTACCGCTGTTAATTCGCCGGCGCATTCCGGTCACCTATTTCGTCTGTGGCGCCGCGGTGCTCAAGGGTGAAATGTTCGCGCACGACCTGGCGATGGGCAATCGCTTCCGTCCCAATACGGTGGACGAACTGAGGGCGCTCGCGGCCGACGGTATCTCCATCGGTTGCCATACGCGCAGCCATGCCGACTTGGCTGCGATTAGCGATCCCGCCATCTTGCACGACGAAGTGGTTACGGTCGGCGAGGAACTGCAGCAGGCGATTCGCACGCCGGTGCGCTACCTCGCCTTCCCGTATGGGCAACATCGCCATCTGAATCCGCGCGTCTTCCACCTGGCGTACGACGCCGGCTACGACGGAGTGTGCTCCTCCTATGGTGGCTATAACTACCCGGGCGACGATGCGTTTCACTTGCAGCGCGTGTGCGTCGATGGATCGCTAATCCGCTTGCAGAATTGGGCTTCGATTGATCCTGTGCGAGAGCGCCGCATTCGTCGCTTCTTCTATGGCCCCGAAATCGTGCCTCGCCAGGCGCCTACCAGGGGAGCGCTCCACGCATGAACGCGACAGGACCGCTGCTCGAAACAGAGATCGCTCCCGACGAAGTCGCCGTGGAAAGCATGCGCACCGATTCGGTGGCCAGGCTTAGCCCGCCACCAGCGGCCTTCGTGGCGGTCGATGCCCCGCCCGTCAGCGGCGGCGCCGAAACGGAACGCCTGCACGACGCGGCCGAGCCCGGCGCGTGCGACGTGTGCTTGCCGCGCGCCAACCGCAGCAGAGCCACCGCCGATACGTTGGCCAACAGCCTGCTGGTGCTCTGTCTACTGAGCTTGGTGCAGCCCGTGCTGGGCCTGGCGCGCGGCGTGCTCTTCTGCCGGTGGCTCGCGCCGGATCAACTCGGTCGCTGGGATCTGTCGCTCGGACTGCTGACATTCGCCACGCCGCTCTTGCTGCTTGGCATCCCCGGCTCCTTCGGTCGATATGTCGGGCATTACCTCCAGCATGGCGGGCTGGGCCGCTTCGTTCGGCAGGCGGTGCTGATTTGCCTGACGGTTGTATCACTGGCTTCCGTACTGCTGTTTGTCGAGGCCGGAGCGTTCGCGGACTTGTATTACGGCGACGCCACCCGCATTAGCTTGGCACGGGCCGTTGCGCTGGCGCTCGTCCCGTTGGCTGGCTACGGTTTCGTCGTCGAACTTTTAACGGCACTCCGGCTGTTTCGGGTGTCGTCGCTGGTGCAGCTTGCCCGAACGACCGCGTTTCTTGTCTTCGGAATGGTACTCGTTTGGGGCTGGCGGCCTTCGGCCACGAGCGTTGTGCTGGCCTTCGCGATGGCCTCGGTCGCGTCGATCATGCTCGGGCTGTGGTGGCTGGTGGCCGTTTGGCGCGAAGCTCCCCGCGTTCCAATCGACGGACCGGTCGTCGTCTGGCGGCGAGTATTACCGTTCGCATTGGGAGTGTGGTGCTGCAACCTGGTGACCAACGCGTTCGATATGGTGAACCCCTACATGTTGGCGCACTGCGGCCGGCTACCGCACGAAGAAGCGATGGCCGAAGTCGGCAACTTACACAGCGCGCGCATCCTGCCGTTATTGATCTTCGCGTTCTCGAGTACGCTCGCCTCGATGTTGCTCCCCCACCTGACGCACTCGTGGGAGCAAGGACGGCGCGACGAAGTCGGCCGCGACGTGCGGTTATTCGCGAAACTCTATGCCGTTGCCTTGGCCGCCGGGTCGGTGGGGGTTTTGATTCTCGCCCCGTTCTTGTTCGGCGTTGTCTTCCGAGGCAAGTATGACGGCGGATTGCACGTGCTTCCTTGGACACTCATGTCCGCGAGCTGGATGGGTGTCGCCTTTATCGCGCAAGCTTATCTGTGGTGTCGCGAGGAAGCCCGTCTCAGTAGCTTTGCTCTCGCGATCGGGCTGGCCATGAACCTGCTTTGCAATGCGCTGCTGGTTCCACAATGGGGTTTGCAGGGGACGGTCACCGCCAGTGCCACCGGCATGCTCACCGTGCTCGCCGCGGCTTTGTTGTTTGGTCAGCGGTTCGGGCTGCGCGTAGACCGCACGCTGTGGGCGGCCGTGTCGCTACCGGCACTCGTGTTGCTGGGGACGTGGCCGGCGGCCATTGCCCTCGTGGCGTTGATCATCGCCAGCAGCACAACGTCGCTCGTCTTCGATGCCGCTGAACGCCACCGGATTGCCGACTTGATCCGCGCGACCGTGCGGCACGTGCCGATGGTACCAGTGCGGTAGTCTGTGCCGACCACAAAAACCGGCGCCGCAAATCTCCCTCGGTGCGGCGAATGAATCCCCGATCTTGACCTCGTTCCGCCAGCCTGCGTAGTATGCCATTGGATCGCTGGCGCGTCGTGGATTTGCGCACGCGCGCCGCCGCTCCGTCCCTGGCCAATTGAGGTCGAACGATTCGATCGCAGCCACCTAGGGAGGGCTCGGACGCATGCACCCCAGTCGTCGTCCCGTCAGTTTGCAGCAGTATTTCGCGGGCCTCACCGAGCAGACATTCGAAACTCGCTTGGGGGTTGCCGACCCCCCGCTCGTCGACTATCTGGCCGATCTGCTGGTGCGCTTCGTGCGGTCGGACACCATCTTTCGCGTGCGCGATCTGGCCGGGCGATCGCTCTCCGAGGTCGCCGACATGCTGGCCACGGCCCAAGACCGCATCGGCATTGGCCGCCGCGACGTGCACCGCCACATTGGCGACTTCACCTTGTTCTGGACCGGGGTTTTTCCCGAAGCACTTGCCCGGCTCCAGGCTCCCGATCGCCGCGATCACCTGCTCGACTACCCTGCGCAGGGCAAGCGGGCCTACTACATCGCCAGCACGCTGGGAGACGAAGATACCGCCGACGAGTGTGCCCTATTGGCCCGCTTGAGCCACGAGTTCGACATGTGCGTCTACGGCCTGGGCGAAATTCGTCGGCAGTGGGAGCAGAAGCTCGCCGACGACGGCCCGCACGACGGGCGCTTGTGGATCAACTGACGGCTGAAAATGGGACTGGCTCCGAACTCAATCACGCAAATCGGGTCAGTACGCGTGTCGTGAGGTGCCTGTCCCATTTTCAGCTTCTGGCAGGCAGGGCCCTACCACGCCAACTGCGGCGGAAAGTACTCCGCGATCAGTGCTTCATAGAACGGCCGCAGCGCCGCCACGTTCGGCCGCTCTTCGCTCTTCGTGTACAAGTCGTAGGGATTGAACGCCCGCACGGCCGCGAACAGCTTCTGATCGTGCTCCGACATCAAGTGGTCGTACGCCCGCTCGCGGTGCCCCGGATAGAACGAGTGGTAGCGAATCATGTACAGCGCCGGTTCGGGCAAATAATCCTTGACGACGTGGTACAAGTACTCGTCGTGTCCCCACGACATCGTCACTCGGTCGAGGCCGCAGTTTCGCTCGTACACCCCGCACTCGGTTTGATAGCGCGAATCGCGACTATCGGGGTTTTCGCTGAAGAACTCGGGGAACACGATTGACTCCGAGAATCGGCAGCCAACCGGGAAGGTATCGCCGACGACGCACCACTGCGGCTCCCCCCGCAGGCAGAGAATCTTGCCCAGATCGTGGATCAAGCCCGTCAGAATAAACCACCGCGGGTGCCCATCGCGGCGGATCGCTTCAGCCGTTTGCAGGCAGTGCTCGATCTGCGGCACGTCAGTGTCGGGGTCGCTGTCGTCGACCAGCGTGTTGAGGAATTCCAGCGCCTCCCACACCCCCATGCGGGCGTGCGTCCGCGGCAGAAACTCGGCCCGCTTCTGCTGCACGAAGTCATACGTCTGATACGTGTGATTGAGCCGGTAAAACTCCTTGACGCTCGCGCGGGCCTCGGCCCGGTAGTCGCGAAACTCTTCTTTCTTCTTGTCGGGGTTCGTGGCGACGAACGGCTTGGCGGCTGGCGCGCTTGGCGAACCGTCAGCGGCTGGCTCGGGGTAGCGCCGCTTGACGTCGTCGTCCCATTCGTCGAGGCTCCCCAGCGGGTTGGGTTCAGGCGTGCGGGCCGAGTCGATCATGGGGGCCAACTCCAAAGCGCGTGGACGTGAGTTTCGAAGTGGTTGGGGTGCCACTGCTGGCTTGCCCAGCAGTGCAAGGCGCGACACGCCAGTGCTAGCGAGATAGCAGTGGCACTCGACGCCGATACAGTGCCAATTTAGAAACTGCTTCCAGTATGACGAGCCCCGCACTGGGCGACAATGCGAGTGATGCGAGGGAAGTGGAGTCAGTTCAAATTCTTTGCCCCGCGAAATCATCGATAAGAACCACTAGGAAAAAACCCACGAAGGCAAGAAACAGCACCACTGAAGCCCAAACGGCGTACCTCCGATACCGCCTGCCCTTCTCGGTCAGGAGGTTCGGGTCTCCGTTCGGCCAGGGATACCACCATGTATCCCGCCAGGACACGCCAGGGCGTCGGTGATATATGTAGACCCATTCCGAGTAACAGCCGACTAGCAGCACGGCACACATCCAGACTATTCCTATTAGCAGCGCCGATGGCATGGTTAATCGCCAATTTGCCTACGAGCTGTTCCGCCGCTGCATGATCGACCTCAGGAAGACGTCTTCGAGCAGATTGCACTACCGGCTCCGGGGCTCATGCCCGAACGCCGTCATCCCGCCAGCTTGAACACGCGCCGTGCGTTGTCGCGCAAGAACAACTTCGCCGCCGGTTCATTGAGCCCCATCGCCCGCGCCTGCCCCACGCAGCGCTCGTAGTCAAGCATCGGAAAGTTCGTGCCGAACAGCACCTTCTCGCGACCGTAGCTGCTCATGAAGTGTACAAGCTGTGGCGGGTAGTAGCGCGGCAGCCAGGCCGAGGTGTCGATGAACACGTTGGCGTGCTTCCAGCACAGGCCGATCATTTCGTCGGTCCAGGGATAGCCGATGTGCCCGCCGACGATCGTCAGTTCGGGAAAGGTCAGGGCGACCTCGTCGAGGTAGGGGATCGGCCGGCCAGGCTCCGACGGCATCAACGGGCCGGTGTGCCCCACCTGCGTGCAGAACGGCACGCCCAGCTCGATGCACTTGACGTACAGCGGATAGTACAGCTTGTCGTTCGGCGGGCGGTTCCATAGCCAAGGGATAACCCGCAGCGCGCGAAAGCCCAACTCGTGCACGGCGCGATCGAGCTCGTGTACCGCCGCCAACGGCTTCTCGAGATCGACCGCGGCCACCCCCTCGAAGCGGCCCGGAAACGCCCGGCACATCTCGGCGACTTCGTCGTTGGTGATCACCCAGCCTCCCGGCCGGTGCCAGGCCGACAAGAGCACCGTCTCGACCCCCGCGGCGTCCATCTGCGCGATCATCTGCTCGGGCGTCACGCCGGTTTCCAACAGCGCCGTCGCGCCCGACTGCGCGAACAAGCGGCTGATCTCCGGCACGCGATGGAACAGGTGCTTCAGCGCCGGCTGGGCCCAAGCATCGATGACGCGCGGGACAAGATCGGACGATTTGGCGGGGTTGTTGTCCATGGGAACTCTTACCGCTCGATTCGTTAGCCGCGGGACTTGTCCCGCGCGCTAGCTTGCTCGGCTTAGATTCATGCCGATTCCGAACAATACAATCCCGCCCAACATACCAAACATTGCCGGCCGGTGGTGGCATGGTTATTCTCGACCACTGGAGGCACTACCAAAGCTTGCTTCGGGTGCCACTGCTGGCTTGCCCAGCAGTGCAACGTTCGGCATGGCACTGCCTGTCGCTTCTTGCGGTGGTACGCCAAGCCAGTTCATGCCAGTTTTGTGATTGCATCTTGGGAATTGTCTGCCCGCTAGTTTTGGGGGAAATCGTTCATGCGCAGGATCGCGCGGTTGTTGTCGTTCGTCGTGGTCGCCGCTTCACTGGCCGGCCTGGCAGGTTGTTCCGGCTCGAGCGGCAGCAGTTCCGCAGGCGCCGCACGCAAGTTTCGCGTCGCCGTCATCCCCAAAGGGACGAGCCACGACTTCTGGTACTCGGTGCACGCCGGCGCCAAGCAGGCCGACGACGAGTTCGACGACCTGGAGATTACCTGGAAGGGCCCAGCCAGCGAGGGGGACATCGGCGAACAGATCAAAATGGTCGAGAGCTTTCTGGCCGACGGCTACGACGGCATCTGCCTGGCCCCGCTCGACGCCCGGGCGATGCGCAAGCCGGTCGACCAGGTGTTGGCCGCTAAGGTGCCTGTCGTGATCTTTGATTCGGGGCTCGACGACCTTTCGGGCATCGTCAGCTATGTCGCCACGAACAACTACCGCGGTGGTCAGCGGGCCGGCGAGCACCTGGCCAGGCTGCTCGACGGGCGCGGCAACGTCATCCTCATGCGGTACGACCTCAACAGCCGCAGCACCGAGGAACGCGAGCAGGGCTTTCTCGACGCCCTGGCCAAATTCCCCGACATCAAGTTCTTGGAACGAGACAAATACGCCGGTCCGAACGAGAGCGACGCTATCGCGCTGGCCGAGAATCTCCTCTCGGTCCACGGTCAAGAGGTGGGCGGCATCTTCTGCCCGAACCAATCGACAACTTCCGGCATGCTGACCGTGCTTCGCCGTGCGGGCCTGGCCGGCAAGGTGAAGTTCATCGGCTTCGACGCCGGCGAGAACATCGCCCAGGGGATCGAGAAAGGCGAAGTCCACGGCACCGTGCTGCAAGACCCGGTGCGGATGGGCTACGACGCCGTGCGCGCGATGCACGAGCACCTGCTGGGCCACAAAGTCGAAGCGCGGATCGAAACGCAAGAAGCCCTGGCCACGCCCGAGAACTGCCAGGAGCCGGCGATCCGCGCGCTGTTGTACCCCAAGGCGATCGAGTGACGGCGCAACCAACGACGATCTAACCAAGCGGATGTGAATTACATTGTTAGCCGCGGGATTTATCCCGCGCGCTAGCGCGTGCGACTCGGCTGGGGACTGTCCCCCTCCGCCGTGCGTGCGATGCGGCATCAGGTCTTAGCCGCGCACGCGGCGAAATCGCTTAGCCGTGGGTGCAACCCACGGAACCGTGTCGCAAGTGAACCACCGAGCCGCGCCGCGGCGACAGAACGCCAACCCAGGGCGCTGTCCAACCGGCGCCCGATCAGTTTCCGGCCCGCGTGCGACGACGGGATTCACCACAACGGCACCACGGCACGACGAGCGATTTTGTAGGGTGTGCGAAGCACACCAGTCTCTGCGGCGCGGTTCGTGATCGATGCCAACGATTAGCATTGGTGCG